>NZ_JEMF01000042.1 GCF_000591415.1 Cobetia crustatorum | reverse complement strand
CGTCACTATATGCATCAATCCTGGGTTTTTCACGCTAGTGGAAATAGTAATATTCTTGTTAATCGTACTTCCCAGGAGTGCTTACGTATTACGAACAGTATAATCAATCCTTTGATGCAGATGAATGCCAAAATCGTCTTAGTACTTTTTATATCATTAGCTATATTAGTTTATAATCCTTGGGTAGCCGTAACAGGTATCGGAGTATTTATCGGTGTTTATTTTATACTTTTTCGTACTGTCAAAAATAAACTGAAACAGAATGGTGATTTCGTTACGAAGATGCAGAAACTCAGGTTAAAACTCCTTGCTGAGGGACTTGGAGGCATAAAAGATGTTTTGTTGCTAGGGAGACAAAAAGTATTTGTTGATCGCTATACGCAAGCGAGTGAAAAATTTGCCAAATCTCAAGGTACTAACTTGGCTTTGGGGTTAGTCCCACGCTACGCTCTAGAGTTTATCGCATTTGGCAGTGTTGTTTTCCTCATTCTGTTCTTGTTGTCTGCTCATGATGGAAATCTTGGTGAAATATTACCAATTCTTTCAGTTTACGCTTTGGCTGGATTCAAGTTATTACCAGCCTTTCAGCAGATTTATACAAGTCTAACAAATATTCGTGGAAATATAGCAGCCTTTGAAGATATCTCATTTGACTTAAAAGAAAGTCTTAATAGTGACGAAGCAAGTCTATGCAGTCGCTACAGCTTTAGAGAAACGCTCAAGCCTAAGTATAATATAAGTCTACAAGGTATTACACACTACTATCCTAATAAAAAAACGGCAGCTTTAGATGATATAACTATAAAAATATCGGCGAATAAGATTGTAGGGTTAGTTGGGGCATCAGGGTCTGGTAAATCTACTGCTATCGATATACTTCTTGGTTTAATCCAGCCTACAAACGGTAAACTTGTCATCGATGGAGAGGTTGTAGATGAGAAAATTAATCGAGTGTGGCAAAATAGTATTGGGTTTGTTCCCCAGGCAATTTTTCTTTCTGATAGTAGTATCAGGGAGAATATCGCATTTGGATTAAGTCCACACGATATCGATGATAGTGCGATTACAAGAGCAGTCAAGGTGGCTCATTTGAAAGATCTTATTGATAGTCTTCCGGAAGGCATTGACACAGTTGTAGGAGAAAGGGGAGTACAATTATCAGGCGGTCAGCGCCAACGTATAGGTATTGCACGTGCTCTGTATCATGATGCCGACGTGCTCGTACTTGATGAGGCAACAAGTGCTCTCGATGGCATTACCGAGAAGCTGATAATGGATGCGATACACCACTTTTCAGGAAAAAAGACTATAATCATGATTGCGCATAGATTGGCGACGGTCAAGCAATGTGATGAATTATACTTACTGAAAGATGGCAAAGTTGAGGCCTCCGGAACGTTTGTTGAGCTGACCAAGAATAATGATATGTTTAGTAAGATGGTAGAGCACTCCTAATGTTTTAAAATTATAACTTTTGGGTATATTGATCTTGCCTAGGTTTTGTACGAAAAGTCATTTTTGCTAATGTGACCCATGCACATTCGGCATAGGTGCGGTATGACAGGACGCTACGAAATCTCGGATAGCCACTGGCAGTTGCTCGAAGACATTGTCTCACCGGCTCAATCGATGGGCAGGCTCAGGAAAGACGACAGTCAGATGCGCTGAACGGTATCTTTTGAGCCCTCTGCTCTGGCGCCAAGTGGCGTGACCTCCCCGTACGTTATGGCCCTTGGAGCACTGTCTACGCCAGATTTCGACAATGGCGTGATGACGGTACCTTTGAGGCAGTCTTGTGGCGGCTTCAACTGCGGTTTCGCGAAGATGGCCTGATGGGTCTCGAGACCTGGATGATCGACTCAACCGCCGTTCGTGCAACACGCGCCTCCGCTGGTGGAGGTAAAAAGGGGGATCTGAAGAACCCTTAGACCATGCGTTGGGCCGGAGTCGTGGCGGCATCACAACCAAAATCCATTTGATCTGTGATCGCTTTGGTTGGTCCATCGACTTCACGCTGTCGGCGGGGCAAGAATCGGATACGCGGTACTTCATGCCCACTCTGGAAAAGGTTCATCTACCGGGGAGTCGTGGCCGGCCACGAAAGCGTTGCCGCTACATAGTGGCAGACAAGGGCTATGACAGTGATGAGTTGCGCCGTTACTGCGACCGCGTTCGAATCAAGCCAATCATCGCTCAACGAAAGATGAAGCGAATACCCCGTCCAGGTCTCCTCCGGGGTTTCGATAAACCCATGTACCGTCAGCGAAATATCGTGGAGCGCTCTTTCAGTTGGTTGAAAGAGGTCCGTCGTATTGCGACGCGATATGAGAAGTTGGCCCGTAGCTTTTATGCGATGGTATGTGTAGCTTGCATACGCCGCTGTCAACGAGCCGACTTTTCGTACAGAACCTAGCGTAAGCAGCGTCCAAAGGGCCTTAATGTTCTTGAACGATGTCTGTCACGCCACTTGATGCCAGAGTTAAGAAATAATAAATGCCATTTTCTACCTACATCTATTCTGAGCCACTCATTGCTTGTGCTGGTGATACAATGCCTTCGATTAATTGACATCGGCTACAGAGGATTTTTGTAGCGTCCCACCATACCGTACTTTGCTAGATATGGACAAGTTACATTATCAAAAAATAATTCATTGTAAAAATTAAATCAAGATAATTATTGGTGTATAAATGAGAAAAATAGTTTTTTTGTTCCCTGGCTCTACAAGCGATTACCAAGGAGGTGGATTCAATGTTGCTATGGACTTTTATAAGAGTACATCCAACCTTTATGAGTCAGAAATAGTATTTTATAATGAAGTTACAGAAGATGCATTAGCTAAAAATTTAATCAATGACACTGGAGTTAATGTGTATGTCGTAACTTGGGGCCCAGATGTAGAAAAAATAATAAATAAGATCAACGTTATCAATCAAACTCCTCAAAATATTATATATTTTGCACAAAGTAGTGGTTGGGATATAACTATACCTAACAACGTGCCCATTATTTGTGTAAGCAGAAGTGTTATGAACTACTGGCTACATCAAAAACCTTTCAATCATGTATACTTATTACCACCCATTCTAAATATTAATAATCTTGACCAAAGTAAAGAAAGATTAATTGATGTGTTATTTGTAAGTAGAAAGTCAACACATTACGTTAAAGAAAAGCTTATACCTAAACTTAGTAAAAACTTTAATGTCAAAGTTATCGATGAATTTATCGATAAAGAAGAGCTTATCAAAGATTATTGTTCATCAAAAGTATATATATACTCATCTAGAGAGCATAATCAAACTGGTAAAAGCTGGGGAGAGGGCTTCGGTTTGCAGCCGTTAGAGGCTGCCATGTGTGGTGCTACTGTATTTAGTAATCTAAATGGCGGTCTTGTAGATCATATGGACCCAGGGTTCAATATGTTTCAAATAGAAGTTCACTCTCTACAGTATGATTACGCGAGAGTAGCTCATGAAATAAATTTTTGGTCGAATAAAAACAATGAAGTAATTGAAGGTATTAGGAGTAAATACTCGGAAGAAAGTTTTAATAAAAGGATATCAACTATATTAATAAATATTTTAAACTATTTCGAAATCATCCGAGATAAAGATTGTTATGATTTTATAGAGGTTAGGAAAACAAATAATAACTTAAAAGCATTTAAGAAATTTATTAAAAGGGTAATCAGATATGAAGTTTAATAGTACTATTTTAGCAAGATGGTATCAGCCTACTAAAAATTGGGGTGATGCTCTTAATCCATATCTAATAAACAAACTCTCAGGTAAAAGAGCTGTAAATGTACTTTATCCCAAATATAATTTTAATAAAATAACACAAAGAATAGGATTGACAAAAAAGACAGAATATATGGTTGTAGGGAGCATACTTTCTTGGGGGCATTACCGCAACGGGGTTGCTGAAATTTGGGGGCCTGGCTTTATGAGTGAAGCCGAACGTCTTAGCTTCAAGCCTAAGAAGGTACATGCAGTAAGAGGACAACTCACGAGGAATATTTTGCTTCAACAAGAGATAGACTGCCCTAATGTATTAGGAGACCCAGCTCTAATCATGCCATATATTTACAATCCAAGAAATATAGAACAAAAATACTCTATAGGTATAATTCCTCACTATACTGATAAAGCTTTTTTTGAAAAAAACAGGATCATAGATAAAAATATAAAAATTATAAATATAGAGCAAAGTATTGAAACTTTTATAGATGAATTACTTTCCTGCGATGTAATTTTATCGAGCTCTCTACATGGTTTGATAGCAGCCGATGCTTACTCCATACCCTCCTGCAGGATTGCTATTAATAATGATATTACAGGAGGTGATTTCAAATTCAAAGATTATTATTCTGGGATTGATTGTAACTATAATCCTAGTTATCATGTGAGCAATATTGATAATATATACAAAATATCTGAAAAATGTAGAGTAAGCAAAATAGACGAATTTATAATAAAGAAGTTATTAGAAAGCTGTCCTTTTTTGCAAAAAGGTATTAACTTTGATAATGAATAAATGTCCAATTAATAAAGAGGGTGTATATGACGTAAGTGTGATTATTGCTACTTATAATTGTCGAGACTACATTGAAAAATCAGTAAAATCGGCTTTACATCAAGAAAGCTGTAATGTGGAAGTGATAATTGTAGATGATTGCTCTACAGATGATACACATAAAATATTATCTTCCATTGACGATGCGAGAATTAAGTATATCAAGCTGAATGCTAATCAAGGGGCTAGCAACGCTCGAAATATCGCTATAGAACATTCAACGAAAGAGTGGGTAGCTATACTAGATGCTGATGACTGGTTTGATACTATTAGACTTAAAACCCTAATAGATTTTGCCCTTGACACTTCAAGTGATATAGTATCCGACGATCAGATATTAAGTAATAAGAAAGAAAAAATTGGATTAAGATCTGATTCAGCTCTATCTTTAAAAACTCTTTCGGGACCTACGGGAGTAAGTTTTAAAAACTTGTTAGAATATCCTGAAATAGGTATCGCTCAACCAATATTTAAACGTAATATTTTGAATACATTGCCTTATGTTTATAATGAGAAAATAATCTATGGTGAAGATTATGATTTACTATTAAGACTCAGTAGTTCAGGACATAAATTTAGTATTTTATCAACAGCATATTATTATGTTTTAATACGACAAGGTAGTTTAGTTTCTGACCGTGTTAAATTGTATAAGGGAATACTTTCTTTATATACTTCGCTTATTAATAATGAAGACATCATTTGTAATCAAGAATATTATACTATCATAAAAAAAAAATATGACCTTAGCTAAAAGATCGATTGCTTATGGCGCAGTTGTAGACAACTTAAAGAAAAATCGATATTTACAAGCATTCTTAATGTCGCTCAAATATCCAAGCTTTTATTCACAAATGCCAAAGAGGTTAATAAATTATATGCGGAGGTGGACTTGAATTATTGTTTCGTTGATCGTGCAAATGCTCATTCGATTTGGTCTTTGATTGACTCTATAGCAGCAGAATTACTGACTCAAGGCCATTCTGTTACATATTGTAAGTTTTGTGAGTTTGATACAATTACAGATAGATACACGCCTCCCGGCGTTAAAGTTGAAAATATTTATGTTCCTAGTAAAAATTCTATACTTGGGTTACCAAAACAAATATTAATTTTTGCTTACCAGTTTAATAAGCCAGGGAAAATGCATGAAAAACCGCTCTACGACGGGCCTCGTAGCGCTTTACCAAAAGGACCTCATGTGGTCATTTAGCAGCTTTCGCTCATGGATGGTCCGATGCTGACACCGTCTCTTATGCACCATTTATCGATTGTTCCCGACTTCCGCCAGGCGTGGAAAGTGAAGCATCAGCTGTCGGATATCTTGTTTCTGATCGTCTGTGCGGTGATCTGTGGTGCAGAAGGTTGGGATGAAATCGAAGATTTTGGCCACGCGAAGTTGGACTTTCTTCGCCAGTACGGCGATTTTGAGGCTGGCGTGCCGAGTCACGATACCTTGGCCAGGGTGATGGCCCTGGTGAATGCTGAGCAGCTGCAAACTGCATTCGCTGAGTGGATGAAAAGTTGCCATGACGTGACTG
>NZ_JEMF01000041.1 GCF_000591415.1 Cobetia crustatorum | reverse complement strand
ATCGGTACGGGCCTCTTTTCATGGCACGACCGCCCGGGGCGGCATCATGCCTCGTCAAGACGGCGCGTCAAGGCGTCACAGAAATCACGCCAGGCGATGCCCATCTCAGGCAATTCATGATGGGCGTGCAGGGCGGCATGGACCATCCCCGTCGCGCAGTGATAGCCGACTTCCGCCCCCTGGGCTTTCCAGGTGGCGACGGCCGCCTCCAGCGGCGCCGTGAGAGGGTCATGTTCGACCGAGAGCACTTCGATGACCTGCGCCGGTGCCTGCCGTGAATGGGGTGGCGTCATGGCGTAACTGTGCGAGGGGTCACCCTCGGCCACCAGCTGCCACATGGCGACGATTTCTTCACGGCTCAGCAGTGGCGCCGTCGACCCCAGTGTGGCGAGGTCTTCATTGTCGAGGCTCAGTACCGGGTCCATCGGCGGGTAGATGAGGCCCAGCACATAGGGCGATTGTGTCTCGTGATGCAGGCGTGAGACATCCATGACCAGGCGACCGCCAGCACTGTCGCCGACGACTGCGACAGGAGTCAGTTCACGCACGGCAACCTCACAATCCATCAGCGCCTGTTGATAGGACGCTTCCGGCAACAGCCGGTAATCCACGCTGATGACCTCACGATTGAGCCGTGACGCCAGGCTTGAGGCCACGCCCTGATGGCTATCCAGCGAGCCGACCTGCCAGCTGCCGCCGTGCAGATAGACGACACAGCCGTCCTTGCGTGGCGCCTCACGCGTCGGGCGGAAACGTCGCAGGGCAATGACGTGGCCATCATCGGAATGCAGTGTCTCGTCGCTTGGCGTGACGCCGTCTGCGAGTGGTGCGGCCAGGCGCGCGTAGAGGGCTTCGCACTGAGGCCGGCTCTCGGCGACTGACAGGCCTGCCAATTCGGCCATGCCGTCGGCGAAGGCGTCGATGAACGCCTGGCAACGCAGCGGTGAAGATGTCTCGTGTGTCATGGTCTCTGGCCCGAAAGGAAAAATGTCATGCATACGATAACACCCCGCCAGAAACTGACGGGGTGTCGGTCCATCCTTCGAAAGGACGGTCTACCTCTTGACGCTGCCGGTGCGCGTATCAGGCCGTCTTGCGACGGATACCGATACGCCGGCCGGCCGCCTTGGGCCAGTCATCGTCGCCTGCCGGCTGGGGCAGGGCGGCGATGCGCTCCGCCACCGCTTCCGGGCAGGGGGTCGGACGACCGCCACTGATACTCATCGCCATCAACATCTGCTCGCTGGTGGCAATCTCGCCGCCGTCGGCATCGGTCAGAGTGAACAGCACGTGCTGACGCTTGGGGTCGTGATCCAGCAGCAGGACCTTGACCTTGAGTGTCTGGCCTTCGTGCGCCTCCGCCAGGTAGCACAGGTGCGTCTCCAGGGTGTAGATGGTCAGGTCGTGTTCGCGACGACCCTCGGCATCCAGGCCCACGTGCTCCATCAGTGCCTCGACTGCCATCGAGAAGGCACGCGCGTATTCGGCATCATTCATGTGGCCGTTGTAGTCGACCCATTCATGCGGCACCGTGATCTCGAGCAGGTCCATCAGATACGCCCCTCGAGACCTTCGGCTTCCGGCCAGTACTTGCGCGTCAGCGTCAGCAGCTCGACCAGGAAGTCATCGCGACGACGATCCAGCTCGGCAACCGGGCGACCCGCTGCCTGGTATTCGCAGCCTTCCACGACCTTGTCGATCAGCTCGTCGGTCAGCTCCGGCGCTTCGAGCTTGGTCCACGGCAGTTTCAGGGCCGGGCCGAACTGCTCGAGCATGTGACGCATGCCCGGCTCGCCGCCGGCGAGGTGGAAGGTCAGGAAGGTGCCCATCAGCGACCAGCGCAGACCACAGCCATAGACGACGGCCGCGTCGATCTCTTCGGTGGTGGCGACGCCATCGTTGACCAGGTGCAGGGCTTCACGCCACAGCGCTTCCATCAGACGATCCGCGATGTGACCTTCGATCTCGCGACGCACGATCAGCGGACGCATGGCCAGTGCTTGATAGTCTTCGCGTGCGCCTTCCAGCAGCGCCGGGGAGGTGTGCTCGCCACCCACCAGCTCGACCAGCGGCAGCAGATAGACCGGGTTGAAGGGGTGGGCGACGATGACGCGGCCCGGCGCCTTCTTGCAATCCTGCTGCAGATCGGTCGGCTTGAAGCCGGAGGTGGAAGAGCCGATCACCACGTGCTCTTCGGCCGCGGCATCGATGGCGCTGAGGATTTCCTGCTTGAGCGGCAGACGCTCCGGCACGTTTTCCTGGATCAGATCAGCACCGACGACAGCTTCCTCGAGGGTCGCGGCGAAGCGCAGGCGCTCGACGGAAGCGCCTTCCGCCAGGCCATCCTTCTCCAGTGCGTGCCAGGCGTTCTCGACGAAGGCGCGAGTGCGGGCTTCGGCGTCCGGGGCCGGATCAAAGGCGACCACATCCCAGCCATTGGCCAATGCACGTGAGATCCAGCCATTGCCGATGACACCGGTACCGATGACGGATAACTGGCTCATGCGACACCTCCAGCGGTTTCGAGGGCTGCCACGTCGCCGGCGGTCTTGCCGGTGGACGGATCACGCAGCTTGAGGAAGGCGCGCGTCTCGGCCGGGGTCATCACGCTGGAGCCCAGGTTCTCGATGATGCCAGAGGACTTCTCGACCAGCTGCGCATTGGTCGCCATCACGCCCTTGGAAAGATAAAGGTTGTCTTCGAGACCGACGCGAGCGTGACCGCCCAGCAGCACGGCCTGTGCGACCATCGGCATCTGCATGCGGCCGATACCGAAGGCTGCCCAGTTGGAGTTGGTCGGCAGCTTGTTCTTCATGGTCAGCATGGTTTCGGTGTCGGCTTCCGCGCCCCACGGAATGCCCAGGCACAGCTGGAACAGCAGGTCATCGTCGAGCAGGCCTTCCTGCTGCAGCTGGCGAGCGAACCAGACGTGGCCCAGGTCGAAGCACTCGAGCTCCGGCTTGACGCCAGCGGCCTGCACCAGACGAGCGTGCTCACGCAGCCAGTCAGCGGTGTTGATGTAGACCATGTCGCCGAAGTTCAGGCTGCCGCAGTCCAGGGTGCACAGTTCCGGCAGCAGTTCCTGGATCGGCGCGTGACGCTCGGCCGGGGTCTGGATATCGGTGCCCGGGCCACCACGAGTCGGGTCGTTGACGTCCGGAATCCAGTCGCCACCACCACCTGCGGTGATGTTCATGACGATGTCGGTGTCGGCTGAACGCACGCGGTCCATGACTTCACGGAAGTGCTCGGTGGAGTGGCTGATGCCGCCGGTCTCCGGGTCACGCACGTGAATGTGGGCCACGCTGGCGCCGGCCTTGGCCGCCGCGATGCAGTCATCGGCGATCTGCTTCGGAGTCACCGGCACATTCGGGTTCTTGCTGGCGGTATCTCCCGCGCCAGTGATGGCGCATGTCAGGATAGTCTTGCGATTCATGGACGGACCTCATAACTCATGAAAAAGGGATACAGAGAGCTCAGGCTGCTGAGGTGCTAGAGCGTCTGCATCGCGATTGACCCCAGTGTCGTGAAGTTGCGTGCGATTGGATGAGCAAAAAGCGCCGTTTATTTAACTTTTTGCGCCAACATTCGTAAGAAGCGGCGAGGGGTAGTCCAGATAACAAAACACCCGAACCGCAGCAGAGATGTCTGCTGATGATTCGGGTGTTTCGGGCATGGCATGCAAACACTCAAGCGCAATCGCGCTTCACCTGAAAACGGTGTTTACCTTACTGCGTCTTGCCGCTATCCAGCTGAGTGAACACCACCTTGGCATAGTCACCGTTGGCTTCATCCGTTTTCCATTCGCCCGTGCCTTCGCAGGCGTTGGAAGAGGGTTTGGTATTGCACTGGTTGTAAGACCCCGCCTTGAAGTACATCCAATCACCGGCATAACCGGCCGGCAGATCATCGCTATCCACCTTGCCATTGGCATCGACATTATCGGCCAGGTTGATCTCGAAATCGCGGGTAGGATGGCCCTCAGCATTGAAGGTCAGATGCATGATGTCGCCCTTGACCTCAACCTTGTAGCTGAAGGTGTCTCCCAGTGCGATACCTTCCTCGCCGGGATCAGTCGACTCATTCCAGTCGTGTCCCCATACCGCGTAGCTGACGTCGGTTCGCTTGGGATCTTCCTTGGCAAGATTCTTCTCATAGTTCCAGAAGACGGAGCCTGTCTCCTGATCCGGGAGCTTCTTGTAAAAGATCTTGAGGGGCTCGTTACCATGACCGAAGCCCTCATTCTCCTCCATGACACTCTCGTCCTTGCCAGCATGAATCTGCCCGACAACGACAGAAAATGCTGATTTTCTCTCAGGCTTCTTCGAGCGTTCCGCAACGTGGTCTACGCGCAGCGTCGCTTCAAGATAGCCACCGACCTGTGCAAATTTGTCGGCATTCTTGTGGGACGCGAGCGCAAAGTTGTTCTTCGGATCGTGGGTGCCAATCTTGGTATTGGTTCCCCGCAACATCTGGCGGAGCTCCGTGCGGGAATTACTGGAATTAGGTGTCGTGAACGCCTTGTTGGGTGTCACGAATACCAGATGGTCTTCATCGTCGAGATAGAAATAATCCTGATGACGATAGGACTGAAGATCAGACACCGTGATTTCATCCACCTTGCCGTCACCATCGCCATCCATCGGCAATGTCAGCTTCCAGGTATCCAGGTTGAAGGCGTCTGCTGGCGGGGCATCATTGGCAAATGCAGGAGAAGCAATGGCACTTGCGCCTGCCGCGATGATAAGGGCATTGAGAATAGGGTGGCGTACCCGATTATTATGCATGGCATCCTGCCTTTTTTGTGCTTATGGGAAGTGTTTCTGTTGAAGCATTCGAAGGCTAGAGGGTGAGCGTTTCAACTGTCAAGATTTTATTTAAAGTTAATGAAATGTCATTTCATTGCTATTTATTTAAATAAAAACAATGACTTGATGGGATTATTGCAGTGTGCCAGCTCTACAGTGATCGCTCATGATTGACTGCGATGAAGCTCGCTATGTCGTTGATTGCTTGAGAAATAATGCAGCCAATGTGCTGGCGAGAAATGCTGCAGGTTATCCATTGGTCATAGCAGAGGGCAGTAGCAAGCCTGAGCAAAAGATGATGAGTGCATGGACAGATATGCGGAGAATAATGCGAGGGATAATATGAAAAGGCGTCGCGCGGTGAAGACTGAAGCTGGTTCAGTATTCCGTCAGGAGCAGGTTTAAAAGTAGATTTTAAAGCACGTCCAGCGATAGAGAATGTCGTCATCTCATGATGCAGCGCAGGGTAATGCACGGCTTGATATCAGGAGATGACGACGTGGATAGCACGAGTCATACACGCACTGAAAGGGCTCAGCGCTTGGGCTTCCATCCGAGATTCGAGGAAATATTTCGCCCGGATTCACAGAGTATTCTCTGATACTCGTGGGTGATGTCCTGGTGATAACGAATGGTCGGGATCGACATGCTGAGTGCTGCGATCGCTTTGCCAGTGTGATCAAAGATAGGCGTTGCGAAGCAGCAGACACCATCATCCATTTCTTCGAGATCTTCTGACAATCCCGTCTCACGAGTGACGGCGAAGTGTTCACGCAGCGCTTCAACAGAGGTCAAGGTGCGCTCGGTGCGTGCCTCAAGCGGCATCTTGGAAAGTACATGCTCGAGCTGGGGTTCGCTCATGTAGGCCATCAGGGCCTTACCCATCGCCGTCGTATGCGCCGGCGTGCGATCACCAATGCGGGTATTCATGCACAGATTGAAGTGCGAGTTGTATTTGTGGACATAGACAATCTCGCCAGTTGCGATGTCAAGGGTACCGAGGTGCACCGCCTCTCGTGTCAATGTCGATAGAGCAGCCATGTCAGGGTCAGCCATCTTGATCAAATCCATGTTGCCCAGTGCTGAGCTGCCCAGCACGAAGGCTTTCATGGTCAAGCGATACTTCTCGTTGTCCGGATCCTGGGCGACATATCCCAGATTCTTGAGTGTCTGCAAAAACCGATACGCAGTGCTCTTCGACATCATGGCGCGCTGGGACAGGTCTGCAAGACTCGACTCGTGATCAATGTCCAAGCCTTCCAGTACTGCCATCACTTTCATCACCGCAGTGACATTGTCCACCTTCGCTTCTGAAGTCATGACATCCCTTATTCTGAAATTTATGAAATTGTATTTTAGTGTTCCCTTCACTGTTTTTACACCTTTCGTCGCCTACTCACAATGCAGTAGAAGGTGATAAGCGCTTTTTTAGTCATAATTAGATCGCTATATATTCCTAAAAGTTATTGAAATGATGTTTCAAAAATAAAAAACTACTGCTAGGTTTTCAAAACGTCATTTCAAGTTGACGTGCTTCTTGCATCACATCGCGTTCATTGTTCTCTCGCCATCGCGGGATGGAATGACGCGAGGAGGACAACAGTCTCCACAGACACGGCAGCAAGGATGCCGCTTCAAGGATGAAGCACAGCAAGTCACCACGGAGAGATTGACATGAAGACGGATCGCTTTTTTCTGACAGACCAGCATGACTGGCAAGTGGTTGAGCCGGGTATCCAGCGCAAGATCATCGGTAGCACCGAACAATTGATGGCGGTGTGCGTGAAGTTCAGCAAGGGGGCTATCGGCAAAGCGCATCAGCATGAACTGCATGATCAGATTGGCTATGTGCTCCAGGGGGCTTTTGAAGTGGTTATCGCCAATGAGACGCGCATTCTCTCGCCGGGTGATGCCTTCATTGCCCCTCGTCTGACCCTGCATGGCGCTGTCGCACTTGAACACGACAGTCAGGTGTTGGACCTCTTTTCCCCTCGGCGTGATGACATGCTCGGCGAGTGATGCTCGCGATTCAAGGGTCGCCCGAGAGGGCCCAGGAACCCCTGTTTTCACTGTAAAAATTAGACATATCTAAATAATATTCACCGAATATTTGTTGGGCACTTGATGAATATGTTGCGAGTGCTTGGTGAACCTTCAAGGCCGTAGCGCCTGAGGGCCAGCTTTTTTCAAGGTGTCTTTGGGGCCCGTAGACTGGGCTCAACCCTTAGCTCAATCACCTAATTTAACCCCAATGAAATTCAGGAGTGTCGTGATGTTTGATGATCTGCAAGGCAAGCGTGTTCTCGTCACCGGTTCTACCGCGGGTATTGGTCTGGACGTGGCCCGCTCGCTCGTCAAGGCGGCGCCCGAGTGGTGTTGCACGGCAGCCGGCATGCAGACGAGGCAGAAGCTCTGTTGGCCGAGCTATCAGCCCCCGAGCAGGTGTCCTATTTGCAGGCGGATGTGCGCGATACCCAGCAGTGTGAAGTATTGGTCAACCAAGCCGTCGAGCGTATGGGCGGACTGGATGTGCTGATCAACAACGCTGGTGGCTTGGGAGGGCGTCAGGGCCTTGAGGGCATCGATGATGACTTCTTCGACAATGTCATCGACCTCAATATCCGCTCGGTCGTGATGGTGACGCGCTTTGCCATTCCGCACCTGCGCGCCTCTGCCAAGCACAGCCAGCAGACCAGCAGCGTGATCACCACCGGCTCGATTGCCGGACGCGAAGGCGGCGGTATGGGGGCTTGTCTGTACGGCGGTAGCAAGGCAATGGTCCATAACCTGCACCGCAACTGGGTGAAGGAATTCACCAAGGACAATATCCGCTTCAATACCGTCGCACCGGGCACCATCGATACGGCCTTCCATGAAGACAAGAGCGATGACCTCAAGAAGACCATCGCGGGCAGCATCGCCATGGGTCGCTTCGGCCAATGTCATGAAATGGCACCGACCTACCTTTATCTCGCATCTCATGCGGCCAGTGGTTACATCACCGGCCAGGTGATCGACGTCAATGGCGGCCAGATGTGCCCTTGAGTCTGGTAACCCGACATGACGCTTGCCTGAATGCGCCCAACAATAATCACGAGTGGTCACGCCATGGAACAGACATTGCTATTTGATCGTACGGCGCTGGCCGAGCTGCGCGCTGCCTACGAATCTCACGACAGTACACGACTGATGTCGCGCCGCCTGGCGCATGCCGTGCAGGACATGCAGGTTATCCTGGATGAGCCGATGAGCATTCCGGGGCAGGGTGAGGCAGGAGGGGAAGAGCATGCCCGGCACAAGCTCAACTATCAGCATGTCAGCCTGGCTTCCCAGCTGTGGTTGGTAGCGCACGATGAGCGCTATCTCGATTTCGTGCGCCGCTTATTGCTGGGGTATTCCGACATCTATGAAGCGTTGCCCGCACATGTCTCCAAGGACAGTAATCCGCCGGGCAAGCTGTTTCACCAATGTCTGAATGAGGGCATGTGGCTGTTATATGCAGCGGATGCTTACGGAAACATCAAATCCGAACTGCCCGCCACTGAGCGCGAACAGATCGAGCAACATCTGCTGCGGCCGATGATTGATCTGCTGGTCGTGCAGAACGCCCATGATTTTGATGTGGTGCATAACCACGGCATCTGGTCAGTCGCTGCGGCAGGGATTGCCGGGATGGTGCTGGAGGATGAGGATCTAGTCGCCCAGGCCCTTCACGGTAATGCGCGTGATGGCGTCAGCGGTGGTTTCCTCGCCCAGCTGGACCAGTTGTTCTCGCCGGATGGCTATTACCTGGAAGGCCCGTATTACCATCGTTTCGCGCTGCGTCCGATGGTGTTGTTTGCCGAGGCACTGGTAAATAGTGGCACGCGTCATGACATCTATGACTATCGCGACCAGATCATCCGCAAGGCCATCTTGTGTCTGCAGCAAGTGGCATTCCCTGATGGTCGCTTTCTGGCACTGAACGATAGCTCCAAGACCATGGGGCTGGTTGATGAAGGGGCGATGCTCGGCGCAGCGGCATTACTGCATCGCTATCAGGATTCGCGCCTCAATCCGGCCGTGGCGGGGTTGATTCGTGAGAATGTCCAGCGCTTGCCTCTCAGTACCGGTTGCGTGGCGTTAGCTGGTTTCGCCGAGACGGCGTCACTGGCACCGATGGCCCGTGACAGTCAGTTCATCAGCGATGGCAGTACAGGAGATGCGGGGGGGCTGGCCATTCTGCGTGCCCCGTCCTCACGTGGTGGCGAAAGCATGCTGTACATGGCATTCGGTCAACACGGCAGTGATCCCTCCCTGCACTCGGCACTCGACCACGGCCACTTCGATGGCCTGCATTTCGGCTATCACAATGGTCAACATGAAGTGCTGACCGACTATGGCTTCAGCCGTTGGGTCAACATTGAGCCCAAGTTCGGCGGACGCTACACCCCGGAGAACCGCTCCTACGCCAAGCAGAGTGTGGCGCATAACACCCTGGTCGTAGATGAGACGTCTCACCATGGTCTGGAGACGGCACGTGCCTGTGAGCATCACGGCACGCTGGTGTGCTTCGAGGCATCCGATCCCGCACTGCAAGTCGCCAGTGCGCGTCTGAACGGTTATGTGCCTGGCGTGACTCTCCAGCGCAGCTTGATGCTGGTCACACTGCCGGATATCGCGGAACCACTGGTGATCGACCTCATGCGGGCGAGCAGTGACGCGCATCACCATTACGACTACCCGCTGCACTTCCAGGGGCAATTGATGGTGTCTGAACCGGTGCTTCATCAGCAGGCCTCACCCACGGCATTGGGCGAGGCCAATGGCTATCAGCATCTGTGGAAGATGGCCGTCAGTGATGAGCAGCCAGCGCTAGCATCGCAGGCGGTCACCTGGCTGCAGGACGATCACTTCGTGACGGCACGCATGGTGTGCTCTGACGCCTCCATGCTGGTGAAAGGCTTCATCGGCGCGAATGACCCGGACAGCAATCTGCGCAATGAGCCCTATCTGATGCTTCGCTCACAGGGTACTCGCCAGACGGTGGCCTGTGTCATCGAGACACATGGTGTCTTCGATGAAGCGCGTGAAATCTCTCGCGATGCACGACCACAGATCACGGGGTCGCGGTTGTTGCATGACAGTGATGAGGCCTGCGTGCTGGAGCTGGACACCAAAGACGGCGCTCGACATCGCCTAGCCATGGCGTTCCTCACCGCGGGAGATCACGAGGTGGATGTGGCCGGCGAAACTCTCAAGTGGCAAGGCTGGAGTGCGTTGCTATGACTGGCTCCGGGTAATTCCATGTCCTCTTGAGACTGCTGTCGGGATGATGCGCTTCTTGTCTCCTCTCGGGATCAGCTTCCATCGCGCCGTGCCTGGCGCGATGCCCCGGGCTTCGAGGGATCAAAGAACAATGATGAATATTGGTCGACAGCATGCTGTTGGCAGGGGCCAGCTCGGCCTGAAGAAGCCAGTTGGCTCCCTATTTCAATGGAACCTTTTTATGTCGGCACATAGTGAATATCTGCTTTGGTCAGCTTCTGAGCTGAATGAGCTTCGCCAACAGCAAGGGGCAGAAAATGCCCTCGGGCGCAGTCTTGCTGTGCTTGAGTCGCAGGTGGCGGCCAGTATCGCGCGCGGCGTGGTGATTCCCGGACAGGGTGAGGCGGGAAGCTTCGAGCACAATACTCACAAGGAGAATGCCCGTCTGATCGAAGGTGCGGCGTTGCTGGGGCGCATCAACGACGATACGGCAGCGCTCACTCATGCCCATGAACTCCTCAAGGGGTATGCCACGTGTTATCGCGACATGCCTTTCCAGATAGCGCGCAATACCAATCCGCCCGGCAAACTGTTCCATCAGATTCTGAATGAACATATCTGGCTGCTCCATGCATCACTGGCGTTAGCGCTGCTCAAGCCATCATTGCGTGAGGCAGATACCCGCTATCTGGTGGAGGGACTGTTTGAACCGATGTTGGTGATGTTCACCGAGACCTATCGCCACGACTTTGACCGTATCCATAACCATGGGCTGTGGGCGGTGGCTGCGGTTGGAATGTGTGCGATGGTCATCGAGAGCCCATCACACCTGGACATCTCGATCGATGGATTGGATGGCACGGGACAGACCGGCGGCTTTCTCGCCCAGATAGCACTGCTGTTCTCGCCTGAGGGTTATTACGTCGAAGGGCCGTACTACCACCGTTTCGCGATCCATCCGCTGTGCCTCTTTGCGGAGGCGCTGGCGCGCCACTGCCCTGAGCGCAACATCTTCGAGCATGCTCAAGGGCGTATTGGGAAGTCACTGCACGTGCTGCTCTCCAGTGCTTATCCGAATGGATGTTTTCCGGCGCTCAACGATGCCTCTCGTACCATGAATCTTGATGATGAGGGGGCACGCTGCGCCATGGCGTTGCTGGCGGGGCGTTACTCCAGGAACCCTGAACTCCTGACACTGGCACGCCAGCAGCAGGGGGGGTGGCTACACGCCAATGGCCTGGCGCTGGAACGTGCCATGCAGGATGCCGACACGGATGTCGAGACCACCAGTCAGATGTTTCGGGATGGTGCTGATGGGACTCGTGGTGCTCATGCGCACCTCAAGCGTGGACGAGGAATGGCAGCGCAGCATGCAGTGCTCACCGCGGGGCAGCATGGCATGGGTCATGGTCATTTCGATGAGCTGGGAGTGACGTTCTTCTCGCGTGGCAAGGAAGTGCTCAAGGAATACGGTTTTGCGCGCTGGGTGAATGTGGAAACCAAGTTTGGCGGACGTTACCTCAAGGAAAACGAGGGCTACGCCAAGCAGAGCGTTGCACACAACCTGGTGGTGGTGGACATGCAATCGCAGCACCGTGGCGAGCATGCGCTGGCCGACACCTTGCACGGTGAGCTCGAATTGCTCGAGGGAAGCCCAGCCGCCGCGTACGCACAGTGTGACAACGCCTATGACGATGTGGCGATGCAGCGGCAGGTGTTGCTGCTCGAAACACGACATACGGCGACACCCTTGCTGGTCGATATCTTCTCGCTCAACTCCTCGCAGCCCCACGTCTATGACTACACCTTCAATCATGGCGGACACGTCGTGCGCTGGTGGGAAGGGGAGTTCACTGCACTGCCCGCATTGGAAGCCCTGGGTGACTCAGCGGGCTATCAGCATCTGTGGAAAGTGGGACATTTGCCGGCGGATACCGCGCACAGCATGACCTGGCTTGATGGCGATAGCTTCCATAGCTGGCATCAGATCACCCAAGCACCTGCCGAGGCCTATCAGCTATGCGTTGGTGCCAATGACCCGGACCACAACCTGCGTCATGACGCCAAGGTGATGACGCGTCTGACCGCGACATCACAGGTCTTCTACAACCTGTTTGAAAGCCACGGCCACTTCGATGAATCCATGGAGCAGTGCCGAGGGGCGCGCCCCGAAGTACTGAATTTCTGTGTGCTACCCGCCGCAAGCGAGCTGGCCTGGGGCATACAGGCGCTCGAGATCACCTTCCGCACTGGCCGAGTGTTGCTGGTAGTGGCAGAGCCAGACGCCGTACCTCCCAGCGGTAAGGTGACGCTGGGAGACAGGGTCTGCCAGATAACCGCAGGCGTCACCATGATCGAGGTGTGAGCCACTCACTTATCAACCCTCACACGAAGCCCTGTATGAAGCGTTTTTCGGGCTTTTTATGAGATCGGTCCAATTATCACTTTTCAAGGATAACAGCACACGTTATCAGCCCACGGGCCCAAGGAAGGACTCGCGATAAACAGCGCACTACCGGGTGCGAAACAACAACGACAAGATTGAAAATGACAAGAGTGCAACGCCATGAACTTCGATCTGGATACTGCCGTCATCGGCATATATTTCCTCTTTCTGATCGCCATTGGGTGGCTATTCAGAACCTTTACTTCGACCACCAGTGATTACTTTCGCGGTGGTGGCAATATGCTGTGGTGGATGGTCGGTGCAACATCCTTCATGACGCAGTTCAGCGCCTGGACCTTCACGGGCGCAGCGGGCAAGGCCTATAACGATGGCTTTGCCGTTGCCATCATCTTCATGGCCAATGCCTTTGGCTATCTGATGAACTATCTCTATTTCGCGCCGCGCTTCCGGCAGCTTCGGGTCATTACCGTGATCCAGGCCATTCGCCAGCGTTTCGGTAGCGTCAATGAGCAGGTGTTCACCTGGTCGTCCATGCCTACCAGCATCATCAATGCGGGTATCTGGCTCAATGGCCTGGCTATCGTGACGTCGGGTCTATTCGGTTACGACATGGAAACCACCATCATCGTGACAGGACTGGTGGTGCTGTTCATGTCGGTGACAGGCGGTTCCTGGGCGGTGATTGCCTCTGATTACATGCAGATGGTCATCATCATGGCCGTCACTATTACCTGCGCCGTCGTGGCGATCATCAAGTCAGGTGGCCCGGCACATATCGTGCAGGACTTCCCGGTCGACTTCCTGATTGGCGGTGACATGAACTATCTGTCGCTGTTCGCCTTATGGGGTTTCTTCATCTTCGTGAAGCAGTTCAGCATCACCAACAACATGCTGAATTCCTATCGCTACCTGGCCGCGAAAGACTCGAAGAATGCGCGTAAGGCCGGCTTGCTGGCCTGTGTCCTGATGACGATGGGTCCTTTCATCTGGTTCATGCCGAGCTGGTTCATGGCCAGTGAAGGGATCGATCTGTTCGCGATGTATCCAGAGGCTGGCGCCAAGGCAGCGGATTTTGCCTACATGAGCTTCGTTAGCCTTTATATGCCTGCTGGCATGCTGGGGCTGCTGGTCGCAGCGATGTTTGCGGCCACCATGTCGTCGATGGATTCAGGCTTGAATCGCAACGCCGGGATCTTCGTCAAGAATTTCTACGAAGTCATCCTGCGTCCCAAGGCCTCAGAGAAAGAATTACTCCTGATGTCGCGCCTGTCTTCGACGGTCTTTGGCTTGGTGATCATTGGCTTTGCGCTCTTCATAAACTCCCTGAAGGGTCTGAGTCTCTTCGACGCCATGATGTACGTCGGTGCCTTGATTGGCTTGCCGATGACCATTCCCGGGTTGCTCGGCTTCTTCATTCGCAAGACACCGGACTGGGCCGCATGGGCGACCCTGGTCGTGGGGGGACTGGTCTCCTATCTGGTGGGCTTCGTGATGACACCGGACTTCGTCGTCAGCACCTTCGGCCTGGATTCTGACCTGACCTCTCGTGAATGGAGCGACACCAAGGTCGCCGTGGGCATCATGGCTCACACCGTGATCACCGCCGGTTTCTTCGCGCTGACCACGCTGTTCTATCGCGGGCTGTCCGAGGAGCGTGAAGCCGAGGTGGATACCTTCTTCACTAATCGCGATACGCCTGTGATCAGTGATGACGACGAGCACCGCAGCGTGGACAACCGTCAGCGCAACATTCTCGGCTATCTGATTCTGGTCGCGGGTCTGGGCGTGATGCTGATGTTCCTGGTGCCCAATCCCTTCTGGGGTCGCATGGTCTTCGTACTGTGTGGCGGCATCGTGGTCGCGATTGGTCTGCTGCTGATCACCTCTATCGACAAGACGCTCAGCGACAAGGCGTCGATTCGCAAGAAGACGCTAGTCAGCGAAAGTTGATCATTCTCTCACCCTGACAAGGCCGAGTATCAATACGCGGACACGTAATACTCGGCAATAAATGGTTCCTACGATGCTATCCGCTATACGGAGTCAAATAATGCAGTGAAACAACTTTATAACAATGAGCACTGGCGCCATCGTGCTTTCCACCACGGATAACTTTACCGATATCACGGTAAAGGATGATCTCGCCAAGATCTGGGCTGAGCGCAAGCTCGTGCTGCTACCTCCCGTGGTTTAAGCCGTTACGCGACAGGTCATGCGCTCGTATTCATTTTGCACGCCCGAGCTGTTCGGGCTGCACATGATCTCGAGTTGAATAAGACGTGTCGCAACATGAGCAGTTTTGGATCGATCCATTCTGACTCAAGCAAGTGTAGGCACTCACCGTGCATCGCTATGCCAAGCGTGCGTGACAGGAATGATGATGCCTGCAAGTCAATTGACTGACACTTTATAAAAACAATGAGGTTCGCCATGAAATACTATAACAATATCGCTCTCACCATTGCGGGCTTGATGCTTGCGACAAGTGCACAGGCCGTCACGCTGGATATTCGCCATGAATACAAGCACCACACCGACCAACATGGCACGCGTGTCAAAGTGAGTGATTCCATCGATAATTTCTATTATGGATTGGAAGCCAAATTCGCAGCGGATAAAGAAGATGATGGCTCACAATCTGCCATGGGTAATCTTGAGCGCGGTGACACTGAAATTGACTGGGGTTTCAAGTTCAATCTCGGCGAGAACTGGTATATCCAGCCGGGAATGCCGATTGCCTTTGGTGATAAAAAGAACACCATAAAACCCCAGCTGCGCATCGGCTATCGAGCCAGTAGCATTCCGCTGACGACAGCACTGCGTTATCGTCGCGAATATTCCAGTTATAGCGAAGATTCCAGCGATGATTATGAACAGAACAAGATCACTTTCACCATGTCGTACAAGGATGGAAAGAATAAATACTGGCTGGAAGCCAATTACCTGCGCAATGAAGATAAGGATATCTACAATAATACCCGTGAGAACTACGATTATATCCTGGGTGCGGGCCGTCGCATCGGGTCTTGGTTCCCGTATATGGAGTTTGCGGATGTAAGCTCCAGTTCCAGCTCTGACACTCGGCAGCTCAAGAGCCGTGTGGGCATCAAGTACTATTACTGAGAAGCAAGGCCTAGTGGCAGTGATGCGAGGCGTTCAATGGCGCTGACCTCAGACAGACGGGGTAGCGCCGTTGTTGTGCCCTCGGGATAGCCGGTAGCGATAGCACCATAGGAGAAAAGGAGTCTCATGACACAGCTGGACAAGGTGGCGCTGTTTTTCTCCATTGGGTTGATTCTGTTGACTATTGTGGTTTATCGCCGTCGTGCTGAAACGCCGGATGGCTTCATTCGTGGTAGTGGTAACGTGCCCTGGTGGATGGCAGGCAGTACTGCATTCATGACGCAATTTTCCGCATGGACGTTCACCGGGGCTGCCCAGAAAGCGTTCGAGAACGGTTTTTCCGTCTTGATGATTTTCTGGGGCAATGCGCTGGGCTTCCTGTTGGCGGCGCTGTATTTCGCGCCGCGCTTTAGGCGACTCAGAGTCAGTACCTACTCCGACATCATTGCGTTGCGCTACGGCAAGGCAACGCAATTGCTGTATGTCGTCAGTCAAATATTCCTGACGCTGATGACCGCATCGATCGGTCTCTATGGTGTCTCTCTCTTTTTAAGTGCGGTGTTGGGGCTTTCTGTCCTGACCATCGCCGTGATGATTGGTGGCATCATCATTGCCATCACTCTGGTCGGTGGCGTATGGATCGTCTCGGCCAACAATTTCATCCAGATGATGCAGCTGGCGGTGCTCACTTTGGTGATCGGTGGCTTCTGCATCAGTCTGCTGGTGAGTGATAACTTGCCACTGCCTGCGTTCGACAAGGCATTTTGGGTCGGCGGCAGTGATTACAGCGTCACCATCATGCTGGTGTGGTCGGCGGCGATGTTGATCAAACAGTTCATCAGCATCAACAATGCGACCTCCAGCTATCGCTTTCTCACCACGGCGGATGACAGTGGCGCCCGCAAGGCCGCGCTGTTGGCCTCTATCCTCTTCGTCGTTGGCCCCGTCACCTGGTTCCTGCCCCCGTGGTTGATGGGGGCGGCAGGTATCGATCTCGCAGCGCTGTATCCCCAGCTCGGCAAGGACGCCGCCAACGTCGCCTACGTCCACTTCATCATTCATTACTTGCCTTCAGGGGTGCTGGGGCTGGTGATTTCGGCAATGTTGGCGGTGACCATCGCGCCGATCACGACCGCCTTCAATCGCGATGCCGGGGTGATGATGCGTCTGGTCATGCCGCTGTTGAAGGAGTCGAGTGACATGGCGGCTCGACTCGTCACGATAGGGCGCGCCTTTGGTGTCATCCAGGGCATCATCGTGGTGGCGTTCGTGATTGGCCTCAGTCGCCTCGAAATGCTCAGCCTGTTCGATATCATGATCATGTTCGGTGTGTTGTTGCAGATGCCATTGGCGCTGCCTGCACTGATGGTGCTGTTCAATACTCGTGCGCCGGACTGGGCAGGCTGGGGGAGTGTACTGGTAGGTATCAGCGTGACCACCGGCAGCTATCTATGGCTGGATGCCGATGCGCTACAGCAATTGCCGGGACTGGGGAGCTTTCCCGCTCGGCAGCTGGTGGACATCAGGCTGGCACTCGCGCTGGTCATCCAGATTGTCAGCGTCGTTGGCTTCCTGTTCCTCGCCCGCTACCTTTACGCCCCCGGGCGCTCGCTCAGGCGAGGGGAAGAACTGTCCCGATTCTTCCGCAATCTGTGCCGGCCCGTGATCACGGACGACCAGGCCATTGAGCGTAGCCGAGCCCCCAGCATGCCGGCCCGACTGCTGTGGGTCGCTGCCGTATTATCTCTGGCGCTGGCCATCTTTTCTTCAAGTCTTGCAGGGGCGGCGTTCTTTGTCTGTGTCGCGGCGGGGCAGCTGGTGATGGCGCAACTGATGCGTTGACGCCTGGCTCATCAGAGGCTCAGAAGTCGCTCAAGCAAGTACTGGCAGTCAAGTACTGCCGCCGACTCTCAGCGTGAATCCCAGGTCGTGACTCAGCTCACCCACGGGCTCGCCTTGGATGCGTGCCAGCAATTTGCGCGCGGCTACACGGCCTATCTGCTCGCGTGGCGAGATGATGGTAGTGAGCTGCGGCGTGACGTGCTCGCCGATGGGCAAGCCATTGAAGCCGGCGATGGCGATGTCATCCGGTATTCGAATCCCGAGCCGGCTGGCGGCGAGAATCGCGCCACAGGCCATGTCGTCATTGGCAAAGTGGATGGCATCACACTCGAGGTGCTGATCACGAATGCGCTCGAGCGCCTGCGCACCGCTGGTCATCTGCTGACGCACGGGCAGGTCGAGCAGGGGAGCCTCCTCGATACCGGCGGCGGCCAGCGCCTCGCGATGCCCGGTGTAGCGCATCGCCGCGCGATAGTCGCGGTCGAGTTCGGCACCGGCAAAGTGAATGTCACGATAGCCGCGTGCCAGCAGGTGCTCGGTCATGGTGCGTCCGGCGGCGACATGATCCATTCCCACATTCAGATCCAATCCTTCCCCCAGCTCCATGATCTCCACGATCGGCTGATTCCAGTGCTCGAGTATCTGGCGCGTCGCAGCGTCATGGCGCAGACCCGTCACCACCAGGCCCGCGGCTGACCAGCCCAGGAAGGTACGAATCAGCTGCGTCTCACGGGCCAGGTCATAGTCCGTCTTGCCCAACAGCATCTGATAGCCGTGTGCCTCGAACTCATCCTGCAGGCCCTTGATAACGTCGATGAACACCACGTTGGACAGTGAGGGCACGATGACAGGAATCACGCGACTGGTGGCCGAGGCCAGGCTGCCGGCAATCAGGTTGCGCACGTACCCGACCTTCTCGATGGCCGCCTCGACCTTGAGGCGTGTCGCCTCGCGCACGCTGTCGGGACTGTTGAAGTAGCGCGAGACGGTGATCGACGAGACACCGGCTTCCCGGGCCACATCATTCAGGGTCGGCTGCATGGCACCCTTGCGGCTGCGTCGGGATGATTCTGATTGATTAGACATTTGTCGCGTTTTCTCATCTGCCGCTTGTCGTGGCTTGGAGCCTAATCTATTAATGATGTTAGCGCTAACATGATAGCGCTAACATTCGTGGAAGTGCAGATCGATGTCGCTGAAAGAGGCCGCCTTGATCGTCACTTGGAACAGGTTCAGCGGGAGACGCCAGATGACAGCAGTAACGACTTCACCAGTGATTGGCCTTGTCGGCCTCGGCGCGATGGGAATGGGCAGTGCGCGCGCCATGCTGGAAGCAGGCCTGGACGTGATCGGCTGTGATATCTCGCCTGGTGCCTGTCAGGCGTTTGACGCGGCAGGGGGGCGCACGGTGGCCTCGCCGCTGGAACTGGCGGCCGAGTGTCAGGTGGTGGTGCTGGTGGTGGTGAATGCCGATCAGGTCGAGCAGGTGCTGTTCGGAGCCCAGGGCGAGGGGGGGCTGGCCGAGCGACTCGCGCCGGGTAGCCTGGTAATCCAGTGCGCCACCGTGGCGCCGAGCTTCGCGCGTGAACTGGAAACCCGCCTGAATGGCATGCAGCTGGAGCTGCTCGACGCCCCGATCAGCGGCGGTGCCGTCAAGGCACGCAGTGGTGAGCTGTCCGTGATGTCCTCCGGCAGCGACGCGGCTTACGTCAAGGCGGAACGCGTGCTGGCGGCGATGGCAGCCAATGTCTATCGGCTGGGCGACGTCGCCGGCCCGGGCTCGAGCGTCAAGCTGGTCAACCAGCATCTCGCCGGCGTGCACATCGCGGCGGCGGCCGAAGCCATGGCGCTGGGCATGAGCATGGGGATCGACCCCGACACCCTGTATGACGTCATCACCCATTCCGCGGGCAATTCCTGGATGTTCGAGAATCGCGTGCCGCACATCCTCAAGGGCGATTACACGCCGCTGTCGGCCGTCGACATCTTCGTCAAGGACCTGAACATCGTGCACAGCACCGGGCGCGAGCTGAAGCTTGCCATGCCGGTGGCCGGCAGCGCATTGCAGCAGTTCACCGCTGCCAGTGGCGCCGGTTTCGGTCGCGAGGATGACTCGGCTGTCATCAAGGTCTATCAGCGACTCGGCAGCTTCAACCTGCCTGCCGCGAATGACGAAGGAGGCCAATGATGCCGATCGTACTTGGCGGTATTGCCGACGACTTCACCGGCGCGACGGATCTTGCCAACAACCTGGTACGGGCCGGCATGCGCACCGTGCAGGTGATTGGCGTGCCGCAGGAGACGCTGCAGGAAGGGACCGCGAACGCGCTGGATCTCACCGATGTCGACGCCGTGGTCATCGCGCTCAAGTCGCGCAGCTGCCCGGTGGATCAGGCCATCAGTGAATCGCTGGCGGCACTTGAATGGCTGAAAGCCCAGGGGGCTCGCCAGCTGTTCTTCAAGTACTGCTCGACATTCGATTCCACGCCGGAGGGCAATATCGGCCCGGTCGCCGATGCGCTGCTGGAGGCGCTGGACAGCACACAGACCGCCTTCGTGCCGGCGTTCCCCATCAACGGGCGCAGTGTCTACCAGGGGCATCTGTTCGTGGGTGACCGTCTGCTCAATGACAGCGGCATGCAGCATCACCCCCTCAACCCGATGACCGATGCCGACATCGTGCGCGTGCTGTCACGCCAGACCCCTCATGGTGTGGGGCTGCTCAACCACGCCACGTTGAGTGAGGGAGCGCAGGCCGCTGGTGAGCGACTTGCCACGCTGAAGGCGCAAGGAGTGCGTCATGTGGTCTGTGACAGCCTCGACGAGCAGGATCTCGAGGTACTGGCTGAAGCGCTGGTGGAGCACGCGCTGGTCACCGGTGGCTCTGGCCTCGCGCAGGCCTTGCCTGCCCAGTACCGCCGCAAGGGCTGGCTTGCGCAGATCGATGATGCGGCGGTGCTGGCCCCGGCGCAGGGCGCCGCGATGGTGCTGTCCGGCAGTTGCTCGCGCATGACGCTCAAGCAGGTGGCGCACTTCACCCAGCAGCATGCCGCCTTCGCGCTGGACCCCGTCAAGCTCAACGCGAGCGATGCCCACTTCGAGGCGGCACTCGACTTCGCCCGTGAGCAACTGGCGGCGGCGGACCCCCGGCCATTTCTGATCTACGCCTCTGCCGAGCCGGAAGGCGTCAAGGCGGCGCAGGCGTCACTGGGCGTCAAGCAGGCCGGCGAGCTCATCGAGTGCGTGCTGGCCAGTCTGGCCAGCACGCTGGTGAGCGAAGGGGTCGGTCGCCTGCTGGTGGCGGGGGGAGAAACCTCCGGCGCGGTGGTCTCGGCACTCGACATCCGTGAGCTGCGCATCGGCGGCCAGATCGACCCCGGCGTGCCCTGGACACAGGCACCGCACCCGGCCGCCGGCCCCTCGCAGCCGGAGGCGATGCTCTCGCTGACCCTCAAGTCCGGCAATTTCGGCGGCGAAGACTTCTTTACCCGGGCATTCGATGTGCTGGATGCCATGAATCCTCGCGAGGAGACCGCATGAGTCAGTCACGGCACGACATCAACGTGTTGCGCGAGCAGATCGCCACCTACGGCAAGTCACTGTTCGACCGCGGCCTGACCATGGGCTCCAGCGGCAACATCAGCCAGCGGCTGGACGACGGTGGCTGGTTGATGACGCCGACCAATGCCTGTCTGGGGCGCCTGGACCCGGCGCGCATCTCGCGTCTCGACGCCCAGGGCGTATTGATCGATGGCGACGCGCCGACCAAGGAGCACTTCCTGCACCGCGCCATGTATGACGAGCGCCCGCAGTCGGGTGCCATCGTCCACTTGCATTCGACTCACTCGGTGGCGGTGTCCTGCCTGCCGGACGTGAATCCCTGCGAGTGCATTCCCCCGCTGACGGCCTATTACGTGATGCGGGTCGGCAAGCTGCCGCTGGTGCCTTACTACATGCCGGGCGACCCCGCGCTGGGCGATGCCGTGCGTGGCCTAGCCGGCAAGCATTGCGCCGTGCTGCTGGCCAATCATGGCCCGGTGGTGGCCGGCAAGACCCTGGAAGCGGCGGTCTATGCCACGGAAGAGCTTGAGGAAACCGCCAAGCTGTTCCTGCTGCTGCAGGGCAAGAATCCGCGTGGGCTGAGCCCGGAACAGGTGGCGGAACTCGAAGCCAAGTTCGGCCGCCCCTGAGTGATGACCTCTTCGTCTGTGAATTCCAAGGATCTGACATGACCCGATTGGCCGCCAATCTCAGCATGCTGTTCACCGAGCATGACTTTCTTGATCGCTTCGCGGCTGCGGCCGACAGCGGTTTTCGCGGGGTCGAATATCTCTTCCCCTATGCCTATTCCCCGGAAGAACTGCGCGCAAGGCTCGATGAACACCAGTTGTCGCAGGTGCTGTTCAATCTGCCCCCGGGCGACTGGGAGGCCGGTGAGCGCGGCCTGACCTGTCTGCCGGGGCGCGAGGAGGAGTTTCGGGCCTCGGTGGCCGAGGCGATCCGCTATGCCGAAGCGCTCGACTGTCCGCGCGTGCATGCCATGGCGGGGTTGGTGCCACAAGGCGCGGATGATGCGACACGTGCCCGTTATACCGAGACCTACCTCAGCAACCTGCGTTACGCCGCTGCCGAGCTTGCCAAGGTCGGCAAGACACTGCTGATCGAACCGATCAACCCGCGCGACATGCCCGGCTTCTATCTGAGTGGCCAGGCGCAGGCACGCGAGATTCTCGCCCGGGTTGGCGCCGCCAACCTCAAGGTGCAGTTCGATCTCTACCACTGCCAGATCGTCGAGGGTGACTTGATCCGCAATCTGGAAGCGCAGTTCGCACACATGGGCCATGTGCAGATCGCCGGCGTGCCGGACCGTCACGAGCCGGACGTGGGGGAAGTGCACTATCCGGCGCTGTTCGCCCGGCTGGAAAGCCTGGGCTACGACGGCTGGATCGGCTGTGAATATCGTCCACGCGGTGAGACGCGCGCAGGCCTCGGCTGGGGACAGGCTTTCGGGCTCAACGACGGCCTGTCCGGCACCGCCTGATCATCAGGCAAGGCAGCAACAACGCCGATAACGCCAACAACCATAACAACGACAATACGCCATGGGCCGTCATGCCGACGGCTGGCAAGGAGTCCACACGATGCACGTCATGATTACCGGCGCCGCCGGATTTCTCGGCCAACGCCTGACTCAAGCCTTGATCGACAAGGGCAGCTTGAACGGCCAGCCATTGTCACGCCTGACCCTGCTGGATCAGATCGAGGCGCCACGTCCCGAGGCGGCTTCATGCCTGGCAGTCGAACCGGCCACCTCGCTGGATATCGAGATCGTGGCTGGCGATATCGCCGATGCGAGGTGCTTGATCGCTGTCTGGCCGGTGAGCCTGCGGTGATCTATCACCTGGCAGCCGTGGTCAGCTCCGCCGCGGAAGCGGATCTGGCACTCGGCATGCGCGTCAATTTCGATGCGACTCGATTGCTGCTGGAAGGCTGCGCGACACGGGGGCTGAACGGGACTCGGCTGGTGATGGCCAGTTCGGTGGCGGCCTATGGTGGCGATCTGCCCGAGACACTGAGCGACATGACCGCGCTGGTACCGCAGAACTCCTACGGCACCCAGAAGGCGATGTCGGAACTGCTGATCAATGACTACAGCCGCCGCGGGCTGGTGGATGGCTGCGTGCTGCGCTTGCCGACCATCATCGTGCGTCCGGGACGGCCCAATGCTGCAGCCTCAAGCTTCGCCTCCTCAATCCTGCGCGAACCGCTCAATGGCGAAACCGCCATCTGCCCGGTACCGACAGAGCTTGAGATGTTCGTGATGTCGCCGCGTCGCGTGGTCGCGGCCCTGATTCAGGGCGCGGAAGTGCCGGCGGCTGATTTCGGCCTCTCGCGCTGCTTCATGCTGCCGGGCATCACCGTCAGCGTCGCCGAGATGCTGCAGGCGCTGAAAGACATCGCCGGTCAGCAGGCATTGGACCTGGTACGCCATGAGCCTGATGCCCGCATTGCCGCCATCGTCGGCAGTTGGCCGGCTCGCTTTGATTCCCGCAAGGCAAGTGCGCTGGGATTTGCGGGAGATGCTGATCTTGCCGAGATAATCCACGCCTACCAGGAGGAATGTGTCCCGAGCTAGCCATTCCTTTCAGCCAGGCAGTGTCAGCAATGATTCGAAAGTGACTGCAGTTGATGCAACTTGACGCCAAGCCACCTCAAGAGCAGGCAGCGTCGCCGTTACGCCACACAATAACAATCTACAGGAGTATCATCCCATGACAGACGCCGCCGTCGCGGGGCCACAGGTTATCATCGGCCTGGGCATCGCCATCTTCGTAATGATCTATCTGGTACTGAAAACCCGCGTGCATGCCTTGTTGGCATTGATCATCGCGGCATCTCTTGCAGGTCTCATCGGCGGTATGCCGCCCAACGAGGTCATCAGTGCCATCACCACCGGTTTCGGCAAGACGCTTTCCACCATCGGTCTCGTGATCGGCTTCGGGGTGATGATGGGGCGGGTGCTGGAGGTGACCGGTGCCGGACAGCGCATGGCCTACGCCATCCTCAATCTGCTGGGCAAGAACAAGGAAGAGGCCGCGATGGCGCTGACGGGCTACATCGTCTCCATTCCGATCTTCTGTGATTCGGCCTACGTCATCCTCAATCCGCTGGTGCGTTCACTGGCGCGCAACAGCGGGCGTTCGGTGATCGGTCTGGGCATCGCGCTGGCAGCTGGCTTGATCATCACCCACTCAAGCGTGCCGCCGACCCCGGGCCCGCTGGGCGTGGCCGGTATCTTCGGTGTCGATATCGGTCTGATGATCGGCTGGGGTCTGGTGATTACCGCTCCTGCGCTGATCGCACTTGTCATCTATGCCCGCATCATGGGCCCGCGTATCGAAGCGATGCTGGAAGCTCTGCCGGGTGGCTTTGAAGGCAGCGTGAAGCACGATACCGACAGCATGATGCCGGAATCGGAATTGCCTTCTCTGTTGATGTCCTGCATGCCGATCGGCTTGCCGATAGCGCTGATCTTCCTCAATACCCTGATCGGGGCCGTGATGGGGGATGCCTCCAATGCGCTGACCAATACTGTCGCATTCATCGGTAACCCGGTGATTGCCGTAGGTCTCGGGGTGCTGGTCGCCATTTACGGCCTGATGCCGAAGACCCCCAAGCAGGAAGTCTTCGATCATCTGGAAAAGGGCGTCGAGACGGCGGGGATCATCCTGCTGGTCACCGGTGCCGGTGGTGCCTTGGGCTCGGTACTGCGCGCCAGTGGTGGCGGCGATTACATCGCCATGCAGGTCGCGGCACTGGGGCTGCAGCCGCTGTTGATTCCGTTCATCATCGCAACGCTGGTGCGCTTCATCCAGGGGAGCGGCACGGTGTCGATGATTACCGCAGCCTCTATCTCCGCGCCTATCCTGATGGGCATGCCGGACGTCAACATGGTGCTGGCCGCGCAGGCCGCCTGTATCGGCGCGATGTTCTTCAGCTACTTCAATGACAGCTATTTCTGGGTCGTCAATCGCATGCTCGGCGTCAAGAGCACCAAGCATCAGATGCTGGTGCTGACTCTGCCGACGACACTCGCCTGGGCCATTTCCATCATCACGCTGTTGCTGCTCAACGCTATCGTCGGCTGAGACAGCAAAGACAGCCTGCTGCACCGCCGCGCCCCGGTACGTAGCATATCCGCCGAGTCTGGCGGCTGGATGACTGATGGATTGCCGGGCTCGGCGATTGAAGCCTGTCTGCCAGTATCCTTGGACAGCAATGCAAAAGGCCTCCCGAGGGAGGCCTTTTCATTTCTCTGACGTGGCATCAGGCGCAGGCCTGACGGTCATCAGTCCCAGTCAGGGGCGAAGTCCGGGTTGGCGATGCGCTCACCGCGATCCAGCTCGGCAATCTTCGCCATGTCTTCACCGGTCAGTGACATGGAGAAGGCCTCGAAGTTGCTCTTGATGTTCTTCGCCTTGGTGGAGGACGGGAAGGTGACGATGTCCTGCATCTTGAGCCATGCCAGGGCGATCTGCGCCGGGCTGGCGTCATGACGTTCGGCGATGGCCTTGAGGGTGTCATCGTCCATCACCTTGCCGACTGCCAGCGGCATGAAGGCAGTGACTTCGATGCCCAGCTCGTGGCACTTGTCGATCACCTTGCGATTTTGCATGAACGGATGGACCTCGACCTGGTTGGTGAGCAGCTCGTCACGCCCCACGATGCCCACGGCACGTTCCAGCTGTTCGCAGGTGAAGTTGGACACCCCGATGTGGCGCGCCTTGCCCGCTGCCTTCAGCTTGGCCAGTACCGGCAGATAATCTTCCATCGGCACTTCATCATTCGGCGACGGCCAATGGATGAGCAGCAGGTCGATGTTATCGGTCTGCAGGCGTTCCAGGCTCTCCTCGACACTCTTCTCCATGTCACCCGGCACCAGGCGGTCGTGCCAGATCTTGGTGGTGATGAAGAGCTCTTCGCGCGGCACCTTGCTGTCGGCGATGATCTGTCCGACTTCCGCTTCGTTGCCATAGAACTGGGCGGTATCGATGTGGCGATAGCCGGTTTCCAGTGCGGTATTCAGGCTGTCACGCAGCGTCTCGCCCTCGAGACGGAAGGTGCCAAAGCCGGGATTCGGTAGGGTAGTCGACATGCAATAACTCCTGTTGAGCGCGCCCGGTGTCTGGTGCAGTGAAGGGCGCGTATCCATGTGTGTTCCCCTCATGTCTGGGGCTTGATCAGCGACACGACAACCACGCGACGTTGCATCAGTCCTGTGCCACTGTCGCAACAATCGCACCCAGGCCGCGTGCCTTCTGCCTTTCAGCTCATTCGTTGGCCGTGATCACGAATTTCAGCGCTCGGCGTTCGCCACGCTTCAGCTCGGCAAGGTAGGCTGGCAGCGCCGTGAATGATTCGATGCAGGGCGCCGGCTGGTTCAGGGTGCCATCGGCGATCGCTTCCAGAAGACCTTCCCCCGCCGCGACCAAGCGTGCCCAGTCCTCATCATCACCTGCCCAGTGCAGTGCCCCGAGTGCGACTTCGTGTTGCGAGATGGCGCGATCGAAGGCCGGCGCGGCCGCCTGCTCCAGACGGTCCTGGATACAGACGATATGGCCGTTGGCCCCCAGGTGGCGGGTCATCTTGCGGGCGTGATCCCCATTGATGGTATCGATCACGGCGTAGACCGGGGCGTCCAGCTGCTCGGCGTCCGTCAGGGTCTCGTCGGCGCCCAGCGCCTTGAGGTCCGCGTGGCGCTTCTCGGAGGCGACGGCGATGACGTGGAAGTCGCGCTGTCGGGCCAGCTGGATCAGCCAGCGGCCCACGCTGCCGGAGGCACCGGTGATCAGCAGGCGTCGACCGGCCTTGACGGGCAGCTTCTCGATGGCGAGCCATGCGGTCAGCGCCGGGCAGGGGAAGGCGGCGGCGTCATTGAAGCCCAGGGTAACGGGCAGGCGCATCACGGCCCGCGCCGGGACCCGCAGACGCTTGCTGAAGGTACCCGGCCCCGCCAGGGTGGTGTGGACCGCGATGCGATCTCCCGGGGAGACGTGGGTGACATTTGCCCCGCAGGCGATCACCTCACCCGAGGCATCGACCCCGGGAATCTGACCGGCTTGCCACAGCTCGCTGTCCATCGCCATGAACTTCCAGTCGACGGGATTGAGGCCGATGCACGCGTGGCGACCAGTACCTCGTCGTCTCCCGGTGCGCCGATGTCCACCTCTGTCTGCTCGAGCGCCTCAGGCTCTCCCGGCCCCTGCCATGCCCAGGCGGGGGCTCGGGTGGTGCCGTGACGGATGTCTTGCGGGGTGGTGGTTTCCGTGGAATCTGACATGGGGTCTCCTTCAAGCGTGAACGGTGAATCCTTTCCGCCATGGTGGGGGCAGGTCAGTGCGACCCGTCAGCCCTCATGAAAAGTGCGGAAGCACCTCACGGCCCAGTTCCTCGAGGGTTTCCGTGAGCGGGCGGCGATTGCGACGCAGATGGAAGCCGATGTGATTCACCCCGGCATCCTGCATGGCTGACAGTTCTTCCATGAGGGCAAGGCGGCCACTCGACAACCCGAAGCGATGACGACGCACCGGGGCGTGCGGGTCGTCTTCCAGATTGAGGTGGATGAAACTGACGTAGGGCTTGTCGCCGGCGACCTGACGCCAGAGCGCCACGCGACGGATGTGATCCTGGGGCGTGCCCGGGTAGGCCAGCCAGCCGTCCATCTCGCGACCGATCCACTCTGGCGTCTGCTGAGAGAGCCCAGCGCTCAACAGCGGCGGACGCGTTGCGGCAGGCAGGATGGCCTGACCGTCGCTCAGGGCGTCGTCCGCCTGGCCCTTGATGACGTCCACCGCGTGGCGGAAGGCGGCACCGCGGGTGGTGAACTCCTCACCGAACAGCGGGTATTCCGCCGGTCGGTCGCCACTGGCGACGCCCAGCAGCAGGCGGTCTCCGCTCAGGGCCTGCACGCTGGCGGCCGCCTTTTTCACCAGCCACGGCTGGCGCAGCGGTAGCACCGCGGCGGCAGTGCCCAGCAGCAGGTTGTCGGTGTGACTGGCCAGATAGCCCAGATAGGTGAACAGCTCGAAGACCTGGCCGGCATCGCCGAAGGCGGGGTCGAATAGCGGCACGTCACGCAGCCAGGCGGCGCGGAAGCGAGTCTGTCGACCTGGCCGATCAGCTCGGCATGGGCGCGCATGTCAGGGACGCCGAAGGGTGTGGAGGGGGCTCTGTCAGTCCGCACCCAGTCATTGTCCAGGGGCAGTTCGACGCCGAGGGTCAGGGGGCCCTGGGTGAGGCGATCCAGCGGGCGGGTCGGGGAGATCATGGTGGACTCCTTCAGCAAGCAGGTGGGTAGACGACGGTGCCCCCGAGCCAGCAGGCTGAGCTGTCGGAATCGGGGGCACGTCGTGATGGCGGTAGGCTGCAGGGCGGATCAGGCGGTCGCGATGGAAGACGCGTGACGCTTGTCGAGGCGACCGGCCAGCAGGGTCAGCAGCAGGGCGGCGGTGACGATCAGCGCGCCGATCCAGGCGGTGTCGGTCAGTGCCATCCCGGAGACCACCTGGCCGCCGACGATGGAGCCCAGCGCGATGCCGATGTTGAAGGCCGCGATGTTGAGGCCGGAGGCCACGTCAACGGCCTGCGGCACGAAGCGTTCGGCCTGCTGCACGACGTAGACCTGCAGTCCCGGCACGTTGCCGAAGGCGAAGGCACCCCAGATCAGGATGGTGATCACGGCCGTGATCGGGTTGGCGGCAGTGAAGGTCAGCACGCCGAGGATGACGATCAGGCCACCGAAGATCAGGGTCAGGGCGCGAATCGGGCCCATGCGGTCAGCCAGCTTGCCGCCCTGGATGTTGCCGATGGCCACCGAGACGCCGTAGACCAGCATGATCAGACTGATGGCGCCTTCATTGAAGCCACTGACGTCCTGCAGCAGCGGGGCCAGATAGGTGAAGGCCGTGAAGGTGCCGCCGTAGCCGAGAATGGTGATCAGGTAGACCAGCAGCAGGCGCGGATGGGTCAGCACCTTGAGCTGTTGGGCGAAGGTGGCCGGTACGTTCTTCTTGAGATTGTTGGGCACCAGGATGGCGCTGCCGATCAATGCCAGCACGCCGAGCACCGAGACCACGAGGAAGGTGGCGCGCCAGCCGAAGTGCTGACCGATCCAGGTGCCCAGCGGCACGCCGGTGACCAGTGCCACGGTCAGGCCGGTGAACATGATGGCGATCGCACTGGCTTCCTTGTCCTTGCTCACCAGGCTTGTCGCGATGGTGGAACCGATGGAGAAGAACACTCCGTGGGCGAGGCCAGTCAGGATGCGCGCCGTGATCAGCGAGCTGTAGCTGGGTGCCTGCCAGGCCAGCAGGTTGCCGGCGATGAACAGCGCCATCAGTCCCAGCAGCACCAGCTTGCGATTGAAGCGGCCGGTCAGGGCGGTCAGCACGGGGGCACCGATGGCGACACCGACGGCATACAGGCTGACCAGCAGGCCAGCGGAAGGCAGAGAGACGCTCAGGTCCTGAGCGATGGTGGGCACCAGTCCGACGATCACGAATTCGGTGGTCCCGATGGCAAAGGCGCTCAACGTCAGCGCCAGCAGGGCAAGAGGCATGGCAGTTCTCCATCAGCAATGGGTGGGTCTTGGATGCTGTGCAGTCTGCCGTGAGATACCTTTGTGATAAACGCACGAAATTATGAAAGACTTTTGCAGTTTTCGTAAAGATGCCCGGTGTAGGCGTCATTCTTCCCCAGCGCGCGCCGTGCGTGCGTGTCACGGTCCGTCTCCCATCTCCCATCTCCC
>NZ_JEMF01000040.1 GCF_000591415.1 Cobetia crustatorum | reverse complement strand
CCTTCGGCTAACAAACGATTCAGTGCGGAGTCCAGCGTTTGCATACCCAGCGCACCACCGGTCTGGATGGAGGAGTACATCTGCGCCACCTTATCCTCACGAATCAGGTTACGGATGGCAGGCGTCGCCAGCAGTATCTCGTGTGCCGCCACACGGCCGCCACCCACCTTCTTGAGCAGTGTCTGAGCGATAACGCCCTGCAATGACTCGGAGAGCATCGAGCGCACCATCGACTTTTCATCCCCCGGGAAGACGTCAATGATACGGTCGACCGTCTTGGTCGCGGAGGTTGTGTGCAGCGTGCCGAATACCAGATGCCCGGTCTCGGCAGCTGTCAGCGCCAAACGGATGGTTTCCAGATCCCGCAGCTCACCAACCAGAATGACGTCGGGATCCTCACGCAATGCCGAACGCAATGCTGGAGCAAAGCCGTGAGTATCACGGTGTACTTCACGCTGATTGATCAGGCAGCGCTTGGATTGATGCACGAACTCGACCGGATCCTCGATGGTCAAGATATGGTCGTACTTATTCTCATTGATATAATCGATCATGGCCGCCAGCGTGGTCGACTTACCGGAACCCGTCGGCCCCGTGACCAGAATCAGCCCGCGCGGCAGCATGCACATCTTGCGGAATGACTCCCCCAACCCCAGATCTTCCATCGATAGCACTTCCGAGGGAATGGTACGGAAAACAGCGCCGGCACCACGTCCTTGATGAAAGGCGTTGACACGGAAGCGCGACACACCCGGCACCTCGAAGGAGAAATCGGTTTCGAGGAATTCTTCAAAATCACGCCGCTGTTTGTCATTCATGATCTCGTAGATCAGCGCCCGCACCTGCTTGTCATCCATTGACGGGACATTGATACGCCGTACATCACCATCGACACGTATCATCGGAGGCAAACCTGCAGACAGGTGCAGATCCGAAGCGTTCTGCTTTGCCGAAAAAGCCAGCAGTTCGGTAATATCCATGCATATCCCTCGCGAAGACCGATGCTCTTGTATAAACGAGTCTTGTGTATGTGAAACGTGACCATTCGGTAGATGGCGCGAACACCGTAGAGCTGGAACGCCCATCGCCCGATGCTACAGCCAAAGCGCGCAGCATCGAGCCATTGATCGTAAAGATATTCCGTAAACTTCGGAGCCGAGCCGCATGACCACAGTCCCTGATGATGAAGCCTGTGTTACTCAGTGTATCCTAGAGGCACGTGCACGACTGGAAAAGGCATTACAGACAAGTAAACGCAATGCTCATTCCGCCCAGCTATTGGCCGTAAGCAAGACCAAGCCGGCCTCCTTGTTGCGTGCCGCCTGGAATTCTGGTCAACGCGCCTTTGGCGAGAACTATCTTCAGGAGGCACTGGACAAGCAGCAAGCATTATCAGATCTCGCAGACATCGAATGGCATTTCATCGGTCCAGTTCAGTCCAACAAGACGCGCGCCATTGCCGAGCACTTCGCGTGGGTGCATACCGTGGAGCGCGACAAGATCGCTCGCCGTCTGAGCGAACAACGCCCCACAGCGCTTGAGCCACTGAATGTGTGTTTACAGGTCAATGTATCTGGAGAGGCCTCGAAGGCGGGTGTCGCGCCCGGGGAGCTCATGGCGCTGGCCGAGACTGTCATGGCGCTGCCCAGCCTGAACCTGCGCGGCCTGATGGCTATTCCTGCACCTTGCCCCCTCGATTCCAGCGAGGAGGAGCAACGCGCGCCCTTCCGTCAGCTGCGCGAGATGCTGGATCAGCTGCAAGCACGCTATCCGCAGGCCGCTCTCGATACGCTCTCGATGGGCATGAGTGCTGATCTGGAAGCTGCTGTCGCCGAAGGCGCTACTCTAGTGCGTCTTGGTACTGCGATCTTTGGTGCCCGCGACTACTCAACGATATCCTGACCTTCCACCCTATTCGTCTCGATCGCTGCCAGCATTCTCGCAGCCTCGACGCTAGCTTCATCCCGCTATGACAGGCGCCTTTCAAAGCACCTAGCAACAGGAGCACTGCATGACTTGCCAGACCTCCTCAGCACCTCGCACTATCGCCTTCATCGGCGCAGGCAACATGGCCAGCGCCATCTTTGGCGGCATGATCGAGGCCGGCTATCCGGCCAGTCATATCATCGCGACCGCCCGCTCCCGCGAGACGCTCGACGCCCTTGAACAGCGCTACGGCGTGAACACTACACACGATAATGCTGATGCCGTGTCACGTGCTGATGTCGTCGTATTAGGCGTCAAGCCACAGATGATGCACGACGTCTGCCAGGCACTCACGCCTGCGGTACAGGCGAAAAAACCTCTGATCGTCTCCGTGGCAGCCGGCATCACCTGCGAGAGTCTCGAGCGTTGGCTGGGCGGAGATCTCGCCGTCATTCGCTGCATGCCGAATACCCCGTCACTGGTCGGAGTGGGTGCCAGTGGCCTGTTTGCCACACCACAGGTAACTGACGAACAACGCGCACTGATGGATGACATGCTGACAGCCGTCGGCATCGTCGAATGGGTCGAGGAAGAAGGCTTGCTGGAAGCCGTGACCGGTGTGTCAGGCTCCGGCCCTGCCTACTTCTTCCTGTTCATCGAATCGCTGGAAGCGGCAGGTATCGAGCTTGGCCTGAGCGCCGAGACTGCCCGTCGCTTGGCGATTCAGACCGCACGCGGTGCCGCCGAGATGGCCTTTACCAGTGAGCATGAACCAGCAGAGCTACGACGCCGTGTCTGCTCGCCGAATGGCACCACCGAACGGGCGGTCAACAGCTTCGAGAATGACGACCTACGCGATATCGTCGCGCGTGCCGCCAAGGCCTCCAGCGTCCGCGCAGCAGAGATGGCCCGCGAACTGGATCAATAACCTGACGCCTATGACTGGCAGCACGGAGATGAACACGCCATCATGCGCTGTTCATCTCTTGTTGGCATGCTATCGGCATGACGTGCGTATTTATCGTTCGTGCCCCTCAACTCTCACCGTCTTAAGGAAAACCCCATGGGTGCTATGGGTAACATCGGACTCCAGCTGACTACCATCCTGCTGCAGCTGTTTGTCTACATACTGATGCTGCGCTTCTTGCTGCAGCTGTCACGCGCAGATTTCTACAATCCGGTCACCCAATCGGTGGTCAAGGCGACCAACCCGTTAGTGGCGCCGCTGCAAGGTATCTTGCGCCCGATGGGCCGCTTTGATATCGCCACGCTCGCCGCAGCCTTTATCGTCGTCTGCCTGGTACTGGTCGCCATTGGTGCGCTATTCGGTGGTGGAATGCTACCGGTGAGCTTCATAGCACTGACGGCACTAGGCACCATCCTCGACAGCATCATCAATATCTACTTCTTCGCGCTAATCGCGATGATCATCCTGTCGTGGGTCTCTCCCAAGGCCAACCATCCCGGTGCCATTCTCGTCCACCAGCTGGTCGACCCGATCATGAAGCCGGTGCGCAAGGTAATCCCCTCCATCGGCATGCTCGATCTGTCACCGATCTTCGTGTTCATCGCCCTCAACTTGCTCGGCAGTCTGGTCAGCCAGACGCTACCGTCACTAGGCATGCTGCGCAGCGCCTTCGGTTGATAACAGCACGCAAGGCCTGCCCGCCAGGTTCTTAACGCCAGTTCTCTTGCGCCCGTTGCGAATTTTCGTCGCGGGCGCTTGTGCGTCTGCACCATTCCACTGGCTCACGCACGAACAGCGCTGTGCTAGAGTTAGCCCTCGGCCGGAGCGGTCATTACGGTGCACGAGACGCCCACAAGGCGCATCACCGCACTCCGCGCCCAGGACACGGGTAACGCCCGAACACTCTGCTGGACATGATGCTGGAAACCTTCACTACGATGCCTGATTCCCTGCCCCCGGATTCGGTCGGTCTGGTCACGCCTCAGACCGCTCACTTCGACATCCCCCTGGCGCTAGCTTGCGGCAGACGCCTTGAGCAGTATTCGCTGGTCTACGAGACCTACGGCGAGCTGAACGCTGACGCCAGCAACGCTATTCTGATCTGCCACGCCCTGACCGGCCACCATCACGCTGCCGGCTACCACACCATGGGTGATCGCAAACCCGGCTGGTGGGACGACTATATCGGCCCAGGCAAACCCATCGACACCGCGCGCTTCTTTGTCATCTCGCTGAATAACATCGGTGGCTGCCATGGCAGCACTGGCCCCACCTCGATCAACCCCGATACTGACGAACAGTGGGGGCCCGACTTCCCGCTGGTGACTGTGCCCGATTGGGTCGAAAGCCAGAAGCGCCTCGCGGAACGCCTCGGCATCACTCGTTTCGCAGCCGTGGTCGGCGGATCACTGGGGGGCATGCAAGCCCTGCAGTGGACACTGGATCACCCTGAGCGCGTCGGTCATGTCGCCATTGTTGCCTGTACGCCGAAACTCTCTGCGCAGAACATCGCCTTCAATGAGGTCGCGCGCCAGGCCATCCGCTCTGATCCGGAATTCCATGACGGCTGGTACGCGCGAGTGGATGCAATGCCCAAGCGCGGCCTGAAGCTAGCGCGTATGGTTGGCCACATCACCTATCTTTCTGAACATTCGATGGGCACCAAATTCGGACGTGATCTGCGCCAGGACCGCCTCAATTTCGGGTATGACGTCGATTTCCAGGTCGAGAGCTACCTGCGTCACCAAGGGGATACTTTCTCCACTGCTTTCGACGCCAATACCTACCTACTGATGACCAAGGCATTGGATTACTTCGATCCGGCCGCCGAGGCCGGCGATGACCTCGCTGCCGCCATGAAACCGATCAGCTGCCCGATACTCGTCGTCAGCTTCACTACCGATTGGCGCTTCACTCCCTCACGCTCTCGTGAACTGGTCAACGCCATGATTCATGCTGGCAAGTCGGTCAGCTACGCGAATATTGATTCGCCTCATGGTCACGACGCCTTCCTGTTACCGGGGGAGCGCTATGAGGCAGTACTGGGTAACTTCCTGACCCGTGCGCATGATCAAGCCAGCCGTGAATCAGCGGCACGATGCGCTACCGCGCAGGAGACATCCCATGCGTAATGACCTCGCCCAGATTCATGACTGGATCCCAAACGGCGCGCGCGTGCTCGACCTCGCCTGTGGTGATGGCACGCTGCTGGCCTCGCTAGCCGAGCAGAAGCAAGTGTTCGGTTATGGGCTCGAAATCGACCCGCACAACATCAACGCCTGTGTCGCACGCGGCGTCAACGTCATCGAACAGAACGTCGATGACGGCCTGGCCAATTTCGCCGACGACACCTTCGATCGCGTGGTGATGTCACAGGCCTTGCAAGTCTTGAAGCGGCCAGACCGCGCCCTTGAGGAGATGATGCGTGTCTCGCGAGAGGCCATCATCACCTTCCCTAACTTCGCTTACTGGCGCCATCGCCTGCACCTCGGACTCAAGGGGCGCATGCCGGTCTCCAAATCGTTACCGCACGCTTGGTACGATACGCCCAATATCCACCTGTCGACCTTTGCCGACTTCGAGCGCCTGTGCCGTGACCAGGGTCTCAAGATCATCGATCGTGCGGTGGGCAACGGTGATCACGAACCACATCCGGCAGCGACCTGGTGGCCAAATCTATTTGGTGAAGTCGCCATTTTTCGCGTCTGTCGCGATAACTGCGCATCGCTAGAGCGTTAACCTCCCCCAAGTCTCAAACGCAACAATACAGAGGCCCGCGGGGGAATCCTGCGGGCTTCTGTGCGCCAACGCTGTACTTCCCTCTCTCTCGATCGATAGTCGTGCACTATCTTGGCGATGACAGACAGTCGCAACTAAAGTCTATATACTTTCGGGGTAAACGCAGCAGAGGATCGCGACCTGCACTTCCGGTGAAGATGCATCGCCATCCCTAGGAGAGAGCGCATGAACTTCCATACCCGCAAGTGGGTCAAGCCCGAAGATCTCAACCCCAATGGCACCCTGTTCGGTGGACGCCTGCTGGCCTGGATCGATGAAGAAGCCGCCATCTACGCCATTGTTCAGCTGGGAACTTCCCGCGTGGTCACCAAGTTCATGTCGGAGATCAACTTCGTTTCCAGTGCACGCCAAGGCGATATCATCGAGCTAGGTATTACTGCCAGCGCCTTCGGTCGCACCTCCATCTCGCTGTGCGTCGAGATCCGCAACAAGATCACCCGCGAACGTATTCTGACTATCGACCGAATTGTGCTGGTCAGTGTCGACGCCGACTTCAAGCCGGTCCCGCATGACCGCACGCGCATTACCTATATCGAAGACCGCTTTCGTGAACAGTCCGCTAACAATGACAGCCAGGACGAGCCAATCCCGCAAAAAGCCACGCGTCGTCGCGCGGAAGGCACATCTGCAACCGGCACTGACACCTAGAGCCTCGTGACGGAGCTTTCGCCCCGCCGTCTGAAATAAATTTCAGGCAATAGGGCATCAAAGAGCGGAACGTAAAGCATGGAACGCAAAAGGCACCCCCAACGGGAGGTGCCTTTTTTGTGGCCGAGCATTATCGACCAGATCAATACCGGATTCTCAGCTGGCAGATATCTCACTCGCTTCGCGTAGACCTGCACATGCCTCTTTCAGCGGTGTCCGCGCCGGTGTGAACCACACTAGATCATAGGCCGGTGCTGCACCGGCACTCTCGGGCAAGTAATCTTTCAATCGCGTCAGCGGCTGACCATTATCATCCCAGGCAACCGGCATCAAGGCAACGGACAGTGCCTTGCCCTCCAGCCAGCGCGGCACACCGATGTCACGACGCGCATGACCGTTGCCACAAACGAGCAGTGCCGTCGAATCATTGGCCGCCAGTGCATCCAGCCGCTCCGCCATTTGCTTGTCGCGTGCCAACTGGCCACGCAACATCGCATCCAGGCGTTCTGGCGGCAACAGACCACAGTGCCCCTCATCCAGCGCTTCTCGCTGCAGACGCAGTACCGCTTCTGGCAAAGCTAGCGCAGCCTGCCCCGGCGCCATAACATCCTGTACCTGTGTCACTGACAGACTCGCTGCTGACAGCGGCACACCGCTATCCAGCGTACTGCGCACCAGCGGAGCGTAATCAGTAAATGCCCAACGCGCATCCCATGCCAGCAATTGCTTCAGCTCTTCATCCGGCAGGCCTGCCACGGCAAGCGAGGTCCGATTAGCCAGCGACAACGCTGCATCCTGAGTCGTATCGAGCATCTCCAACGCCACCCCGCCTAGCCGCTTACGCGTGGCCAGCGCCTCAATCAGCCAACGCTCCAGCTGATGATGATCCGGGTTGTCATGGTGCTCCCCCAGCAGTACCAGTGGATGCGTCTGACTCCAGTCGACCAGCGCACTCGGCGACAGGCGGCGATTACCCTCGGCAACAAGAATGCTGCCTAGCAAGGGATGCGACGCCTTGGGATCATGCCAGGCAGGTAGTGGCGGCAGCGGCCCCATGGCAGTCTGACCAGATGCACGGGCAAGCGAGCTGCCTAGCAGCGAAAATCCACCAGCAGAGACCGCCATTCCCGCCAGCAATTGACGACGACTGATGCCAGCAGCGGTATCGCGAGTAGAGCGGTAAGAAGTCGAACGATGAAATAGCGACATGAAAATGACCAGACGTGAAGGAAACGGTAAAACGCACAAGAAAACATACTGTCCCAGCAATGATAACCGATGCGAGCCACCCCATGTCCGAAAGCCCACCATCACGCCGCTCAACGTTGCTTGGCTCGACACAGGAATGCCGGGCGCTGGAGTCCGTGCAGCAGATGCCGCAATTGATTCTGCCGTATCCTGAGCTGCCTGTCGGCCACAGCTGTGCCGTGCAACTTGAAGATGGCCGCGCTGCGTTGCTGGTCATGCTGGAAGCGGGGCCGCGCGCATATCTGGACCGCTGCCCACATCGCGGCAGTCGGCTGATGGCAGAGGCTGATGCAAACCACGAGCAACAGGACCCGTACATGGATGCCACTGGCGGGCTGATCCTGTGTCATCGCCATCAGGCCTGCTTCGAGCCTCAGCACGGCGTTTGTGTGAGCGGCCCTTGCCTGGGTGAGCGTCTGATCGCGCTGCGCGTGGAGATACGGCAAAGCGACGACAGACAGCTTAACCAGCACTGGCTTGTGCTGTGGGATGGCGAGACGGGTACCGAAGCGTAAGAAAGCCGAGTCATCGTCAGCCGCCGGTCAGATATCAAAACTGTGCAGATGCAGTGGCAATGCACGCGTCAACGCCATCTGCGCCCGCCACAGCGGTTGTCCGAGGGCATCCTCATAGGACGCTATCTGAATCTGCATGCTCAGCGCCAATACCTCGACACCAGCCGCCTGCGCTTCAACAAAGGCCTGTGCATAACGTGGATCAAGATGCGCTGCAGGTGCAACATTCTCAATGCCGTCATGCGCAACACAGAAGACCAGCACACAGCGATGTCCCGCTGCGACCAGCGCTGCCAGACTGGCGAGGTGACGACGCGCACGCACGCTGACCGAGTCCGGAAAGTAGCCATGCCCATCGACTTCACGCAGCGTGACCTGCTTGACCTCCAGATAGGTGGAGGCAGCTTGCTCCTCTACCGGCCACATCAAGAAATCGAGTCGCGAACGCTCCGGCGCCTCGCTGCCCGCAGGCGTCACCTCAACCCGCGCTTCACGCTCAAGCCGTACGAACGATGCAAGACCCATTGTCTTGAGCACTGCCAGCTCACCCGCCCGCAATACTGCCTCGACATGTGCATTGGCGCGTCCAGTGTGCACGCTGACCAGCGCATCTTGCTGGCCTGCGACGCCTGATGGCACGAGCGGCAGGCGAATCAATTCCCAGGTCCAGGCAAGCTTGCGCTTGGGATTATCAGAGGGCGATAACCACACCTCGCAACCCTCCACGCACACTGCACGCATCGAGCCGGTATTCGGGCAGTGTGCCGTCACCACCTCACCGCCGCGCGGACCTTCAAGCAGTTCCACCTCGGCAAAGAAGCGCTTGTAGCGACGCAATAGGCGCCCGCGATACAAACCCTCCAACACCATTAGACCGACACCTCGCCACACTGAACAGCGCGACGCGACAGAAAGCGCTCAAATCGTGCCAACGCCTCGACAAGCCGTGCTTCATCCGCCGTGAAGGCGATACGCACATGGCGATGTCCTTCAGCCAAGGCAAAGTCAGTTCCCGGCGTGATGGCAACATTTTCCTCTTCGAGCAATGCACGGCAGAAGGCTTCACTGTCATCACTCAGGCGCCTGATATCCAGCCAGACATAAAATGCCCCTTGTGGCGGCACCGAGGGTGCCAGCCCAAGACGCTCAAGGCCTTCGAGCAGCACGCTACGCCGCCCTTCAAGCACCTGACGACGACGTTCCAACTCCGCCTCACATTCCGGCGTGAATGCAGCGAGCGCAGCGTGTTGCGCGGGCGTGGAGGCCGCCAGGAAGACATTCTGCGCAAGACGCGAGAGCGGCTCGACCGCAGCTTCGGGCGCCACCAGCCATCCCAGCCGCCAACCCGTCATGCCGAAGTATTTGGAGAAGCTGTTGATCACGAAGGCCTCAGGCAGTCCGCCAGCGCAGTATGTGATGCCACACCGTAGGTCAGCCCCTGATAGATTTCATCCACCAGCAGGTACGCGCCACGTGTGCGGCATAATTCGCCAAGCTCACCCAATTGTGTGGGCGACAACACGTGGCCAGTGGGGTTAGAGGGCGACGCCACCATCACTGCGCGAGTATTTTTGCGCCAATGTGCTTCGGCAAGTTCAGCGGTCAGCTGCCAGCCACTCTCGGCATCCACCGGTACCGTATGCAACTCAGCTTCGACCAGCCCCATGAAGTGGCGATTGCATGGATAGGTCGGGTCTGCCATCAATACACTGTCACCGCGCTCGGCACATAGCAGCGTCGCCAGCAACAGCGCACCGGAAGCTCCCGGTGTCACGATGATGCGCGACGGCGATACCATCACACCGTGGCGCCGCGCGTAGTCGGCGGCGATGGCTTCACGCAATGCTGGTAGACCACAGGCTGGCGTATAGCGTGTGTGCCCCGCGGCCAACGCAGCCTGTCCAGCAGCGATAACCGGTGCAGGTGTAGGGAAGTCCGGCTCACCAACTTCAAGATGGATAACATCGTGCCCGCAAGCTTCGCGCGCCTGCGCAGCTTCCAACAATGTCATCACACGAAAGGCGGCGACAGATTCGAGACGGCGAGCAAACGGCATGACAACACTCCTCAGGGCTTGAGCCCCATTCTAGGCGCCGTCCCGCTACCATTCCCACCCCTTATTCGCATGAAAATCATCCTCGTTTCCCAGGCCCACACACATCAATCGCTACCAACTATCGTCGGAGATCTGTTGCAAACTTGTCACTTTTACGCTAAATAAGCTGATCTTCTCGCGAGGGCAGCAGTCAGGACAGCCCCCTCGCCGTGGCCAAGGAGGCAGTGCATCTAGCTGTCGATGGCCCAAGTCACCTGCGGAATGAGGCGGTCCCATGTCAGTAGCTGAAACAAAGCCGGAAGCGCTTAAGAAATTCACCCCATATGAGCCGGCAGCGGGTGAAGAATATATGAATGAAAAGCAGCTGGGGCACTTCCGCCAGATCCTGCTGGACTGGAAACAAGAGCTGATGGAAGAGGTCGATCGGACCGTACGCCATCTGCAGGAAGATGCGAACAACTATGCTGACCCTGCAGACCGCGCAACTCAGGAAGAAGGCTTCAGCCTCGAACTGAGAACACGTGACCGTGAGCGCAAGCTGCTCAAGAAGATCAACGAGACCATCGATAATATCGATGAGGACGACTATGGCTTCTGTGACGCCTGTGGCGTCGAAATCGGCATCCGTCGCCTGGAAGCACGTCCGACCGCCACTCAGTGCGTCGACTGCAAGACCTTGGCCGAGCTGAAGGAAAAGCAGCTGGGCCGCTAAGCCCAGCTGTCGGTATATCGACGGCTCTTCGTCGATATGACTTCCCATACGGCACCCTCCTCGGAGCGGTGCCCGTATGCGTTTATCACTTTTAAACTGCCGATCATGACGGATGCCGGAGCCTTCCCAATGCCTACCGCCTACCGTGGCCGTTTCGCCCCCACCCCTTCTGGCCCCCTACATGCCGGATCCCTGCTAACCGCCGTCGCCAGCTATCTCGATGCCCGTCATCACGATGGCGAATGGCTGGTGCGTGTCGAAGATATCGATCTGCCGCGCTGTCCTTCTGGTGCCGCCGATACCATTCTGCGCCAACTAGAGGCCTTCGGCCTTGAGTGGGATACCGACACACCAGACATGACTCACGACGTGCGCTATCAAAGCCACAGAAATGACGCTTACGCGACAGCGCTGGAGCAGCTAAAAGCCAGCTGCGTTGTCTATCCTTGTGACTGTTCGCGTAAGCAATGGCGTGGCTTTTCGCTTTATCCCGGCTGGTGTCGTACGCGTAGTACACCCCCTTGTGGCGCGCATGCCTGGCGACTCGATATTCGCGCGGCAGAACAGTGGGGCGGGAATGCCGCGGTCGCGGGCTGGGAGGACCGCCTGCAAGGCCACGTGCAACTCGATCTCGCCACCCTTGGTGACGTGGTACTCAAGCGCAGGGACAGCCTCTGGGCCTATCAGTTAGCAGTCGTCGTGGACGATGCTGATCAGGGCATTACCGACGTGGTGCGCGGTCTTGATCTGCTTGATAACAGCCCATGGCAGCGCCTGCTTCAAGCAGCGCTAGGGCTTCCCATGCCGAGTCTGACCCACCTACCCCTGATCACTGCAGACAACGGCCAGAAGCTTTCCAAACAGAACCTGGCACCCGCGCTACCAGAGGCACCAGATGCTATCCGCCAGCGACTGCATCACACCTTGAAGCTGTTGGGTCAGCACCCACCAAACGAGCTAGTGGATGCTAGCCCCGCAGAGCAACTAGCCCATGCCATCCCGCGCTGGTCACTCGCTGCCGTGGGAAAAGCGACCGCGTTGAGCGCGTCAGCTCCCTCCTGACAACCGTGCCCTGACAGCCACGATTGTCGGATTGCCTCCTCTGAGTGAACAGGACAGACTCACCAGGCAATATTCACTCCCGCATACATCTCATCAGGCGAGCGACCTCACTCAATGGCCCGGATTCTGATCGTCGAAAAGGAAGGTGCCACACGCAATACGTTGCAACACCTGCTGGAGCGCGAAGGGCATGGTGTCGTTCAGGCCAATGGGCTGGAGGACGCCTACACCCAGGCGCCAGCCGACTTTGCACTCGTAATCTGCGATATCGCACTGGCCGGTGAGCATGCCGAGCCCATCATTCAGGCAAGCCGCCCGACACCGGTCATCCTGCTAGCAGACACACCGAGCATGCATGCTGCCATTGCCAGCCTGAAGGCCGGCGCCATCGACTATCTCCCCAAGCCCTTCGATCAAGATGTCTTTGCACGCAGCGTTCGCGAGGCGCTGTCACTGCCGCGAGATGCTGCACCGCTGCTGTCCTCCCCAGTACCACCCTCACAGCGGCTGGCCAGCCACCCAGGGGGCACTGGCCAGCCAGTAGAGATGATCGGCCATTGTCGTGCCATGCAGCAGGTCTACACCCGTATACGCAAGGTCGCGCCCGCCGATGTCACCGTTCTGGTGCTCGGTGAGTCCGGCACCGGCAAGGAGCTGGTCGCACGCGCGATTCATCGCCAGAGCGACCGCCATCAAGCGCCACTCATTTGCGTCAACTGTGCTGCCATCCCCGAGACGCTGATTGAGTCAGAGCTATTCGGGCATGAGAAAGGCGCCTTCACCGGCGCCACCAGCTCGCGTACTGGCCTAATCGAAGCGGCCGATGGCGGCACACTATTCCTTGATGAAATCGGTGAACTGCCACTGGATGCCCAGGCACGCTTGCTGCGTGTACTGCAGGAGGGCGAGATTCGCCGCGTGGGGGCTATCGAGACCCGCTACGTGGATATACGCCTGATCGCAGCCACGCATCGCAACCTGCACCAGCTATCCAGCACCGGAGGTTTTCGCCTCGACCTCTACTACCGCCTCAATGTGATGGAGATTGATCTACCTCCCCTACGTGAGCGCGGCGATGACGTATTGGTACTGGCTGAACATCTACTTGATGGCATTGCTCGCAAGCATGGTCGCGACGGCATGCGCCTCTCTCAACGTGCACGGCAGGAAATTCACCACTACGCATGGCCTGGCAATGTTCGTGAGCTGGAAAATGCCCTTGAACGTGGCGTGATTCTCGCAGACCGTCGCATCATTGCCCCTGAGGACCTTGGTCTGCGTGGCCCGTCAGGCTTGCCACCCGAGGCTTCTCACGCTTCTCCCATGGTGGGGGCAAATAGTGATAACGCTCGACAGGGAAGCAATGCGTCGACAGCCTCCTCAACCACAGGCATGCCCGCCCCTGCTGCAAAACTGGCCACTTCGACATCCTCAGAAGCCTCACGCGGCAGCGTGTCCGTCATCAGCGATGATAGCGAAGAGGAAGACTTGTCATTGGAAGACTACTTCCAGCATTTCGTACTCGAGCATCAAGACCACATGAGTGAGACAGAACTGGCACGGCGCCTCGGCATCAGCCGCAAAAACCTGTGGGAACGACGCCAGCGCTTGGGCATCCCACGAAGAAAAGGGCGTCGCGGCACTCCTTCAGCCTAAATATGCTCTCTCTTTTCAAGCACGTCGCGCATAGCTGAAATCGCATTCGTATGCCCCGCAGATCCTGTATCGGCAGACTCGGCGCACCATCTGGGTGCCTCACCACGCACCGATGGCTATCAAACATCGCTGATTTTCTTTCCCAGCACAGCAATTCGCCTACGCCTCGCTAGACTTTAGTGCCGAATCACAGACAAAAAACCGTGTTCAATCATTAGCTTGCAAGCCATTTCTTTAGACCTTCGCACCAATTGTTACCATCGACCCCAAACTATGACCCCATCCGGCGCAGCAATGGCCACGTCAGGTAACACCTTGACCCCCTATACACCTCACGTCTCAGCGACCTATGTCTAAATGACTGAATTGCGTGTTTTTTTTTAAGCTGTGGCACATCCGATGCAACATCACGGTCAAGAAAAAGAACAACCGGAAATACGAAGCGCGCCTAACAACAACAAAATTGCGCAATGCTTCGAAAACCCTCGACACCAACAAGAACAATACTCGTCGAGCGAGTGACATTGATGATGACCAGCATGTCTCGACCCACAACGTTGGGCGATGGCAAGAGCCACAACAAGAACAAGCGGCCGCAGGGCATCATCCGCCGATCCAATAACAACAATATATCGGCAGTCCGGAATCTATTGACCAGGACGCGACGAATCCGGCCTCGAGCGCCAACAAGAATAATATGCTCGACCTCGGATCACCCCCGAAACAACAATAACTCTCGGGGGTAGGCTATTCAGCCGTCGGTGAATGGAAGATTGTTTTGAATACGAGATGGTCACCGAACAGACAGCCAGATAACAACAACATGATCTGTCTGAATTGATTAGTGACTGTGGTCCGTATTCAGGGCGATGCGCCATCACGAAAAAGAACATCCGCTCAAGGATGCGTGTACTCTACCTGCAAGGGAGACCGAGTAATCGGTCTCCCTTTTTCCTTGCTAGGGAGGTAATTTTTTACCCCACTGGCACCCTAAAGTGCAGAGTCGGCCCATATACGGCAGACCGGCGCTTTGCCAAGGTATCTGCCCTCAGCTACACTGGGCGGCCTGCCACGCACGAGTCGAATCGCTGCATGCTTAAAGGATTTACCCGCTTTCTACAACGCCCCGGTGACCGCTTGAAGACGCTTTTCAATGCAACTGACGCGCCCGCGGCCTCATTGCCCAGCCTGCGTGTGATTCCGCGGGATGAGCATCCCGTGTCCCGCCGCCAACTCAGCGAAAATGCGCTGAAGGTGCTCTATCGTCTGCAGAGTGGTGGCTATCAGGCCTATCTGGTCGGTGGCTGCATCCGTGATGCCTTGCTCGGGGAACGCCCAAAGGACTTCGACGTAGCGACCAACGCCACGCCAGAACAGGTCCGCGAGCTGTTCCGCAATGCCCGCATCATCGGACGCCGCTTCCGTATCGTGCACGTACGCTTCGGACGCGAGGTGATCGAGGTCACCACCTTCCGCGGCAAGCCAGCCGATAGCACGCCGAGCCAGCACACTCAGCAGTCGGAAGACGGCATGCTGCTGCGCGATAATGTCTGGGGCTCCATCGAGGAGGATGCGCTACGCCGCGACTTCACGATCAATGCCCTGTACTACGACGTCTCGGACTTCACGATCCACGACTGGGCGCATGGTGTACGTGATATTGAAGCACGCATGATTCGCTTGATCGGTGATCCTGAGACTCGCTATCGCGAGGATCCGGTACGGATGCTGCGTGCGGTGCGCTTTGCCGGCAAGCTGGACTTCGATATCGAAGAGGCGACTGCCGAGCCCATGTACGAACAGGCCCCGCTGCTGCTACAGATTCCACCAGCGCGCATGTTCGAGGAAGTGCTCAAACTGTTCATGTCTGGCTACGCACTGGAAACCTTCCATCTGCTGCGTGAGTTTGGCCTGTTCCAGATGCTCTTCCCAGAGACAGAAGAGAGCTTCGCACATTATCCGTGGTCCATGCCGCTCATCGAGAAAGCGCTGGCCAGCACTGATGATCGTATTCGCGAAGACAAGCCGGTCACGCCTGCCTTCCTGTATGCCGCCCTGCTTTGGCCTGGCGTCAAGGCGCGTACTGACCAGCTAATGGAAAGTGGCATGCCTGATATTCCGGCTGCCCATCAAGCGTCTCAACAGGCTATCGCGCGCCAGCTTAACCATACCTCTATCCCGAAGCGCTTCAGTATTCCGATGCGCGAAATTTGGGATATGCAGGCCAAGCTACCGCGTCGCCGTGGCAAACGCGCCTTCCAGACCCGCGAGCACCCGCGCTTCCGCGCCGCCTACGACTTCCTGCTGCTGCGGGAATTTGCTGGCGAGATCGAACACGGCCTGGGCAAATGGTGGACCGACTTCCAGGAAGTCGATGCACGCACTCAGGTATCGATGATCGAACTGGTCGCCGATGAAGGGCCCGCTGGCAGTAAGCCGGTGGGTGTCAAACGTCGTGGCAAGCGTCGGCGTAACGGTCGTGGACAGGGCTAAGCAGTTGAGCAGGAAACCCGCATGACCTCGACTGCCCTGATCGGCCTGGGGGCCAACCTCGACAATCCGCGCGCTCAACTCGAGCGCGCGATTGAGGCTCTCGATCAGCTTCCGCTGACACATTGCACGCGCCATTCACGGCTGTATGCCAGCAAGCCGGTCGGCCCTCAGGATCAGCCCGACTACGTCAATGCCGTCGCCGAGCTGCATACCCGCCTGTCTCCCCTCGCGCTACTGGATCAGCTGCAGGCACTTGAGCAGCAGCATCGTCGTGTGCGCCTGCGCCATTGGGGACCGCGTACACTGGATCTTGATCTGCTCCTGTTTGATGATCGCGCCATCATCATGCCCCGCCTCGTCGTACCACATCCCGAAATGCTTAACCGCGGCTTCGTGATGCGCCCTCTTGCTGACCTGCTGGGCTCCCGGACATTCATGTCATTGAGTAATGAAGATCTCGAGACGCTAGCGCAACAGGTTGAGGGTGACGACTTGCTCCCGCTCGGGCCTCAGGAGTAGAGTTTCGCTACTCTGTTACCGTTATGCCCATTTCAGGCTTCCCGGTAACACTTTCTGGTAACACCGGCCGTTCCGCCACACGCCTGCTCCTCAGGCCTGCTTGGTGATAGTGCCTGCTCGACGCCACGGGCAGGCGCGTTATACGCGCCGCAACGAGTACGCTTCCTGATGAAAAACGTCACCCTGAGCACCCTGCGCCGTCTCAAGGCTGATGGTGAGACGTTCAGTTGCCTCACCGCCTATGATGCCACCTTTGCCCATCTTGCCGGTGATGCCGGTATCGAAGTGCTATTGGTCGGCGATTCTCTCGGCATGGTCCTGCAGGGCCATGCCAGTACTCTGCCTGTCACCATCGATGATATCTGCTATCACACGACTGCTGTCGCGCGCGGCAAGCAAGGTAGTCTGCTGATGGCCGATCTTCCCTTCATGAGCAACGCCAGCACCGACATTCTGCTCGACCACGCCGCTCGCTTGATGCGCGCTGGCGCCGAGATGGTCAAGGTCGAAGGCGAAGCCTGGCTAGCAGGTGCCGTCACTGCGCTCGTCCAGCGCGGTGTGCCAGTCTGCGTCCACATGGGACTGACACCGCAGCATGTCCATGCCTTCGGTGGCTATAAGGTACAGGGCCGTGAAGAGGCGCGCGCCGAGCAGATCATCGCAGATGCCCGCACACTGGAAACCGCAGGCGCGGCAATCATTCTGCTGGAATGCGTCCCTTCTGAACTGGCACGCCAAGTGCGTGACGCCGTCAGCGTGCCCGTCATTGGCATTGGTGCTGGCGTAGACGTGGATGGTCAGATTCTTGTCATGCACGACATGCTCGACCTGACCACTGGCCGCAAGCCCCGCTTCGTCAAGAACTTCATGGCCGAGGCCGGCAGCGTGCAAGCAGCTTTCGCGGCCTATCACCAGGCTGTTAAAGCGCGCAGTTTTCCCGCGCCGGAGCATGGCTTCTGATGGATACCGTTTTCCACGCCAGTACACTGCGCGAACGTCTCACCACAGCACGGCAGGCCGGACAGCACATCGCACTGGTGCCGACCATGGGCAATCTGCATGCCGGCCATCTATCGCTGGTGCGCGAAGCGCGCCGCCACGCCGACCTGGTCGTGGCAAGCATATTCGTCAATCCGTTGCAGTTTGGGCCCAGTGAAGACCTCGACAACTATCCTCGTACACTCGCGGCAGATCAGCATGCATTGATGACCGAAGGCTGCGATCTACTTTTTGCACCCTCGACGACAGAGCTCTATCCCGAAGGCCGCGATGGACTGTGCAATGTTCAGGTCCACGGTGTCTCCGAGGGCCTGTGCGGAGGTAGGCGTCCGGGCCACTTCGATGGCGTGGCGACGGTCGTCAGCATTCTATTCAATCTGGTACGTCCCGATATCGCCTGCTTCGGTGAGAAGGACTTTCAGCAGCTCGCAGTGATCCGCAAGCTCAATCGCGACCTTCACTTCAACATCGATATTGTGGGCGTACCTATCGTGCGCGCCGAAGATGGATTGGCGCTCTCGTCACGTAATGGTTACCTGAGCACTGATGAGCGCGAGATTGCTCCCAAGCTCAAGCAGTGCCTGGATGCCCTGAAGACACGGCTTGAGAAAGGCATCGAGCCTGCTGAATCCTTGCGTGTAACACTAGCGGCGATCAGCGAGAGTGGTTTCAAGCCGGATTATCTCGAGTTACGTCGCACATCAGATCTCAGTCCTATCGCTGATGACACACGTGAAGCCATTATTTTGGCAGCCGCTCATCTAGGTCGCACACGCTTACTCGACAACCTGAAGGTCGTTCTACCGACGACCTGATATCTGTATAGACTGCGCTATCTGCCGGTCAGCCATCCCCTTTTCATGGGCCGGCGGCGCTTTTCCTGGAGGAATACCGATGCAAGCCATCATGCTCAAGGCCAAGCTGCACATGGCCCGCGTGACTCATGCCGTACTCAACTATGAAGGATCCTGTGCGATTGATGGCGATCTTCTCGATATGGCTGGCGTCCGTGAGTACGAACAAATCCAGATCTACAACGTGGATAACGGCAAGCGCTTCACCACCTATGCCATCCGTGGTGAAGAAGGGTCGAAGATGATCTCCGTGAATGGCGCAGCGGCGCACCAGGCAGATGTTGGTGATCGCGTGATCATCTGCGCCTTTGCCAATTACGCCGAGAGTGAGCTGGAAGCCCACAAACCTGCCATGGTCTATCTGATGGAAGGCAACGAGATCAGCCACACAGCCAATGCCATCCCTGTTCAAATGGCCTAAAGCTCGACATCTTTGCTAGTTCTTCTCTAACGCCAGCTCTGCTCACCAGCAGGGCTGGCGTTTTGCATTATGCTTATTCTCTATCTTTACTTCACTTATCCCCTCAGCCTGACAGAGTGAAAACGGAAGGCTTTCACTGTGGCAAATGACTGACATCTCGGAAGCACTTTGACGATTGCCGCATTGCACAACACTGCCTTATGCTGGATTCTCATATCAGCAGGGCTGTATGACGCGTGCGCTATCTGTCCGCACTCATTGCAGTTCTTTGACCCCGATAGTCTCGGCAGAGTAGAGGAGCATTCAGATGCAAGATGTGGTGATCGTAGCAGCCCGCCGTACCGCCGTTGGTGCTTTCAGCGGTAGCTTGGCCGGCATTTCCGCCGCAGACCTCGGCGCCCATGTCATCAAGGATATCCTCGCCAGCACGGGTGTCAGCGGTGACCAGGTCGATGAAGTCCTGCTCGGCCAGGTACTGACTGCCGGTTGTGGCCAGAACCCGGCACGCCAGGCGGTCATCAAGGCAGGTCTACCGGAAGGCGTGCCGGCGATGACGATCAACAAGGTCTGTGGCTCCGGCCTCAAGGCACTGCATTTGGCGACTCAGGCCATTCGTTGCGGAGATGCAGATCTGGTTCTAGCCGGCGGCCAGGAAAACATGTCCATGTCTCCACATCTGCTGCCCAACTCGCGTAATGGCCAGCGCATGGGGGACTGGAAGGCAATTGACTCCATGGTCCACGACGGTCTGTGGGATGCCTTCAATGATATCCACATGGGCGTTACTGCCGAGAACCTCGCCGAGAAATACGATATCAGCCGTGAAGCACAAGATGCCTTCGCCGCGGCTTCTCAGCAAAAAGCCTGTGCCGCTATTGAGGCCGGTCGCTTCAAAGGCCAGATAGTGCCGGTAGAGATACCCCAGCGCAAAGGTGATCCGGTGGTCTTCGATACCGACGAGAATCCGCGTGCGGGGACGACTGCCGAGAAGCTCGCGGGCATGCGCCCCGCCTTCAAGAAGGATGGCAGTGTCACCGCGGGTAATGCATCCTCACTGAACGATGGCGCGGCTGTGGTCATGCTATGCTCTGCCGACAAGGCACGTGAGCTCGGCCTGACACCACTGGCGACCATCAAAGCCTATGCAAGCTCTGGTGTTGACCCGAAGATCATGGGCATTGGGCCGGCACCGGCCACACGTCGCTGCCTCGAAAAAGCTGGCTGGAGTCTTGAAGACCTGGACCTGGTTGAAGCCAATGAGGCTTTCGCAGCTCAAGCATTATCCGTCAACAAGGAGCTAGGCTGGGATACTGACAAGGTCAACGTCAATGGCGGTGCAATTGCTCTTGGCCATCCCATTGGCGCCTCTGGCTGCCGTATCCTGGTATCTCTCGTACACGAGATGATTGCGCGCGATGCCAAGAAAGGCTTGGCCACGTTGTGCATCGGTGGCGGCCAAGGTATCGCGCTGGCCATCGAGCGCAGCTGATCGTCAGTCAGTGAGCCGCTCCCTCCTACCTTCACAGGATTTAGGTGGAGATACGCAAAACCCCGCCAGTCACACTGGCGGGGTTTTTTGTGGGCACTCAATTACAAAGGTGTTACGACACGAGGAGTCTTGCACAAACTCTACTGGCTATCTGCCTGCTCAGCGAGTCTGGCTGCTGCCTGCTCGGCAGCAAACGCTGCCTTCTCGTCTTCACTGACCTCTTTCAGCGACAGCTTGACGCGATTACGGTTATCAATATCAAGCACCTTGACCACGACCTCGTCACCTTCATTGAGGTAATCGCGCACATCATTGACGCGCTCGTCGACGATCTGCGAGATATGCAGCAGGCCATCAGTACCCGGCATGAAGGTAATGAATGCACCGAAGTCAGCGATACGCACCACCTTGCCAGCATAGAGCTTGCCAATCTCAGCCTCGGCAATGATGCCTTCCACGAAATCTGCCGCCGCACGGGCCTGTGCCTTATGCTCAGCGTAGATACGCACACTACCGTCATCATCAAGATCGACGTTGGCGCCGGTCTCTTCACAGATCTTGCGGATGGTAGACCCCCCTTTGCCGATCACATCGCGCACCTTGTTCGGCGCGATCTTCAGCGACAGCATCGCCGGGGCATTGTCAGACACCTCTTCGCGACTACCCTTCAAGACAGCGTTCATCTGCTCGAGAATGGTCAGGCGCGCCTCAAGCGCCTGCTCCAGCGCCTGCTCCATGATCTCTTCATCAATCCCTTCGATCTTGATATCCATCTGCAATGCCGTCACGCCATGCGCGGTGCCTGCAACCTTGAAGTCCATGTCGCCGAGGTGGTCTTCATCGCCCAGGATATCGGTCAGGACGGCGACACCTCCCGCATCCTTGACCAACCCCATGGCGATACCGGCGACAGGTGCCTTGAGTGGCACACCAGCATCCATCAATGCCAGCGAGGCGCCGCACACAGATGCCATCGAACTTGAACCATTGGATTCAGTGATCTCGGAAACGACACGAATGGCATAGGGAAAGTCCTCCAGCGATGGCAGCATGGCCTCGATGCCACGTCGCGCCAGCCGGCCATGGCCGATTTCGCGACGCTTGGGCGAACCAATGAAACCCGCCTCCCCCACACAGTAAGGCGGGAAATTGTAATGCAGCATGAAGCGATCCTGCTTCTCGCCAGACAACCCCTCTATCAGCTGAGAGTCACGCGTATTACCTAGCGTGGCAGCCACAATGGCCTGGGTCTCGCCGCGCGTGAACAGCGCCGAGCCATGTACCTTGGGCAACATACCAACCTCGATGTCCAGCGGGCGCACGGTACGCGCATCACGCCCATCAATACGCGGCTCACCGGCAATGACTCGCTGACGTACGATACGCTTTTCCAGTGTCGCAAAGGCACCCATGATTGTCGCCGCTTCAAAGCGCGCGTCATGCTCATTGGCCAGCACTTCAATAGCCCGAGCTTTGAGTACCGCTAGAGCATCCTGACGCGCCATCTTGTCGGTCAAGCGATAAGCTTCTCCGATCTGCATGGCAAAATCACGCTCCAGCGCCTCAACCAATACGGTGTCAGGCGCCTGTGCCACCCACGACCATTTGGGGCAATTCACCTTGGCCGCAAACAATTCGATGGCAGTGATCGCCTTTTGCATCTCGTGGTGACCGAATAGCACTGCGCCCAGCATTTCATCTTCCAGCAACTCATGTGCCGAAGACTCCACCATCAACACCGCTTTCTCTGTACCGGCAACGACCATATCCAGCTCGGAGTGAGTCAGCTCGGAATGTCCGGGATTCAAGAAATAGCCGCGCTCCTCACTGAAACCAACACGTGCTGCCCCGACCGGACCGGCAAACGGCACGCCAGAAATGCTCAGCGCTGCCGAGGTACCAATCAATGCAGCAATATCAGGATCAACATTGCGCTCCGCTGACATCACCGTGCAAACCACCTGAACTTCATTCATGAAGCCCTTCGGAAACAAGGGGCGCATTGGCCGATCGATCAAACGCGACGTCAGCGTCTCTTTCTCGCTAGGCCGTCCTTCACGCTTGAGAAAGCCACCAGGAATACGGCCGACCGCATAGGCCTTTTCCTGATAATGTACCGACAACGGAAAGAAGGACTGACCGGGCTTCGGCGACTTCTTCGCGACCACGGTGCATAGTACTGAGGTATTGCCCATGGTCACCATGACGCTGCCCGTCGCCTGACGCGCGATACGACCAGTTTCGAGGGTGATAGTGTCATTACCGTACTGGAAGCTGTGAGTAACCGGATTCACGGCGCATGTCCTTTTCTGATAGTCATCGATGTCTGGCGCTCATGGTAAAGCGTGGCGCAGGCAATGGAAAGCCGACTCACCTCCCGCTGCATGCGGGCTGCAGCGAAGATAGCGGCATATAAGTTACCGGTCAGTGGACATGACATCCGGGCACAAAAAAACCGGCAACGCCCGCAGGCAGTGCCGGTTTTCCTGTGCCCACCGGGGGCCCGCCATACACCGAGATGTATGGCGGCAACATCGCTTGTTAGCGACGCAGACCCAGGCGCTGGATCAGAGCGGTGTAACGCTCGAAGTCCTTGCGCTTGAGGTAGTCAAGCAGCTTACGACGCTGGTTGACCATGCGGATCAGGCCACGACGGGAGTGGTGATCCTGCTTGTTGGCCTTGAAGTGACCCTGCAGGCCATCAATGTTGGCGCTCAGCAGTGCAACCTGAACTTCCGGGGAACCGGTGTCGTTCTCGCCACGGCCGAATTCGGTAACGATCTCAGCCTTCTTCTCAGCGGTAAGTGCCATCTGTCTCTCCAGTAAGCAATATGCTTGATAGATAAGAAATGTCGAAGACCACGCATATTTGCAGTCTTCATGCGGCTTGCGGACGGGCCGCAATGAATGCTCACCCAGCCGCCGCTTCCACGGCAGTGCTGAGCAGTCGGCGAGGAGCAATAATGCCCTCCGCCACAATCCGAACCAGCCCGAGCAACTGCTGGTCCTGATACACACGGGTCACAGAATCCACCTCAAGCGCTCCTGTTGCCATCTCTGCTTGCTGACCACGCAATATCTGCCACGCCACCTCGGCACTGATGTCGAGGCGCGGGAGATGATCGAGCAAAATGTCTACAGGCAACAGAACACCCTCACGTGCCTGCTGATCCGCAAGTGCCTCAAGGCGCTCGAAGTCCAGCATGGCATCTCCCGTGAAGGGACCTGTTTTCAGACGACGCAACGCCGTGAGGTGGGCTCCACAGCCCAGCGTCTCGCCGATATCCTCGGCAAGACTGCGTATATAGGTGCCCTTGCTGACCGCCACTTCGATCTCGATGCCATCGGAGTGCCGTGCAAGAAGCGCCATATTGTAGATGGTAACGCGACGGACTGCACGCTCGATTTCAATGCCCTGACGCGCCAGCTCATAGAGTGGACGGCCTTGGTGTTTGAGCGCGGAGTACATCGGCGGTACCTGATCGATCTCACCACGAAAACGGTCCAGAACGGTCTCGAGCTCAGCATCCGTGACGTCGGGAATTTCCCGCTCGCGAATCACCGTGCCTTCGGCGTCTCCGGTATCCGTGTCCTGACCGAATTTGATTCGTGCTCGGTAGACCTTATCCGCCTCGAGTAAATGCGAGGAGAACTTGGTTGCCTCCCCAAAGCAGACTGGCAGCAAGCCAGTCGCCATGGGATCGAGCGTACCGGTATGACCGGCCTTCTGCGCCTGGTAGAGGCGACGTGCCTTTTGAAGCGCGTAATTGCTGGACATGCCCTTGGGCTTGTCCAGCAATAAAACGCCATCAATCGGCAAGCCGCGACGACGACGCGCCATCAGGCGTCCGGCGTGGTGCCCGGGGCACCATCTTCGTTGTCTTCATCACCGCGCTCGACACTGCGTCTGCGGTCATCTGCGACCGCATCGTTGATCAGTGAAGACAGGTGATGACCACGAACGACGCTTTCATCGTAATGGAAGCGCAGCTCGGGCACGTGACGCAGCTCAATGGTACGCGCCAGCTGGGAACGCAGGAAACCTGCCGCGCGCTTGAGCACGGCGAGGTTTTCCTTGATACGTTCCGGACTGTCGTCACCCAGCAGGGTCACATAGACATCGGAATAAGACAGGTCGCGGCTGACCTTGGCGGCGCTGACCGTCAGCATGCCAAGGCGCGGGTCCTTGACCTCGCGCTGAATCAACAGCGCGAGTTCTTGCTGGATCTGGTCCGCGACGCGGTCAGTACGGCTGTATTCACGCATCCGTGATATCTCCTCGCAGGGACACTATCAGAGAGTACGCTCGACCTGGATCTGGTCGAACACCTCAATCTTGTCGCCCACTTGCACGTCGTTGTAGTTCTTGACGCCGATACCACATTCCATGCCATTGCGGACTTCGTTGACGTCATCCTTGAAGCGACGCAGAGATTCCAGCTCGCCTTCATAGATGACCACGTTGTCACGCAGTACACGGATGCGCTTGGAGCGATACATGTTGCCTTCGACAACCATACAACCGGCGATAGCGCCGATTTTCGGTGCCTTGAAGACATCGCGAACTTCTGCAATACCGACGATCTGCTCGCGGAATTCCGGAGCCAGCATACCAGTCATGGCCAGCTTGACCTCATCGATCAGCTGGTAGATCACGCTGTAGTAGCGCAGATCCAGACCTTCACGCTCAACGATCTCACGAGCGGAGGCATCGGCACGAACGTTGAAACCGACCAGGATGGCTTCAGAAGCCAGTGCCAGGTTGGCGTCAGTACCGGCGATACCGCCGACACCGGAAGAAACCACTGCGACCTTGACTTCGTCGGTGGAGAGTTCTTCCAGCGCGCCACGAATGGCTTCCAGAGACCCTTGCACGTCTGCCTTGAGGACGATGTTGACCTTGGCCACTTCGTCTTGGCCCATCTGGGAGAACATGTTCTCCAGCTTGGCCTTCTGCTGACGTGCCAGACGCACTTCACGGTACTTGCCTTGGCGGAAGTTGGCGACTTCGCGTGCCTTCTTCTCGTCCGGGACCACGGTGAATTCTTCACCGGCATCCGGAGTGCCACCCAGGCCCTGAATCTCGACCGGCATAGCCGGACCAACAGAATCGACCTGCTGGCCAAGCTCGTTGATCAGCGCACGTACGCGGCCGTAATGCAGGCCAGCGAGAACGATATCGCCTTTCTTCAGAGTTCCGTTCTGGACCAGAACGGTCGCCACCGGACCACGGCCCTTGTCGAGACGTGACTCGACAACGACGCCTTTACCCGGCGCAGACGGGACAGCCTGGAGCTCAAGTACTTCGGAGACCAACAGCACTGCTTCAAGCAGAGCATCGATGTTCTCACCGGTCTTGGCAGACACGTGGATGAACTGCGTGTCACCGCCCCACTCTTCAGAGATGACGCCGTGCTGGGACAGCTCATTCTTGACGCGATCCGGATCAGCACCAGCCTTATCGATCTTGTTGACAGCCACGACCAGCGGAACACCCGCGCCTTGGCATGCTCAACCGCCTCGATAGTCTGCGGCATCACGCCATCATCAGCAGCCACCACGAGGATGACTACGTCAGTCGCCTTGGCACCGCGAGCACGCATGGCGGTAAACGCCGCGTGGCCCGGAGTATCCAGGAAGGTGACGTCGCCATTGTCGTGTTCGACATGGTAAGCACCGATGTGCTGGGTGATACCCCCAGCCTCGCCGGTAGCAACCTTGGTGCGACGGATATAATCCAGCAACGAGGTCTTACCATGGTCAACGTGACCCATGACGGTGACGACGGGTGCGCGAGTGATCTTCTCACCCTCGTAGGAGATGCCTTCGAGAACAGCTGTCTCGAGCGCGTCATCCTTGATCAGCTTGGGCGTGTGCCCCATTTCCTCGACCACAAAGGACGCGGTTTCCTGATCAATCGTCTGGTTGATAGTGACCGCAGCGCCCATGTTGAACATGGTCTTGATCACTTCAGCAGCTTTGACGGCCATCTTGTCCGCAAGGTCTGCCACTGAGATGGACTCAGGAATGGAGACTTCACGCACAAAGGTCTGGACCGGCTTCGGCGGCTGACGGTTGCTATCGCGACCGCCACGACGACCACCACGACGCTCAGCGCGCTTGACCTTCTTGGTCCCGCCACGCTTGCGCTCGCTACGATCTTCACGGGCTTCACGACGATCACGCGACTCATCACGCGGCGCAGCTTGGCACGGCGCGGTGCATCACCACGTGGCTCTTTCGGCGGAGCGTTGACTTCCGGTGCCGCAGCGACAGGCGCAGCAGCAGGTGCTGGCGCGCTTTGACGCGGACGCTCGTCACGACGCTCTTCGCGCGCTGGTGCTACTGCAGGCTTGTCAGCCACAGGAGCGGCCGGCGCTTCAGCAGCAGCGGCCGGAGCCTCAGCTACCTGCTCTTCGCCATCTTTGACGTAGGTACGCTTCTTGCGTACCTGCACCTCGATGGACTTGCCACGACCGCCAGCCGTATTGATGCGCGACTTGGTCTTGCGGGTCAGGGTGATACGGTTTTTCGGTGCTGCCGGTGCAGCGCCACCGCCGTGACTTTTGGTGAGGTGATCAAGCAGCTTCTTCTTGTCGACCTCAGACACGCCGTCATTTTCTGACTTGTGCGCCAGACCGGCTTCGTGCATCTGCTCTAGTAGACGGGCTGACTCGCGGCCCACCTTCTTGGCGAATTCTTTGACTGTCATTTCTGACATTACGACCCTCCTGAGCCCGTGACCTAGTTACTGTTCGCTTGCGAACCAGGGCGCGCGGGCGGTCATGATCAACGCCGCTGCTCGCTCTTCGTCGACGCCATCGATGTCTTTTAGATCATCGACGGCCTGCTCGGCAAGGTCTTCCATAGTGACAATACCCTTGCTAGCCAGAATGTATGCCAGATGACTCTCCATGCCTTCCATGCTGAGCAGATCTTCGGCCGGCTGAGCGCCGTCCAGCTGCTCTTCGGTGGCGATGGCGAGATTCAGCATTTCATCCTTGGCCCGAGCGCGCAGCTCTTCGACCAGATTCTGGTCAAAGCCCTCAACCTCGAGCATTTCCTCGAGCGGGACATAGGCGATTTCCTCGAGAGAGGTGAAGCCTCGTCCACCAGGACACGGGCTAGATCCTCTTCAATCTCGAGATGAGTGATGAAATATTCGACAAAGCTGTCGATTTCCTGCTCGCGCTTGCCTTCGGCTTCCGCCTCGGTCATGACGTTGAGCGACCAGCCGGTCAGCTCACTGGCCAGACGTACGTTCTGACCGCTGCGACCAATGGCCTGAGCCAGATTGTCCGCGGCGACAGCGACATCCATGGAATGGGTGTCCTCGTCGACCAGAATGGAGCCGACATCAGCCGGTGCCATGGCGTTGATGACCAATTGGGCAGGATTATCATCCCACAGGATGATATCCACGCGTTCATTGCGTAGTTCATTGGAGACTGCCTGCACGCGCGAACCACGCATGCCAACACAGGCACCAATCGGATCGATGCGCTTGTCGTTGCTCTTGACCGCAATCTTGGCACGCGAGCCCGGATCACGGGCAGCGCCCTTGATCTCGATCAGCTGCTCGGCAATTTCCGGGACTTCGATCTTGAACAATTCGATGATCAGCTCGGGCCGCGTACGCGACAGGATCAACTGAGAGCCACGGGCTTCAGCATCAACCTTCCACAGCAGTGCACGAACACGCTCATTCAAGCGATAGCGCTCGCCATGGATCATCTCGCCACGCGGCAAGAAGCCTTCTGCGTTATCACCCAAGTCGATGATCAGGCCGTCGCGTGTCGTTTTCTTGACAATACCCGCGACCAATTCACCTTCACGCTCAGCGTAAAGACGCACGACTTCCGCGCGCTCTGCCTCACGTACCTTCTGCACGATCACCTGTTTGGCAGTCTGTGCAGCGATACGACCGAAGGCTTCGGATTCGATCTGCTTTTCGACTACAACACCCAATGCCAACGGTTCTTCGCGTTGTTCCGCGATGCTGGCCTTGATCTCGTAATCAGGCGTCTCGAATTCATCATCCTCGACGACAGTCCAGCGACGGAAAGTCGCATAGTCACCGGTGACACGATCGATCTTGACGCGGATATCCGCCTCTTCCTGATCAAATCGCTTACGTGAAGCCGAAGCCAATGCCGCCTCGACGGCTTCGAAAATCACATCCCGCGGCACGCCCTTCTCATTGGAGATGGCGTCTACGACCAGCAGAATCTCTTTGCTCATGACTTTGCCTCGCCAGAAACCTGTCCTTGCGCATCGACCCGGGCTCGCATAGCGAGCGGTGTGCCGACAACGTCAGTTATTTGAACTGTGGCACGACGCGTGCCTGGTCGATGCTTTCGATAGGAAAGCAGTATTCTTCTTCATCGACCCGGATCACGACATCACCTTCTTCGGTGCCTGTCACCAGTCCTTGGAACTTGCGCTGGCCATCAAAGGCCTGGCGAAGTCGCAGTGCCACTACGTGACCGATGTAGCGCTCATACTGATCAAGCGTGAACAGCGGACGATCCAAACCTGGAGAAGACACTTCAAGCTGGAACTGACCGGTGATCGGATCTTCGACATCCAGCACAGCACCTACCTGACGACTGACATTTGCACAGTTGTCCACGGTAATGCCATCGGCATGGTCGATATAGATCACCAGACGGGACTGCTTGCCTTGGGAGAGATAGTCGATACCCCAAAGCTCGAAGCCCAGGGCAGAGACTACTGGATCGATAAGCGCATTAAGCGCAGCGTCCTTGGTTGACACAGACGAGGCTCCTACAGCAGTTGCATCAGGCACCTGACCGGGAGTAGAGAAGAGAGCTAGGTGGCTGATTGGCACTGGTGCTAACAAAAAGCCCCTTCATAGGAAGGGGCCTTTCAAGAAACTTGGTAGCGGGGACCGGATTTGAACCGATGACCTTCGGGTTATGAGCCCGACGAGCTACCAGACTGCTCCACCCCGCAACAATAGTCGAACGATTTTACTGTCACCATAAAATGAGGTCAAGGAATGACGTCTTTCCAAGGTGGCAATGCTACGTTCTGACTGCCAATCGATCTAACAGATGGTGCCGAAGGGGGGACTTGAACCCCCACGACCATAAGGCCACTACCCCCTCAAGATAGCGTGTCTACCAATTCCACCACTTCGGCACGGGGGCGGGTATCGCCTGAGACGCTACCCGGAAGAATTCAATCGATAACGCTTTGAATTCTTTAGAGTGCTGGTTGGTCTGCGTCTCCGCTTTCCTCGAGCACTGGCGACGTATTCTCCACACTTTCATCCGCGTCGTCAAGCGAAGGCAGTGAATTTTTCTGTTGCTCGATGACGGTGGCATCCGGAATACCGGCTTCCACTGACGGTTGATTGGCGCCAGACGCGAACCAGGCCAGCGTCAGAGAGGTCGCGAAGAAGCACACGGCCAGAACACCCGTAAAACGCGCGAGGAAATTACCGCTACCACTGGACCCGAATACGGTCTGGGAAGCACCTCCTCCACCGAAGGAAGCACCAGCTTCGGCTCCCTTGCCCTGCTGAAGAAGGACGAGCACGATCAACGCGACCGCGAGTACCACATGGACCATCAGAACGGCTACTTGCATGAGATTCAACCTGCAGACTGACAAATGGCTAGGAATTCGTCGGTCTGGAGCGAAGCACCGCCCACCAGACCGCCGTCGATATCCGGCTGCGCAAGCAGCTCGGCGGCATTGGCAGCTTTCATGCTGCCGCCGTACAGCAATTGCATCGCATCAGCGAGCGACGCGGACCACAGCGCCAAGCGCGCACGAATGGCCGCATGCACGGCCTGCGCCTGCTCCGGTGATGCTGTGCGCCCGGTACCAATGGCCCAGACAGGCTCATAGGCAATGACCAGACGCTGGCGTGCTTCCTCGGAAAGCGCGGAGAGCACCGCTTCAAGCTGTCCCAGCACGACACGCTCTGTATCACCCGCTTCACGCTCTTCCAGCGTTTCGCCAATGCACAGCACTGGTGTAAGGCCGATCTCAAGCACAGCCTCGACACGCGCAAGTACAGCTGCGTCATCTTCACCGTAAAGACTACGGCGCTCAGAGTGCCCCACCAACACCAGCGACGCACCTACATCCTTGAGCATCCGCCCACTGACTTCACCAGTAAAAGCACCGGAATCAGCAGGATTCAGCGTCTGGGCACCCAACAACACGGTGTCCGGCAAACGCTCATGCGCAGCACTCAGATAAGGGAAAGGCAGCGCCAAGGCGATCTGAACCCCCTGCGGGAGAGCCGTATTTTTCAGTGCACCAGCAAACTCGTCAATCAAGGCAAGATCGCCATTCATCTTCCAGTTACCGGCAATCAGCGGTGTACGCATGCGCTTCCCCCTTATGAGCAGTGCGAGGATGGTAATGGAGGCGCCACTCACTGACAACCTTGTCAAGCCCTGCCCGCCCCTGCTAGCGCACCTTTGCGGAGAGTCAAAGACGACGACAGGCGCACATGGCGCCTGTCGTTTTCACTCCCTTTGGTGACCCGGCCAATAACCCCAGCGAGAAGACCAACACCCAGTAAAATCACATGCTGGATTCGACCGTTGCCGCAATCTGCCCAGCCAATGCCTCGACATCAAAGTGCGGGCGCCCTTCGACCATGACACGAATCAGCGGCTCGGTGCCACTGGGGCGCAATAGCACACGCCCTTCATCGCCAAGAATCGCTTCAACCTCGGCAACGGATGCTTGCACGGCGTCTGCCGCCATCAGTGCCTTGTTGTCGCAGCCCGGTGCAAGGCGCACATTGATCAGTGCCTGCGGGGCCTTCTCGAGACCTACCAGCAGCTCGCTGAGAGAGCACTCTTCGCGCGCCATGATCGCCAGCACTTGCAGCGCGGAGACGATGCCGTCTCCTGTGCTCTGAATATGACTACAGACGATATGACCGGACGACTCACCACCCAGCTGCCAACCATTGGCTTCGAGGCGCTCGATCACATAGCGATCACCGACCTTAGCGCGCTCAAAGGGAATACCAAGGCCCTCCAATGCTGCCGCCAGACCGAAGTTGGACATCAACGTGCCGACGACACCGCCGCCCAGAACGCCACGCTCATGACGATCACGCGCAATCATGAACAGAATGTCGTCACCATCGATGACACGCCCATCAGCATCGACAAGAATCAGGCGATCACCATCACCATCGAAGGCCACGCCAAGATCAGCGCCCTGCTCGATCACCGCTGCACGCAGTGCCTGCGGATGAGTTGAGCCAACCCCTTGGTTGATATTGAGGCCGTTCGGCTCACCACCGATCACGCTGACGCTGGCGCCCAGCTCGCGGAAAACATTCGGCGCGATATGATAGGTAGCACCATGCGCGCAATCCAGCACCACTTTCATACCGTGCAGACCCAGGCGGCCCGGCAGGGTGGATTTGCAGAACTCAATATAGCGACCAGCAGCATCCTGGATACGCGATGCCTTACCGAGGCGATCAGGGCCGACAATCTCGATATCACGCTCCAATTCGGCCTCAATCTCAGCCTCTAGCGCATCATCCAGCTTGGTACCCGCCGCCGAGAAGAATTTGATGCCGTTATCGGGATAGGCGTTATGCGATGCCGAGATCACGATGCCTGCATCAGCACGAAAGGTGCGCGTCAGATAAGCAATACCCGGCGTCGGCATAGGGCCAAGCAGTGAGACATCGACACCAGCAGCAGAGAGACCAGATTCCAGCGCCGACTCGAACATGTAGCCCGAGATACGCGTATCCTTGCCAATCAATACTTTACCACGCCCATGACGCGCAAAAACGCGCCCTGCCGCCCAGCCCAGCTTGAGCATGAAATCAGGCGTAATGGGGAACTCCCCGACCGTGCCGCGAATACCATCTGTACCAAAATAACGTCGACTCATTTTATCGTGCCTTCCTGTAGCACGGCCCAAGCCATATCGACAGCGTCGACAGTCGGGGCCACATCGTGAACGCGTAACAGCCGGGCTCCCTCACGAACGGCGAGTGCCGTCAGTGCCAGATTGCCAGCCAGCCTATCCTCTACCGCTCGCCCAAGGGCGTTGCCAATCATGCTCTTGCGCGATGTGCCAATCAGCAGCGGGAGGTTGAATTCGTGTAGCTGCGCCATGCGGTGATACAGACGCAGATTATCTTCCAGCGATTTTCCGAAACCGAAGCCAGGGTCGAGCAATAGGCGCTCGCGCGGGATGCCAGCAGCCGTACAGGCGGTAATCCGAGTGGCGAGAAACTCGTTCACCTCATCTTCAATGGACTGCGCATAATCAGTGTGCTGCTGCATGCTGTCCGGCTCACCACGCATGTGCATCAGGCAGACAGGCAGACCACTCGCCGCCGCCGCTTCGAGCGCACCTTCACGCCGCAGCGCACGCACGTCATTGATCATGCCAGCACCGAGGCGAGCCGCTTCATGCATGACGCCGGGACTACTGGTATCGACACTCACCAGGGCTCCCAGCTCGCTCACCAGCCGTTCGACGACGGGACACACGCGAGCCAGCTCTTCATCGACGCTGACTGGTGTCGCGCCTGGGCGGGTGGACTCGCCCCCGACATCTATCATTGCCGCACCATCAATCAGCATCTGCTCAGCATTGCGCAGCGCGGCATCTAGAGTCGCGCTGCGCCCACCATCCGAGAAGGAGTCCGGGGTCACATTGAGAATGCCCATCACACGCGGACGTGAAAGATCGAGCGACCGACCACCGCAATCCAGCAGCGTCAGGTGGCGCACCAAAGGCTCGTGTGTCGGCGAAGCGGATGAATTGGTCATGACTATCCATGCTGGCTAGCAGGGCCTGCCCGCGATACGACAGCCCTGCCAAGAGAGAAGCGGGCACCCACTTTAAAGAGCCAGCCCAGCACGCGCAAGGCGTGGAATGCCCGCCACATGGGGCGTCAGCAGATGGCAACGCTATCCGCTCAGACATTTCATCGTTAGCAGCTCATTTACCTGAGAATAGTCGATGATGGATGTGAGCCATTCGTCAGATCTCTTCTCTCATACTGCCAATCCGTCCTGAGCAAAGCCTCAGCTCAGCAGCCATACATCATCCCGACACGCCAGATACGACAATGCCCGATCGGGCATTGTCGTGTTTCAGCAGCACGAGTCAGTCATGGACTGCCGTGATCCGCGGCACTGTTCAGCTTAGTGCCCGCTCGGACCACCTAGCGGATCAGACGGACGGCGACGTGTGTCATCATCCTCATCCTCGCTGTCATCCTGTGGCGCTTCAGCAACCGGCTTCTCGAGAGCCACTGGCGTAGTCAAACCACCACCACTGCCATTGGTCGGGTCTTCCCAATCCTTGGGCGGCTTCGGCGTAAGTCCTTTCATGATGTCAGCCAATTGGCTTGCATCAATGGTTTCGTAGGTCATCAGCGCTTCTGTCATGGCATCAAGCTTGTCGCGATTTTCTTCAAGGATCTGCTGCGCCTTGGCATAGCACTCGTCGATGATACGACGCACTTCCTTGTCGAGGCGCGACGTGGTGTCACCTGACTTCAGCTTACCACCACCCTGACCCGGACCACCGAGGAACTGATGAGACTCGTCCTCGTCGTACATGATCGGGCCCATCTCGCTGGAGAGACCCCATTTGGCGACCATGTTGTGGGCAAGCTCGGTAGCACGTTTGATATCGTTGGAAGCCCCGGTAGTGACACCATTCGGCCCCAGCGTCATCTCTTCCGCGATACGACCGCCGAACAATGAACAGATCTGACTAATGATCTGCTGGCGCGAGAAGCTGTAGCGATCCTCTTCCGGCAGGAACATCGTCACACCCAGTGCACGACCGCGCGGGATGATCGATACCTTGTAGACCGGATCATGCTCGGGCATCACCAAGCCGATGATGGCATGGCCAGACTCGTGGTATGCGGTGTTGCGCTTCTCTTTCTCGGACATGACCATCGATTTGCGCTCGGAGCCCATCATGATCTTGTCTTTGGCCAACTCCAGCTCTTCCATGCTCACCAGGCGCTTGTTACGACGTGCGGCGAACAAGGCCGCTTCATTGACCAGGTTGGCCAGATCAGCACCCGAGAAGCCCGGCGTACCCCGTGCAATATTAACTGGCACGACGTCATCCCCCATCGGGACCTTGCGCAGGTGAACACCAAGAATGTGCTCACGGCCGCGAATGTCCGGCAAACCCACCATGACCTGGCGATCGAAGCGCCCCGGGCGCAGCAGTGCCGGATCCAGCACATCAGGACGGTTGGTCGCGGCAATCACGATAATGCCATCGTTAGCCTCAAAGCCATCCATCTCGACCAGCAGCTGGTTCAACGTCTGCTCGCGCTCATCGTTTCCACCACCCATGCCAGAGCCGCGCTGACGACCGACAGCGTCGATCTCATCGATGAAGATGATGCACGGCGCCTGTTTCTTGGCCTGCTCGAACATGTCACGGACACGGGAAGCACCCACACCGACAAACATCTCGACAAAATCGGAACCCGAGATGCTAAAGAACGGCACCTTGGCTTCACCGGCAATAGCCTTGGCAAGCAGAGTCTTACCCGTGCCTGGCGGACCTATGAGTAGTACGCCGCGCGGAATCTGCCCCCCAAGACGCTGGAACTTGCTGGGATCCTTGAGGAAGTCGACCAACTCCTCGACATCCTCCTTCGCCTCATCACAGCCCGCAACATCCCCGAAGGTAGTCTTGATCTGATCTTGGCTCAGCAGCTTGGCCTTGGACTTCCCGAAACTCATCGGCCCGCCCTTGCCCGCACCACCACCCTGCATCTGGCGCATGAAGAACATGAAAATGGCCAGGATGATCAGGATCGGGAAGCTAGCGATCAGCAGACGCGTCCATAGCGACTGTTGTTCCGGCTTCTTGCCAATGACCTCAACCTTGTTGGACAGCAGGTCATCCATCAGCTTGGGATCGGACGCCGCCGGCCGGACCGTGGTGAAGCTTGAGCCGTCGGCTCGCTCACCCTCGATAGTGTAACCATCAATGGTCACACTCTTGATCCGGTCGTTCTGCACCTGCTGGACGAACTGTGAATAGTTCATCGCCTGCGGCGAGTTATCGACGCTGAAGTTGTTGAACACCGTCAGCAGTACTGCCGCGATGATCAACCAGAGAATCAGGTTCTTCGCCATGTCGTTCAAGGGGACACCCTCATTGCATGAATCTGTCTTGGCAAGCCGCGAAAATCGGAATGCCGTCTTGTGGTGGCCTGCCATGCTATCTGATCGTGCCTACGGGGTACCAACCGACGCAACGCGCCGCTCTGCCTACCGAGCCACTCAAAGCTTGCCTGCGTTGCCGTGCTTGCCTGCCAGCATCGGCCATGTCTTCACATGCTACCAACCCGTCATCGGCCATACTGCTGAAGATCATATGCTATCGACACTACACCAGATGGGGGCTGGCAACCATTGCTTAAAGGCCGACCACGGACTATTCAATCGATAGTCAGCCTGCATCAGAAAACGATTTGGCTTGATCCATTCGCAATGATGCCAGTCTGACCAAGGATGCCATCACCTGCCTTAACCGGCGATGAAGTCTACACAGCGAGCAATATCAACATCAGCCTTATAACCCTGGCCAAGCAGATAGACTTCTCGCGAACGTGCACGCGAGGCCTCCGGCTTGCGAGTCACCACCTTATTGAAGCTGGTACGCATGTCTTTCAGGTAGGCATCAAAACCCTCGCCCTGAAATATCTTGACCAGAAAATTGCCACCCGGCTTTAGCGTCTGGCGCGCCAGATCCAGTGCCAGCTCGACCAGATACATGCCGGCTGGCTGATCAATGGCATTCATGCCGCTCATGTTGGGCGCCATGTCGGAGATCACCAGATCCACCGGACGCTTACCCAGCGTCGCCAGAATGGACTCCAACACAGTGTCTTCCGTGAAGTCGCCCTGAATGAAGTCGACGCCAGCAAGGGCATCCATCTCAAGGATATCGGAGGCAATGACCACACCTTCCATGCCGACACGCTCTGCGGCAATCTGGCTCCAGCCACCGGGGGCGGCACCTAGGTCGATAACAGTCGCACCCGGCTTGAGCAGGCGGTCCTTGTCATCAATTTCAATCAATTTATAGCTGGCACGGGAACGATAGCCGTCGGCCCAGCTACGCTGGACATAAGCATCATCAAAGTGTTCCTTCATCCAGCCAGCACTGCTCTTGCTGGGGAGAGCCACGTTGTCACCTGGTAAGTCGGAAGAATATCGAAAACTGGCGGGAGATAGAGCGGGGAAAGCGACAACACGAAAGGCGTGACACATGTAAGCTCACGGGTCGTGTCATGAGCGCCGTCATGGAGTAGAATGGCGGGTCCTGCGCGCGGTTCCGCCCGCGGGCACAGACATTGCCTGCGCAACAGACGGGTTCACACCCCCGGATTTCAAGCCCTGGAGTCGACCCTGTCTTTCGCTACGCTCCCCGCTCCCATCGGACGCCAACAGGGAAACTTTACGATACCATGAGCTTGTCACAGTCACAAAAGAAAGCATTTCGCAGCATCGGCCACCATCTCGACCCGGTCGTTACCGTTTCAGAGAACGGCCTCTCAGAGGGCGTGATGAATGAACTGGAACGCGCGCTGCACGATCACGAGCTGATCAAACTCAAGCTGGCGATCAACGATCGTGAAGCCCGCGCCGAGGTGGCCCGCCACCTGTGCAGCGAAGCCAACGCCACGCTGATCCAGAGCATCGGCAAGATTGCTCTGCTCTATCGTCGCAATCCGCAGGCCAAGCCGAAGCTGTCCAACGTACAGCGCTTCAGCGAGAAGTAAGCCTGCCTCACGCAGTTCGGGCAAGACACGCCAGGACATGCCGTGAGAAACAAGAACGCCGCCCTCATCGAGGGCGGCGTTCTTGTTTTCTGTTGCCGACAACCACTACCTGACGCGCTGATTCAGTTCAAAGGTGATGTCATCCAGCGCCCGCTGGGTGACCTGATGACGCTTGAGTGTCGTCTGCCCGAAGGATTTCGTGCCCGCAGGCCAAAAAAACAGCCCTGCCGGGGCTACCGGCAGGGCTGTAATGACATCGAAATCTGACGAATCAGAGGCGATGCACTTTAGATGTAATGCACTTCGGAGATCTCATACTCCACATCGCCACCCGGTGTACGTACGACCACCACATCACCTTCTTCCTTGCCGATCAACGCACGCGCAATCGGTGAAGTGACGGAGATCTTGCCATCCTTGATGCTGGCTTCATCTTCGCCAACGATGCGATAGCGCACTTCACTGTCATCATCGAGGTTCATCAGGTCCACGGTAGTACCGAAGATCACCTTGCCCGTCTTCGGCAACTTGGTGACATCGATGACCTGGCAAATCGACAACTTGCCTTCGATCTCCTGAATACGCCCTTCAATAAAACCTTGCTGCTCGCGTGCCGCGTGGTACTCGGCATTCTCCTTGAGATCACCATGTTCACGCGCGACTGCGATGTCAGCGATGACCCGCGGGCGATCCGTGCCCTTGAGGCGCTCAAGCTCCTTGCGTAGGCGATCTTCGCCCTCAACGGTCATCGGACTTCTGCTCATATCATGACTCCTGCATGCATATCCTGGAGACGACGAACCTTGACATCATTACCGTATGCAAGCGCCATGCACACGGCATTGGCGCCTGCCAGCGTTGTGGCATAAGGCACCTTATGCCCCAGCGCAGTGCGGCGGATCACGGACGAGTCATTGATGGCCTGACGCCCCTCAGTGGTGTTGACGATGTAAGCGATCTCGCCGTTCTTGATCATATCGACGATATGCGGCCGCCCCTCGAACACCTTATTGACGGGTTCAACCTCGAGCCCGGCAGCGGCGATAACCTCTGCCGTGCCGCGGGTAGCACAAAGCGTAAAGCCTAATGTTACCAGAGAGCGGGCTACCTCGATAACGCCCGCTTTATCGAACTCGCGTACTGACAGAAATGCCTTGCGATCGCCAGATAGTGCCGGGATGGCTTCACCAGCCCCCAACTGTGCCTTGTAGAAGGCCTCGGCGAAGGTATCACCAGAACCCATCACTTCACCGGTCGACTTCATTTCCGGCGACAGGATCGGGTCGACGCCCGGGAACTTGGCAAACGGCAGCACCGCTTCCTTGACACTATAGAAGGTCGGCACGATTTCCTGAGTGAAGCCGATGTCTTCCAGCGTCTGACCGGCCATGCAGCGCGCGGCGATCTGCGCCAGTGACTTGCCGATGCACTTGGAAACAAACGGTACGGTACGCGAGGCACGCGGGTTGACCTCGATGACGTAGATCACGCCATCCTGCCAAGCCAGCTGGACATTCATCAAGCCAACGACGTTCAGCTCCAGCGCCATGCGCTTGACCTGCTCGCGCATCTCTTCCTGCACATCAGCCGGCAGCGAATACGGCGGCAATGCGCATGCCGAGTCACCGGAGTGAATACCCGCCTGTTCGATGTGCTGCATGATGGCACCGATCACGACCTGCTTGCCGTCGGAGACGGCATCGATATCGACCTCGATGGCAGCATTCAGGAAGTGGTCCAACAGTACCGGCGAATCATTGGACACCTTGACCGCGTGCGTCATGTAGTTCTCGAGCTCAGACGCCGAGTAGACAATTTCCATCGCACGACCGCCCAGCACGTAGCTAGGACGCACCACCAGCGGATAGCCGATAACCTCTGCCTTGACGAAGGCTTCCTCGAAGCTGCGCGCAGTGGCGTTTTCCGGCTGGATCAGACCGAGCTTCTCGATCATCTTCTGGAACCGCTCACGGTCTTCCGCACGGTCAATGGCGTCCGGCGTGGTACCGATGATCGGCACACCCGCGGCTTCCAGCTCACGCGCCAGCTTCAGCGGCGTCTGGCCACCGAACTGAACGATGACACCGACCGGCTTTTCCTTGTCGGCGATTTCCAGCACATCCTCAAGCGTCACCGGCTCGAAGTAGAGGCGATCAGAGGTGTCATAATCGGTGGAGACGGTTTCCGGGTTGCAGTTGACCATGATGGTCTCGTAGCCGTCTTCGCGCATAGCGAGAGAGGCGTGGACACAGCAGTAGTCGAACTCGATGCCCTGACCGATACGGTTCGGGCCGCCTCCCAGCACCATGATCTTCTTCTTGTCGCTGACCTCTGCCTCACACTCCTCCTCGTAGGTGGAGTACATGTAGGCAGTATCAGAAGCGAACTCGGCAGCACAGGTGTCAACACGCTTGTAGACCGGACGGACACCCAGATTCTGACGATGACGACGCAGAGCCTTCTCGGACACCCCCATCAGGCGTGCCATACGCGCGTCACTGAAGCCCTTGCGCTTGAGGCGATAGATGCGATCAGCATCGATATCACCCAGCGACAGGCTGGCGATGTCGCCTTCCAGTGCGACCAGGTCGGCCAGCTGCACGAGGAACCAGCGATCGATATTGGTCAGGCGGAATATCTCTTCGATATCCAACCCGGCACGCATGGCGTCGGCGATATAGAAGATACGCTCAGCACCGGCGGCCTGTAGCTCACCCTTGATACGCGCCATGCTCTCGTCGCTGAAGTCTTCGACAATCGGATCGAGGCCATCGACGCCGGTCTCCATGCCACGCAGCGCCTTCTGCAGAGACTCCTGGAAGGTACGACCGATGGCCATGACTTCGCCGACCGACTTCATCTGAGTAGTCAAACGATCGTTGGCCTGCGGGAATTTCTCGAAGGTGAAACGCGGAATCTTGGTGACGACATAATCGATGGACGGCTCGAAGGACGCCGGCGTCTTGCCACCGGTGATGTCGTTCTGCAGCTCGTCCAGGGTGTAGCCGACCGCCAGCTTGGCCGCAATCTTGGCGATCGGGAAGCCCGTCGCTTTCGACGCCAGTGCAGAAGAGCGCGACACTCGCGGGTTCATCTCGATGACGACCATACGGCCAGTATCCGGGCAGATGCCGAACTGGACGTTGGAGCCACCAGTCTCGACACCGATCTCACGCAGGACAGCCAGCGATGCATCACGCATCAACTGGTATTCCTTGTCCGTCAGCGTCTGCGCGGGTGCCACGGTGATGGAGTCGCCGGTGTGCACGCCCATCGGATCGAAGTTCTCGATGGCACACACGATGATGCAGTTGTCGTTCTTGTCACGAACGACCTCCATCTCGTATTCCTTCCAGCCCAGCAACGATTCGTCGATCAACAACTCGCGCGTCGGCGACAGCTCGAAGCCGCGGTGACAGATCTCCTCGAACTCCTCACGGTTGTAAGCAATGCCGCCACCGGAACCGCCCATGGTGAAGCTGGGACGAATGATGGACGGGAAGCCTAGCTCAGCCTGAATTTCCCAGGCTTCTTCCATGGAGTGAGCGACCTTGGCTTTCGGGCACGCCAGACCGATTTTCTTCATCGCCTTGTCGAAGCGATCACGATCTTCGGCCTTGTCGATGGTGTCGGCATTGGCACCGATCATCTCGACGCCAAACTTCTCGAGCACACCCTCGCTTTCCAGCGCCAGCGCACAGTTCAGTGCAGTCTGGCCGCCCATGGTCGGCAGAATGGCATCTGGACGCTCTTTCTCGATGATGCGCGCCACGGTTTCCCAGGTAATCGGCTCGATGTAGGTCGCATCGGCCATCGCTGGGTCAGTCATGATGGTCGCCGGATTGGAGTTGACCAGAATGACCCGGTAACCCTCTTCGCGCAGGGCCTTGCAGGCCTGAGCGCCGGAATAGTCGAATTCGCACGCCTGGCCGATGACGATAGGGCCGGCGCCGATGATCAGAATGCTTTTCAAGTCTGTACGTTTCGGCATGTCTCTTCCCGCAATGATCTGGTGACTGAACTCAACGGTAAATCAGGCCATGTGGGCCTGTGATCGGCTCAGCGTCGCGCACGCATCATGTCGATGAAGCGATCGAACAAGGGGGCGACGTCTTGCGGGCCGGGGCTGGCTTCCGGGTGACCCTGGAAGCTGAAGGCCGGGCGATCCGTACGCTCGATACCTTGCAGACTACCGTCAAACAGCGACTTGTGCGTCGCACGCAGACTAGCTGGAAGACTGGCTTCATCGACCGCAAAGCCGTGGTTCTGGCTGGTGATCATAACGATGCCGCTGTCGAGATCCTGCACCGGATGGTTGGCACCGTGGTGGCCGTGCCCCATCTTGACGGTCGTCGCGCCAGAAGCCAGTGCCAGCAGCTGATGGCCGAGACAGATGCCGAACACCGGAGTGTCAGTCTCAAGCAGCGCGCTGATAGCTTCGATGGCGTAGTCGCAAGGCTCCGGATCACCCGGGCCATTGGACAGGAAGACACCATCCGGGTTGAGTGCCAGCACATCGGCGGCCGGTGTCTGGGCCGGCACGACCGTCAGGCGACAGCCAAGTGAGGCCAGCATGCGCAGGATGTTGTGCTTCACGCCGTAGTCATAAGCGACTACGTGGAAGGGGCGCTCGGACTCGCGGGTATCAGCATAGCCGGCTCCCAGCGTCCACTCGCCTTCGTGCCATTCAAACGACTCGCTGCATGACACTTCCTTGGCCAGATCCATACCTTTCAGACCCGGGAAGGCGCGTGCCGCTTCCAGCGCGCGCTCAACAGCACCTTCGCCCTGAGCAGCCTCCCCCGCCAGAATGGCGCCATTCAGCGAACCCTTTGCACGCAGAATGCGCGTCAGGCGACGCGTATCGATATCAGCGATCCCGATCACGTTCTCATCACGCAGATATTGATCGAGAGAGCGAGTAGAGCGGAAGTTGCTAGCCATCAGCGGGAGGTCGCGGATAACCAGGCCAGCAACAGCAACGTGATCGGACTCATTGTCCTCATCATTGATGCCGGTATTACCGATATGGGGGTAGGTCAGGGTGACGATCTGTCGGGTATAGGAGGGATCTGTCAGGATTTCCTGATATCCCGTCATGGCGGTATTGAATACCACTTCGCCACTGGTCTGCCCATCAGCACCGATGGCGCTGCCGTGAAATACACTGCCGTCTTCCAAGGCTAGTATCGCGGGTTTGATCAACGCAACGTCCTCCCCATAGTGTCCACTTTCCTGCCCGGAATCCGCGGTCGAACACCGGACATGCTGCTTGTTTATCGTGCCTGGCTTACGCCGAGCCTGTGTCTCGCAGCCACTCATCTGTCATGTGTCACACACCTGACAGATGCGGCAAATTCAGGTTGCAAAAAAGCGGGACGAAACCGAAAAATCAGGTTTCATCCCGCTTATTATCATTCTTCGGAATGCCTCTGGCCCGTATGCGGCCAAATTGGGTAGAGATTACCGGAATTTGGCGGTTCTAGCCACCCCGAGCACGGAGTGAAAACAAGCGACAGCGCCCACTATACGGACGTTTCGTCACTGTAGTCAGGTTATCGGGATCACGAATTTCCATTCACCTGCCCACACGACTCATTGATAACGCCATTTGATGATGACTCTGGCCATGAGAAGCATGCCTTCTGATCACATCTTGACGGAGTCGACAGCTTTCAAAAAGTCGTCAGCCGCGCTTGTTAATGCCATGAAGGGATAGCCGTCGTTATCGGAGGCGCCTGTGACTCCCGGCAACTCACTTCACAAGCACGGCCACACATCTCACTTCAGGCCCAGCACGTCCTGCATGTCATAGCGGCCGACCTCGCGACCTGCTAGCCAGCCTGCCGCCCGTACGGCCCCCTTGGCAAAGGTCATACGACTAGACGCCTTGTGAGTAATTTCGATACGCTCGCCTTCCGTCGCGAACATCACGGTATGCTCACCCACGATATCGCCAGCACGCACAGTGGCAAAGCCGATCTCCTTGTCAGTACGCGGTCCACACTGGCCTTCACGCGCAAAGACACCGTGAGTTTCGAGATCGCGCCCAATAGCATGCGCCACGACTTCCCCCATCGCCAACGCCGTGCCGGATGGCGCATCGACCTTGTGCCGGTGATGCGCTTCGATGATCTCAATGTCATAACCGGCATCACCCAGCGCACGCGCGGCGGTTTCCAGCAGCTTGAGTGTCAGGTTCACGCCAGAGCTCATATTGGCCGCAAACACGAACGGCACGCTCTCGCGATAGCTATCGAGCTGAACCAGTTGCTCAGGAGAGAAACCTGTCGTGCCGATCACCATGCGCTTACCATGCTCAGCGCACAGTGCGAGATTCTCAAGCGTCACCTGCGGTGCAGTGAAATCGATCACGACATCGAACTCGTCGATGACAGTCGCGAGACCCTCACTGGCGAGTACACCCAGGCGCCCTTGACCAGCCAGTTCACCGATATCGACACCGGTCAGCGAGCTGCCCGCTTCGACCACACCCGCGGCCAACGTCAGCTCGTCGACAGCCCCAACGGCCTCGACCAGCGTGCGTCCCATGCGTCCGGCGACGCCCATGATTGCGATACGGGTCATGCTGACTCCTGCACATTATTGCCAATGATGACGGACGCACCTGCTGGATGCGTCGCATGTTCTGGCACCGAGTATATCAGCCGCCTGCTTCCTTGGCTGACGTCATGTATAGGTGACGATTACGCGCTGGAGTATCACCATGCTGGGGTTCATTATCGTGTTGTGACATTCTCTTTATCATCGCTCAGCCTTCGGAGTCAGCATGCCTGCACTTCATCGCACTGCACGTGTCTCCTGCCGCCAGATTATCGCCGTCAGCATTCTCGTTGCGCTCGCCAGCCTACTTGGTGCCTGCGGCGTACATCCGCGCCCTTATACACTGGCCGCACCAGAAAAAATGGCCGACATTCCCGAAATTCAGTGGTGCGGCACCCTCAAGCTGCCCGGCAAGTGGCTGGACGGCACTCCAGTGGGCGGGCTCTCTGATATCGGGTGGGACCAGGATGAGTCCTTGCTGTACGCCGTCTCGGACCGTGGCTGGCTTCACCGCCTGCGGCTCGCCTTCCGTCATGGTGAGTTGATCGGTGCCAAGGCGCTCAAGACTTACACACTACGCGATGAAACTGATATCTCTCTGCAAGGTACGCTGAGCGACGCTGAAGGCATGCAGCTGCTACATAGCGATAATGATCGCCGCGGTGATACACGACTGGCCATCAGCTTTGAGCAACAGCCTCGCGTCGAGCAGTTCTTGCCCAGCGGCCTGGCAGTCCACGAACCTATCTCGCCTAATGGTGCACGCGGAGCAGCCCCGAATCATGGAATGGAGGCATTGGCACTTCATCCACAGTACGGGCTGATAGCGGGTCTGGAGTCCACGCCTGAAAATATGAGTGAAGGCACTACGCGACTCTTCACCGTTGATGGAAAATACGAGTGGACCTATCCACTAGCAAGCGATAGCAACTCCAGCCTGACGGCCATGGAAATGCTGCCGGATGGCGACATGCTAATGCTGGAGCGGGCTTTCTCGCCGCCCTTCCCACTCATTATCAGTCTACGCCGCGCGCATCTTGGTGACCCCGGCACTCAGGTCGAGGTGCGCACTCTCGCCCGCCTGTCGACTGGTGAAGGCTGGTCACTGGATAACTTCGAGGGATTGACACGCATCAATGGCAATCGCTTCCTGATGATCTCGGACGACAACTTCAGCTCCTTCCAGACCACACTGCTGAGTTGTTTCGCGGTGATCGAACCCGAGGCCTTTACGCACCCTGACGAGAAGTAAGCACTCAGCTTTTATCGCTCACCAACATCCTATCGAGCAGACACAAAAAAGCCCCGCCTCCCGAGCAATCGAGAGGCGGGGCTTTTACATGCAGCCTGAAGGCAGCGGCCTACGGCTTCATGTCTTCGAAGAACTTCTTCACGCCATCGAAGAAGCTATTCTCTTTCGGCGAGTGGCTCTTGCCGGTATCACCGAGGCTCTGCTGGAACTGACGTAGCAGCTCCTTCTGTTCCTCGTTGAGGCTAACAGGAGTCTCAATGACCACCTTGCACAGCAGATCACCTGCCGGACCGCCACGCACTGGCTTGACGCCCTTGCCACGCAAGCGGAACAACTTGCCTGTCTGGGTCTCAGCCGGGATCTTGAGCACAACGCGCCCATCGAGGGTCGGCACCTTGAGCTCACCACCCAGCGCAGCATCGACGAAGCTGATCGGCACTTCGCACTGCAAGTGACGGCCATCGCGCTTGAAGATCTCATGTTCGCGCAGATTGACCTGCACGTAGAGATCGCCCGCGGGGCCACCATTGATACCGCCTTCGCCTTCGCCATTCAGACGAATGCGGTCACCGGTATCGACACCCGGCGGAATCTTGACGGATAGCGTCTTGGATTCCTGCACGCGGCCTTCACCGTGACACTTGCGGCATGGCACGCTGATCTTCTCGCCACGGCCGTGACAGGTCGGACACGCCTGCTCAACTGCAAAGAAGCCCTGCTGCATGCGTACCTTACCCATGCCGTGACAGGTCGGGCAGGTTTCCTTGCTGGAACCCGGCTCGGCACCATCGCCGTCACAGTGGCCACACGCTGCAAGACGCGGCACGCGGATATCGACCGTCGTGCCAGCAACAGCCGACTCCAGATCGATATCGAGGTTGTAGCGCAGATCGCTACCACGCTGCGGTGCATTCGGATTACGACGACCACCGCCGCCACCGAAGATGTCACCAAAGACATCGCCGAACACATCACCGAAACCACCGGCACCGCCGCCAAAGCCGCCGCCACCACCGCCCGCTTGACCATCGACACCGGCATGACCGAACTGGTCATACGCAGCGCGCTTGTCAGCATCGGACAGAACTTCATAGGCTTCTGACACCTCGCGGAACTTGTCCGAGGAGGTTTCGTCGTCCGGGTTACGGTCAGGATGATGCTTCTGAGCCAGGCGCCGGTACGCCTTTTTGATGTCCTTGGTGTCGGCGCCACGCTCGACACCAAGCACTTCGTAATAATCACGCTTGGACATGGATCAGGTCCGCCTGGATTGCTGGCAGCCTCAGGCTGCCGATCTGTTCTGGAATTCCGGTTTGCACCGGTGACTCGCGGCTGGCGCCATGCGCAACCGATACAAACAACAACGCGGGACACCTTCGCAAGGCTCCCGCGCTGTCGTCAGACGTCTATCAAGAAATCACTCAGGACTTCTTGTCGTCGTTGACTTCCTCGTACTCGGCGTCAACCACGTCATCGTCCTGCTTCTGAGCAGACTCGCCTTCGGCTGCCTGCTCGCCCTGAGCACTCTGCTCGGCGTAAAGCTTCTGCGCCAGGTTGCCGGAAGCTTCGGTCAGCGCGTCCAGCTTGGACTGGATAGCATCCTTGTCATCGCCCTTCAGCGCTTCTTCAAGCTCAGAGATGGCCGTCTCGATAGCTTCCTTCTCGCTGGCTTCTGCCTTGTCACCGGCTTCGGTCAGTGTCTTCTTGGTCGCATGGATCATGCCGTCGGCCTGATTGCGCAGCTGGACCATTTCCTCGAACTTCTTGTCTTCGTCCGCGTTGGCCTCAGCGTCGCGCACCATCTGTTCGATCTCTTCGTCGGACAAGCCGCTAGAAGATTTGATGACGATGGACTGCTCTTTACCGGTGGCCTTGTCCTTGGCGGACACGTTCAAGATACCGTTGGCATCCAGATCAAAGGCAACTTCGATCTGCGGAACGCCACGCGGTGCCGGCGGAATGTCAGCCAGATCGAAGCGACCCAGAGACTTGTTCTGTGCGGCTTGCTTGCGCTCACCCTGCAGGACATGGATGGTCACCGCGCCTGATTGTCGTCAGCGGTGGAGAACACCTGAGACTTCTTGGTCGGGATGGTGGTGTTCTTCTCGATCAGCGGGGTCAGCACGCCACCCATGGTCTCGATGCCCAGCGTCAGCGGAGTCACGTCGAGCAGCAGCACGTCCTTGACGTCGCCACCCAGCACGCCGCCCTGGATGCCGGCGCCAACAGCGACCGCTTCATCCGGGTTGACGTCCTTGCGAGCTTCTTTACCGAAGAACTCAGCCACCTTGGACTGGACCAGCGGCATGCGCGTCTGACCACCGACCAGAATCACGTCGTCGATTTCAGCAGCTGTCAGGCCAGCATCAGCCAAAGCGGTCTTGCACGGCTTCAGCGAGCGTGCGACCAGCTCATCAACCAGAGACTCAAGCTTGGAACGAGTCACCTTGACGTTCAGGTGCTTCGGGCCGGTGTTGTCTGCAGTGATGTACGGCAGGTTGACGTCAGTCTGCTGGGCGCTGGACAGCTCAATCTTGGCCTTCTCGGAAGCTTCCTTCAGGCGCTGCATGGCAAGGTTGTCGCCAGACAGATCGATGCCACTATCAGCTTTGAACTGATCCACGAGGAAGTTGATCAGATACATGTCGAAATCTTCGCCACCCAGGAAGGTATCGCCATTGGTGGCCAACACTTCAAATTGGGTTTCGCCGTCAACATCAGCAACTTCGATGATGGAGATATCGAAGGTACCGCCACCCAAGTCATAGACAGCGATGGTCTTGTCACCACGAGACTTGTCCATGCCATAGGCGAGTGCGGCTGCCGTCGGCTCGTTGATGATGCGCTTGACTTCAAGGCCCGCGATACGACCGGCGTCCTTGGTCGCCTGACGCTGGGAGTCGTTGAAGTATGCCGGCACGGTGATGACGGCTTCGGTCACTTCTTCGCCCAGGTAGTCTTCGGCGGTCTTTTTCATCTTCTTGAGGATTTCCGCACTGATCTGCGGCGGTGCCATGCGCTTGTCTTTTACCTGGACCCAAGCATCGCCATTGTCAGCTTCGACAATCTTGTACGGCACCATCTTGATGTCTTTCTGAACCACATCATCCTTGAACTTGCGACCGATCAGACGCTTGACCGCATAGAGAGTGTTCTCCGGATTGGTCACTGCCTGGCGCTTGGCCGACTGACCCACGAGGATCTCGTTGTCGTCGGTGTAGGCAACGATGGACGGCGTTGTACGGCCGCCTTCAGCGTTCTCGATGACCTTGGTCTTGTCGCCGTCGAGCACTGCCACACAAGAGTTGGTAGTACCCAAGTCAATACCGATGATGCGTCCCATAATCATATACCTCGAATCTGTTGCTAGCCTGAAAGATAAATCTGGATGTCGGTACCTTGTTTCGGTACCTGAACTTGCTTCAATAGGTGGGGTCACGTGCTGGGGTTTCAAGGGCCGTGATTGCATTTTTTATCTGCATAATCACCCCTCAGCCCCCGTAGGGCGGGCATATGGTCCTTCTTCAACCAAATAGACCCACCTCCCCACACCGCGCTCTAAGGCGCCTTGCTGACCGCCACCATGGCCGGACGAACAAGACGACCGTTCAGGGTGTAGCCCTTCTGCATCACATCGATGACGCTATTCGGCTCGGCATCCGGGGACGGCACCATTGCAACCGCCTGATGGTATTCCGGATCGAAGGGCTCGCCATGCGGGTCAAGCTGCTCGACGCCGGACTTGACCAGAGCATCCAGCTGCATTTTCAAGGTCATCTCAATGCCCTCGATATGCGTCTGGGCTGCCTCATCGCTGCTCATGGATTCGAGCGCCTTTTCAAGCGAGTCGATCACCGGCAGCATTTCCTTGATGAACTTCTCCAGCGCGAACTTGCGCGCCTTCTCGGCTTCCTGCTCCGCACGGCGACGCGAATTCTGGGCGTCAGCTGCGGCACGCAATGCCTGGTCTTTCGCTTCCTGTACAGCCTGCTCCAGCTCTTCAACCTGAGCGGCCAACATTTCGGCTTCCGGGTTGTCGACCAATGCACCTTCACTTTCGGAGGCGACATCATCGGCATCCAGCACATTGTCGATCACTTCACCTGCCGGTGTTTCCGGCTGCGGCTCGGCTTCACGATCGGCGCGCTGAAGCTCTTCATCCATCGGGGTCTGCGGGTCCTGAGCCATGCTGATCTCCTGCGGGCCGACGTCTGTGCGCCATTGCCCTCGTTCGCGGCCTGCTGATACTGCCGCGTAAACATGCTGCGGCGAATGACATACAGGCAGGCCATGAGTTGCCTGAAAGAGCAGCAAGGCAAAGCCATTGCTGCCAACCAAAAGCTGTCTGGGCTTCTATATGGGGACAGCACCTTGCTTCTCAAGTCTTGACGGCCGCTTTTCTCTTTCAGGTGCCGTGCGTGGATTGAAGGACACCGAGGTCTGCTGTATAAAAAGCCATACGCACTGTATAAACATACTGTATAGCGACGGCATCGCTTACTCGCGATTTAAATCACGGGTCCTGCCTTGCACGGTGCGCCCCAGCTTCCCCCGGAGGTAGTCATGCTGCTCCAGCTCGCCATTCACGACTTTGCCATTGTCGAGACATTGGAACTCGATTTCCGACGTGGCATGACCGCCATCACCGGTGAGACCGGTGCCGGCAAGTCCATCCTGCTCGGCGCGCTCGGCCTGTGCCTGGGCGAGCGCGCCGACGCCGGTAGCGTACGCCACGGCGCCGAGCGGGCCGACATCATTGCACGCTTTGACATCAGTGGACTGGCCGAAGCTCGCCAATGGCTGGATGAGCGCGAGCTTGGCAGCGACGACTGCTTGCTGCGCCGTGTCATCACGGCCAGTGGCCGCTCCAAAGCCTGGATCAACGGCACGCCCTGCACCATCAGTGACTTACGCGAGCTGGGAGAGTGTCTGATCGACATCCACTCACAGCACGCCCACCACTCGCTACTCAAGGAAGAGACGCATCTGCGCCAGCTGGATGAGTATGCCGGCCTCGAGCCTCAGACAGCTCAGCTACGCGAAGAATTCCGGCAATGGCAAGACGCACATCGGCGGCTCAAACGCATGAGCAATGACGGCGACGAAATACGTGCGCGCCGGCAACTGCTGAGATATCAGGTAGAAGAACTCGACGAACTCGCACTGAGCGAGGGGGAGCTTGAGGCGCTGGAGCAGGAGCAGGAAACTCTGGCCAATGCCGAGCAGACTCTCGAAGAAGCACAAGCCGCTGTCGATTGCTGTGATCACGATGACGAGGGCGCGCTGGTGCGGATCAATCAGGCCGTGACTCGCCTGACGCACTTGCCGGGCAACGAACGAGGCGCACTGGCCAGCGCCCTTGGCATGCTGGATGAAGCACGTATCCAGATTGAGGAAGCCGCACGCGAATTGCATCGCTTCATCGAAGTCACTGAGCTCGACCCCGAGCGTCTCGCCTTTGTCGATGAACGCCTGGGGCGCATTCACCAGATCGCCCGCAAGCATCATGTCATGCCGGACGAACTGCATGGCCTGCATCAACGCCTGAGCGAAGAACTGGAAGGGCTCGGTGGAGACGAAGACGCCATCGAAGTACTACGCGAAGAAGTCGCCAGTCGCCGCGATAGCTGGAAGACATTAGCCACCGAGGTAGGATCCCGACGTACCGCCGCCGCTCCCAGCCTTGCCAGTGACATTCAAGGTCAGCTGGCCTTTCTTGGCATGGCCAAGGCGACCTTCGAAGTCGCCATTGAGGCGCGTGAGCGCCCGCAGCCAGAAGGTATGGAGCGCATCCACTTCCGCATTAGCGCCAATCCGGGGCAACCACCCCGCGCACTGGCCAAAGTGGCCTCTGGCGGCGAGCTGTCACGCGTCTCCCTGGCGATTCAGGTCGTCGCGGCGAGTCGCTCAACGATTCCCAGCTTGGTGTTCGATGAGGTGGATGTCGGTATCTCTGGTGCCACGGCGGAGATTGTTGGCCAGTTACTACGCCGCCTGGGTGACAAAGGGCAAGTGTTAACCGTTACTCACCTGCCGCAGGTCGCTGCACAGGCACATCAGCATCTGCATATCGAGAAGCAGGCCGAGAACAACAACACTCGTACTCACATGGAGTTGCTGGACGAGAGCGGTCGAGTGCGTGAGCTGGCACGCATGCTAGGGGGCATTCACCTATCCGAGCAGACCCTGGCTCATGCCCGCGAAATGCTAGGTGCCACCGACAGTCGCCATTAACCCGGCCAATCGGTACCTATTGAGCCAAGCGGCGCAGTCCATTCGTCGCACAGACACTTATCCTTCAGACACACAAACGGCCACCCTTTTGGGGCGGCCGTTTGTGTGTCTGCCTGGCGTGTCAAACACCTACCGCTCGTCATCCCTGACACGATACGCGTTAGCTGTCGCTCTTTGTGCCCTTGGGGCGCACATAGAGAACCAACGCATGCTCGACCAATTCGTAACCGTGCTCCTCGACAATCTCACGCTGACGGCGCTCAATTTCAGGGTCACAGAACTCTATGATCTCACCGCTGTCCAGACATACCATGTGGTCATGGTGTTCTTCCTGGGACAACTCGAAGACAGCATGGCCGCCATCGAAGTTGTGGCGCATCACCAGTCCAGCAGTTTCGAACTGGGTGAGCACACGATATACCGTCGCCAGGCCGACATCTTCGCCAGCCTCCAGCAACGCTTTATACACGTCCTCGGCACTCAAATGTCGATCCATCGATTTCTCGAGGATCTGCAGGATCTTGACTCGCGGTAAGGTTACCTTGAGCCCCGCCTTGCGCAGTTCATGGTTCTGATCGGCCATGCTGGGGTACTCTTCGCAGTCGCTTGATGTATCAGGTATGATCGGCCAAGGCAAAACGATAGGGAATCTTCAGGGCAAATGCAAAACTTGATCAAAACAGTCGCCTTTTGCAGCGCCCTGTCGCTGCTCACCGGGTGCAGCTACTTCAGTGTCTACAAACGCGATCTTCCTCAGGGCAACCTGATAAAGCCGGAAATGGTTGAACAATTGAAGCCGGGCATGAGCCGTGAGCAGGTCATCTATGTGATGGGCTCGCCGTTGCTTACCGCTCCCTTCAATGAGAGTAGCTGGGACTACGTCTATCGGCTCAAGAAAGCTGACGGCGACATCATCAACAAGCGTGTGACGCTGACGTTCGATGGCGATGCACTGTCTACCATCACCCCGAGTGGCGAGATTGGCCAAGAGACCGTCATTGTGCCGGACCTGGACATTGACCCACGTGCTGCACAGCCTAATCGTGCCGAGAGCAAGGCAGGCGCAGCTGACCTGCCTGATGAACGCTGATCACTGATTAGTCAGTACTCGCACTTGCAGTACTTACGCGTAACAGGGCACCCATGGGTGGCCTGCTTGATCAGGGTGCTAGTTATATCATCCTCCGCCGCTACGACGAAGTGGCGCTCGCGGCCTTATCAGCTCGACGCTTACGCG
>NZ_JEMF01000039.1 GCF_000591415.1 Cobetia crustatorum | reverse complement strand
TGTCAGCGGCGCAGCAGTGGGTGACGCGCTTCGTGCAGTGGTACAACCACGAACACCGCCACAGCGCCATACGGTTCGTCACCCCGGGGGAGCGGCATGCCGGCCTGGATAACGAGGTGCTGGCAAGGCGAGACGCCATCTATGCCGAGGCGAAACGGCAACATCCCGGGCGGTGGAGCAGTGCCACCCGCAACTGGACACCGCGCCGGACAGTCTGGCTGAACCCCGACCAGGAAGACCCGCTGGTTCAACAGGATCAGCGATTAGAAGCCGCCTGATTACAGGTTCCAACAAGCTTGACAGACATCGCTGGGTCGTTACGACAAGTTGGGGAAAAAGGCGGCTGCATTGATCCCGGATGCCGAATTGTTCGAGCTGGACAACCTGGGACATTTACCGCAGATCGAGGATTTCGAACGATTTAAAGTGGAATTGAAAAAAGCGCTCATGGCACAGCCCAAGGCGTGAGTGAAGCGACGACAATATCAGGATGAGAAAACCGGCAAGAAGCCTGTTTTCAGGTTCTCTCATCCTCAATATTCAGGGCTACCTGCCTTTGAGGCGCGGCAGAATCTGCTTCTTCCACAGCCGTAGTACGCCATTAAAGCGCTTGCTACGCATGACCAACCGAGCTTCACGGGTGCTGAGTGGCCGCCCCAGTGTACGCTGTTTGAGTTTGAGCGAGTGGCGCAGATCAAAGCAGCGCATCATGCGCGCGAGAGTGGCGGTGCCCGGCAAGCGCGGTAGTCGCACTGCAGAGGTGAAGTCGATCAATACCGGTACGCCATCACGCAGCACCACGTTGGAGCCGCGAATATCGTTATGAGCCATTTGCTGCTGATGAAGTTGCTGCACGATGCGTATCAGCTGCTGGCTCAGCGTGGCATCAGACGTCGATGCGACATCGCTGAGCAGTGGGCCGGGGATATATTCCATTGCCAGTGCCAGTGGTGACAAGCGTGCAATCGCCTGTGGAGCATGTGTCCAGCCACCGAGTTGCTCCAGCATTTTCAGTTCGTGCCGCACCAGCCAGCGCGCCACGAGTGCTGCTGGTGTGCCGGCATAGCGGCGATAGTCCTTGCAGACCACTGATTGGCCGTTGAATTGGGTCAGGTAGACCTCGGCTTTCAGGAAGCCCTTCGCGCGCTGTAGAAAGTGGGCGGACATCTGCCCCGAATATTCATTCTCTAGTGTGCTGGCATCTGAAGTCGCATGAACCGAAGTGGCGGTAAGCCTCTCTGCTGCTGTCTGGGGTGTCTCGTCAGGGGTGAGAGGGGCAGCCGGAGTGGAGGAGCAGGCAAGGCCGGCTTCCAGAGGATGGTGACTCTTGTGCAGGGCGGAGCCAGGACGATTGAGCAGACGCATGGTGGAAGGCTTCTTGTTAGCTGGATAACAATGATTATCCTATCGTTTTCCCATGCCGCCCAGCGGTATGCATGAATCAGTCTGTTGCTCATCGAGCGACATTCGCTCAAGCGCGTCACTATTCATACTGTTCAGGCACCCTATCAAGCACTTGCTCAAGTGCTTGATAGGGTGCCTTTCTCTGCGCACTCTTGGCCCGATCGCCCTTGGGCGCTACGCTTGAAAGCCGCGCTGCCGCAGGCAGCACCATCGTCGAGGGAGAATGTCCATGGACTGTCTGTTCTGCAAGATCATCAACCGCGAGATTCCAGCCGATATCGTCTATGAAGATGATGAGGTACTGGCGTTCAATGACATTAGTCCTCAGGCACCGACGCATGTGCTGATCATTCCCAAGCAGCACATCGCCACGCTGAACGACATTGAGGAATCCCAGTTAGCGACCATCGGCCGACTTCAATTCGTGGCTGCCAACCTGGCGCGTGAGCGTGGGTTTGCTGAGGATGGCTATCGTGTCGTGATGAACTGTAATGAAGATGGCGGCCAGACGGTCTATCATATTCATATGCACCTGATGGGTGGTCGCCGCTTTACCTGGCCGGCTGGCTGAGCCGGTAAAGAGCAGGCGCCTGTACCAGTGGCTGATGGGCAGGTAGCGGCTAGCGATTGAAAGCGTGCGGCACACAGGCGCATACCGGCGGCGACACCTTGGTGTCGTCGCCGGTTTTCGATGGTCGAGAGAAAATAGTTATCTCATCCAGAGCGACATCCTGCCCCTTACTGTCAGGCGATGGCTTGCGTAAGATGAGGGTATTGCTTATGTCGCGCAGGAGCTTCACATGTCGCACCACGATGCTATTCCGGCTCCGCGCCGTCACAGTCGCGCTGATCAGTTGATTCAGCAGTTTGATACCGTGCTGCGCACTCTCGTGCCTCACGCTGCCCAGCCGTCCAGGCCGTCGCCTGCCGGTGATACTCGCGATGACGAGATCAGTGATGAAGAGCGTCAGCACGCTGCTGGCCTGATGCGTATCAATCATACCGGTGAGGTGTGTGCTCAGGCGTTGTATCAGGGACAGGGCTTCACTGCTCGGCTGCCGGAGATTCGCCACCAGATGGAGCTTGCTGCGCAAGAGGAAGTGGACCACCTCGCGTGGTGCGATGCGCGTCTGGTGGAGTTGGATGCCAATACCAGCTTGCTCAATCCGCTGTTTTACATGACGAGCTTTGCACTGGGGGCGGCAGCGGGTGCCATCAATGACAAGGTGAGCCTTGGCTTTGTGGCAGCGACCGAAGAGTTGGTCGGCGAGCACCTTTCAGCACACCAGCAGACTCTGCCGCAGGGCGACCAGCGTTCGCGCGCGGTGCTACGTCAGATGGAAATTGACGAGGCACATCATGAGCAGTGGGCGTTGGAGGCTGGAGGTCATCGTTTCCCCGCTCCACTCAAGAGTGCCATGCGTCTGATGTCGAAGGTGATGACGGCCAGTGTTTATCGGGTATAGGGCATGCAGGTAAAAATCATGCGGGCCTGAGCATCAGTCGCAGGTCTTGGGCATGAAGAAGGCCGCCCTTGTGGGGCGGCCTTCTTGTCTTCAAGTCGAGCGTTTTTAGATAGCATCAAGGGCAGGAATCAACCTCAAGGGTCAATCCTTGACCTGATACTCTCCGTCCAGCGTTGTAGCGTCACTGCCATCTTCGCGGGTTTCAGGGCGTGAATAGTTCTGTCGACCATTGGCCTTGTCCTGAGCTTCTTGCATACGCTGCTGCATCTCACTCATGCGCTTCTTCATGCGGCGACGGATGAAGGGCAGCATGATGATGCCGAGTACCATCATGATCAGCGCTGCAAACAGGCTGAAGACCATGACGATACTGCCAACAATCCATGCTGCGACAAGTTTGAACCCGGACAGACCATTGGAAGGGCGTTGGTTGCCTGCATTGGCCTGCCACTGACGTGCCTGGTTCCATAATGTGTTGTGTTGTTGACCTTGCATATTGATTCTCCGCTATAGATGCCGGGCTGCTAGGCCGGGCAAGGATGACCCGATAGGTGAAAGTGGATGGTCGGGGGTATCGGGCCGGAATTGGGGTCTACTCAGGCTTGTTCATGACTTGGCCATACTGACTGCTGTCTTATGCTATCAGCATCGAAGCTGGCATCGTTGTCGTCAAGGCTGTCCGGCGTTGATGTGTCGGTTTGCGCAGCATCTCTTGTGGTACCTGTCGCGCCGCCTATCATGCTCTCTCTTTACATCAGTCTTGATCAGAATCTGCTGCTCGCCTGCGCTGGCCATTAATCTACCGGTAGCCGGGATAAAGAGACAGCGCACTTGCCAAGCCAATGTTACCGATTGGCAGTGGCATGTTCAGTGACATCTGCTGAGGTTGTCCCTGATGGTCCAAGCCTTTTATCAAGATGCCATCTGCATCAACTTCCACTGTCTGTATGCTTTTAATGCCGTCGCTGGCAGCAAAATTCAAGGTCTCGCGCATGTTATCGCGATCAAGCGCGGCATCATCAGTCGGGGAGGATGCCTTGCGCAGTGCCTCGCTGAGAAGTTCTCCGTCAGCAAGGTTGATGGATAATTCCATCTCCCAGCCACTTCTTCCCCATCCGGTGAACTGCACGTGATCATGGCGGATGTCCATGGTACTGAACTGCAGCATGCCTTGGCGACTGGCGTGCATCATCATCTGTGTCAGCAGCTCCGGCGCGAGTCCAGCGGATAGGGTAGTGCCGTCAGCGTGGCTTGCGGCATCGGCGGAGAGCCATGTAGCGTCACCGTGAGCATGAACGTTATTTTCGCTAGCCCCCTCGCTGTCGGCGGTATTCATCTGAATCGTGTTGCCGGCGCCTTGCGTGCCTGGCATGAGTCCAGAGGCGTTCAGCTGATGGCGGGCCGGAAGGTCCTCTATACCATTGGCATAGGCGGGAGTTGAACCCAGCATCAGTCCAAGAGCGCCAACGCCAAGCCCATGACGCAAGCTCTGTGCTGACTGGCTGTCTAGCCAGAAATAGGCGGCCCGCGACCGAGCGTTTTTTGGCCGAGCAGCACGCGATGCAGAAAGTGTGGACATGAACTCCTCCTCAGGGATGGCTGAGCATGTCACGTAGCATGGCAGAGGCGACCTTGCGCAAGACTGAGAGCTGAATTCATCTGAGGTTCATTGCATCCTGTCAGTCTTTGCGTCATATGGGTGGCTGTCAGTGAATATCTTTCTCTCTGTCTCCTACCTGCCGCTTATCTTTCGCCCGGCACCTCTTTCCCGGCGCGCAGCATGCATAGCCGCATTCCAAGAGGCCCCTTCATGCAGACTTCCCGCAAGGCCCCTGATATTTCCCGGGCATCGTGCTTGGGTCGATTCCGGCATCGACGTACCTGGTTATGTATCGGCTTGGGAAGCTTGCTGGTTGGCTCACTGGCACTTCCGCAGCTGGCGATGTGTGACAGCGAACGCTGGCGCAGTCTGCATGATGAGGTGGCAGCAGGGCGTGTGATTTCATTGTCTCAGCTACTTGATGGCCTCGAGCGTGACTGGTTGGGGCAAGTGGTCGAGGTGGAATTGGACGAAAGTCATGGTGAGCTGATCTATGAAGTCGAGATGCTCGGCCCGCAGGGGCAGATGGCCAAGTTCACCGTGCGTGCCTCTGATGGCAGCCTGCGCGAAGTCCGTGGCATCAATCTTGGAGACATGCGGCGCCATGCTGACGGCACGCTATCTGATGGCAATGTCATGGACGATAACAGTGTCATGGATGATGACAGGGTTATCGATGAGGGTGCCGGGCCACCCTGATGGGCGGTATGCTAGAAGTACTTCCCACGTTGAGCGCAGCGATGCCGTGCCGGCGTCAGGACACCGATTGCGTCAGGAGCCTGAGAGCTGATGAAAATATTGCTGGTTGAAGATGATATGCCGCTAGCCGAGGCGCTGATGGCACGCCTAAGCGAAGCGGATGTGCTGGTCGAGCACGCTACCACCGGGGGTGATGCAGACTTTCTGGTGCAGACTGAGCGCTATGACGCGGTGGTGCTGGATTTAGGTCTGCCGGACGGCGATGGCACCCGCTGGTTGGCACAATGGCGTGAAGTCGGTATCGAAGTGCCGGTACTGGTGCTGACGGCACGTGAGCGTTGGTCTGACAAGGCGGCTGGTTTCTCTGCCGGTGCTGATGATTATGTCACCAAGCCTTTCGAGACTGCCGAAGTTATCTTCCGTCTGCGCGCGCTAGTGCGCCGCTCTCGCGGCCATGCACATCCGGTGCTCAAGTTGGGTGACCTGGCCTGTGATACCCATGGCGGCACTGTCAGTTTGGCCGGACGTCCGGTCTCGTTAACCGCACAGGAAACCCGCCTGCTGATGCATTTGATGCATGCCGTGCCTGGCGTGGTCAGCCGCTCTGAACTGGTCGAGCACGTCTACGATCGCGACCATGAGCCTGATTCCAATGTCATCGATGTGCAGATCAGTCGTTTGCGTCGCAAGCTGGGTGCTGAGCGCATCGAGACCCTGCGCGGTCGCGGTTATCGTCTGCGTGACCCTGATGCCGAGTCGGAAGCAAGCGCGTCACACGATGATGGCGACGACGCATGAAGCCATTATCAGTCGGCCGCCGATTGCTCGGTGGCTCGCTGGTCATTGCACTGATTGTCATGCCACTGACCGGTCTTGGGCTGGCATGGAGTTTCCGTGATGCCGTTACCACTGCTTTCGATCAGCGGCTGCTGTCGTTGTCGAAGGTGCTGATTGCGGCTATCCAGTTTGACCGTGAAAAAGGCCGCCCCGGATTGACTCGCTCGCTGGGTGATCCGCGCTTTGATCAGGCCTATTCTGGCTGGTACTGGCAGATATCCGATCGCAACGGCAACGTACTGACATCACGCTCGCTGTGGGATCAACGGCTGCCTCCGTTGGAAGACATGAGTAATGGCATCGTACAAAGTCGCGATATCAAGGGGCCGCGACATCAGGTACTGCGTGCTATCGAGCGCGATATTCGCCTGCCTGGACGCAACCAGCCACTGCATGTGATGGTCGCTGCCAGCCGTAGCGAGGTAGATGCTGAGGTCGCGCGCTTCGAGTGGCTATTGGCAGGCGCGCTGGCCGCGCTGGCTTCATTGTTGGCCTGTGGTTCTGCAGCGCAGATCAGCTGGGGCTTGGCGCCACTCAGGCGCTTGCGCTCGCGGCTCAAGCGGGTCGCTGACGGAGAGGCCGAGCGCCTTGAAGAGACACGCTTGCCGCCGGAACTTACTGAGCTGACCCGCGCAATCAATGCCGTGCTCGAGCGTGATCAACGCCTGATCGAGCGTGGACGTGCGGCAGCCGGTAATCTGGCTCATGCGCTGAAAACGCCGGTCAGCGTACTCAAGGCGCAGTCTGAACGCTTTGACGGAGATGATCGTGCACGTATCGATGCTGAGCTACGGCGGATCGATGAGGCTGTCCGACATCACCTGGCGCGTGCCAGTGCTGCCGGTGGCGCACACTTGAGTGGGCGTATCAGCTTGCGTGACGCTGCTGGACCCGTGTTTGAAGGCTTGGGTCGTCTCGCTGGCCGGCGTGGTATCACGCTCAGTCTGGCGCTTGAGGATGATGCCAGTGTGCGTGTTGACCCGCAGGACCTGCAGGAGATGGTCGGCAATCTGCTTGAGAACGCACTGCAGTGGGCACAGAAAGAAGTCCGAGTGAGCAGTGAGACTCGCGATGGCGGCGTGTTGCTGATCATCGAGGATGATGGCCCGGGCATGACGGATGAAGAAGGGGCTGCTGCACTCGGCCGTGGAGCGCGCCTCGATGAAGGGCGTTCCGGCTCTGGGCTGGGGCTTGCGATCGTGGATGACCTGATGGCGCTCTACGGTGGTGAGCTGTGTCTGATGCGCTCATCGCTGGGAGGGCTGGCCGCGCGAGTCTGGCTGCCCAGTTCGCCGCTGGTCGGTGCGCATCCGACGGCCTGATCTTACATAGTCACTGGCTATGATAATGATCTTTATAGATGATTGGTCGCTATTATGGTGGCAGCGTACTCTGTGATTGTCCGGCTGGCAGCCGGACGGGCTTCGTTTCTGAGTCTCGTCTGCCGCGCCCTGCGGTGATGACGAACTGGCGCTCCTTCGGGAGCGCCTTTTTTATACCTGTAGAGCGCCACCGTAGAAGGTCTTCCCCTCGCGAACGCTAACAGTCATGCTCAAGATCGCATAGGCTATCAGTCAGGTGTCATGTGACACGTCGGGCGTCAGGAGGTTGTGATGAAGGACATGACAATGTGTGCTCAACATGGCGATCTAGCGGGGCTGGCTGAAGCATTGGCTGCGTCGGATGCATGCGAGCGAGTCAATGACATCGACTATCGTGGTCGCTCACCATTGATGGTGGCGGTGCAGGCCAATCAGCCAGAAGCTGTCGCGGCACTACTCGCGGCAGGTGCTGATAGCGAGCAGACCGATGCCCTGCACGACACGCCATTACTGACTGCGGCGGCTTTGGGGCATCAAGGCTGCCTGGAGCGTCTGTTGGCGCATGGTGCCTCGGCTACCGTGCTCAATCGTTTTTCCTCTACCGCGTTGATGTCAGCGAGTGAGCGCGGCCACAGTGGTATTTGTGAACTGCTGCTGGAGCAGACATCCATCGATGTCGATCACCAGAATACGCTCGGTTGGACTGCTCTGATTGAAGCGGTATTACTGGGTGATGGTGATATCGCCTACCAGCAGGTCGTGCAACATTTGTTGAACCATGGCGCCGACGTCAATCTGGCGGATGCCGAAGGCGTTACACCACTAGCCCATGCACGCTGGCGCACGTTTGAGGTGGTGTGTGAGATGTTGGAAGCGGCCGGTGGGCATGAACGTGGTATCGCCCATGAAGTTGAGCCGCCGACGCCTCATCAAGCATGACGGTAGATCGTCAGAAGGAGCGTCGCATGACCGTGACATGGGGACTGCTGATAATGGGTGTAGCTTTGCTGCTGCTGGGAGGATACCGCTGGCAGCACGCTCAATCCTTTGCGCGAGAAAGCGTGCAGGTGACAGGAGAAGTGATCAACCACGACCGCGCGCTGAATGTGGAGGGGCGCGGGCGCATTCATCTGCCCAAGGGTGGCCCTCTCAGTGAGGATGAAGCGCTGGCGATGGCGGGTCTGCCGCCGGGCGGGCGCTTCAATATCGAGGCCATTCAGTATGCTCCGGTCGTGCGCTATCAGGATGAGCGGGGCGGCTGGCACGAATATATCTCGCCGCTGGCGGTTCCCTCACCGACGCCCGCTGTGGGCGAGAATGTCGTGCTCACCTATCGGCGCAGTGCCCCGCATGAGGCAAGCCTGCCCAGCGCGCGCGGCTGGCTGATAGGGGTGCCGTTCGCACTGGGCGTAGCGCTGTGCGTAGTGGCATTGCGCCTATTGCTGCGCAGTGGTGGCGGATGAGTGACGCTGACCACAACGAACCGACCAAGAATGGCTCTGTCGAGAAAGACCCGAGTCGGCGTTATGGCATTGGCATGTTGGTGCTGTGCTGGGGGCTGATGCTTGGCATGTTGGTCTGGTGGTTTCAAGGGCAGCTTGACGAGAGGAGCCGGCCTAATGCTTCGCTGGCAGGCCAATCACTGGCGGCGCAGCAGCCCTTGACGCTTACGCGCAATCGCGCGGGTCACTTTGTGGCACCTGGAGAGATCAATGGTGCAGCGGTGACCTTCCTGCTCGATACCGGCGCGACCTATGTCTCGGTCTCCGAGGCACTGGCGCAGCGCTTGAATCTGCCACGTGGACGGGATGCGCGCTTCACCACTGCCAATGGTGTCAGTCACGGTGCGCTGACCACGCTAGAAGAAGTCAGTCTGGCCGGGCTTGTGTGGCAAGAGGTGCGCGGTGCTATTGTGCCCGGTATGGACGATGACCTGGTGTTGTTGGGCATGAGCTTTCTGGGTCAGTTCGATATCAACATGCGTGGTCAGCAGATGCGTCTGACACCGATTTCCGACTGATGCACACCTTCAGAAAAGACAGAATACAAAAACGCCCCGCTCAATGAGCGGGGCGTTTTTCATGCAGCAATCATTGGCCACTGCCTGTCACTCCCATCGGAGCGATTGAGCAGTCAGTCCTGACGGGGCGGCTCGACATGGCCACCGAAACCGAAGCGCATCGCCGATAGCAAGCGATTGGCATAGGTGTTTTCCTTGCGCGAGCTGAAGCGCGAGAACAGCGCATTGGCCAGCACCGGCACGGCGACACCCTGCTCGACGGCGGCATCGACGGTCCAGCGACCTTCGCCACTGTCGGAGACGGCGCCGCTGTAATGATCAAGACGTTCATCACCGGCCAGCGCCTGAGCGGTGAGATCGAGCAACCAGGAAGATACGACGCTGCCACGACGCCAGACTTCAGCGATATCCGCCATGTTCAGATCAAAGCGCTGATCTTCCGGCAGGTCTGCGGAGCCCTTGCTCTGCATCAGCTCGAAGCCTTCCGCGTAGGCCTGCATCAGGCCGTACTCGATACCGTTATGTACCATCTTCACGTAGTGACCGGCACCGACCGGGCCTGCATGGATGTAGCCACGCTCGGCGCGCTCGTCCGGGGCATTGCGTCCCTTGGTGCGTTCGAGGTCGCCATAGCCCGGCGCAAGGGTGTCGAATAGCGGCTCAAGGTGATCGAACACTTCTTTCTCTGCACCAATCATCATGCAGTAACCGCGCTCCAGCCCCCACACGCCGCCGGAAGTGCCCACGTCGACGTAGTGCAGGCCTTTCTCCTTCAGGCTCGCTGCGCGACGGACATCATCCTTGTAGAAGGTATTGCCACCATCAATGATGGTGTCGCCCGCTTCCATGATGTCAGCCAGTGCGGCAATGGTTTGCTCGGTGATCTCGCCAGAAGGCAACATGACCCAGATCGCGCGTGGCGCATCGATCTGCTCGACCAGCTGGGCGAGGCTTTCGACGTGGGTCGCGCCGTCAGCCACGAGTGACTGGGCTATGGTGGCGTCGCGATCATGAGCGACCACTTCATGGCCATTGCGCATCAAGCGACGAGCGATGTTGCCGCCCATGCGGCCGAGTCCGATGATACCGAGTTGCATGTTCGTTCCTTTCACGTGAAGCCGGGGGAGAGTCGGGACGGCGCGAAGCCTACCCTGTGAGCTCTTTTGACGCAAAACGGGCCATGTCAATGACATGGCCCGTTAGCACTTTTGTGAGTCGCGTTAGTTACATCAGTACACGACCCTTGGCCAGAATCAATCCCAGCTCAGTGCGCCGCCAACCTGATATTCAGTGACGCGCGTTTCGAAGAAGTTCTTCTCCTTGCGCAGGTCGATGATCTCGGACATCCACGGGAACGGGTTCTTGGCGCCCGGGAACTGCTCCTTGAGGCCCAGCTGTGCGAGGCGACGGTTGCAGATGAAGTGGAGGTATTCCTCCATGATGGCCGCATTCATGCCCAGTACGCCGCGCGGCATGGTGTCGCGTGCGTATTCGATCTCGAGCTGGGTGCCTTCGAGGATCATCTGGGTGACCTCGTCCTGGAACTCGGCAGTCCACAGCAGCGGATTCTCGACCTTGATCTGGTTGATCACGTCGATACCGAAGTTCAGGTGCATGGACTCGTCACGCAGGATGTACTGGAACTGCTCGGCCACGCCGGTCATCTTGTTGCGGCGACCCATGGACAGAATCTGGGAGAAGCCGCAGTAGAAGAAGATGCCTTCGGTGACGGCGTAGAAGCCGATCAGGTTACGCAGGAATTCCTGATCCGTTTCGGTGGTGCCGGTCTGGAAGTCAGCGCGTCCGAGGGCCTGGGTGTGCTTGAGGCTCCAGGCGGACTTGCGTGCGACGGAGTCCACTTCGCGGTACATGTTGAAGACTTCGCCTTCGTCCATGCCCAGTGACTCGATGCAGTACTGGTAGGCGTGAGTGTGGATCGCCTCTTCGAAGGCCTGACGCAGCAGATACTGGCGGCATTCCGGATTGGTAATGTTCTTGTAGACGGCCAGCACCAGATTATTGGCGACCAGCGAGTCAGCAGTGGAGAAGTAGCCCAGCGAGCGCATCACGATCAGACGCTCGTCATCGGTCAGGCCATCCTGACTTTTCCACAACGCGATGTCCGCGTTCATGTTCACTTCTTGCGGCATCCAGTGGTTCGCGGAGCCGTCGAGATATTTCTGCCATGCCCAGTCGTACTTGAAGGGCACCAGCTGGTTGACGTCAGCGCGGGCATTGATCATGCGCTTTTCGTCTACATGAATGCGCTGGGCACCCATTTCCAGTTCTTCCAGCCCCTTGGCGATATCCAGCTCGTCCAGTGCCTGCTGGGCACGCGCGATACGGTCAGCGTCGCTGACCGCATAGCCTTCGCTGTTCTCGACCGCGATCGGTGCTTCGGTCGGTGCCGGAGCGGCTTGCGTCGGAGCCGCAGGCTTCTCGGCGGTCGGCGCTTCATCTTCGTGGAAATCGTCCCAGTTCAACATGTTGCGTTCCTCGTGTTCGTTGGTGGCCACGCGGATGATCAGCGTGACGCAAAAGCGTGAGCGGTGCGTTCTACGACGCAGGCGCCATCGGGTCGCGTGTCTCTGTGTGATGCAAAGGAGACAGGCCGAGAGATGTCAGGAGGCGATGATTGTTAGTGACGGCACAGGACCGAGCGAGGCTCGGTCCTGGTAGGTAGCCGCAGGCTGTCTCCGGTACAGAATCGCATCGGAGGCAGCAAGTCACTCGCTTACTGGCAAGACTCGCAGCCGAGTTCGTCGATGGTGCTGGCGGAGGGGGCACGCTGTCCGCTCTTGCCCTTCAAGAAGTCTTCGATGCCGCGCGGCTCTTGCGCCGTCGGTGCCGTGGCTGCCGGAGCAGGGACGGCCGGTGCTGTCGCAGTGTCGTTGCCAACAGCGTTGTGCTTGCTGCGATCGACAGTGGATTTTTCCACGGCAGTCGCACCCAGAGCACGGAGGTAATAAGTGGTCTTGAGGCCACGGAACCATGCCATGCGGTAGGTCACGTCCAGCTTCTTGCCGGACACGCCTTGGATGTACAGGTTCAGAGACTGCGCCTGATCGATCCACTTCTGACGACGCGAGGCTGCTTCGACGATCCACTTCGGCTCGACTTCAAAGGCGTTGGCATACAGCGTCTTGAGGTCTTGCGGAACACGCTCGATCGGCTGCACGCTGCCGTCGTAGTATTTGAGGTCATTGATCATGACCTCATCCCATAGGCCGCGCGCCTTGAGGTCGTTAACCATGTAGGCGTTGACCACGGTGAACTCGCCAGACAGGTTCGATTTCACGAACAGGTTCTGATACGTCGGCTCGATGGACTGCGAGACACCACAGATATTGGAGATCGTCGCGGTCGGCGCGATCGCCATCACGTTGGAGTTACGCATGCCCTGACTGCGGACCTTCTCGCGGATGTAGTTCCAGTCCTGAGTCTGGCTTTCGTCCATCTCGATGTAGTCAGCGCCACGCTCCTGCTTGAGCTTCTCGATGGAATCGATCGGCAGAATCCCTTGGCTCCACAGTGAGCCGTCAAAGCTCTCGTAACGACCACGCTCGGCAGCCAGGTCACTGGACGCTTCGATGGCGTGATAGCTGACCAGTTCCATGGATTCGTCAGCGAAGGTCACGGCTTCTTCAGAAGCGTAGGCAATGGACTGCGCATAGAGCGCATCCTGGAAGCCCATGATGCCTAGACCCACCGGACGGTGACGCATGTTGGAGCGTCGTGCCTGTGGAACTGCGTAGTAGTTGATGTCGATGACGTTATCGAGCATGCGCACGGCGGTACGAACAGACTTCTTGAGCTTGTCGCCGTCCAGCTTGCCGTCGATGACGTGCTGGGACAGGTTGATCGAGCCCAGGTTGCAGACCGCGATCTCGTCCTCGGACGTGTTGAGGGTGATCTCGGTGCACAGGTTGGACGAGTGCACGACGCCGGCGTGCTGTTGCGGGCTACGGATGTTGCACGGATCCTTGAACGTGATCCACGGGTGGCCGGTCTCGAACAACATGGACAGCATCTTGCGCCACAGATCACGTGCCTTGACGCGTTTGAAGAGCTTCAGCTGGCCCTGACGGGTCATCTCTTCGTACTGCTCATAGCGGACCTGGAAGGCAGCGCCGTACAGGTCGTGGAGATCCGGGCAGTCGGACGGCGAGAACAGGGTCCAGTCGGTGTCATCGAAGACACGCTTCATGAACAGATCCGGCACCCAGTTGGCGGTGTTCATGTCGTGAGTACGACGACGGTCATCACCGGTGTTCTTGCGCAGGTCGAGGAATTCCTCGACGTCCATGTGCCAGGTTTCCAGATAAGCACAGACAGCGCCCTTGCGCTTGCCACCCTGATTGACGGCAACGGCAGTGTCGTTGACGACTTTCAGGAAGGGCACGACACCCTGTGACTTGCCGTTGGTGCCCTTGATGTAAGAACCCAAGGCACGTACTGGCGTCCAATCGTTACCGAGACCACCGGCCCATTTGGAGAGCATGGCGTTGTCGCGGATAGCACCGTAGATGCCATCGAGAGCATCCGGCACGGTGGTCAGGTAGCAGCTGGACAGCTGACTACGACGAGTCCCGGCGTTGAACAGGGTCGGCGTGGAGGCCATGTAGTCGAAGCTGGACAGCAGCTCGTAGAACTCGATGGCGCGACCTTCGCGGTCTTCCTCGTTCAGGGACAGGCCCATCGCGACACGCATGAACATGACCTGCGGCAGCTCATAGCGCACGTCGTCCTGGTGCAGGAAGTAGCGGTCGTACAGGGTCTGCAGTCCGAGATAGGTGAACTGGTTGTCACGCGAGTGATCGATGGCTGCGCCGAGGCGCTCCAGATCAAAGGTGGCCAGTTGCTCATCCAGTTGCTCGAAGGCGATGCCGCTTTCGATATAGGCCTTGAAGGCGACCGGATAGTGCTCCTGCATTTCACCGAACGTCGCTTCGTCAGCGACCTTGAGGAAGCTCAAGGCTTCGCGACGCAGGTTGTCCTGCAGCAGGCGAGCGGTGACGTAGGTGTAGTTCGGGTCTTTCTCGACCAGCGTACGCGCGGTCATCATCAGTGCGGTGGACACGCCATCGATCGGCACGCCGTCGTACAGATTCTTCAGCGAGTCATCGACGATTTTCTGGGCATCGACGTTGGACAGCTCAGCACAGGCATCAAAGACCAGTGTTTCGATACGGCCAAGGTCCAGCGGACGCACGGTACCGTCGAGATGGGTGACATTGATGGTCGGGTGCGGCTTGGTGATGCCATCGTTCTGCGCGCTGCGGGCACGCGTGTGCTCATCGCGGTACAGGACGTAAGCGCGGGCTGCCTTGTGCTCACCGGAACGCATCAGTGCCAGTTCAACCTGGTCCTGAATGTCTTCGATGTGCAGCGTGCCGCCATCAGGCATACGGCGCTGGAAGGCGTCAGTGATCTGACTGGTCAGCTGCTGGATCAGGTCGCGAATGCGCGAGCTGGACTCGACCTGGTCGCCTTCCACGGCGATGAATGCCTTGGAGAGCGCGACGGAGATCTTGCTGGCGTCAAAGGCCGCAACATCGCCGGTGCGCTTAATGACGCGCAGGCGCTGGGGTGCAGTCAGATCGACTGCTGCCTGATCGGTGCTGGTAGTGGTATCCATGACGCCATCCTGTCGTGTCAAACCAGTTCATGAAACGAAAATATCGGCGATATTTCGTACGCTGACTGGTTCCTGTAGGGCTTGACAATCGCGCGCCTAATCTATGGGCGTCGCTGTCGCTAAAACCCTACATATGGGGTGTGTTCTGATTTTGGACACAAGATAGTGTTGTTTGCAGGGGCGTGCAAGTGGATAACTTGTGGGTAACGTGTGGTTGAAAATTCGGCCCTGTGGACAGGCGATGTCAAGACATTGAGCGTTAAATTTTATGCGCCCCGTCAATCCTTGCAGGGTCTGCTCTGCTGGCGCGCAAACGCACAAATTGGCGTATCATTCGTGACAAATCACCCTGAAAAGGTTACGACGTGGCACTGGACAGTAACGACTTGTGAGCTGCCTGCCACGCCGACCCAACGATGCGGATGGAATGCCCTTGGATACCAATGCGCAAGAACATGTACTGATTGTCGAAGATGACGAGCGTCTAGCGACACTGACGCGCGAGTATCTCGAAGCCAATAACTTCCGTGTCAGTGTTGAGCACGATGGCGGACGGGCAGTAGACCTGATCATCAGTCTGCGCCCTGACCTCGTGATTCTTGATCTGATGCTGCCGGGAGAGGATGGACTCTCCATATGCCGCCGTGTGCGTCCACAGTTCTCAGGCCCGATCCTGATGCTGACCGCGCGTACTGATGATATGGATCAGGTGCTGGGCCTTGAGATGGGCGCTGATGATTATGTGCCTAAACCGGTACAGCCTCGTGTACTGCTAGCGCGCATGCGCGCCCTGCTGCGCCGTGCCGATGGCCCGGAAGCATCAGCCGGCGAAACACGCCTGGTGTTCAATGATCTGGAAATTGACAACGCGACGCGTGAGGCATGGTTGTCACGTGAACGTATCGAGCTGACCAGCGCCGAGTTCGATCTGCTGTGGCTGCTGTCATCCAATGCTGGCCGCGTACTGACGCGCGAAGAAATCTTCTCAGCGCTACGCGGCATCAAATATGACGGCCAGGATCGCTCCATCGACGTGCGAGTCTCACGTATCCGACCGAAGATTGGCGATGATCCCAATCATCCGGAGCGGATCAAAACGGTGCGTAGCAAGGGATACCTGTTCGTCAAGGATCTCTGAGTCATGCGGCGTGCCCTGTCCGACAGTATTTTTCTGCGCGTCTACATGGCGTTGCTCCTGGCGTTGATACTGACGCTAGGTATTGCGCTGGGCGGCTTCCAGCTAACCAACATGGTTCGGCTAGAGGCCTACCAGACTCATTTGGGGGCAGCGCCGATGAAGCTGCTGACTCAGCGGGTATCTGCTACGCCAGATACGGAGCGGAGCAAGTTTCTCGCCCGAGTCTCTGGCTTGCTGGATGCGCGTCTTTTACTCGCACCCGTCGAGATGTTCGATCTCAACTGGTGGGAGCAACGACGTCTGGATGCCGGGCGACCACTGGTCAGAGCACACGCTGATACGGGCTGGCAGTTGTTGATGCAGGTGCCGGGTGAGCATCGCGTGCTGGAGCTTCGGTTGCTGCATCTGGCAGAGCGCCAGCTACGCGGTCTGATGGCCTTGCTCCGCGATACGTTGCTCCCGTTGATGCCCGAGCAACGTGGCAGCATGTTGGCGGAGTTGCAGCAGGTCTCCGGGTTATCTTTTGCGCAGCTCCCGGATGTGCCTGACAGTCTCGATGCCCAGCAGTCCAGTCGTATCAATGATGGGCGGGTGGTGCTCAATGTCGCCAGTCATGGCCGGGCGATGGTGCTTTATGCTCGCCTGGGCCACCAGACGCTGCTTAAGGTCGGACCACTACGTGGCTTTGAAACCACCCCACCTGCGCTGATCGCGGCGATGGTGCTGTCCGTCATTACCTTGTTGGGGGGAGTCATCTATCTAGTCGTGAGGTCGCTTGAAGCGCGCCTGACACGTTTGGAGAGAGCGGCGACACGTATCGCTGGTGGTTATCTCGATACGCGGGTACGCATTGAGTCCAACGACTTTCTAGGCCGACTTGGGATGGCCTTCAATGGTATGGCGGAGCGAGTGCAGGGGCTACTGGGGGCTCAGCAAGACATGATTCGCGCTGTCTCTCACGAGTTGCGTACGCCGGTGGCGCGTATCCGCTTTGCCTTGCAGATGATCGAGGACATGGTCGACGACGACTTCGTGCTTCGGCAGGTAAAGGGAGCCGATGGTGATATCGAAGAGCTCGACAAGCTGATCGATGAAATTCTGACCTATGCGCGCCTCAACAATGCGGCAGGTATTCAGCTCAATATGACCGCAGTGGATTGTCGCGAAGTGGCAGAGCAGGTGTGCGAGACACTCGCACCATTACACCCAGAGCTATTGTTGAGTATCGAAGGGGAGTCCCTTGAGGTAGAGGCTGAGGCCCGCTATCTACAGCGTGCATTGCAAAACCTTGTCTCCAATGCCTGTCGCCATGCTGATTCTCGTGTACTGGTGCGCATCACGAATGACCCACAGGTGATACGTATCGATGTTGAAGATGACGGGCCGGGCGTTGCCGAAGACGATCGCAAAAAGGTCTTCAAGCCCTTTGCGCGTCTCGATGATTCACGTACACGCGCTTCGGGGGGCTATGGTCTTGGGTTATCCATCGTTCAGAAGATCATGCACTCGCATGGTGGCAGCGTCGTGGTGGACCACGGCAAGGCCCTCAAGGGGGCGCGCTTCAGTCTGCTGTTGCCACTGACATCGGGGAAATTAGGGCGCGAGATGCCCGTAGTGCTTCCACCTGTTCTACCTACTGTGGCTGATGGAAAGGAGGGCACATGATAGACACTTCAGATACGACGGCACATTTGCATCCAGAGTTGATCGGGTCATGGCAGCTGCAACGTTTCTGGTATGCCTGGCCGGATGGTAGGGAGTTGGAGCCACTCGGCGCCTGCAAGGGACAGCTGCATTACCTGGCAAATGGCTTCATGAGCGTGCAGTTGGTGTCCTGTGAGCGCGAGCCGTTAGGGACGGCGCCTTCGGATGATCAGCTGGTCACAGCATTTCGTAAGGGATTTGCCTATTGTGGCCGCTGGTACTGGGATGGGCAGAGAGAGGAGGTCTGCCATCAGTTGTCGCTGGCAACCATCGCGGATTGGGATGGTGTGACGCTCAATCGGAGTGTCAGCTTCAAGGAAGGCAGTCTGCTGTTAGGGACCGACGCTCCGAATCTTCAGCTGCCAGAAGGAGGCTTTTTAACCTGGTTGCAGTGGCAGCGATTACCGAATCATTAAACTCATTCACAAGAAGGCTTGACGTCAAGGTGGGTTGAAGTGCATAGTAGCGTCTGTTGGATAGCAAGACGCACCACTCAGTCGCCTGCGCAGTTCGGTTTCACGCCTTGAGCGCGCCGAAATGCCTCGCTGATTTGATGCATGGTTTTGCTTTGCCCACGCTCTTCGGGTAACGCCCGTTCTAATTAAACATGCTCATCAGAGAGGATATTTCTCATGGCTACCGGTACAGTTAAGTGGTTCAACGACGCTAAAGGTTTTGGTTTCATCGCTCCGGCAGACGGTGGTGACGACCTGTTCGTTCACTTCTCCGAAGTCCAAGCAGACGGCTTCAAGACTTTGCAGGACGGCCAACAGGTCTCCTTCGACGTCACCCAAGGCCAGAAAGGCCTGCAGGCAGCTAACGTCAAGGCTGTCGACTGATCATCACTCATCGCGGAGTACACTTCGCGTGAGATGATAGATGTCAAAACCGTCCCAGCTTATGCTGGGACGGTTTTTTTGTGCCTATGAAAAACGCTTGGCATGATGCTGTCGCAATATGGTGGGCAGTATCATGCCAGGTAGCGGACATCAAAAAGCCCACCATGCCCGTATTGACTACGTGGCATGGTGGGCTTTTTCAGATCGGTTGCTTTTGATCAGTCAGCGAAGCGTCAGGCAGGCTTCACGCCATCGAGTACCTCGAAAGAGGTCTCGCGGGCGGTACGCAGAAAATCATCCATCCACGGCGTACCTAGTAGATCTTCCCTGACGGCGGCGTAGAGTGTCGCCCAGATGCCGTCGCCCAGTGATAGTCCCCGCACGTAGTCGCGTGACAGGTACTCGGTCAGCGCCCAGTTGGGTAGCGCCGTGACACCACGGCCACTGGCGACCAACTGCATCATCATTACCGTCATTTCGGCGGTGCGTATCTCGCGCGGAGCAACATTGGCCGGTTCCAGAAACTGGGTGAAGACATCGAGGCGGTCGTGTTCGACCGGATAGATGATCAGCACTTCATCACGCAGGTCTTCAGGAGCCACATGCCCCTTGATTGCCAACGCATGCTGACGGGCCACGGCTAGCATGACTTCATAGCGGAACAAGGGAATGTAGCGAATACCCGTCATTTCCACCGGGTCTGCAGTGATGACGAGGTCCAATTGCTCGCGCCCCAGTGCACTGAGCGGCGCGAAGCTGTGTCCCGAAGGTATGTCGACTTCAATTTCCGGCCAGTGGTCACGAAAGCGATCGACGGTTGGCATCAGCCACTGGAAGCAGCTGTGACATTCGATGGCCATGTGCAGCCGCCCTTGTTCGCTGCCGGCCATGCGTGTGATGTCACGCTCCGCCATGCGGAATTGTGGCAATACTTGCTCTGCCAGCGATAATAGTCGCTGACCAGCGCGTGTGAATTCTACCGGCCGCGTCTTGCGCACGAACAGCAGCGTGCCGAGTCGTTCCTCAAGATCTTTCAGCTGATGCGAGAGAGCAGACTGGGTGAGGTGGATGCGCTCGGCAGCCTCGACCAGCGAACCGGCATCACGTAGAGCTAGCAGGGTACGGAGATGACGTAATTCGAGCATGGTGAGTGTTGCTCATGTTGATGATTAGATTAATTAGTTTTATTCAATTTTTGGCGGACACGAGACTGAGGTCAATCGCCTAGACGTAAAAAGGCGCACAAGAAAACCATTCTAAATATAAATGATGCCGCCACGAGGGTGCTGATGGAGCACACTCATGACACTGTCTCACACTCTTGGCTATCCGCGTATCGGTGCCGATCGTGTACTGCGCTTGCGTCTGGGCTGATCAGTCATGCCTTGATTCAGTCATCTATGGGTTGAGTCGTCTATAGAGAGAGAGCGATGCCTTGGCATCGAAAGCGTCGGGTATCATGCCAGGCGCTTTTTTATGCGCGCCATTTCTCTTTTGTGCAGGCCCACAAGACGTGAAAGTCTTGATAAACTTTCTGCAAGGCGCGCCAGGACGGCGTCGTCATCTTCGCCTTCGAGTCCAGTGGCGGCGCCGATTCTCTTTATGGAGTTACCGCGCCTTATCCTGCACCCAGGCATGCCCAGGGAGGGCTCATGTCCCGTCAGCGCTGTCATCGTTTCGTTGCTATCTCTGCCTCCTGCAAGAGAGAAGGCTTTGCTCTCGCCCAGTTACGTAGAGTCGCTCCTCTGGCGCTCGCGGGGACGGCGCTTGTCATGGCAGGTTGTACCTCGTTGCCATGGAGTCATGATGCCGACAAGGCGTCGCGTGGCCATCCGATCCCACTCAAGATACCTGCCCCTGTCAGTGATCCACGCCCCGTCGTCAGCAAGGCACCTGCAACACCCGCGCCGCCGGCTCCCAGTGCTGAAGATCTTGGGCGAGCGCCGGCTATCAAGTTGCCGGGCGCTTTCTTGCCGCCCGTGAGCGCGCGCGAATATCAGGTCTGGCGCTGTACGCCAGCTCAGGATTTGCTGATGGCTTTCGGTCAGTCGGCTGCAGGTGCGACATCAGGCCATCATGATCAGCCCCAAAAGGACAGGCTGCATCTGTGGTCACGCGACCATGCCTACACGCTGGAGCACGTGATCAGCGCCTCAGGGGCACGTTATCAAGCGGAAGGTACGGCACCGATGTCAGAGGGCAAGATCGAGCACAGGGCTGAAAAAGAGGCTGAAAAAGAGGCTGATAAGGACAGCGGGCAGGAGAGAATGAAGAAGAAAGCGAAGCAAAAGGAGGTGGAAAGCGGCGGCGAGAAAGGGCTGGAAGTCTGGTTCAAGGGCACGCAAGCTACGCTGCGCAATGCGCGTGGCAGGCTTGAATGCGAGCAGGATGATCGACGCCAGATCCGCCCGATAGCCAGTGAACCGTTGCTGGTCGCACAAGGCAATGAGCCCGGTTGGCAGGTCAGCCTGGATAAAACGCGTAATCTGCTGACATTGACCGCTTCCGCGGGTCTGCTAGCCTCGGCTCATGGTGACAGCCTGGTAGCTCGCTCCGCAGATTCGCCAGAGGAGTTACTCATTGCGCGGTCTGATGTGCTTGCAGACGAATCGATCGTGGCTGCAATGCCTGCTGTAATCGCCTCCACTGCTACGGTGCTGACGTTGCCCTACCGTGTAGCAAAAGATGACGCCGGCGAACGAGTGCTCAAGGCTACGTTGCCGAAAGGTGCCAGTGGCGTGGAGCACCTACAGTTTTCTGTTACGCCGGGGGCTTGCTTTGATTCCATGCAGGGCGCTCCCTATCCGCTGACGGCAAGCCTGACACTGGATGGCCGTACGTTGGGCGGGTGTGGTGAGGCATTTCGCTATTGAGGTGGTGATAGAATCATTCGGTTTTATCACATGATTCGCACAATAATTGTCGCTTTTTGTACAAGTGGATTCACTTATGATGGCAGCACGACGAAGCGAGCTTTGAGGCATTCAGCATTGATGCTGGCTCACTGATTCAGTCGCTCGCTTGGCTACTCATCTGCTTAAAGGGAATCTGCTCATGTCTACTGCGCCGCTCAATGTCTTGTTGGTATCCGCTTCACTGTTCGATGACAACGGTAACTCTCGTGTACTGGCAGCCTCATTCGTCCGTGCGCTGGAGGCGTCCGGTCTTCAATATAAGCTGACACATCATGATCTGGTCGAACGTGATCTGCCGCATCTCGGAGCGGCAGAAATGCAGGCATGGATGACGCCAGCAGATGAGCGCACTGCAGCGCAGCGTGAGCTAGTCATGTTGTCAGATACCTTCCTCGCCGAGCTGCGAGCAGCCGATCTGCTGGTAATCGCCGCCCCGCTTTATAATCTGGGCATACCGAGTCAGATGAAGGCATGGTTCGATCGCGTGCTACGTGCCGGTGAAACCTTCAATTATACGGCGCAAGGTCCAGTCGGCCTGCTGGAAGGCAAGCAGGCATTGGTACTGGCAGCGCGTGGAGGGGTTTATGCCGGTAGCGAGCTGGACTCTCAGACACCGCACCTCAAGTCCATGCTGGGATTGATGGGCATCGCAGACCAGCATTATGTTTATGCAGAAGGACTCAACATGGGCGATGAATATAAAGCCAAGGCCATGACAGAGGCGCAGTCAGGCATCGCGAACTTCGTTGAAATGCTATAAAGATCATCGCTCAGTGAGACTCTGCACACGACAGCGCCGCCCTTGGGGGCGGCGCTGTCGTGTGCAGGTCAGTCACTCAACTGTTCGATATGTGCGCGGAACGTATGCTCAGCTCGTCTCATCAAGCACTTGCAGTGCTCCCTTGAGTCGGGCACGTAGCTCCTCAAGCGGTGGGGGAGTCCCACCCAGAGGCCATCCCGCCGTCAGTATCACGCCGTCAGCGGTATAGTCACCACCATCGATCGGTACTCCGTAGCCGCTTAACCAATGGCGTATATCGGCTTCGTGAGCAAAGCCGACCTTGAAACGACGTGGGGTACGTGGAGTGAAGGTCGTGGTCGGTAGCTGTTCAAGCCCTTCAAGTACGGAACGACTGTAGGCGCGTGCCAGTCCGCCAGTACCGAGCTTGATGCCACCAAAATAGCGGATGACCACGCACGCCACCTGGCCGACACCGCTGCCTTCAAGTACCTGATACATCGGCCGACCGGCAGTGCCGCCGGGCTCCCCATCATCGGAGAAGCCAATCGCATTCTGCTCATTTGGTGCACCGGCAATGAAAGCGGTGCAATGATGGCGTGCATTGGGGTGTGTGAGATGCGCTCTGGCCAGCAGTCGGGCCATGCCATCAGAGGTGGGCGCATGCGCGAGCCAGGCAATGAAGCGGCTCTTCTCGATTTCGATGCTGTGCTCGTGATGCGCCTCGGGCGCCAATGCAGGTATCAGATAGCTCATCGTGCCATCTTACCGCAGTCACGCCACCAATGAGGCGCAGGATCTCAATGCGTCACAGCATTGCCGCGCACGACTCCCATCACCATGCCGAGTACTTCGATGTCTGCATTCTTGAGATATATAGGTGCCATGCTGTCGTTGGCCGGTTGCAGGCGCACACCGGACTTCTCGATATAGAGCTTCTTCAGCGTCACTTCCTGCTGGTTGATCATGACCACGGCTGTTTCGCCATTCTCGGCACTTTCACTACGCTCGATGATGATGATGTCGCCATCATGGATGTTGCAGTTGATCATCGAGTGGCCACGTACACGCAAAGCATAAGTGTTGCGGCGCACCATGCGCGACGGTACGGAAATGGTGCCGCAGTCGGCGATGGCTTCAATGGGCACTCCGGCGGTGATGTTGCCCAGCAGCGGGATATCCATCAGATGGCAAGCTTCGATTTCTTTCCAGGCTGCATCATTGAGCGGCAGATTATGAAGGCGCTGAAGGTAGTGCGGAGTGTGAAGTCGTGACATGAGCTATCCCCTAATGCCATGCGGCCGGTGCAGTATGTGCGTTGGCCTGCGGTGCAGCGTGGAGGGTCGTCAGGCTAAGTTCATCTGTGGCCTGCTAGGCTCTGCGAACATGATGACAACGCGATAGAGCCGACCCGATCAGTCTGCTGCCTGCGGTGTGGCAGGCATGCGATGAAGGTACTGTATGGATACTGTTTTTGTATACAGTGTTTGCATCATAGCAATCTCTCACGACGAGGCAAGAGGGAAGAATGTCGGGATGGATATTTGAGCATCTTTGTGTCGTATGAATATGCATCAGTTTTGTCTAATTTAATATACTGACCATTGACGCTGCCTTGAGTTTGCACTGCCTTTGCCCGTGGCGGCATTTGGCTAGAAGGCTGCATGGGCCGGTGCTGGAAAGGTACATCGGTGGTCAGTGTCGGCCTCAGCTCGTAGAATGGCGACCAGTGATCGACACGGGTTGATCACTGTTGTCGTACTCCACGACGGTTCAGCATCGGGATTGTGAGATGTCCATTCAGCCTGCTACTGATGCCGCTTATTCTGCACCGCCTCTGTTGGCGGTAGAGGCGTTGAGCTGCGAGCGTGATGAGCGCTGGTTGTTCCGCGAACTCGATTTCATGCTGTCTGGCGGAGAAATTCTGCAGATAGAAGGCCCCAACGGCAGCGGCAAGACCACGCTACTCAAGATTCTGTCGGGTCAATTCAATGACCATGAGGGCGAGGTATATTGGCGAGGACAGCCAGTGTCGCGTGCGCGCGGTGATTTTCTGGCATCACTGCTTTATCTGGGGCATCAGCCCGGTATCAAGGGTGCCCTGACGGCGCTCGAGAATCTTGCCTGGTATCAGGCGCTCGGCGGGGTTGTAGACCGTGTAGCGGGTGTTGATTCTGTGAATGCACCGTGGGCAGCACTCGCGGCAGTTGGGCTTGCAGGCTTTGAAGATGTTCCGGCCCAGCAGCTGTCGGCGGGTCAGCAGCGACGTATCGCGCTGGCTCGGTTGCATCTCACGCCGCGGGCATTGTGGGTGCTTGATGAGCCATTCACTGCCATTGATATCGAAGGTGTGGCAGCGCTGGAGCAATTGCTGCTCGCGCATGCCGAGCGCGGCGGTAGCGTCGTGATGACGACTCACCATCGCTTTTCGGACCCATCGCGGTTACGGCGCATTCAGCTCGGTGGCAATGTCGATGGTCAGAGACCAGCGCTTGATGAGGAGTCCGCATGAGGCGCGAGCCACTGATACCACTGGCGGAGAGCAACGCTGCGAGCACGGGGTCACTAGGAGCAGCGATGGCCGCCACGCTCACGCGTGATCTGCGTCAGGCATTGCGACGACGGAGTGAGCTGATCAATCCACTGGCCTTCTTCGCGTTGGTGATCACGCTATTTCCGCTGGGAATCTCACCGGACAAGGCGCTATTGGCGACGCTGGCACCGGGGCTGGTCTGGGTCGCTGCGCTATTGGCAACATTACTGTCGCTGGATGGCCTGTTCAGACAGGACTTCGACGATGGCAGTCTTGAACAGCTTTTACTGACCCCGCAGCCGTTACCGCTACTGGTCTTGGCCAAGGTGGTGGGCCATTGGCTGTTGACCGGCTTGCCGCTGGCGTTGATGGCGCCGCTACTGGGTGTGATGCTGGGTTTGCCGAGCGCTGCCTTCGGCGTGCTGATGGCATCGTTGGCACTTGGCAGCATGAGCCTGTCATTGATCGGTGCGATCGGCGCCGCACTGACAGTCGGGTTGAGACGTGGTGGTGTGCTGCTGTCCTTGATCATCCTGCCGCTGTATATCCCGGTACTCATCTTCGGGGCGGGCGCAGTACAAAGCGCCGTGGCAGGGCTACCCAGCCTGCCACATCTGGCCATTCTGGGTGCCATGCTGGCACTGGCGCTGTTATTGGCACCGCTGGCTATCGCAGCGGGCCTGCGCTTGAGCGTCAATGGCTAACCTGATGCGATCACTCGATTTCACTGCGGCATGTGGCCCTGGGGCACCTGCCGGCATGAACCCTGACATGAGGTCTGCGTGAACGCCGAAACTGACTCTCACAACGCTGGCTCTCGTAAAGCGCCTGCGCGCCAAGAGCCTTCCCCCCCGTGAGCGTACCGCTGAGGTACGTCCGCGCAAGGGTGGGCTGTGGCCGTGGCTACACCGTATGAGTGCGCCCGCGACCTTCTTCGCAGCGAGCTCACGCTGGCTGCCGTGGCTGTGGTCATTGGCGATCATCATGCTGCTCATCGGCAGTGTCTGGGGGCTGGCCTTTGCTCCGGCGGACTATCAGCAGGGCAACAGCTTCCGCATCATCTATGTACACGTGCCGGCGGCCATTCTCGCCCAGTCGTGCTTCATGTTGCTGGCGGCTTGCGCGGTGATCTTCCTGGTCTGGAAGATCAAGCTGGCGGATATGGTCGCCACTGCCGCCGCACCCATTGGAGCGCTGATGACGGCGCTGGCACTGTTCTCCGGTTCCGTGTGGGGCATTCCCACCTGGGGTACCTGGTGGATCTGGGATGCCCGCCTGACCTCGATGCTGATCCAGCTATTTCTTTACCTCGGGGTGATCGTGTTGCGCGGCGCCTTCGCCAGTCGTGATAGCGGCTCACGCGCCGCCTCTATTCTGGCCTTGGTCGGTATGGTCAATATCCCCATCATCAAGTATTCGGTGGACTGGTGGAGCACACTGCACCAGCCTGCCACCTTCACGTTGAGCGAAGCACCGCCGATGCCGGCCAGCATGTGGATACCCTTGTTGCTGATGGTGATGGGTTTCTATGCCTTCTTTACGGCGCTGGTGCTGATGCGTACGCGGGTGGAGGTGTTGCGGCGCGAAAGTGCCAAGCAGTGGGTGCGCCTGCTGCTGAATATCGTGCCTGAGCGCGCCTCATCAGTTCACGCTGCATCAGTCCAAGCCAAAGATGAGAGGCACTGAATGATGGCCTTTACGAGTGTCGCCGACTTTTTCGCGATGGGCGGCCATGCCGTTTATGTGTGGTCCGCCTGGGGACTGACGACCGCTGGGCTGATGGGATTGGTAATCTCCACGCGCTTGTCTCGCCGCGCAGTAGAAGCCGATATTCGTCGTCGCGTGCGTCGTGAGCGCTCCCACAGCTGATGTCGTTTTAATCTCCGGCTGACGGTCAGTTGGTCTGGCGTTATCTGCTTCCTGTTGCTTGTCTGCCCCTTGCCCTGATTGAGTCTTGACCATGAACCCCAAACGCAAGCAGCGCCTGTATATCGTCACGGCCATCGTGCTGCTGGCCTCCCTCGCGGTGGGCCTGACGCTCTATGCCCTGCGCGCCAATATCAATGCCTTCTACACACCGACCCAGATTGCGAGCGGCGAGGCGCCCGAGGGGCGTCAGATTCGTGCGGGCGGCATGGTGCGCGAGGGTAGCGTGAGCCGCGATAACGAGACGCTGGACGTCATCTTTACCGTCACCGATTTTGATCGCGATGTCACGGTGCATTATCAGGCATCCTGCCGGACCTGTTCCGTGAAGGGCAGGGTGTGGTGGTGATGGGCACCTTTGACGGCGAGCATCTCGAGGCCAGCGAAGTGCTGGCCAAGCATGATGAGAAATACATGCCGCCGGAAGTATCGGCAGCGCTCAAGGCCTCTGGTCGCAGCGTGTCGGGCGACAAGGTCATTGAGAAGGACATGGGAAAAGGCATGGAGAAAGGAAGTAATAGCGACAGAGACAGCGCGCAGAGCGTTGAGCCAGCCAGTGACGTGACACCGCAGGAGACACCGTGATGGTGACGCAACTGTTGCCGGAAATCGGTCATTTTGCGCTGATTCTGGCCGCCTGTCTGGCCTGTGTGCAGGCGGTCGTACCGCTCGTTGGAGCGGCCACGCGTCGTCCGCTATGGATGAGTTATGCACAGCCGATGGCGTGGGGGCAGTTCCTGTTCGTCTTGTTGGCCTATGCCTGCCTGACGGCGGGATTCATGCTCGATGATTTCAGCGTCGCCTACATTGCCAATAACTCGAACAGCCAGTTGCCGTGGTACTTCAAGTTCAGTGCGGTGTGGGGCAGCCATGAGGGGTCAGTGCTGCTATGGAGTCTGATTCTGGCCGGTTGGGGATTTGCCGTCTCACTGGGCGCGCGTCATCTTCCGCGTGACATGCTGGCCCGCGTGCTGGGCATCATGGGGCTGATCTCGACAGGTTTCCTGGCGTTCATACTGCTGACCTCCAACCCATTCGCGCGCCTGCTGCCAGACATGCCTACCGATGGCGCGGACCTCAATCCGCTGCTGCAAGACATAGGCCTGATCATCCATCCGCCGATGCTCTACATGGGCTACGTCGGTTTCTCGGTGGCGTTTTCCTTCGCGATGGCCGCCTTGTTGGGCGGGCGTCTCGATGCCGCCTGGGCGCGCTGGGCACGACCGTGGACCAATATCGCCTGGGCGTTTCTCACCGTCGGCATCGCGCTGGGCAGCTGGTGGGCCTACTACGAGCTTGGCTGGGGTGGATGGTGGTTCTGGGATCCGGTCGAGAATGCCTCCTTGATGCCGTGGCTGGCTGGTACCGCACTGATCCACTCGCTGGCGGTCACGGAAAAACGTGGCGCCTTCAAGAGCTGGACGGTGCTGCTGTCGATCTTCGCTTTCTCGCTGTCGCTGCTGGGCACCTTCCTGGTGCGTTCCGGCGTGTTGACGTCAGTGCATGCCTTCGCCAGTGACCCGGACCGCGGGCTGTTCATCCTTGTGTTGCTCGGTATCACCGTCGGCGGCTCGTTGCTGCTGTTTGCGCTGCGTGCGCCACGTGTACGCTCGACACTCGGCTTTCATTGGCTGTCGCGGGATGCCTTCCTGCTGGTCAATAACCTGATTTTGCTGGTGATGATGGTCACCGTGCTGTTGGGTACCCTCTATCCGCTGGTGCTGGATTCGCTGAATCTGGGCAAGATCTCGGTGGGCCCGCCGTACTTCAATGCGCTGTTCGTCCCGCTGACCACGCTGCTGTGTGCCTTCATGGGGCTGGGACCTTCTTCGCGCTGGAAGCAGATGCAGGGCCGCGAAATCTTCCGTCGTCTGGCACTGTCTGGTGTTGCCGCGCTTGTCATCGGTGGACTCCTGCCGCTCACTCTGGATATCGCATGGAGTGCCTCGGTGGCGCTGGGTCTGGTGATTGCACTGTGGGTCGTGTTGCCACTGTTGCGAGACCTGTGGGACAAGAGCGCCTCGAAGGCCGGCCGTCTGGCGGGCCTCAAGCGGCTGACACCCAGCTACTGGGGCATGCAGCTGGCGCACTTGGGAATCGCGGTCACTATCGTCGGCGTGACGTTGGTCTCCAATACCGAGGTCGCTGAAAACGTGCGCATGACACAAGGCAAGGTGGTCACGGTAGGCGGCTATGAATTCAACATGACGCAGCTTGGCGAATATCGTGGTCCCAATTACCTGGCTAATCGCGCCACGGTCGAGGTCAGCCGTGAGGGTAAGCCCGTCACCGTGTTGCATCCGGAGAAGCGTCTGTTTCTGGCCAGCGGCATGCCGATGACTGAAACCGCGCTGGATGCCGGCTTCACGCGCGACCTCTACGTTGCCATGGGCGAAAAGCTTGATGATGGCAGTTGGGCCGTGCGGATTCAGGTCAAACCCTTCGTGCGCTGGTTGTGGCTGGGGGCGTTGCTGATGGGGGCGGGCGGTGTGATTGCGGTGCTGGATCGTCGCTACCGTCGTCGAGTCGACCCGCGCCCGACATCACTCACGACCGAGCGGGAGGTGTCCGTATGAGCATGCCTCGTCTAGTGCTTTTCGTGCCGCTGCTGATCGTGGTGGGATTGGGTGCCTTTCTTTATCAGCGCCTCGATGATGACCCCTATGCGCGTGATTCCGCGCTGCTGTCGCGTGACTTCCCCACCTTTACACTGAGCACGCTGGAAGACCCTGACGCGCGTGTCAGCGAGTCGCTGCTCAAGGGGCAGGTCAGTCTGGTCAATGTGTGGGGCGAATGGTGCCCGACCTGCAAGCACGAGATGCCACAGCTGCTGGATCTCGCGGATCGTGGCGTACGCATGATCGGCGTGGATTACAAGGACACGCGCGACAAGGGCCGTACCTTCCTTGAGGAATTCGGCGACCCCTTTGAGATCAATATATTCGATCCCGAGGGCACGCTGGGCTTTGATCTGGGCGTCTACGGCGCACCCGAGACCTTTCTTGTCGATGCTCAGGGCGTGATCCGCTATCACCACACCGGCTATATCCGCCCTGAAGATGTGCGCGAGATCATCTTGCCGACACTGGAGCGCATCACAGCTCCGGCGGCAGGCGGTAGTGATGGTGGCAGTAATGGTAGTAGTGGTAGTGGTAGCGATGGCGAGGAGGAGACGACATGAGTCGACTCAAGCATTCACTCGCCAGTGTCGCTGTTCCGCTGGTTCAGGCGTTGGTCGTGTTGCTGTTCCTGTCATGGCTGGCGGCTGGCAAGGCGCAGGCCGCCATCGAGATGCATCAGTTCAACAACCCGGTGCTGCAGACGCGCTATGACAGCCTGACGGCCGCGCTGCGCTGCCCCAAATGTCAGAACCAGGCGATTGGCGACTCGGATTCACCCATTGCTGGCGACATGCGTCAGAACGTGGCGGACTTGCTCAATGACGGGCGCAGCGACAGCGAGATCCAGAATTTCATGGTCGATCGTTTCGGCGAGTATGTGCTGTATAACCCGCGCCTCGATGGCCGCACCTGGTTGTTGTGGGGTGGGCCGGCCGTGTTGATTCTGCTCGGGCTTGGCGGTGTGGCACTGATCGTACGTGCCAGGCGCCGTGCAAGTGTGCGTGCGCTTGACCCTGACGAACAGGCCAGAGTCTCTGCGCTGCTGAAGGCTCATGGTCGCCCTCGAAATGGAAAGGAATCTTCATGACGCTGCTATGGCTGGCGATTGGCCTTTTATTGATCCCTGCCGCCTGGTTGCTGCTGTTGCCGCTCCGGCGTGCTCGCGGTACCCATGCGGCTCAGCAGGCCTTTGAGAGTAATGACGGCCTTGAGGCCGAGAACGTGCGCGTCTATCAGAGCCGTCTTGCGTCGTTGGAGCGCGGTCACGCACGCGGAGATATGGACGATGCGGCGTTGGCAGAAGGGAGGGTCGAACTGGAGCGTAGCCTGCTGGAAGACGCCGAGGCAGCCCGCCGTGCGCCACTAAAGGCTGCTGTCAGTGGACGCTTGCTGGTACCGCTGCTGGTCGTGAGTATGGCGGTAGGCTCGCTGTACTGGTATCAACTCGAGGGCGCGAGTGGTGATCTCGCATTGACGGCCGCCATCGAGGCGACGCCGATACATGATGCCGCCAGTTTCAAGGCACGTATCGCCCGTTTGCGCGCTGAAGCCGACGCGCAGCCGGATAACGCCAAGGTATGGATGGCGCTGTTTCCGCTATATCGTGATGCGGGTCAGCTCAACGAGGCCATGCAGGCACTGGATGTGCTGATACGTCTTGAAGGGCGAGTGCCAGCATTGCTGGCGCAGATGGCGCAGCTCAAGTTCTTTGCCGCTCAGCGCACGCTGACGAATGAGGTACAGGCGCTGGTCGATGAGGTACTGGCCGTAGACCCGCGCCAGCCAACAGTGTTGGGGCTGCTCGGTATCGATGCATTCGATCATTCCCGCTATGAGCAGGCCATTGATTACTGGCGCAAGGCGATTGCAGGCATGGAGAACCCCGGTGCAGCCAAGGCGCTGCGCGAGGGGATCAGCGCGGCACGTGCCCGCATGGCACAGGCCGGTGAGGTAGATGCTTCGGTCGCCTTGAGTGAATCAGCACTAGGCGATGCCAATGACAGTGATACTGTCGATGACAGTGCCAAGACCGTTGATGCCGCGCAGCTGACACTGACCGTTACCCTGGCACCTGCACTCAAGGCATCATTGGCAGGAAATCCCGGGGCGACGCTGTTCATCGTCGCGCGTGATAGCGCGGGTAAGCTACCCCCGCTGGCGGTCGTGCGGACCACGGCGGATCAGCTGCCACTGACGGTTACGCTATCGGATGACAACGCGATGGCTCCGATGGCGCGTTTATCAATGGCTGATGAGGTGAATCTCGTCGCCCGTATCTCGGCCTCTGGCGCACCAGCCGCTCAGGCGGGTGACCTCGAGGGGCGGCTGTCCGACGTGACGGTCACGCGTGGTGATACGGCTGCCGAAACGCCATTGGCTCTGCATATCGATCATGTGGTGGGCGCCGCGGCCACCACTCCGTAGGGGATAGGCCGGGCCGCGTGCAATGCACTGCCTTGTTGCAGTCTATTGCTAGTGCCTGGAATCACGACTCGGCCTGCAGTGTGGATGACACGCTGCAGGCCGTCGTGGTTGGGGCCACCGGCGCTTTTGGGTAGACTGCGCGCTGGTTTTTCAAAATTATCTTCGTCAGACCCTTTTTTCACGTTTTAGACCTCAAGGACGCGCCAGGCGCAATGCGGCTCAAATCGATCAAGCTGGTCGGCTTCAAATCTTTTGTCGATCCAGTCACCGTGCCTTTTGATAGCAACATGACGGCGATACTCGGCCCCAACGGCTGCGGTAAATCGAACGTCATCGATGCTGTGCGCTGGGTCATGGGTGAGTCCAGCGCCAAGAACCTGCGTGGTGAGTCGATGACAGATGTCATCTTCAATGGCTCCACCGGCCGTAAGCCGGTCGGTCAGGCCTCCGTCGAACTGACCTTCGACAATGCTGACGGTAGTCTCGGAGGTGCCTGGTCCGAGTATGCCGAGATTTCCGTCAAGCGTCTGGTGACACGCGAATCCCAGTCCGGCTACTTCCTCAATGGCCAGAAGTGTCGCCGCCGCGATATCGCCGATGTTTTCCTCGGCACCGGCCTTGGGCCACGTTCCTATTCCATTATCGGGCAGGGGATGATCTCGCAGTTGATCGAGGCACGTCCCGATGATCTGCGCGGCACCCTCGAAGAAGCGGCCGGCATCTCCAAGTACAAGGAGCGCCGCCGCGAGACCGAAAGCCGCATGAAGCGCACCCAGGAGAACATGGAGCGCCTTGATGATCTGCGTGAGGAACTCGACAAACAGCTCGAGCGCCTCAAGCGTCAGGCCGAAGCGGCGCGGCGCTATCAGACGCTCAAACAGGACGAATATCGCCTCAAGGGTGAACTGGCTGTGCTGCGCCGTCGTGGGTTGCGGGCACAGCAGCGCGATCAGCAATCTCGTGTCACCGAACTGGAAACTGGCGTCGAGCGCGAGATTCTCGGCCAACGTCAGTGCGAAAGTCAGTTGGAAGAACAGCGCTACCAGCACGATGAACTCGCGGGTGAGTTGGAAGTTCATCAGGCGGCCTTTTACGAGACGGGGGCCAAGATCGCGCGTCTCGAGCAAAGCCTGGAGCACGCCCGTACGCGTGAGCAGCAGCTGGCGGCAGACCTTGAAGTCGCACGTCGCGAACTCAGCGATGTGCAGCGTATCGAGGGCGAGGATGGCGAGCGTCTGGAGATGATCGACGCACGTCTTGAGGACATTGCACCCGAGCTTGAGATGGCGCGCGAGACGCTCGAAGGGCTTGAGCTGTCACTGGAAGAAGCCGAAGAGCGGCGTCAGGACAGTCAAAGTGAGTGGGAGCGTTTCAGCCAGGCAGATAACGAGGCGCAACGTGGTGCTGAGCGTGCCCAGAGCGAGATTCAGCGTCTGGAAAGCGCAATTGGTGAAGCGGAGCGTCAGCGCGAGCGTCGCCGTCAACAGCTCGGCGAGTTGCCAGATGTGGCAGAACTGCGTGAGGCCCGCGAGGAGCTCCGTGAGCAACTCGATGAGGTGATGCTCCAGGGAGAATCTCTCGAGTCACGCCGCGAGCAGGCCAGTGAAACGCGCGAACAGGCGCAAGCCAATCGGCTGGCACTGGACGCCGAACGTGACCAGTTGCGCCAGCGGCGTAATGTGCTGCAAGGCGAGAAGGCCTCGCTTGAAGCGCTGATAGAGGCCGCGTTGCGTGATGACGATGACTCACTGGCCGCGCATCTGGAAGCACATGGTCTGTCACAGGCACCTGCGCTGGCCGAAGGGCTGGAGGTCGATACTGGCTGGGAGTCTGCCAGTGCCTGGGTGCTGGGGCCTTTCCTGCGTGCTCGCATGGCGAGTGCTGATCAGTCGCCGCTGGCAGGGTCGCTGTCAGAATTGCTGGCGGCGCTGCCCGGTGGCGAACTGTCGATGGTCGAGACGGCCAGTGCTGAGGCTGCACCGACGGGCACACTGGCTGCGCGTATCAGTGGTGCTGCGGCACTGAATGGCTGGCTGGCCACTATCCAGTGCGTCGAGACGCAGGCAGCCGCCTGGCAGCAACGTGACTCACTGGCGGCTCATGAGAGTGTGTTGACGCCTGATGGCCTGTGGTTAGGCCGTGGCTGGAGCCGCCGTCAGGTTGCCGGTGAACGTGCTGACAGCGTGATTGCTCAGCGTTCGCGTCTTGAGCAGGTCACGCTGGAGCTAGAGGCACTGGATGCCCGTCTTGAGGACATTGAGGCACGGCTGGCAGAAGCCTCCGAGCAGATTGCTGTCGCCGAGGCTGCGCTCGAAAATCTGCGTGTCGAGGAGCGTGAGCTGGGTGAACGCCAGCGTGAGCTGAGCCTCAAGGAAGCGGGGCTCGCCAGTCGCCTTGAGCATGTTGATGGTCGTGCGCGTGAGCTCGATGAAGAGCTCGCACAGCTGGCAGAGACACGTGAGGGCCACGCGCTGGCGCTCGAAGAAGCCCGCGAGCGCTGGCAGCAGACGCTGGAGTCGGTCGAGAACAATGCACAGGCACGTGAGACGCTGGAGCAGTCGCGACGCGATCACCAAAGTGCACTGGCTGGATTACGTGCACAGCAGGCACCGGCGCGTGAACAGGTCAGCCGTCTCGACATGGAGCGCCAGCGCCTGGTGACTGAGCGCGATGGCATGCAGGGTCAGCGTGCGCGTGCGAGCGAACAGCGCGAAAAGCTGGCAGAGCGAATCGAATTGCTTGAAGCCAGCCGTGAAGAAACGACGTTGCCGCAGGAAGAAGAGCGTGAGCAGCTCGAAATGTTGCTCGAAACTCGGCTTTATCAAGAAACCAAGCTAAACGCCTGTCGTGATAAGACTCATGAATTAGTCGAACAGATGCGTCAGGCAGAGCAGTCGCGCCAGACCCATGAACGTAATCTGGAAGGCATCCGTCAGCGGCTCGAAGAAGGGCGCATGCAGGTGCAGGCATTGACACTTAAGGCCGATGCGCAGGATGAACAGCTGGTGGAGCTGGGCTATGACGAGACCGCAACGAGCCTTCTCGAAGACGGTCTTGACCCCAATGCCACCGAGTCTGCCTGGAGCCATAACCTCGAGCAGGTTGGTGAGCGCATCAAGCGGCTTGGCGCTATCAACCTGGCGGCCATCGAGGAATACGACCAGCAGGCTGAGCGCCGTAACTACCTTGAGGCTCAGCATGCCGAGCTGACCGAAGCGTTGGAAACGCTCGAGCGTGCCATCCGTAAGATTGATCAGGAAACACGGGTGCGATTCAAGGATACCTTCGACAAGGTCAATGCCGGAATCCAGACGCTTTTCCCGAAGATCTTCGGTGGTGGGGCCGCGTGGTTGACGCTGACAGGCGATGATTTGCTGGAGACGGGAGTCGCGATCATGGCGCGTCCTCCCGGCAAGAAAAACTCCACCATCCATCTTCTGTCAGGAGGCGAGAAAGCACTGACAGCACTTGCATTGGTGTTCGCTATCTTCCAGCTCAATCCGGCGCCATTCTGTATGCTTGATGAAGTTGATGCGCCGCTGGATGATGCGAACGTTGGCCGTTATGCCAGACTGGTGAAAGAGATGTCAGAAAGCGTACAGTTCATCTATATCACGCATAACAAGATAGCGATGGAAGCGGCAGATCGGCTTATGGGCGTTACCATGCAGGAACCAGGTGTCTCGCGACTGGTCTCTGTAGGGATAGAAGAAGCTGCGGTACTCGCCGAAGCCTGAGATAAAAGCCGTGCAAGAGGGCAAGGTCATCCTCACGCACGGCAGCCAGTAGCCGGACTTGCGGCCTAGTTGGCAAAATCTTGTTGCACGGAGTGATCGAAAGCACTACGACTTTGCGTCATAGTGTCAGTCAGGGATAATTGAAGGGCGATTGCGTAGGTCACCACCACAGGATTGACATTCGAATAATGTCCCCTTTTTCTGCAATCGCGCTATGCTGTTTACGTGCATGGTGCCCAAGCAAACAGGCTAATGACCCATGGAATTGAGAGAGTGGCTCATCTTGTTGGGGTTGGTGCTGGTCGCAATCATCGTCGTTGACGGTGTGCGTCGGCTCCAGCGTCAACGTCGAGTACCCCGTCTAGATAGAGTGGGTACGATGGATTCTACCGATGCTGCAGATGCGGCTGCGGGAGAAGAAGACGTAGTAGTGGATAAACGCGACAACTGGGAGCTGCCGAACGGCGGTTACCGGGTGATCGGTGATACTGAGCAGCATGACGAGGCAGAGGAAGACGATTCTGTGCTCGATAATGCTCACGGTATCAAGGCATCGCGGGTGACTCAGCCGAGTCGTCCCGCGGAGCGTATGGAGCGACGTGAATCACCGGAGCGCAAGGGCCTTGGCCAACGTGCTGCGGCGTTCGGTGCGCGCGCCAGTCAGTCGATGCGTGACGTGACCGCCAGCTTGAGTGCGCGCCGTGAAGATGAAGAAGATACCGTTCACCGTGAACCAGCGCTGCATGATGAACAAGGCGACCCCGCCGATCATGATGCCGTCTCGCATGAATCTGAAGACGATGTGAGCATCTCTGCTTCGCGGGCCGATAATATCGAGCCGATGGCAGAGATTCCGGAGACAGAAGGCTCGACCGCGTCGGCATCGGACATGCCTGATGCCAGCACGACCTCTTCTCGTAAAGAGCCGATACTTGAAACGGAGTCTTCTTCTAGCGCCACTGCGCAAGAAGAAGAGAGTGAATCTGTCGATGAGCGTCATCCGCTGGTGATTCGTGCCGAGCGCAACAAGGTCGATGATGGGCTAGCCCGCGACATGCTGGCGGATGCCAGTGAAGTCATTATCATTTCCGTGATGGCGCGTGGTGATTCAGGTTTCAGCGGCGAGGATGTGCTGGGTGTATCACTGGCCTGTGGTCTGCGTCATTCCAACATGGGGCTGTTCTTGCGCCATGAAGAGGAAAGTGAAGACAGCCCGCTGCAGTTTGCGATGGCCAATGTAGTCAAGCCGGGTATCTTCGATCCTGAAGAGATGGTCGATAGTCAGCTGGATGGTGTGACCTTCCTGATGCCGCTGCCAGGTGCAGACGATACGTCTGCTGCGTTCGAGACAATGGTCGAGATCGCCATGTTGCTGGTACGTCGCCTGGGCGGTGAGCTGAAAGACGAGAACCATAGCGTGATGACCGCGCAGACCATCGAGTTCAAGCGCCAGCAGGTACACGAATTCGAACGCCGCAATCGTCTGCACCGCTATCAAGCCAATTGAGACAGGCCAATTGAGTGTCTGAGTCAGCAAGTCTGTCATGACGCCAACGGCGACCTTCGGGTCGCCGTTGGCGTTTCTGCCATGTGCAGCGTTTGGGTACAATGGCAGCATCATGGCGATCCACTCGGTATCGAGTTGGTGTATCGTCACCCGCTTTTCAGGTCGTCCAGTGTCTGCAGACTTGCTGCACTGGCAAGGCCACTGTTTCGAGTGAATGTCATGTCAGCCCAGGATGATCTGTTTTCCGCCTCTCTCGTCGATGGGGCGATGCCTGATGAGTCGGCCGCTGCGCAGGGTGTTCCCGATGATGTGCTGCTCGAGGTCGAGCGTCTGCATGGCGAGCTGCTCGAGGCTAACCATCGGTACTACGTGCAGGACGATGCGACACTGACTGATGCTGACTACGACACGCGTCTGCGTCGTCTGGAGCAGCTTGAAGCCGAGTATCCGCAGTTGGTAACGCCACAGTCGCCTACGCAACGGGTCGGCGCGGCACCGGCGACCGGCTTCGAGGAAGTGCAGCACGCCGTGCCGATGCTGTCGCTCAACAATGCTTTTGATGGTGATGAACTACGTGCCTTCGTGCAGCGGGCCGCCAAGACGCTGGAGCTGCGTGATGGCAGCCAGCTAAGCTTTTGTTGCGAACCCAAGCTCGATGGCCTGGCGGTATCGCTGATCTATGAAGATGGCGTGTTCGTGCAGGGTGTCACGCGCGGCGATGGCCGCACGGGTGAAGGCATTACTACCAATCTGCGCACGATTCGCTCTATCCCGCTCAAGCTTCGTGGCGAGAACCTGCCTGCGCTGCTTGAGGTGCGCGGTGAGGTCTATATGAGCCATGCCGGCTTCGAGGCGCTCAATACGCGTGGCCGTGATGAGGAGGGCAAGGTATTTGCCAATCCGCGCAATGCCGCAGCGGGTAGCCTGCGTCAGCTGGATTCGAAAATTGCCGCATCGCGGCCATTGGAGTTCTGTGCCTATCAGGTCGCGCGCCTCGACGAGTCACTGCTGGCCAGTGATGCTGGCAGTCGCCACTCTGGTTTGATGGCACTGCTCAATGATTATGGCTTCCGCACCAGTCCGCAGCTCGAGGTGGTCAGCGGGGCCGAGGGCATCATCAACTATACGCAGCGCCTCGGTGAACGGCGTGATGGGCTTGATCACGATATCGATGGTGCGGTCATCAAGATTGATGAGCTGCGTTTGCAGCGCGAGTTGGGCTTCGTGGCACGCGCCCCGCGCTGGGCCATCGCTTACAAGTACCCGGCGCAGGAGCAGGAAACCACGCTGGAAGGCGTCGACTTCCAAGTGGGGCGTACCGGCGCGTTGACCCCCGTCGCGCGGCTGGCGCCGGTGCAGGTGGCAGGTGTGGTGGTCTCCAATGCCACCCTGCACAACATGGATGAAGTCGAGCGACTGGGCGTGCACATCGGTGATCGAGTCATCATTCGTCGTGCAGGCGACGTCATTCCGCAGGTTGTACGCGTTGCGCAAGAAGGTGAGAGTCGTGAGGCTATCGTGCTGCCGGACGGCTGCCCGGTGTGTGGCTCCGAGATCGAACGACTTGAAGGTGAAGTCGTGGCGCGCTGCGCCGGTGGCTTGATCTGTGCGGCCCAGCGCAAGGAAGCGCTCAAGCACTTCTCCAGCCGCAAGGCACTGGATGTCGATGGACTTGGCGAAAAGCTGATCGAGCAACTGATCGAGCGTGAGCTGGTCAAGACACCTGCTGATCTATTCGCACTGGATGCCGCGACGCTGGCCGAACTGCCGCGCATGGGCGAGAAGTCAGCCACCAATCTGGTCGCATCGCTCGACAAGAGCCGTCATACCACGCTGGCACGCTTTGTCTATGCACTGGGTATCCGTGAAGTGGGTGAGGCTACGGCCGCAAGCCTCGCCGCGCATTTCGGTACGCTTGAAGCATTACGTGCCGCGGATCAGGTAGCACTGGAAACAGTGGATGACGTAGGGCCTATCGTAGCGGCGCATATCCATACCTTCTTCGCACAGCCGCATAACAATGAGACCCTTGAGGCCTTGTTGGCCTGTGGACTGACGTGGGAAGAAGTCGAGATTGGCGAGCGCCCGCAACCGCTGGCCGGCCAGACCTGGGTGCTGACGGGTAGTCTGGAGAGCATGACGCGTGATGAGGGCAAGACGCGCCTGCAGGCATTGGGAGCCAAGGTGGCCGGCAGCGTCTCGAAGAAGACCGCTGGCGTCGTCGCTGGTACCGCCGCAGGCAGCAAGCTGGAGAAAGCCATGCAACTGGGTCTCACCGTATTGGATGAAGACACCTTCGTCGCGCGGCTCGCTGATTGGGAGTCGGGTGACATGAATGAATCAGAAGGAACGGACGCATGAGTACGGATACGCTGAATGAGCCGCTACAGGAACTCCCTGTCTCTTCCCACAGCGCCACCCATGATCAGGAGGTGCCCATGAGTCAGATGCCACTCGACCAGATGGACCCGCGCGAGCGTTTCATCGAGGTACCGTCACGCATGCTGCCCGCTGAGACACGCCGTGCCTTGCTGGAGACCTTTGTCACCCGTCAGGGCTACGACACCACTGATGTGGGGGAAGGCATGGCGGGTTGGGTCGCGGAGCTGGAAGGTCAGCTATCACGCGGCAAGTTGCTGATCGTCCACGACATCGGTACTGAATCCACCGAAGTGATGACGCTGGAGCAATGGCAGTCTTTCGGTCGCCAGTTGGCAGATGATGAGGAAGAAGGTGACTGAGTAGAGTCCGTAGCCTGATTCACGCTTGAACAATAGCTGAGTCATCTCTGAGCCATGTCTTAAAACCGACAACGGCCCTGGCGTGAGCCAGGGCCGTTGTCGTGAGTGGTGTTACCGTGAAGCAGATAAGCGTAGAAAAGTGCTACGCGAACCACATCGGCACGACCAGACTCGAGATCAGCAGAATCAGCGCGCCGCCCAGGCGAGAAGAAATCTGGGCGAAAGGCATCAGCTGCATGCGATTGGCGGCCGACAGTACGGCGACGTCACCGGTACCGCCCATGTTGGCCATACACAGCCCGGCAGTGATGGCTGATTCGATGGGGTAGAAGCCGACCAGCTTGCCGACGATACCGGCGCCGAAGGCTGCGCCTGCGACAACCCCGAACACGATCACTACGTAGGTGATGGTAATGGCATCGATTACCTGACCGAGGTCGGTGTAGGCCACGCCAATGCCGAACAGTAACGCGAAGGTCCAGTTGCCGGCCACGAAGCGGAACCACTGGGCGGCGGCCTGATTGATGCTTTCCGGCACCAGGTTGGCGCACTTGAGCACTGCCACGGCGATGATCATCAGCGCATATGGGTGCAGCGGGATGACCTTGCCGATGATCTGGCTGGCGACGAAGAAGCTCATGGCGATCACCATGCCGATGCCCAGCTGGGAAAGATCAGGTGCGCTCTTCTCTTCACGTACCTCGACGCCCGGCATCATCTGGCCACCGCCGGTGAGGGATGGGAAGCGCTTGCCAAGGCCGTTGAGCAGGCCAGCAATGATGATGGCGAAGACATTACCCAGTGCCAGTGCCGGCACCAGAATCGAGATGTAGTAGCTGGCGGGTTGTCCCAATAGCTGCTCGTAGATCTGGCTCATCGGCACGGCACCAGCACCCATGCCGCCCCCCATGATGGGCAGTGCGATGATCATCACCGCGTCCTTGGGCGAGAAGCCCATGATCCAGCCGACCAACATCGCAAACAGCGCCGCGAACAGCACGGAGCACAGCAGCGGCAGAGCGAAGCGCGCCCCGACCTTGACCAGCACGCGGGAGTCCATGCCGAGGATGCTGCCGGTAATCAGTGCCGCGATGTAGAAGTTGAGGAAGCCGCCGGCTTTCATGAACTCGCTGACATTGGCTGAGACGTCCTGTGGTAGCCAGCCCATATAGATCAAGGTTGCGGCACCGAAGATGGCGAGGATGGCACCGCCGCCCAGATAGCTGCTGATGATCGGCAGGCGGTCGCCGAGAAAGCCGAGCAACTCACCGAGAATCATCATGACCAACAGCGCACCGATCATGCCAGTGGGCAGGGTATCCGAGGCGATGGCACCGATCAGCACCAGTAGCGGTAAGGCAAACATCGGCAGGGACATGCCGAAGATCTGCATCCCGGGACGAGAGGCCTCAACGGTAGGCGAGGCTGAGGCGGCCTGAGTGGCGTTTGTCATGCGTGCTCCTCATCCTGCGTGGACATGCCGCAGGACGTATTGTTATGCCGTGATGCGCAGGCGTGGCATCACGATCAGGAAGGACATTCGTCTCTCGTGTCACAGTGCACGTGAGACGGAGACTCGTCACAGGCGAGCTTACGGCGTACGCCCCGAGGGCCAAGTTTTGCGAACTAAAAAAAGCCTTTTGAAACTTATGAAAGTGCGCGGCGATGACGGTTCACGGCGTGGTGAAATTGACCATGCCACCAAGGGTGCAAATGAGCTGCTTGATGTGTTGCGTCATCCTCAACCGAGCCTGAGCACGCTCACTTCATTGCTGGCGGCTAGCATGGTGATCGTGAGCCTGGTCGTGGCGGCCTGGTTGTTCAGCGCTCAACTGGAGCGCACACAGCACGACATTCAGGGCCGGCGTATTGCTGCGCTGACCCAGCATATTGCACGCTTGCCTGAGGTGCGGGCAGCGCTGATGGCATCGGACTCCAGCACCGCTCGGCCGTCCGCGGCCAGCCCGCTCGCGAATCACATCGAGCGTTTACGGCGTGAAAATGGTGTCGATTTCATCGTGGTGATGCGTCCTGACGGACTCCGGCTGTCGCATCCCGACCCTGCGCGGATCGGCCAGTCGTTTCAAGGCGGCGATGAGCGACAGGCGCTGGCGGGCGCGACCTATCTCTCTGAGTCGCGTGGCAGTCTTGGTGAAAGCTTGAGGAGCTTTGCCCCTGTCACACTCCCCTCGATCGCTGACGGGAACCTGCGGTTATCGGTGCGGTAGCCATCGGTATCACGCTGGAATCACTGGGGCGTCGTCTCGCCAGTGAAAAGCGCCAGTTATTGCTGGGACTGGGGGTGTTGATGCTCTTTGGTACGCTGGGCGCCCTGGGGTTGGCCCGCTACCTGCGTCGACAGCTCAAGGGACTGGAGCCAGTAGCCATCGCGCGATTGGTCGAGGAGCATCAGGCAGTGCTGGCCAGCCTGGAGGAAGGCATCATTGTCGTGGACCCCACAGGGCGTATCACGTTGATCAATGCTGCTGCACACGGATTGTTGGTCCCTCCGTTGGCGCTCGGTGAGATGCTTGATGATGGGCTGCCGGGCACCGGCATGACCGAGCAACTGGCGGGGCAGTCAGTAGCAGTACCGGATGCCGCGCGGCGCGTCAGCCATGGTGGCCAGCGCTTGCTGGTGCGCTGTCAGCTGGTGCGTGATGGCGAGCAGTTGATGGGGGGCGTTCTGGTACTGCGTGAGCATGACCGCATGCAGCGTCTCGCCGAGGAGCTGACCGGTGTACGTCGCCAAGCCGAAGCGCTACGTGCCTCGCGCCATGAATTCCGCAATCGTCTGCATGTGCTGTCAGGCCTGACCTATATGGGCGACCTGGTCGGCCTGCGTGAGTATTTGGCGGTGTTGGTTGAGCACGAATTGCCTGCCGACACCCCCGCTGCCGAGCAGATTGCTGATCCACTACTGGCGGGGTTGCTGATTGGCAAGCACAGCGAAGCCCGTGAACGCAGCATCATCTTGACGGTCGAGCTTGAGAGCGCACTTGAGACTGAGGGTGAGCGTACGCATGAGACAAACGCGACTCCCCATCTTCCGGTGCTGGAATCTAGCCTGAGTCATGATCTGGTCAGCGTGATCGGCAACCTGCTCGATAACGCCTTTGAGGCGCTGGAGAGCGAACGAGGGGGCGCATGCAAGGACACGCAAGAGGCACCCCCGCGTGTCACGCTCAGTCTGATGCTGGAATCCTCGACGGCACCCGCGGAGGTGCAGTTGTTGATCAGCGTGGCTGACAATGGCCCCGGCATGCCGCCCGCTCTATTGGAGAGAGCACGCGAGGCCGGTGTCAGCAGTCGCGGCGAAGGCCGCGGATTGGGGCTGGCGCTGGTGCATGACATCGTGACGACACGCGGCGGAGAGTGGCATTTATACTCACTGCCCGGCGGCGGTACCCTTGTCGAGCTGGCGTTGCCCTGTCCTCAACCATCCTGTCCGCTGCTGTCTGAGTCGCAGCGATTTTCTGACCAGCCTGACCTCGGAGCCTGAGCGTATGCGTGTGTTGATCGTCGAAGATGACCCTATGGTCATGCGTCTCAACGTCGAATATCTCAATCGTGTCGCAGGCATGCGTCTGGTCGCCCAATGCGAGGACGTTGCGTCGGCACTCGATGTGCTGGCCGCGGAAGAGGTGGATCTGGTGTTGCTGGATATCTATCTGCGCAGTCGCAATGGGCTTGAGGTATTGCGCTGGCTCAGGCGTCATGCGGCACCGGAGATACAGGTAATCTTGATCACGGCAGCCGGTGAGGCAGAGACCGTACGCAGCGCCCATGCCCTTGGCGTGTGTGACTATCTGATCAAACCGTTCAGTTTTGCGCGTTTTCAGCAGGCACTGGCACTGGCCAGTCATGGGCGACAGCAGTTGGCCAGTCTGGACGGCGAGGTCAACCAGCATCAGCTGGACCGCTTGTTTAGCCCTCAAGCGGAAGGTGCAGCGCCGTCAGTCGATGATGGACGATTGCCCAAGGGAGTGACGGCGGTGTCTCTGGCACTGGTCGCGGGCGCCATTCAGGCCTTGCCGCGTGATGAGGGCAGCTTCACCAGCGAGGCGCTGCTGGCCACTACCGGTATGTCGCGGGTCACCATTCGCAAGTATCTGCGCCATCTGGCGACCCGAAGTCTGCTCAGTGAAGCCTTTCACTATGGGCAGGTGGGCCGCCCATCCTTCACCTACCAGGTCGTTGATCGTCCGGCGTTGGCTCGCTTGTGTCGCGAGTGCTGAGCAGTACTGCGCAATGCATCATGCGTACTGCCACCTGTTCAGCGACGCTGAATGATATCGCGGATCAGGCGACGGCCCGGATGCAGATGCTCGACCAGTTCACGCTCCAACGGCAGTGGCTCACCACACATCTGGGCGGCGATCAGTTCAGCACAGAGTGGCGCTGTCGTGAAGCCGCGCGAGCCATGCGCCGTGGACAGCCATAGCCCCGGCAGGTGAGCGCCGCTGAGCTGGGGAACGCGTCTCTTGGCATCAAAGGCCAGCGCTGCGTAGTCAGTACGCCATGCGTCAGCATCGGGGGCGGGGCCGGCAAGCGGGCTCTTGTCGGGGCTGGCGGCGCGCCAGGCGACGCGTCCTCGCCAGTCATCGGCTTCCAGCGGTGTTCCGCGTGCATGCTCCCAGTCACTGACGAAGGCGGGCAGGGCGCTTCTCAATTCCGCGACGTTCGCGTCATGATCCACCTTGCGTACTGCCTCATCCTCATCACGTGGCGCAAACGTCGCACCGAAGCTCAAGGTCATGCTGCCATCAACATGCTGCTGGCAAGGCGAGATATAGCCGCCAGCGCAGACCACGCAATCAAGCGATGGCAGTTCGGCCGTGTGTTCGGCTGACACCGTGATCTCGCTGACCTGGCCACGAATCGGCTGCAGCGGTAGATGCGCCAGTGGCGCCAGCAGGTTAGTCCGTTCGCCCATCGCGACGATCAGCTGATCGACCTCGATATGATGCCCTTCGCTATCTTCCAGCTGCCAGTGCGTGCCCTGTGCGTCATCCTGCTGACGGATGGCATGAATGCGCGCCTGATGAAAGCGTATGCCGTCTGTCGCAGCAAGGTGCTGACATAGCGCTGCAGGGCGCACCCAGCCCGCGACCGGATAGAAGAGGCCAGCATGGGCGATATCACTGCCGGCCAGCTGGCTGGCTTCTGCGGCGCTCACACCCTTCACCAGTGCATCGGGCAGCGAGTGCTGTTCCAGAAAGCGCTGTTGACGCTTTAGCTCGCGTGGGCTGGTGGCAAGCTGCAGCACACCACTGGCTGACCACAGGCGCTGTTGCGGGTCGAGCTGCTCCAGCCAACGGCGACTGTACTGCAGTGCCGCCAGTTGGAAGCGGCTGGCAGGATTGGTTTCAGCCGCCAGTTTGACGTAGAGCGCTCCTTGAGAATTACCCGACGCGCGTGCGCCCGGCGCCTCTGCATCGATAAGCGTGACCGTGAAACCACGCCGCGCGAGCGCCTCGGCGCAGCTGGTGCCGGCAATGCCCGCCCCCAGTACCGCGATACGTGTCTGGGTCGTGATAGGGGCTGGCTGGGGTGGCTGAGTCCACGGCTGTTCGGTCCGCAGCGGATGCAGGGCGCCGCGAATGGCGCATGCTTTATTCGGGACTTCATCCTGCACATCATCCGATTGCAGCCCCATCAGTTCGGCGCGTGCCGTGGCGGTCACCTCGTCCAGTTCTCCGCAGATCATCTCGCGCTTCATGCCGTGGCCGGCCACCTTGCGCCAGACAAAGCCTGCAGCGCGCAAGCCCCGACGCACGAAGCCAGCCGCCGTGAAGGTGGCGAAGGTCGCGCTGGGGCGTGATACGCCAGCCATGGCTGCAAACAGCTCGGGCGACCACATCTCGGGATTCTTCGACGGTGAAAAACCATCAAGGAACCAGGCATCGACACCGCCTTCCAGTCGCGACAGCCGCTCGACGGCATCACCGAAATGCAGGTCCAGCGTGATACGCGCATCGAGTTGTAGGCGGTGTACGCCCAATATCGAGGCTGGCCATTGTGCGGTGAGCGTCTCTGCCAGCAAGGCGAGGTCCGGCCATGCCGACAGTGCACGGCGCAGGTCATCGGCGCGCATCGGGTGTTTTTCCACCGAGATGATATGCAGGCGTGCCTTGGGCGGGGCGGTGGCCAGAAAGCGTTGGGCAGCACACAGGATATTGAGACCAGTGCCGAACCCCGTCTCGCCGATCACGAAGGGACGCGAAGACTGCCAGCCTGCAAAGCGCTCACTCAGCCGATTGCTGTCGAGAAAGACGTGCACTGTCTCGGCGCGGCCATCGTGGATCGAGAAATAGACATCGCCGTACTCCGTCGCCTGTGGCGCGGTGTCGTCCCACTCAAGCTTGGCCTCTTCCAGCGCTGCCAGTGGTGCCAGTACCGTTTTTGGCACAATGCCGGGGGCGGTCACCGACGGGATGGCGTCGGGCGCCTTGAGAGAAGGCGCAGGCGAGGAGATAGGTCGATCGTTCACGGGCGTTCCTGAAAGGGAAGGGCTTGGGAAGGAAGAGCAAGAGGGGAGCTGCACGGCAGGCAGCGCTGACGGCTCAATGCAATCGACTACATGTCATAGGCTGCAACGCAGACGACGGACGGCAAGGCCGTCCGTCGTCCAGTGAGATCCAACACGACTGAATCTCGGGGTGATGCGTGAAGGCCTAGGGCAGTGTCTGCTTGAAAGGCTTCACTTCGGCGCTGGCGTAAACACCGGCGATGACGAAGGGGTCGGCATCGGCCCATTTTTGCGCATCTTCCAGCGAGGCGAATTCGGCAATGATGACGCTGCCACTGAAGCCGGCTTCACCCGGGGCTTCGCTATCGATGGCCGGATTGGGGCCAGCGATGGCTAGACGGCCCGCATCACGCAGTGCTTCAAGACGCGCCAGGTGTGGTGGGCGAGCTGCCATGCGCGCTTCCAGGCTACCTTCAACGTCCTGACAAACAATGGAATACAGCATCACGAATCATCCTTTTGGCGGGGAGAATTAGAGCTTGAGGTATCGTCCTGTGGCGCCTGTACCATGTGGCGAGACAGATAGACGCCTTGAATGAGCACGAACAGCAGGGTCAGGCCGAGCATGCCGAACAGCTTGAAATCGACCCAGACATCTTCGGAATAATGACTGAAGACATAGATATTCAGGCCGCCCATGGCGAGGAAGAATACTACCCACGCCAAGTTGAGGCGGTGCCAGATGGCGCGTGGCAGCTGAATGGCCTTCTCCATCATGCGTTCCACCAGCGGCTTGCCACCAAATAGCGGCGAAAGCAGGAAAGCGACAGCGAACAGCCAGTTGACCACGGTGGGCTTCCACTGAATGAAGGAGCTGTTACCGAACAAGACGGTTGCGCCGCCCAGCACCACAACCAGTGCCAGCGTCACCAGCTGCATTTTCTCAACCCGTTTATGGCGCCAGTAGATATAGAGCACCTGAGCGAGCGTCGCGGGAATCAGTACCGCGGTAGCCATGATCATGTCGCCGGTCGTCTTGTAGACGACGAAGAAGATCACGATCGGCAGAAAGTCGAGCAACATCTTCATGGGGATCACACACTCCTGAACACGACGGCACAGCCGTCGGGAAGGCAAGGGCTTACGTGAGTGGTATCCTATGGATATCGACGGCGAGCCCTTGCCTGCATGTGCTCATTCTGCCGCCATTGCTGCCTGCTGACAAAGCCCGTGTAACGCGAGAGTTCACGTGGCGGTCAACACTGCCCCTGACGCCTGCCTTTGCTGCCTGCTCCTGACGCGGGTATTCCAAGGCGAAAAGCGTTTATCCCGAGAGGTTCCCCGTGTCCGACGACGTGTCTGCTATTTCACCGACGTCCCCGTCATCCGAGACTCATGATATCGATGTGGCGCCTGAGTCTTCACAAGCGCCGCTGCGAGTGCAACCACGACCGCTGCCCAAGCGTTTTGAGTCCGACATCGACGTGCCTGATATCGATCTTCACATGCATTCCACAGCCTCTGACGGTGGTATGGCGCCTGCTGATCTGGTCGCGTTGGTCGCCCGCCGTGGCGTATCGCGCATGTCGTTGACCGATCACGACAGCATGGAAGGGATTTTCGAGGCGCAGCAGGCTGCCGCCGCGCTGGGAGTCACCTTGATGCCGGGCTGTGAGCTGTCGGTACGCTGGCGCAATCAGACCATTCATATCGTGGCATTGATGCCAGATGGGGCGGGCGATGCGCTTAGCGCAGGCCTTGTCCAGCAGCATGAAGCGCGCGAGCGCCGCAGCCATGAGATAGCGGCGCGCATGGAGAAAATCGGCCTCGATAACGCCATGGAGCGTGCCCGCGAGCAGGCCACATTGAATGGCTCCGGTGATCGTCCGCTCTCACGGCCTGACTTTGCGCGCGCATTGGTAGAAGCGGGCCTGGCGCGCAACCTGCAAGACGCCTTCAAGCGCCACCTTGGCTCCGGTCAGAAGGGTGACGTCAAGGCGCACTGGCCTGAAATGGAAGAAGCGGTGGGCTGGGTGCGTGCCGATGGTGGAGTCGCAGTGATGGCGCATCCGATGCGCTACAAGCTGACCCGTACCAAGCGGGGCGAGCTGTTGCGAGACTTCATTGCCGCCGGTGGCGAAGCTGCCGAGCTGGTCAGTGGCTTCCAGAACATTGATCGCGCGCGTGATCTGGCGCGCCAGCTTGATGAGCTGGGCATGTATGCTTCGGTTGGCAGCGATTTTCACTTCCCGGGTGGGCCGCTGGCACCAGGTAGCATGAGCCCGCCGCCGCGCACCAAGGTACCGCCAGTATGGTGTCATCCACGGCTGGCGACCTTTTTTGATGCTCCCATCGCCACCATATGATATCGAGAATCTTCTGAGACCTGCATGTCACCGTCAGACATGCAGTCCTGACGCAAGGAGCACTACATGGGCCAGTTCTTCCAGATTCATCCTGATAACCCGCAGAAGCGCTTGATAGATCAGGCTGTTGCCATCATTCAGCAAGGCGGCGTGATCGCCTACCCGACCGATTCCGGCTACGCGCTGGGCTGTCATCTGGGTGAAAAGAAGGCCATCGAGCGCATCAAGCGTCTGCGTCAGCTCGATGACAAGCACAATTTCACGCTGATGTGCTCTGATCTTTCCGAGATCGGTACCTACGCCAAGGTCGACAACGCTGTCTTCCGTCTGCTCAAGAGTCACACGCCAGGCGCCTATACCTTCATTCTGCAAGCCACCACCGAAGTGCCGCGGTTGTTGCTGCATCCCAAGCGTCGCTCCATTGGGGTACGCGTGCCAGATCACGCCATCACCCATTCACTACTGGAAACGCATGGTTCAGCACTGATGAGTGTGACGTTGATTCCCCCGGGTGAGGAGTTGCCGATGACTGATCCGGAAGAGATTCGTGAGCGCTTCGGCCACGCGCTGGACCTGATCATCGATGGTGGTGCCTGCCGTCTGGAAGCCACCAGTGTGGTTGACCTGCGTGAGCTGCCACCGGTCATCGTGCGTGAAGGGCGTGGCGACACCTCGCATTTCACGGAGTGATGCTTCACGCGTGAGATACGTGAGATACGTGAGATACGTGAGATCTGTGAGATACGTGGAAGGTTGCGAGGCGTGCCAGCAAGCCAAGCTAGCCGGTGTGCGTGCATGGCGCGAAGCGAGCGCGAGTCGTCGGATGTCGCGCGCAGAGAGAACCATGAACATTAATGATAACATTCACATGTTTTCATAATTTTATGGAATGAATCTTGCGCCGCGGAGGGCTATCCATGTTGAACACTGTCTCACGTCAATTGAGTGTCTTGCTTGTTGCTGGAATGGGCGTTGCGGGGCTGAGTCTATCGGCTGCTAGCCAAGCGGATACGACGACGGATGCCACGGCTGAACACTGCGCCCCGGCAGCTTATGCCATGGCGCTGCGCTATCAGCAGCAATCTGCTGAAGTGGCTGCTCTGCAGCGTCAGAGCTATGTACTGGCCACGCATCAGTTGGAGCAGCGGCTGGCCGCGCGTGATAGCAGCAAGCCTGCCGCGATCATGACCGACCTCGACGAGACGGTGATCGATAACTCGGCGCTGCTGGTGCGTGACCTCAAAGCCTGCCATGACTTTACTGGCTGGGATACCTGGAAAGCGTGGGAGCGTGAGGGCACGCCGAGTCTGATTCCCGGCGCCAAGGATTTCCTTGAATATGCTGCCTCAAAGGATGTGGCGATCTATTACGTGTCTGATCGCTATGAGGAGAACAAGGACGCTACGCTGGCCACTTTGCGTGCGTTGGACCTGCCTGAAGTCGATGATGAGCATGTTCGCCTGCTGGGTCCGAGCAAATCGGTACGCCGTCAGAGCATCGCAGAAGACCACGATATCGTGATGCAGTTGGGCGATAGCCTGCACGATTTCTCTGATGCCTTCTCCTCCAAGGAGCCTGAGCAGCAGAAAGCGCTGGTGGCTGAGCAAGCAGCACATTTCGGCAAGGATTGGATCATGTTGCCGAATGCTTCCTACGGTAGCTGGAGCAAGGCCTCGTTGACGTCTTGGGATAAGCCGCTTTCCCAGTAAGTCGTCTTTGGCAGCAGCGTGTCAGCATCTGTCTTTCAGTGCTTATCCTTCAGTACTTGTCCTTCAGTGCTGGCTTGTGACGTGAAACGCCCCGCGACCTTTCGGTCGTGGGGCGTTTTCGTGTCTGGCCGTTGCCAACATCCAGCACCGCCAGTGTGGTCAGCTGCGATCCAGGTTGGGCGGTTCTGCTGCTGGAGGTTCGGATTCATCGGCCGACTGCTGCTCGGGCTCAGGCTTGGGTTCGAGGTCAGACTCGCGTGGGTCGCGGGTATCTTCATCCAGCCAGGTCCCGCAGTGCTTGCAGTACTTGGCATTGCGGTCATGGCCTTCACGGCCACAGCCCGGGCAGGCTTCATCGCTGGTTTGTTGCATGCGCAGGCCATTGATGACTTCCGCCGAGAACACACCGGTCGGCACCGCCAGAATCGAGTAACCGAGGATCATCATCATCGCCGAGATGAACTGACCCAGTGGGGTGATCGGCGCAATATCACCGTAGCCAACCGTAGTCAGTGTCACCACGGCCCAGTAGAGCGCCTTGGGGATGGAGGTGAAGCCGGCTTCTGGCGGCTCAATCAGATAGATGAGGGCACCGAACACCGTGATGATGCTGAGCACGGTGATGAAGAACAGCAGAATCTTGCGCCGGCTACGTGCCAACGCCTCTATCAGCATGCGGCCCTCGCCGACAAAGGCCATCAGGCGTAGCACGCGGAACAGTCGCAGTACGCGCAGTACGCGCACGACCAGCAGTGCCTGTGCACCGGGAATCAGCAGCGATAGCCACGTCGGCGCAATGGAGAGCAGATCGAGCAAGCCGTAGAAGCCTTTCGCCCAGGTCCCGGGATGCTTGAGGCAATAAAGGCGGACGGCGTACTCCAGAGTGAAGATGATCGTGAAGGTCCATTCCAGAATGTTGAACAGTTCGCCGTGCTGCGCATTGAGGGAGGGGACACTGTCGAGCATGACCACCGCGACACTGGCGAAGATCATGATGATCAGGCCGATATCAAAGGCCTTGGCCGCCGGTGTGTCAGATTCGAATATCCAGTGGAATAGCCGGGCGCGAAAGCGGCCAGTGGCGGGCTCGAAACCGCTGGTACGTGTCGGTGACGTCTCGACATGCGAGGTGCCGCCATACTGGTTGGCCGGGCCTTGACGCTCTGGCATGGCAAAATCCTTCAGTCACCGCCGTGCTATTTGCACGGCGGAAGAATAAGAGAAGCGTGCCTCCACGAGTAAGTGGAAAGGAGCGCGGGAGGTTGTCCAGAAAGATCAGTCGCGCAAGGCAGCCAATAGCGACAGGCTGTGTTGACCGAAGGCGAGGGTGGCCCAGGTAGTCTCTGTGCCCGTGCTCTGCTCCAGCGCTTCGACGAGTGCTACAGCATGGATGTGCCCATGGTGCTGGCTGACGGCCAACCGTGACGCCAGTGCCGACACGGCGGCGAGCGCATGGGCCAGCCAGCGCTCGCCATCCTGAGATTGTCGATCGGCATGCGCATCGAGAGCATCTATGGCGGCGGCAAGCAGGGCGCGGAGGTCTGTCGTGTCCAGAGAACGTTCGTGCCAGTCGTTATCCCGCAGCGCCGCACCGCGTTGAGCTTTGCTGGCATCTGCCGGGCGTAGTGCCAGTCGACTGGCCAGTGCATCCGCCAGCGTCCACAACACTGCTTCACGACTCTCGATCGGCAGCTGGTCGTTGCCGGTCAGTTCAAGCTCCAGCTCCTGAATCGCGACCTCACGGCCCTCAACCTTGACGGCACCGAGATCGAGGGCCAGTTCGACGCCCACGCTGCCCCCGGCGACCGCGACCTCTATCTGCCAGGCATGGCGTTCGAAGTCAGTGCTGAAGGTCGGTGATAGGGCGTGAAGTAGCTGTTCACGCGAGGGCTCGTTCAGCGCTTGTAGCGGGGGGAGCGCACGCAGCCCATCGAGGTCGAGAGTGGCCTGATCCTCGGGTAGCGCCCATTCCCACTCGCCACGTGAATGCAGTCCGCCGTGACTCTCGCCACTGGTCTTCAGGGTTTGACGTAACGGGGCGTTGCTATCGGCGTCTGTGCCGCTACGCCGGAGACGCAGTGCCATGCGCGCACGTTCCAATGCATGTTCGGGGGTATCGAAATAGGTATTGGCCAGCCAGCGGCGCTTGGGCGTGAGGCCAGTGAGCTCGGGAATGCTGGATAAGGTTTCCAGTAAGGACAGGCGATCAACGACCGGCTGCGATAGCGCGAGCTTGAGTTCAATTTCCTGGGCCATGACGGGGCTCCGCAAACAAACAATAGAAAAGAAAATAGGGGGTGCTGATGGCAGACCCGACCCGAGAAGCCGCGCGATGATGCGCTGGCGGATAAACATCGAGTAAGCACCTAAAGGTGCCCATGGCGTTCATGCTCGCGCCTGACTGATGGCAAGGCAAGCATGGCGAGCGTTCTCTGCCCCAGCGTCTGTGGCAGAAGACGTCATGAATCATGAGTCAATGACGATGTGATGGCGACACGATGGCGTGGATTGCCTGCCAGTAAGGCCTTGGTTATATTAGTAAGCGATGTGATATGCGAGTGACTGAAGGTCCCGCCGATGCACGACAATCTCTCCTCGGAGTCGTTCTGACTCCTCTCCCGCTGCCGCTGATGTTACGAAAATTACAACAGCATGGCGGCGTTGTGACGCCATGATGAAAGTGATGTGATCACTTCACAGCCTTTGCTACACTCCGCGCGTCAATCCTTAACGCCGACGGCCACTATGGTAACGACTAACCCTTTTTCTTCGATGTTCGGGCGCTCGCCTTTCAAGGCGCTGCACACCCACATCATCAAGACCGACGACTGCGCCAAGCATTTGCTGACATTCTTTGACGCCTGTGAACAGGGCGACTGGGATCAGGCGGCCAGCATTCGTCAGACCATCAGTAAGCTTGAGCGTGAAGCCGATGAGCTGAAAACACAGTTACGGCTCAATCTGCCCAACTCACTGTTCCTTCCGGTGTCGCGTTCCGACCTCCTCGAGCTGATCCATGTCCAGGATTCCATCGCGAATGTCACCAAGGACATCGCCGGTATCATGCTGGGTCGCCGCATGCAGATTCCTGAAACGCTGGTGCCCGCCATGCGTATCTATCTGAAGACTGCGGTGGAGTCGGTTTGCCAGGCGCGACGTGCGCTGGGTGAGCTTGAAGATCTGGTTGAGTCCGGTTTCGGGCGCAACATGAGCGTGCTGGTCGAGAAGCTGATCAACGAGCTGCATGAGCTCGAGAAGCAGTCAGACGAACAGCAGGTCGAGATCCGGCAGACGCTGTTCTCTCTGGAAGCTAGTCTGCCTCCGGTCGACGTTGTCTTCCTTTACAAGATTATCGACTGGGTTGGTGATGTCTCCGACCAGGCTGAAAAAGTCGGTACCCGACTGCAGATCCTGATGGCGCGTTAAGCGCTGTCAGGACGTCCTGCCATCTGCTCAAGAGTTCCCTATGTCCATCATTGCTCAATACGGCGATGTCCTCGTCATCCTGGCCTGTGTGTTTGGTTTCTTCATGGCATGGGGTGTCGGTGCGAATGATGTTGCCAATGCCATGGGTACATCGGTCGGTTCCAAGGCCATTACCATCAAGCAGGCGATTCTTATCGCCGTCGTGTTCGAATTCCTCGGGGCCTGGCTGGCGGGCGGTGAAGTTACTGACACCATCCGCAAAGGCATCATTGATCCCGCCCTGTTGATCGAAAATCCGCAATATCTGGTCTATGGCATGTTGGCCTCGCTGCTCTCGGCGGGTATCTGGTTGTTGATTGCCTCGATGAAGGGTTGGCCTGTTTCCACCACGCATTCCATCGTCGGCGCCATCGTGGGCTTTGCCGCGGCAGGTCTGGGCGTGGATGCGGTGCAGTGGGACAAGGTCGGGCAGATCGCCGCCTCCTGGTTGGTCTCGCCGTTGCTGGCAGGTTCCATTGCCTTCGTGCTGTTCAAGTCCGTGCAGACGCTGATCTTCGATAACGAAGACCCGTTCGCGGCTGCGAAACGGTACGTGCCGATGTACATGTTCCTGGTTGGCTTCATCATTGCGATGGTGACGCTGGTCAAGGGGCTCAAGCACGTCGGGCTGAATCTGAACTTCGAATCCAGCCTGCTGCTGTCCATCGTCATCGGTGCCATCGTCATGGGTATCGGGGTGTTGATGGAGCGCAAGGTGGCACGCTCGCGCCTTTCAGAGAAAAATCGCGCCACGGGTGATGATTTCGACTTCAGCGGTGTGGAGAAGATCTTCGGCTTGCTGATGATGTTCACCGCGTGTGCGATGGCCTTTGCCCATGGCTCCAACGATGTGGCCAATGCGGTTGGTCCGTTGGCAGCCATCATCAGCGTGGTGGACTCTGCTGGCCAGATCGGCGCCAAGGCGAGCATGCCGTGGTGGGTCCTGGTGCTGGGCGGCGGCGGTATCGTCTTCGGTCTAGTCACCTATGGTCGCCGTGTCATTGCGACCGTCGGCTCCGGCATCACTGAACTGACACCGTCGCGTGGCTTTGCGGCCACACTGGCCGCCGCTTCTACTGTGGTACTGGCATCTGGCACTGGCTTGCCAATCTCCACCACCCACACCCTCGTCGGTGCGGTGCTGGGGGTAGGTCTGGCACGCGGCATGGCAGCGCTCAACCTGCGCGTGATCGGTACCATCGTCATGTCGTGGCTGATCACTCTGCCGGCAGGCGCTATCCTGTCGATCCTGTTCTTCTTCATGTTCAAGGGCATGTTCGGCTAAGCCGACCTATGCAAATGAAGTCAGACAGCACGCAGTGATCACGACAAGAAAGGCGGCCTTCGGGTCGCCTTTCTTGTCTCTAGCCATCGATATCAGGGGCGCTGCTCGCGGTGCAGGCGGCGGCGCTGATATGATGAGTTGATGATGGCGGCCGTGTCGTGGGCTGATCCATTGTCATCCTTTTCCCCTCCCTCCTGTACTGGAGCTGGCTCTTGAACACGCGTTTCCCCTTCGCGGACTGGTTTCGCAATTCCTCGCCTTACATCAACGCTCATCGTGGGCGGACCTTCGTCATTCTGATTGAGGGCGATGCCCTGTCATCTTCACGACGAGCACAGCTGATTCAGGATCTGGCGCTGTTGCACACGTTGGGCGTTCGACTGGTGGTGGTGTTCGGTGTCAGGCCACAGGTGAGAGATGCGCTGGAAACCGCAGGTATCGAGGCAGAGCGCCATCAGGGGCGCTGGATAGTCACGCGGGACATCCTGGGTCATCTGGAGCAGCAGGTCGCCACGCTGCGTCTGCGCCTGGAGGCCAGTCTGTCGCTGGGTCTTCCCAATACGCCACTGCATGGCGTCGAGCTTTCTGCTGTCTCGGGCAATTTGGTGATGGCCAAGCCGCTGGGTGTACGCCATGGCGTCGATTTTCTTCACGGTGGCGAGGTACGTCGCGTACGCAGTGAGGCCATTCAGGGGCTGCTCTCTCAGCAAGCGATTGTCGTGCTGCCGCCGCTGGGCTTTTCCAGCACTGGCGAGGTGTTTGATCTGGACGCCGCCGAGGTCGCCGAGCATGCGGCAATCGCACTGGCGGCAGACAAGCTCATCCTGCTGGGCGAGGGCGAGGGCCTATTGGGTGATGACGGAGAATTGCTGCGTCAGCTCAATCCTGATGAAGCTGCGGCGCTGGCACCACCACGTGAAGATGATAGCGAGTTGTCACGCCATCTGGCTGCCGCATGTGGCGCCGCACGGCATGGCGTTGGGCGTACGCACCTGCTGAGCTGGCGTGACCGTGATGCGCTGTTGGGCGAGCTATTCACCCGTGACGGTATTGGCACGATGATCACCCGGCAGGGCTATGAGCAGTTGCGCAAGGCACGCCTTGAAGATGTCGGCGGCCTGTTGGCGTTGCTCGGCCCCCTTGAGCAACGCGGTATTCTCGTTGCCCGCTCCCGCGAGCGACTTGAGCATGAAATCGATGACTACGTGGTGCTGGCGCGCGATGGCATGATCATTGGCTGTGCAGCATTGCATATCAGTCGTGATGCCCAGATGGGCGAACTTGCGTGTGTCGCCGTGCACGATGACTACCGGCGCGGCCAGCGGGGTGAGCAGTTGCTGGCCGATATCGAGTTACGCGCGCGCCGGGCGGGGCTGACTCGGTTATACGCGCTGACAACGCACACTGTGCACTGGTTCATCGAGCACGGCTTCGTGTCTGCTGTGCTGGAAGACTTGCCGCCCATGCGCCGTGAAGCTTACAACTCGGCACGTAAATCCAAGGTGTTGCTCAAGACGCTGTGAAGAGGGAGGCGCTTCTTTTGCCTCGCTTGCCTTGCTTGCACCCGGCATGTGCTTGCCTTCCTGCCTGAGGAAGGTGGAGTACTTGCCGGGTGTTTTTCGTTGTGAGATTGCACTTTCACGACGGTAATCTTGCAATGTCTTGCAAAGGAGACGCTATAAGGTACTGATATTTAATCTATAATGGCCAAAACCTATATATGTGTTGTCATTTTGCGACGAAAAGCAGGGCGAAAATGTCTCAATCACGAGGAAGCGCGCGATATGACAGACAACGTGGTCATGTGTTCTTTTTAACATATTGATTTTTAATGTATTTTACGTTTTATGGCACGTTGCTCGCTATATACGTTGTGAGCAAGAGTTAGTGGCCGTGTAATTAGCCCTTTCTCGGGTCTTACAGCGATGACGGTACTCACTACCCTGTGCGCTCCGTGATCGCTGACAGGCCAAGCGTCTGCTCCACGCGATGTGTGACTTCAGGTTGCGATGAGACAGGTACGGCCCTTCGCGGGCAAGGAAAGTATCTTGAGGGCACGGACGCCCGGGCATGGATGCCCGATACCGGATGTGGTGGCTGTTTGGATATGCCGCCATCATCTTCAGATCAAGGTTGATGCTTTCAGTGTGGATCAAGCACAAGTCATTGAAGTGCTCTGCTGATCGAAAGCCTCAACGAGTAGCATTGTGATGTGTTGCCCCCTGCTTCACATCCGATAGGGAGCGCGGACCTTGTCCGTCGTGAATGTCGGTTAACCTGGAACGACCACCAGGTGACATTCTTTCCTCCCGGGCCTGACAGGCAGACCACCTGACAGGCCCACCAATCACAACGCGTCTCTAGAGACACGTTGTGATGACTGACCCTTCAGTTCCCTGCGTACTTGGGCCGGCCCTGCCGGCCCTCTTTTTTTGCGCGTCTCGCTGTGCGTCTAACGACGATGGGTCATTGGCATCATCCTTAATACCGGTCGTGAGGCTGTCTGTCTCGTGGCAGTGTAATGATTTAAATCAGAATCATATTTATTAACGAACTGGCAACCGCGATGGAAGCTGGCGAACTCTGGTATTCTTGGAAGACGTGATTCGATGATGACCACCCCTTTCCTGCATAGAGTTCTCTCAATGGCCTCCACGGTGTCACGACGTTGGCGTCCCCGCTCTCTGCCTCAGCTAGTGCTGATGGCCTTCCTTGTGGTGATGCTGCCGATCGCAGTCCTTATGTTCCAGGCGGGACAAGCGCTATCAGAACTGTCGGAACTTGCCGACGTCAGCGCCCGTCAGGCAGTTGACCAGACTCGGCGTGCCCGTACGCTGACCAATCTCGCCGTCGAGATGGAGCGTAGCGCTCGCCAGTACGCCGTACTGGAAAATCCCGACCTGATGAAAATCTATGCCGACAAGGCCAGCGCTTTCCGTGAGCTGCTGGACGCACAGGCGCGTCTGCTTGGTGAGGGAGACCCGCGCGTCAGTGAGCTGAAAGGCACTCTGTCGGAACTGGAGCGCATGCCCGAGATGAGCGTGGCGCAGGTCAGTAGCCATCTGGGGGACTTTGGCCCCTTCTCGATACAAGCCAGTGGTTTGCTCAATTCCACCCGTGAACTCGTCGATGCCCGTATCGAGGGTATTCGCGCGCGTGCGACTCAAGTCAAAAGTCAGTTGTGGTGGCAGACAGCAGCGCTGGTCTCTATCAGTTTGATGCTGATGCTGTTCTTTACCTGGTTGATCATTCGCCCCATCCGTCAGCTGGAACGTCGGATCAATGGCCTGGGGAGTGGTCATGACAGTGAGCGGCCGGTCGTGATCAAGGGGCCTGCCGAACTGGTGCAGCTGGGTGAGCGTCTCAACTGGTTGTCGATGCGCCTTGATGAACTGGAAGAGCAGAAGCAGCAATTCCTGCGTCACATGTCGCACGAGCTCAAGACGCCATTGGCCAGTATCCGCGAGGGTACCGGACTGCTGATTGATGAAGTGGCAGGACCGCTGAGTCCGCATCAGGCAGAAATCCTTGGACTGCTGGACGATTCCAGCAAGGAATTACAGAAGCTTATCGAGCAACTCCTCGACTATAATCTGTTACAGCATAATCAAGGGCTTGAAAGAAGCCGCTTTGATGTCCATGAGGTCTTCAAGGAAGTACTGGCCAAGCATCGGCTGGCACTGGAAAAGAAAGGCATGAAAGTGCATCTTCCGCCTGCCAGCTTGAGCTGGGATGCTGACAGGCCACGCACGGGACGCATTCTCGACAACCTGATTTCCAATGCCATTGCTTACGGCGAAGATGGTGGCGATCTGTGGCTGAGAGCGCGCAAGGAGCGCCGTCAGCTGGTCATCGAGGTCGCCAATAGTGGTGAGCCGATTGCCGACAAGGATCGCGATCACCTGTTCAAGCCTTTCTATCAAGGCGCGGTGAAGCGTAAAGGGCCGCTCAAGGGCTCTGGCATTGGTCTTTCGGTCGCTGCTGATAGCGCCCGTGCCCAATTTGGTCAATTGGTGCTGATAGACGATACCAGAGCGGATGTCTGTTTCCGGCTGACATTGCCCACACTGGCTCGTTCGCTGCCGTCAGGGGAGGGTAGCGAGCATGATCTGCCGCCAGGCACCCATGTTGCCAATGATGATCATCCGTCATTACCCCCTATCCATACCACATGAAATGACACCAATGAGTGCCATCAAACACGCAAGGAACTGAAGTAATGAAGGGTCAACGACTACTGATGGGCCTTACCGTTTTCATGCTGGTCAGTACGCTCAGTGCCTGTGGAGCCCTGTCAAATATCACCTTGCCGGGCACTGAGTCCGCGGCGGTGAGTCCTGATGTGAAGAACAGCTGTCTTGGCGCCGGTGGCTTGCCGGACTTCATTGAGGAAGACTGCCTGCTGGATGAATGGGTTGCCTTCTCCCTGCAAGCGCAGCGTGGTAACAGCGACTGGCGTCGAAACACGCTGGAGCAGCTGGAAGGCACCCGTCACGATCGTCGTCTCGCACGCGCAGTGCTGTTGAGCTGGGGTGACGAGTCGGACTGGAAGCATGCATCCGACCTCTTCAAGGCCGATCTGCCGACGGCACCGAGTCGTCTTCAGCCGCTGCTGCGTCAGTGGCTGAATGGACTTGAGGAGCGTCGTGACCTGATTGTTGAGCGTGACAAGAGCGATAGTGCTCGCCGCAAGCTGAGCGCCGATAATGCTCAGCTCAGCAAGAAGCTCGAAGCATTGACTGCCATCGAGGAATCGATCAATTCTCGCCGCCAGAGCACGCCCTGAAGTCTCAGCGGCTGCCTCTGGCCACGATCTGTCATCGGCCCCTTCGGCTAGATGACGCAAGACTGTGCGGGCCTGATGGCTGGTTGTCCCCAAGCCGTCAAGTGACGCAAGGAGAGTTAGTGTGAAATACGCTCAAGCGCATATTCTGCTCGTTGATGATGATGCGAGCCTGCTCAAGCTGCTCGGCATGCGTCTCGAAAGTCGTGGCTTCAAGGTCACTACCGCTGGGAGTGGCCGTGAGGCGCTTAATCGTCTCGAAACTGCACGTCCTGATCTGGTCCTGTCCGACCTGCGAATGGATGAGATGGATGGCATGGCCCTGTTTGGCGAGCTGCAAAAGCGTCAACCGGGCATGCCGGTTATTTTGCTGACGGCGCATGGTTCGATTCCAGATGCCGTCAGCGCGACACGCCAGGGGGTGTTCAGCTTCCTGACCAAGCCGATCGACAAGGATGAGCTGTTCGCGGCCATCGATGAAGCGCTGGCACAGGCGCCGCCGGTCAAGGAAGGCGATGATGCCTGGCGTGCAGGTATCATCACGCGCTCCCCGCAGATGGAGCAGATTCTCGAGCAGGCGCGCATGGTCGCGGCCTCGGATGTCAGCGTGCTGGTCACGGGCCCGTCCGGTTCCGGTAAGGAGCTGATGGCCAAAGCGATTCACAATGCCAGCCCTCGCGCTTCCAAGCCGTTTGTCGCCATCAACTGTGGCGCACTGCCGGAGCAACTGCTGGAAAGCGAATTGTTCGGGCATGCCAAGGGCTCATTCACTGGTGCCGTCAGTGCGCATCAGGGGCTATTCCAGGCAGCAGATGGCGGCACCCTGTTCCTGGATGAAATCGGCGATATGCCGTTGGCGCTACAGGTCAAGTTGTTGCGTGCGCTGCAGGAGCGTCAGATTCGTCCGCTGGGGTCGACCACTTCGATTGCCATCGACGTGCGCATCATCTCGGCCACGCACCGCAATCTCGATAAAGCGATGCATGACGGCGACTTCCGTGAGGATCTCTACTATCGCCTCAACGTGGTCAATCTCAAGCTGCCAGCTCTGCGTGAGCGTGCCGAAGATGTGCCGCTACTGGCCAAGTACCTGATCAATCAGGCCGCTGCGCGTCACAAGCCTTTCGTGAAGGGCTTCTCGCCGGAAGCGCTGAACCTGCTGGCGTCCAGCGCCTGGCCGGGCAACGTGCGTCAGCTGGTCAACGTGGTCGAGCAATGTGTCGCGCTTACCAGCTCCTCGATGATTCCAGAGGCGTTGGTCTCTCAGGCGCTGGCCGCAGAAGAGAATGCACTGCCGTCCTTCTCCGAGGCACGTGCTGGCTTCGAGCGCAGCTACCTGATCAAGGTGCTGAAAATCACTGAAGGCAATGTGACTCAGGCTGCGCGCATCGCGGGGCGTAACCGCACCGACTTCTACAAGTTGTTGGGTCGTCACGACCTCGAGCCGGGCGTCTTCAAGCCGGGCGCCGAACAGGGCCCGCCTGACTTCTAGGTTTAACGCGCCGCTTCTTGCAAGCCCACGCGCGAAGGGCCTGAGCCAGCAGCAGCTTGACGTGTCAGTGGAAAAAAGCCCATGAAAAAGCCCCGTTACCTGTTCAGGTAGCGGGGCTTTTTTCGGTCTGGCAGCGCATCAGTGCCGATCAAGTGCTCAGGGCTTTGGCTTGAAGCGGCGTTTGACCTCCACTGCCAGCCGACCTTCTCCGAGCCGGATCGACAGCATCTCGCCGGGCTGGGTCTGATGCGCGGCGCGGATGACCTCATTGCCTTTCTGCTGCGCCCGCGGCGGGCTTTGTGAACCGACACGCTCGACAATCGCATAGCCACGCCCGAGCACATTGAGTGGACTGACTGAATTCAGCGCGCGCATGGCCGCTTCCAGCCGCTCGCGATCCGCTGCCAAGCGACGTGGCAGGGCAGTGTTGAGGCGCGGCGTCAGCATCGCCAGTTGCTGACGATGACGCTGGATATCACGCGCGGGACTGGCCTGCTTCAAGCGCCGCTCCAGCTGGGCCGCTTTCTCCTGTTCACTCAGCAAGCGCTGACGCAGGGCAGTGTGCAGGCGGCGCTCCAACTCACTGGCACGTTCACGTTGTAGCGTCAGGTCGCGTGCCGGATGGCGCAGGCGTGAGCGAGCATGATCGAGACGCTGTGCAGCCTGGTCGAGCAGGGCACGTTGAGTGCGCCACAGTCGTTGGGAGAGGGCATCCAATTGATGCGCCAACGCGCGCTGATCGGGGAACAGCGCCTCCGCGGCAGCTGATGGCGTAGGCGCACGCAGGTCGGCAGCCAGCTCGGCCAACGTGGTGTCGGTCTCGTGGCCGATGGCCGCGACCACCGGCAGGCGCGAATGGAAGATGGCGCGTGCCAGATGCTCATCATTGAATGCCCACAAGTCTTCCAGGCTGCCGCCACCACGAGTGATCAGCAGTGCATCGCAGTCACTGTCACGATTGGCCATCGCCACCGCGCGAATCAGTTGTGGCACCGCTTGCGGTCCCTGTACTACGACGGGCAACACGCTCAGATGCGCTTGCGGCCAGCGTTTACGGGTCACGGCGATCACATCCTGCAGCGCCGCACCGGTCGCCGAGGTGATCACACCCAGATGCTGCGGCGGATAAGGCAGGGTACGCTGATTGGCAAAGATACCCTCGGCTGCCAGCTGCTCCCTGAGTCTTGCCAACCGCGCCAGCCATTCACCCAGCCCCGCCTGCTGCAGCGCCTCGACAATCAGCTGATAGTCGCCGCGTGCCTCGAACAGCGACACCTTGGCGCGGACACGGACACGATCGCCATCCTTCGGCTTCTCGCGTAGAAACTGGGCGCGACTCTTGAACAGCGCGCAGCGCACCTGTGCGCCGTCATCTTTCAGCGTGAAGTAGCAGTGACCAGAGCGCGGCTGCGAAAAGCCTGAAATCTCACCCTCGATCCACAGCTCGCCCAACCCACGCTCCAACAGGCGCTTGGCCTCGCGGTTGAGCTGAGTCACGCTGATGGCGTTGGCGGCAGAAGAAGGCGGTTCGAACACGCGCGAATCCTTGAGTGGAGGGCTGGACGGAAGAGAGCGCCATGATGCCACAGGCGACTGGCTTGCCACCAAAAAGCCCCCGGCCTCTTGAACGAAGGCGGGGGCTTGAGTGACTGCCAGCAGGTGTGTCCTGATCAGGCAGTCTGTGCCTTGCGCTTGCTAAGGCGTGACAGCAGAAAGGGCACGAGTATCAACAGCAACGAGGCGGCCCACAGTCCTTGCGAGATACCAGATTGCCACAGAATGTTGGTGTCGCCACCACTGATGGCCAGTGCTCGGCGCAGGTTTTCTTCCATCAGCCCGCCGAGCACGAAGCCCAACACGATGGTGGCCAGCGAGAAGTTGAGCTTGCGCAGCAGGTAGCCAAGGATGCCGATGCCCAGCATCAGGTAGATGGCACCCATGTCCGAGTGCAGCTGATACACGCCGACGAAGGACAGGATGACGATGCCGGGCACCAGTGCCCAACGCGGGATGGTCAGTACGCGCGCGAAGAAACCCGCCAGCGGCAGATTGAGCAGCAGCAGCACGATGTTGCCGATATAGAGTGATGCGATAAGGCCACCGGCCACTTTCGGATGTTCGCTGAACATCATCGGGCCCGGCGTGATGTTGTAGAGCATCAGTGCGCCCAGCAGCACGGCAGTGGTACCAGAACCGGGAATGCCGAGTGTCAGCATCGGCACGAAGGAACCTGCTGCCGAAGCATTGTTGGCCGCCTCCGGGGCGGAAAGTCCGCGCATGTCACCGGTGCCGAAGGTGTTGTCCTTGTCACTGATGCGTTTTTCGGTGGTATAGGCCACGGCCCCTGCGACCGAAGCACCGGTGCCCGGCAACACGCCGATCAGAAAACCGATCAGGCTGGAGCGCAGCATGGCGCCCTTGCAGTAGAGAATTTCCTTCATGGTCACGAAAACGCGGCCTATGACGGGCAGCTCGCCTGTCTTGCCGTGTTGCAGTCGGCTTTCCAGCATCAACAGAATCTCGCTGATCGCGAACATGCCGATGATCAGCACCACGAAGTCGATGCCGTCGTAGAGGTCGGGGATATCGAAGGTGAAGCGCTGGATGCCGGTGCCGGAATCGACGCCGACGGTGCCGATCAGCACGCCGAGAATGGCGCCCAGCGCCGTCTTGACCGGGTCCTTGCCCATCATCACCGACATGGACGCGAAGGCGAACACCATCATGGTGAACAGTTCCGCCGGACCGAACTGCACGGCCACCGTGGCCAGCAGCGGGGCGAACAGGGTCAGACCCAGGATCGCAATGCTGGCGCCGACGAAGGAGCTGATCGCCGAGATGCCCAGCGCCGGCCCGGCCAGTCCGCGCTTGGCCAGCGGATAGCCATCCAGCGTGGTCATGACGGCGCTGGCATCCCCCGGCACGTTGAGCAGGATGCTCGACATCCGGCCGCCATATTCGGCGCCGGTATAGATACCCGCCAGCAGAATCAGTGCCGATTCCGCCGGCAGGCCGAGGGTATAGGCCAGCGGCATCAGAATGGCGATGCCGTTGATGGGGCCGATGCCCGGCAGGGCGCCGAACAAGGTGCCCAGCAGTGCGCCACTGAAGGCCAGGCCAAGGTTGAGTGGCGTCAGTGCGACGCCAAAGCCCTGGATGATGAAATCAAACATGAGAAAGCCCTCTCGGAATCAGGAAAACCACAGCCCGGTCGGCAGCGAGATTTCCAGCACGGCGGTGAACAGCACATAGCTTGCGCCGGCCATCAGTACGCCGGTCACGCCGGCGGCGCGCCAGCTGGCACCGAACAGTCGTGCGATGGCGGTGATGGCGGCGACGGCTGTGATGGGGTAGCCGAGACGCACGAAGAAGAAGGCGAAGGCGATCAGGATCACCATCACCAGACCTAGCTGTAGCATCACGCTGGCCGATGGCCAGTCACCTTCCGGGCCGGGGCGCAGGATCAGCACCAGCGAGAAGATGGCCATCAGGATCGAGAGACCGATGGGAAAGGCCTTGGGGCCTACCGGGTCGTAGGCGAAGGGCACTTCGATACTCAGGGACTGGGCGACGATGAACGCCGCCAGTCCCATCAGGGCGAAGCCCAGGATGCGATCGGCGGCGATTTTCATTGGGTCAGACCTACTTCTTGGGCGAGAGTCTTGAAGTCGGTGATCTGCGCTTTCACGTACTGATCGAAGTCAGGGCCGAACTTCTGGATCGGAAACAGACCGCGAGCTTCACGAATCTTGGCGAATTCAGGCTTCTCGCTCAGCAGCTTGAGGCGCTCGACCCAGGTGTTGTAATCAGCATCGCTGACATCCTTGCCCATGTAGTACCCGCGCCAGATTGGCCAGGTCACGTCGTAGCCCTGTTCGGTGGCGGTGGGAATATCAGCGAAGGCCCCTGGCACGCGTTCTTCCGACAGCGCAGCCAGCACCCGAATCTTGCCGCTGGACAGCTGTGACTGAAGCTCGGAAAGGTCGCCGGTATACACCTTGATGTGATTGCCCAGCAGGGCTGCCAGCGCTTCACCGCCACCCTCGAAGGACACATAGCGCAGCTTGCGCGGCGAGACATCGATCGACTTGGCGATCAGTGCCGCCTTCATCCAGTCCTGGCTACCGATGGTACCGCCGGCGCCGAAGGGGATTTCGCTCGGATGTTTCTTGAGGTCGTCCATCAGCTCATCCAGTGTCTGCCACGGAGAGTCGGCATTCACGACCACGGCGCCATAGTCGACACCCAGCGCACCGACCCAACGCACGTCATCGGCGGTGAACTTGCCGAATTTACCCAGCGCCAGATTGACGGCGGCGCCAGTGCTGGCGGCCACGATCAGGTTCGGATCGTCGCTGCGTACTCCGATGACATGGTTGTAGGCGACAGCGCCGATACCGCCCGGCATGTAGGTCACCATCATCGGGGAATCGATGACGCCGGTTTCCAGCAGGCCATTGGCAGCCAGGCGGCAGGTCAGGTCATAACCACCACCCGGTTTGGCGGGGGCGATGCACTCGCTTCTGTCAGCGGCCATGACTGGCAATGACAGCAGGCTGACGGTGGCGATGGCCAGCGGTGCTACGAGGGCGGCGGCGAGACGTTTTGTGGATGGCATGGTGTGCTCCTGATGCGTCTTGTTGTTGTCCAGATTGTTTTTTGTCCACAGAGCGCCTTTTGCTTTATGTTCAAGGCGAAAGCTGGCGCTCTTGTGGTGATGCATCGCGAATGCTGAGGCGATGAAGGCATGGTAGGAGCGCGACCTTTCATCAACCTGTCAGATTTCCCTAACCCTCATGAGACATTCGACGCATGCGCCTGCTAGTGATTGAGGACGATCCCCTCATTTCCAGCGCCCTGGAGCGCAGTCTTTCTGCGTCGGGATTCGCGGTGGATACCTTCTCAAGCCTGGCCTCGGCCCGCGATGCTGCGCGTCAGGGTGGCTTCGATCTCGTGCTGCTCGATCTGGGCTTGCCGGACGGGCAGGGCATGGAATTGCTGGCAGAGCTACGCCAGCGCGGTGATCTCACGCCGGTGCTGATCATCACTGCCCGCGATGGGGTGGATGACCGCGTGCGCGGGCTGGATCTCGGCGCCGATGATTATCTGGCCAAGCCGTTCTCGCTGGTGGAGATGGAAGCGCGCGTGCGTGCGCTGCTGCGGCGCAGTCAGGGGCGCAGCGACAACAGCATCCGCTTCGGGCCACTGACGATGTCCTCTGCCGGTAGCGGCACCTTGACCCTGCAGGACGCGGTGCTGGACCTGCCCCCGCGTGAGCGCCGCCTGCTGGAAAGCCTGATGCTGCATGCCGGCAAGGTGGTGTCGCGAGAAGTCATCGAGGGCAAGGTGTTCGGCTATGGGGAGGTCGGCTCCAATGCGCTGGAGGTGTATATCAGCCGCCTGCGCAAGCGGTTGGCGGGCAGCGATGTCCAGATTCGCACCCTGCGTGGGTTGGGCTATCGCCTCGAGATGACAGGCGCCGGATGATCATCCAGGGCAAGCTGCGCAATCGTCTGCTGGGCTGGCTGATGAGCATGATGCTCATCGTCGGCGGCCTGCTGTTGATCGACGCCTGGGTGACCAGTCAGCGCTCGGCGCAGCGCGCCTTTGACAGCCAACTGGAAGATGCCTTGCTGGCGATGTCAGAGGCCATCCAGTGGCAGGACGACATGCCGCGCATCATGATGCCGCCCGCCGCGCTCAGCATTCTGTCGACCCGCCATCAGGAGCGCGTCTTCTATCGCTTGATTGATGACCAAGGGCGGGTGCTGGCCAACAATCTCGACATCCCCCTGGCGAGCAAGCTCAAGCGCGAAGCCAGAGAGGGGGATGTCTGGCTGGATACCGACTACCAGGGCGTGAAGTGGCGACTGCATGCGCGCAGCGTGCGCTCTGCCGGTTGGGAGCGTCAGTTTCGCGTGCAGATCTGGGTCGGCCACACCACGGAGGGGCGCGAGTTGCTGGCGCGCGATCTCTTGATCCGTGCGGTAGGGCGAATACTGGTGATGGGGCTGTTGGCGGTCGTGATGATCTTCATCACGCTGCGACTGGCGCTCACGCCACTCAAGCGGCTGCGGGATCAGCTGCGTCGCCGACAGTCGCAGGATGCCAGTCCGCTCTCCGGTAGCATGCCTGAGGAGATGCGCGAACTCGTCGATACGCTTGAGCAACTCTTCCATCGTCAGGGGGCGTCGCGTGATGCCTTGCTGCGCTTCACGGCGGATGCCAGCCATCAGCTGCGCACGCCCTTGGCGGGGGTGCAGAACGTGGCGGAGTTTGCCCTGCAGAGCCGCTCTCCTGATGAGTGGCATCAAGCTTGAGTGACATCCATGCCAGTGCCGCACGTACCAGTCGTCTGGCGGGCCAGCTCTTGAATCTCACCCGTCTTCGCCATCTGGCATTGCCCGCCGAACACGAGGTGGTGGAGCTGAGCGCGCTGCTGCGAGACGTCGTGCTGGAGTGGGCAGAACGCGACATGGCGCTTCAGCATGACCTGGGGCTGGCGTCGCTCCCCGATAGCCCGATCAGCGTGCTGGGCGAGGAATGGGCGCTGCGGGAATTGATCGGCAACCTGATCGAGAACGCGCTGCGCTATACGCCCGCCGGCAGTGAAATCACGCTGGGACTGACGCTGGAGACTGACAAGGTTGTGCTGTATAGCGAAGACAATGGGCCGGGTGTTGCCCCCGAAATGCTGGAACGGCTGTGTCAGCCCTTCGAGCGCGGCGGGCGTCAGGACACCGAAGGCTCAGGGCTTGGGCTTGCCATCGTCGAGACCATTGCGCAGCGTCATCAAGGCACGCTACAGGTGAGCAATCGTCTTGAGGGCGGCTTGCACATCAGCCTGACGCTGCGGCAATTGCCGACAGGAGAGGCAGATGCATAAGCGCAAGCCGGGACAGCGACTGACCGTTCAGCTGGTGATGAATCTGTTGACGAGGCTATTGATGCGCCTGTTGATAAGCCTGCTGGTGGGGGGCATGGGGATATCGACAGCCTCGGCAGCCTCGCGACTGGTGATTGAAGCAGCACTCGATCAACAGGTCGCGACGCCGCTGCTGACGGCCTTCTCGCAGCAACATCCCGAGTTCGAGATCGACTATCGTGACCGCACCTCGATGGGCGTCCATGCCCTTGCCGAGCAGACTGCCCCCGGTGCCGACATCATCATCAGCTCCGCCATGCCGTGGCAGGTGGCGCTGGTGAATCAAGGGCTGGCGCAGCGACTCGACAGCGACGTCGCTCGGCGATGGCCGGCATGGGCCAAGTGGCGCGATGAAGTCTTCGCCTTCACTTTTGAGCCCATCGTGATGGCCTATCGGCTGGATCTGGCGGGCAAGATGCTGCCGCCGTCTTCGCATGCTGATGTGCTGCGGTTGTTGACCGAACACGCAGACACCCTGTCAGGGCGCGTTGCCGCCTATTCGCCCTCCCGGAGTGCGCTGGGCTATGTGCTCTATCTGCAGGACTCGCGCTACTCCGGCCGCTTCTGGTCGCTGGTCGAGGCGCTGGGGCGCGTCAATGCCACGCTTGAGACCAGTACGCAGCGCATTCTTGAAGGGCTCTCCGAGGGGCGTTATTGGCTGGGCTATAACCTGCTGGGGTCGTATGCGTTGCAATGGGCGCAGTCACATCCTGAAGTCATCGTGCAGATGCCCTCTGACTACGCGCTGATTTCGATGCGTACCGCGTTCATTCATCGCGATGCACCGCATCCGCAAGCGGCACGTACCTTTCTGAATTTCCTGCTCAGCCGCGCAGGCCAGCATGTGCTGGCGGGCGAAACACCGCTTTTCAGCATTCGCAGCGATGTTCTTGGCCCCTTCACCGCGCAATCACTGCGCGATCAGGTCGGTCAGCGCCTCTATCCGCAGCCGTTGGACGCCTCCTCGCTGAGCATGCTGGATGGCTCGCGCCGGGCGGACTTTCTTGCCCGCTGGTTCAATGCCTACTCGGGGGGCGCGCCAACCCCTTGACGCATGAAGGAGGCGAGCTTGAGCCCGAGTCTTTGCCTTTGAACCTGACTCTTGAGGCCAAGCCCCTGGCGGCGCTGATGGTGCCGCTCGCAAGCTGTCGTGCCATTGCACCAGGCATGAATCGAGAGCGTATTGAGGGAGTATTGAGACCCCCGATGGCGCCGCCACACTTGACCAATCGGTTAGTGTCGCGGCGTTCGGGATTTTCATTTCCATAGCGTGCGACGTTTGTCTGCAGGGATTCATATGAGCTATAATGGGTCATTACCTCTCGCAGCACCGCAATATCCGTAGTCATGGCGCCTGTCACTCAGGCCCTGCACTGCGGCTTTCGCGCATCCCTCACAAACTGCTACTGGGCGTTCGACATGCTACGTATAGCGCAAGAAGCTCTGACGTTTGATGACGTTCTTCTCGTCCCCGGCTACTCCGAGGTCCTCCCCAAGGACGTCAGCCTGAGATCCCGTCTCACACGTGACATCAGCGTCAATATCCCACTTATCTCTTCCGCGATGGATACTGTCACCGAAGCTCGCCTGGCCATTGCGATGGCTCAGGAAGGCGGTGTCGGCATCATCCACAAGAGCATGAGCATCGTCCAGCAGGCGGCGGAAGTCCGCAAGGTCAAGAAGCACGAGAGCGTCATCGTGCGTGACCCGGTCACCGTCAGCCCGAAAGCCAAGATCCAGGACCTGCTGTCAATGTCCGCGGAACACGGCTACTCCGGCTTCCCGGTCGTTGAGGGTGAATATCTGGTCGGCATCGTCACTGGCCGTGACATGCGCTTTCAACCGGATCACAGCGATACCGTCGCCGGTATCATGACCGGCCGCGACAAGCTGGTGACCGTGCTTGAAGGTACGTCACTGGACGAAATCAAGGCCAAGCTGCAGGAAAGCCGCATCGAGAAGATGCCGGTCGTCGATGACGAATTCCGCCTGCGTGGTCTGGTCACCGTGCGCGACATCGAGAAGGTCAAGGCCTACCCGAACGCCGCAAAAGACAGCAACGGCAGCCTGTTGGTTGGCGCCGCTGTCGGCACCGGCCCGGAAACGCCGGATCGCGTTGCCGCACTGGCCGAAGCCGGCGTTGATGTCATCGTCGTCGATACCGCACACGGCCATTCCAAGGGCGTGATCGAGCGCGTCGCCTGGGTGAAGCAGAACCATCCGAAGATTCAGGTCATCGGTGGCAACATCGCGACCGCTGAAGCCGCCATCGCGCTGGCCGAAGCTGGCGCTGATGGCGTCAAGGTCGGCATCGGCCCGGGTTCCATCTGCACCACGCGCATCGTCGCGGGTGTTGGTGTGCCGCAGATGAGCGCTGTCGCCAATGTTGTGGCTGCCATGGCCAAGTACGACGTGCCGGTCATCGCCGATGGCGGTATCCGTTTCTCCGGTGACATCGCCAAGGCCATCGCCGCAGGCGCTAGCATCGTCATGATCGGTGGCCTGCTCGCCGGTACTGAAGAAGCGCCGGGCGAAGTCGAGCTGTTCCAGGGTCGGACCTACAAGGCCTACCGTGGCATGGGTTCCATGGGCGCCATGTCCCAGACCCAGGGCTCCAGCGATCGTTACTTCCAGGACAAGAATGCCGGCGTCGAGAAGCTGGTCCCGGAAGGCATCGAAGGCCGCGTGCCCTACAAGGGCATGATGAGCGCCATCGTGCACCAGCTGATGGGTGGCCTGCGTGCCTCCATGGGCTACACCGGTAGCCAGACCATCGAAGAGATGCGCACCAAGCCTGAATTCGTGCAGATCACCGGTGCCGGCTTCGCCGAATCCCACGTCCATGACGTGCAGATCACCAAAGAAGCGCCCAACTACCGGCGCGACTGAAGCACAGCGAAGCGCGACGTGAAGCGGGAGCCCTAGACGGGTTCCCGCTTTGCTTAGGGTTCCGGAAGTCTCGGCCCCTCTCGTGCTCCCTCGCAGCTCCGAAGCGGGTCTCACGACTCCCCAATGAGAGACTGAAGATGCAAGACATCCATTCCCACAAGATCCTGATCCTCGATTTCGGTTCTCAGTACACTCAGCTGATCGCACGTCGCGTGCGTGAGCTGGGCGTGTTCTCCGAAGTGCGTGCCTTCGACATCACTGAAGAAGAGATTCGCGAGTACAACCCCAACGGCATCATCCTTGCCGGTGGTCCGGAATCCGTGACCGAACTTGATTCGCCGCGTGCCCCGCAGTGCGTGTTCGAGATGGGTCTGCCGGTATTCGGTATCTGCTACGGCATGCAGACCATGGCCGAGCAGCTCGGCGGCAAGGTCGAAGGCTCCAACGTGCGTGAATTCGGCTATGCCCAGATTCGTGTCGATGGTGACTCCGCGCTGTTCAGCGGCATCAAGGACCACCTGGATGACGAAGGCCGTCCGCTGCTTGACGTCTGGATGAGCCACGGCGACAAGGTCGCCCAGGTGCCGGAAACCTTCACGGTCACCGCCTCCACCCCGAGCTGCCCGATTGCCGCCATGGCGTGGGAAGAGAAGCAGCTCTACGGCGTGCAGTTCCACCCGGAAGTCACTCACACCCTGCAGGGCCAGCGTATTCTCGAGCACTTCGTGATCGAGATCTGCCAGGCAGAGCGTCTGTGGACACCGGCCAAGATCATCGAAGACCTCACCGATCGCGTTCGCGCTCAGGTGGGTGATCGCAAGGTGCTGCTCGGCCTGTCCGGTGGTGTCGATTCCTCCGTGGTCGCGGCGCTGCTGCACAAGGCCATCGGTGCTCAGCTGACCTGCGTCTTCGTCGACAATGGCCTGCTGCGCAAGAAGGAAGGCGATCAGGTCATGGAAACCTTCGCACGCCACATGGGCGTCAAGGTCATCCGTGTTGACGCTGAAGACCTCTTCCTCGGCAAGCTCAAGGGCGTCAGTGACCCGGAAGCCAAGCGCAAGGCCATCGGCAACACCTTCATCGAAGTGTTCGATGCCGAAGCCACCAAGCTCAAGGATGTCGACTTCCTCGCCCAGGGCACCATCTACCCTGACGTGATCGAGTCCGCCGCCAGCAAGACCGGCAAGTCACACGTCATCAAGTCCCACCACAATGTCGGCGGCCTGCCGGACGACATGAAGATGGAACTGGTCGAGCCGCTGCGTGAACTGTTCAAGGACGAAGTGCGCAAGATTGGCCTGGAACTCGGCCTGCCGTACGACATGGTCTACCGTCACCCCTTCCCGGGGCCGGGTCTGGGCGTGCGTATCCTCGGTGAAGTGAAGAAGGAATACGCAGATATCCTGCGTGAAGCCGACGCCATCTTCATCGAAGAACTGCACAACTTCGACTGGTACCACAAGACCAGCCAGGCGTTCGCCGTCTTCCTGCCGGTCAAGTCCGTCGGCGTCGTCGGCGATGGCCGTCGTTACGAGTGGGTCATCGCCATTCGTGCCGTCGAGACTGTCGACTTCATGACTGCCCGCTGGGCGCACCTGCCGTATGAGCTGCTGGAGAAGGTCTCCAACCGCATCATCAACGAGCTGGAGCACGTCTCGCGCGTCACCTATGACGTCAGCAGCAAGCCGCCGGCCACCATTGAGTGGGAATGATCGCCTGACGATCACCCCTCGCTGAGCTGACGCAGCGTTCTGTCTAGACAGTCTCTTGAACTGATCGAGACGAGAACGCAGCAAGCAAAAAGCCCTTCTGGCCATTGGCCGGAAGGGCTTTTTTGTGCCTTTTGAAAAAGCTCTATTGGTACTAGATAAAGTTTTATTAAATGAGTATATTTGATGATAACTTAATCTAAGATTATTTTATATTCTATTATAGTTTGGAGATTGTAAGCAAATGACTGCAGAATTAGACAGTATTGTTAAGGATAGTCGCCTTTCACGTTTATTTACTGCACAGAATAAGCCTTGTGCATTGCAGCTCTGGGTATTGGAAGTTGAATCCAGCCAGTCTTCCGAAACGCGCATAGTATACGGCCGAATGCTCCCATATTGTCATGTTAATAACAGTTGGTCTTGTAGTGATAATGATAAGAAATTCACTTTCGGAATATATAATGTGAAGCTAACCCGTCTTAATCTCTATATGAGTAGTATCCAATGTGAAAATATTTTAAGAAAAATGACTGAGGGGTGTTCTATTTCATCTATAAATAAAAGCATGGCTTTTGAATGCCAAAATAAAATAAATAGAAGATTCGGCCCTACTTGCCTTGATTATAATAATATTGTTTATCGTCCTGTCGCTTATTTGATGAACCGAGATGCATGCGAGAAGTGGGGGCTTTCTAGTCCTCATGGTGGAGCTAGTGCATTCAGTGCCTCAATTGTCCAAGGAAATAAAAAATCCTTATTTTGCTTAAATGATGAGTATAGTGCAGACTTAACAGACTTCGTAGTTAGAAAGTTAGATGAAGATACCGGTTTGGACTTTAGAAAAACAGATACTACACGCTTTGGAGATATTGAGTTATTAGTTTTTCCTACACTAAATGAATTTGAGCAGAGTTTATTAAATGTAGAATGGATCGACTCACCACCTGCTATCTCTGTTCGATTTGATCCGTTGCAGGTGCCTTCCTTTAGTAAAATTAATTTTCACTTGAGTATTGAAAACGATGGACAGGTTTTTTCATCGCTTATTGCTTCTGCTACATGTGATAATGAAGGTGTGTTTGAACATCAGTTTCAAGTGGATGAGAGCTTGAAAGAGCAGGCCGATAGTATAATTTTGGAAGTTTTTGGATATAAAAATGAGCACCCGAATGAGGGGGTTCTCTGTTGTAGATGGAAAGTGATGTACGTGCGGGAAGTAAATATTCATGGTCAATTAATGAATAAAGGCTCTAGTCCAGTTAAATTCGACTGGCTTGAAAAATCCACAAGGCCGGCTATGTCAGATCGCGTGAAAAATGCACTTAAGATCAACCATGGAGCCTCGAGTTTTGATAGTAAAATTGGTGGTAGAATTGCGGACCCTTGGGTTCCAGTGAACCGCGAGCTTGTTTCTTTATTTGCGCAGATTTATGCACCTAAGTCAGAAGGAAATTTTTTCCAGAAATGGAGTATGGGTAATGGAGAAGGAAGGTTACAATTTGTAGAGTGGTTTAAGTCACTATTGGCTAAGTATCAGAAAAATCAAATTGTAATATTCGATCCCTATTTCGAGACCGCAGGATTGGGACTTGTGATTATTTACGCGGCAATGAATTCAGATTATATTGTCTTTACGTCACTACCAAAGCCGACCAAGGGGGAAGGGGAGGCTCAGGATAAATGTAAAAATTCTACCTCAGGACGAGTCGATAATCTAATAGCGAGCTGTGAGCATAATAGTCATTTGCTAAGTAGATTTAAACTCCGTATATATGGTCTGAAAGAAGGGCGGCTACACGATCGTTACATTATGGTCATGGGGGAAAACGGGCTTCCCGTCGCTGGGTATCATTTGTCTAACTCCTTTCAAAAAGCGGCGGAAAACTTTCCCTTACTGATCACACCGATCCCAGCAGATGTTCTGCTTCAAGTAGAACAATATAAATCTGCACTGGTGAAAGAAGCAAAGGATAGCGATAGCCAGCTTGCCAGTAAGACTGAGAACCCCGCTATGCGGCTTCTCTTCGATTCTACGGCATTACCTTCAAAGTCTCGGCGCTACGAGCCTCTAAGCTTTATCGAAAAGCCTGAAGCAGGCAGCGTGCTCAGCGTTTGGTTCGGTGAAACTACCCTGAAGGATTTGAGTGGTGATCAGCTACGGTTGCAGATGACAGCATTAGGCTTGCTTAAAGATAATGCCCTCTCGCTGACAGATGGATTAAAAAACTGTATTCCCAAGCAAGAAGTCAGACATAATGACTTTACTCCAACATGGGAAGTGCTAGGCGAAATACTCGCACACTCCTCTATAGATGATATTAGATTAAGCTATCTCGAATACGAACTCGATTTTCTAGAATTTTTAAATGAATTTATTAAAAATTCGTTTGAGCGCGTGCATGATGATATAAATAGGGAGTTAGCAACGTTAGATGTTAAATTGTTTCACCAGTCAGTTGAAATGTTACTGCGCAGCTCTTATCGCACAAGCCACCTGATTCACCCTACGAAATACACGGCCCTAACTTGGTCTGAATACTTTGCCATCAGGTTCATGTGGTGGTACGCGCCAAGTTACTTGTTAGATATTGTCGAAGAACAGTCTTTTATTTTATTAGTTGAGCCCGTTGAGAGCGAAGCCGTTAGATTGTCTCTGTTAAGCCAGATTGTTAGTGAGATTTCATTGTCGATAGAATTTAATATTAGCAAAACTCAACTTGATAATCTTGTTCAAAAAAAACACGGCTTGCTGAGCTGGTTGGGCCTTAGCGCAGTCGAGCGACAGTTAGTTAAACAGGACGGGATTACCTCAGTACTATCGTTGCTAGAAGCTTTTCCAAGCCAGGAACGTGTGCGCGCACTAGGCTGGATGATACAGCATGTGGCCATGGATCCGAATAAAGAAAGAATTTTTAAAGATTTGGTAGCAGTGCTGCATGAAATGTTGCCAGAGGCAATCACCTTAGGTGAACTGCAGTGCTTGGTAGACTCTATGCGAGGCCATATGGGCCAATTGTCGTGGGCTGAACCCTGGTTATTCCGAGAAGTGGTTTTACCGTTGTTAAAGAATAAACGTGTCGTCATTGAAGATGCCTGTAATATTTGGATGCAGGAGCTGACTAGCATGTTGGGAACACTATCGAATAACCAGTCTTGCTTGTTTGAACGAGCTCGTGAAGGGCAGACGACTAATATTGCTTCTTATCTTTTTGCCTGCAGTAGCTCTGAGCAGCGGGAAGCTAGTCTGACTGTGATTAGTGAAATCTTGAACCGGCAACGTCGAATTTTGCAACAGCCACTTGCCAGCACTTCAGACTGGGCTCAGTGGGACTCTGCACTCAGAGTGTCGCTATGGATATTGGCCTTCGGTCGATGGAGTGAATTTTACTTGCGTGAATACGATGAAACAGATCAAAAGTTGGAGCAGCTAGTCTATGATGCATCAGGGCTTGCAATGCTTAGGCCGATAGAGGAATGGAAATCAGATCGCGTAGGCAAGCAGGACGAACTCGTTGCTTATCTGGATCAGGTGGAGGAGCTTTTAAGTAAAAATGATGTGCTTAAAGAGGACTACAAATAAATTATATTAAAATATCCAAAGGTTGCTGTATGGTGTTTTACAGAATTATTTTTGTTTTTTTATTTAATATTTTATAAAAGCGTTATCAATGCTTATAACTAAGTGGGAATGATCGCCTGACGATCCCCCCTCGCTGAGCTGACGCAGCGTTCTGTCGAGACGGTCTCTTGAACTGATTGAGACGAGAACGCAGCAAATAAAAAGCCCTTCTGGCCAATGGCCGGAAGGGCTTTTTTATGGGCACGATTCAGAGATCGCTTACCGCCTTGCTCGCTCCTGATTGGCTGGCGCCTGCCTCGCCTTGTGTAGATCGAGCCGGACGCCGTGGGCGGAGTGGAAGAAGCCGAAGCCGGCAATTGGGCGGGTGTCGCCGTCGGGAGTTTGCCAGTAGACATCGGCGCGGTGATTGCGGACTTCGTGCATCACGGCGTCGTATTTCAGCAGCAGTGAGTCCGGTTCGGGCTTTTCGGTCTTCACGTTCCATTCGGTGATGACCAGCACATAGTCGCCGAGTTGTGGCTGGTAGGTGGATGCGAGGTGCGCTCCCACAAGTTGCAGCGTCAGTGGCGTGTGATTCGCTGACAAGGCGAGGTGGTGACTGAGGTAGTCGCCGAGTTGGTCCACCAGTGGCTGCGGCAGGGGCTGGCCTGGTGTCTGCTCACCAAGGGCTGCCAGTGCCGGCGCGGCGATCAGCAGGTCTTCGCGGGGGAACTGGAGCGTGAGGTGCAGCGTGTCCTTCGGTTGCTGCTCGAATGTCAGCACGCTGCCGGGCAGGGCGTGGGCGTGAGCCGTCTCGATGAAGCCGCCTCCCGCCCCGCTGGCCCCATTGCCGAGGGAGATCACGGCAAGGGCGAGCAGGGCGGTGCGCCAGGAAACGCGCCGGCTCATTCGGTCTGGCCGCCGTAGTCGTCGGTGCGGTCCCGCCATACCGAGTGCGGATGGTTGCCGACCTTGTCGGTGGACTTGTTCGACTGCAACGAGAATTCGATCCACAGCGAGGGGCCGTGTATCCGCACGTAATCGTTCTCGGCGCTGACCTGCGGCGTGCCGGAGAAGCCGAGGTAGGTGTCCGGAAGCTCTGCGGTGTACTTCGCCATGTAGGCCTTGGCCTCCGGCGCGGAGATGTCGTCGACGTAGGTCTCGATGGCGGTGAGCAGCAGGGCTTGCTGGTCATCATCCAGCTCGGAGACGGGAATGCCTTCATAGCTTTCGGGGATGGCATCGTCGGCCTGGGGGCCAGCGAGGATGTCACGGTAGGTGCCTTCCAGTGTCGCCTCGGCCTGTTGATCCTCGGAGAGCGAGCTGAGCAGGGTGGCGAAGGCATCGCGTTCCTGGGTCAGCGGCTCGTTCACGCGTCCGTTCATCTCGAAATAGGGGAAGGGTTCCACGCCACGGAAGGAGGGCGTGGCACCGGCCAGCTTGCCATCGGTGTAGGTGTTGGCGAAGGCCATGTGGTGGCCGCCGTAGTACAGCTCCCAGGTGCCGGTCTCACCCGGTGTGCCGAGGAAGGCGAACTTGGTGTTGTAGGAGGAGTAACCGGCCTTGTAGTCGGTGCTGACGGTGTTGATGTAGTCATCGGCGTTGAGCGTCTGGATCATCTCGTCGAAGCCTTCATCCGGGGCCTTGCCGGTGGCTTCCATCATGATGGCTTTGACGAAGCCACGCTGCTTGATGTTCAGCTCGCCCAGCAGCACGCCGGGGCGTTTCGGGAAGGCACCGGCAGGCAGGTTGCTCCACTGCTCGGCCTCTTCGCGGGAGTAGTCATGTTGCAGATTCTGCAGGATATCGTCGTCGGAGATGTCCGCCTTGAGCAGGTCGATCAGACACAGCATGCGCTCATAACCGGGCGTGTCACCGCACTCGGCGGCGCTCTCGGGGATAGGCACACTTTCCATCAGGGTGCTGGTGTCGCCCATGCGCGTGCGCAGCGCTTCACTCAGTGCCTCGTCTTCAGCAGACATCGGCGGCGGGCCATCATGGCCGGGCGGCGGCCCATCTTGTCCTTGCTGAGCGAGGACGGGGAAGGAGAGGAGTGCGGCAAGCGCAGTTCCACCGGTCAACATGAGACGTCGGGACATCGATGTGCCTATTTTCTATGGGACAGGAGGAAAACCTTAGCCCGCCTGACGTCGAGCAGGAAGCCTTCGCCAGATGAATTCTTTGTGCACATGCCGCTGCCGGCATGTCGGCAGGCGGCGACGAGAATGGGCTTTATCTGGCCTCACGCCAGGCTCAGCTGGCCGTCGTATTCAAAGCGTCTCGGTGCCTGAGTCACCGGGTCAATGAACTCAAGTCCCCTGGAGAGCAGCTGCAAGGGGCGGGTGTAGTCATCCGGTGAGAGCGGCTGCAGCACGGGGTAGTAGCGATCATTCAGGATCGGCCAGCCGAGGGTCTGCATGTGCACGCGCAGCTGGTGGGTTCTGCCGGTGACAGGGTGCAGCTCGAACAACGCGCGGGTGCCCGTCTGCTGCACGCAGCGAATCACCGAGTGGCTGTTGGCGGCGCCTTCGGTGACGTGAATGCGAAAGCGCTGCTCGCTCTGCTCGAGGCGATTCTTCACCTCCCACTGCTGGCCGACAATGGACTCATCAGTGTGGGTCTCGGCGATGGCCTGATAGGTCTTGTGGATATTCCGCGACGTGAACAGCTCATGGTAGAGGTGGCGTGTGTCGGGATTGACGGAGCACATCACCAGCCCCGCCGTGACTCTATCCAGGCGATGTACCGCCTGCAGTGCCTCTATTCCGGTGCGCTGGCGCAGGCGCTGCTGCAGGCACTCGTTCACGTACAGGCCACCGGGCGTGACGGGCAGAAAGTGCGGCTTGTAGGCCACCAGAATGTGCTCATCCTGATAGAGGATTCGCTCCGCGAAGAGGATGCTCGGCTCGCTTGCCACCTCGCGGTAATAGAACACGCGCAGCTGCGGCTTGAAAGGGCACTCCGACGTGATCAGCGAGCCATCATCGCGATGCACCTTGCCCTCGGCCATGCGTGCTCGCCATGCCGTTTCATCAATCGCCGGAAACTTGAGCAGTAGATACTCCAGCACCGTCGTCACACCGGGATTGACCTGAGGCAGGCTCAGCTTGGAAGGGCGCGCGGAAATCGACATGGCGTGAGTCACACAGAGTGAGAGAACGGATGAGCAAGTGGCGAGACAGTCCCAGCTTGCCAAAGAGGCTGTCAGTGTAACCGAGTGATGGCGGGCACGTGGCGAACGGGCGAAGTCTGCCAGGGTTTTTCCTCTGGCATATGAATATGCGGCCTATCTAAAGAGCAATGGCCAAGTGGCACAGACGGTTTTACGCTGATGATACCGAGTGACGAGGCTTTCAAGCACGATCAAGAGGGAATAACGCATGGAGCATGACATCACCCAACCCATCACTCAGCTGCCAGTCGCCGTCATCGGGGCAGGGCCGATAGGGCTGAGCGCGGCGGTTCACCTGCTGGAGGCGGGCATTGAGCCCATCATATTCGAGTCCGGTGAGCAGGCGGGAGCCCACCTGGCGAGCTGGGGGCATGTGCGCATGTTCTCGCCGTGGTCCTACAACATCGATCCCGCCGCGGCGGCTCTGCTCAAGCAGACGGGTTGGAGGGAGCCGGAGCCGACGGCGTTTCCCACCGGCGCGGAGCTGCTGACGCAGTATCTGCAGCCGCTGGCAGCACTCCCGGCGATTGCCTCGCGCTTGCATACCCACTCACGCGTCACGCATGTCAGTCGTCAGCAGCATGATGTGTTGCGCTCCTCTGGCCGAGACGCCGCACCCTTCGTGCTGCGCGTGAGTGGTGCGAGCGGAAACCCGGCAGGAGCGCGCGATGTGCTCGTTCGCGCCGTGATCGATGCCTCCGGCACCTATCAAACTCCCAACGGTATTGGCGCGCACGGCATTCCCGCACTGGGTGAAATCGCGGCGGCCGACAGCATCGCCTATGGCGTGCCGGATATCACCGGCAAGGCGCGTGCGCAGTATGCGGGCAAGACCGTTCTCGTCGTCGGTGGTGGGCATTCTGCCTTCAATGCGTTGCAGGACTTGATCGCCCTGGCGGATGAGCATCCTGATACGCGCATTCTGTGGGGCGTGCGCGGCGCGACGATGGATAACGTCATCCGCTCGCCCGAGGACGATGAGCTGCAAGAGCGCCGAGCGCTTGAGGAGCGTATCCAGCAATGGTTGGAAGCGGGCAGATTCGAGGTAGTGACGAATCTCGCCATTGACGCGATTCATCACGAGGGCGGGCAACTCGTGGTGGAAAGTGGCGCGCAATATCTGCCAGCGGTAGATCGCATCATTGCCACCACCGGCTTTCGACCGGATCTCGCGCTACTCTCGGAGCTACGCGTCTCGCTGGACCCCGCCACGCAAAGCCCCGTGCGTCTTGCACCGCTGATCGACCCTAACCAGCACAGCTGTGGCTCCGTCCCTGTACACGGCGCAGCGGAGCTGGCCCACGCGGAATCCGGCCTGTATATCGTCGGCATCAAGAGTTATGGGCGCGCGCCGACCTTTTTGATGCGCACCGGTTATCAGCAGGTGACATCCGTCGTCGCCGCCTTGGTTGATCCTGAGTCAGTAACACCTGCACCTGTATGCGGGGCAGTCAGCAAGGCCGCCGCGAAAGACACCACCGCATGTGAGCCGTCCTGCGGGTAAGAAAATAGCTGTGGTACATAGCCACGGTTTTCTATTGTTTTATTGTTGATGATTATCAAGGTTTTTTTATTTTAGACATTGTTTTATAATGTTCTTCATATCCTGCATGTAAAAATAATAACCTAAGACCTTCTTTGAATTCAGTATAGTCGAATTCTTTAAAGTCAAATATGTTTTGGCCAAGCGAATGTGACTCGCGATTAATGTATCGTATAAAGGCATGAAATCTGTGATCTTGTAGCTCAGGTTTTTGAATAACATTGCTTAAATCGGATTTTTGAACAAAACTAAAGAAGTATTCAATTATGTTTCTCATGCAGTTTGCAATTAATGCGGATGGTTGATTCTCATCGTTAATTACACTCCAGTATGATTGGTAATCATTCTGTATTTCTTCATATTTCATTATAGAAATTTTGCTTTCTATGTTATTTTTTGTTATTCTGAATAGATTCTGGGTTTCTCTTCTCCTGTCGTGATTTGTGTCGGTCAATTCATAGAAGAAATATAGGCTATGGGTTAAAATAAATACCTGCTCAATAGACTTTGATTTAAAAAATCATTTTTTATTAATTGCCCTATATTGTAGACGTATATATGGGATAAGCTTGATACGGGATCATCTATAACGGCAATTTTACTTTTGTTGTTTTCAGTTGCTGTACTTTTACCCTTAAATATCTCTCTAAAGTATAGAAAGCTAATGATTGTTTTTTCACCCTCACTTAAGGAAGAAAATATTTTAGAATTTATGTCGTCCCGCACTAGCCTGTACAGATTTTCTTCATGTTTCTCTATATGAAACCCAGAAATTCCAATGTCTAATAGCCCTTGGTTAATGCTTAAGACGGCATCGTCTATGTTAACAGTAGCTCTTTGATGACTCTCTCTGTCTAGATTTTTTTTTGGACCTTAGCCTTTCATTATCACTATAAAGATTATTTTTAGATTCTATGGTCGCATTAATGGTTTTAAGGCTATCATTGTAGTTGCTTATTGTTTGATCATATTTTAATCTCATGATTTTCCAGAAATCAGATTTTATTATACGAAGCTCGGCTTCTGAGTTGTCTATTTTATTGTTATAAGTTGTTATGTCGTTGTTTATAATATCTATTATAGAATTGAGGGCTTTTATAGTAGATATGGTATCTACAGGTACGATGCTCAAGCTGGGGTTAGAGATCTTTTCGCTAATTAAATTTAAGTTATCATCTTCCGCTATTTTTAGCCTAGTATATTGTTCGTTAATATCTAAAATATATTTTTTTGTGAAACTGTTTTCTTTATAATAATCTATATTAGGATTGTTCGTGCAATCTGATCTGTATTTATCTCGGATAAGTTTTATTTTTTCTATATTACTCTTGTAAGACTCGTCGAAGTAGTTCCTTATATCATGAGTAAGTTGTTTCGTAATAGTTTCTGATTGACAAAAAGGGCATTTTTCTCCGTCGCTATTATCTAAGAATTTTAAACCATCATGTACCCAATCAGAATTTTTAAGTTTTAGAATCAGTGAAGACACTGGACTAGATTCACTTCCTATTATTATTTCAGATAAAAGATCTTTTTCACTATCATTAAGATTTGTCGGTTTGAATTTTTTTAAAGGGAAGTATTTAGTGACATCATCGCCGCTAATTGCGTTTGCTTCTTCTTTTAATTCGATAATTGTTTTGGCTGGTTCAGTATTAGGCAAAGGAATAGAGTTAAGATAATCAAAAAGGGTTGCCCTGCTTCCCATAGTACCTTGTAAACAGAACTCAAGCACTCTATCTCCTCCGGCATGGTTGGCTTTAATTTCCCAAGTTTTATTCTGACTATATTCCTTAAGTGTTGTGGATTTTTTTAACTCTTCGGCTATTTCTTTTTTTATACCAACCAATACCTTATCTAATGTTTCTAGTTCTAATGTTATTTGAGTAACTCTTTCTATAGCATCTTTATTTTCTTTAGATAAGCTGAATATTCCATTCAAAGTATCTTTTGAATAAAAATTTTCCTGTATAAAGCTTTGGTTATAGACAATTATCTTGCTGTCACTTGTATTTGAATTTGAGCAGGAGTTATATTTTATATCATCTTGTTTATGTAAGTAATTTGAAAAAGTACTTTTCCCAGTTCCATTTAATCCATATATTATGTTGATCTTCTTGTCAGTATATAATGTGGTTTTAGTCTTATAGCTGGCAGTGTTTTGTAAAGATATTTCAGTTATCATACATTTTTCCATGAATTTTGTTGAAGTTTAATGTGTTCTAGAAATCGATTAAGAGTAATTTGTAAATCATTTGTAGTGTAATTATTCAATTTAGTGTCATTATTATTTTTAATTTCGATTTTTAAAACAGTTATATAAAAAAGCCCCCTCAGCATAGCTGAGAGGGCTTTTTCATGCGTCATGCTGATCGCTTTCTTCCGCGAGTAGATCTGCCATTTTCTACTGAGATCTACAGCGGGTGCTGCTCTTCTGCGTAAAGCTCTGCCTTGGCGTCGCGTAGCACGTCTTCACATGCGCCGTGGTTGGCCAGTTGCATCATCAAATTCTGGCTAAGGGCGAAGCCCTTGCCCAGGCAGGTGTCTATCTCATCACTACTGAGTGCAGGGGTAACGTTACAGTCAATCTTCATTGTACGACTGCCGCTATCAACGCGGTCTGCCAGGGCGCGTAGCTTCCAGGCAAACTTCGTTAACCAGCGGTCGGTAGAGTCGGGGCCTTCGGTCACGTCGAGCGTGCACTGCCATTCAGGTTTGTAGACCTTCATGTAAACCTCCTCGGCTGGTCGTTTTCAATGATCGATCGTGATGTCTGCTCCGCGTGCTGTACTGGTGTCATGCGATAACTGATGCATTTTGTGCTTGATCATACTTGAGGGCTTGCCTCACGGGATGCTTCACATCCCAAGGTACGTCTTCAGAATACGAGTTTTGCGGCTGAGATACACCCACCGGCCAGTAAACGACTGATCAGCGCAGCGAATATCGATCATATTGAGGCGATGGTGAGGTAGCCCGCCGCGTCGCCTTGCGTCATTCATCAGCATTTAATGGCGAAAATGGCGTGGTTTTCTGCTTTTTATAGCGATTTGTGTGCCGTAGGCGGCGATAGATGGTGTCGGCTGAACGGTGGGATATTTCAGAAGGTTGAGCAATATCTCGCGTTATCCACAGCCGGTTGATGACATTTCTAGTGCTGTGTAAGGCTGTGATGCCTTGGAGGCGCTGATAAAAAGTCGTGTTACATCATGCTGGCATCCCGCGTATTGCTCAGCCTGCTGTTGTGCCATTTACTAGATATTCCAGCGCGATATGCAGCCAATCAAAGGTGTCAGGGCTGTGGGTGGCGGGCATGCCATCAGGTGTCGGCAGGTCGTGTGGTTGCTCGCCGAGCACATCCTCAACACAGCTCAATGTGATGCCGTGGTGGATGGCGAAGGCTTCCAGCTCCCCACTGGCTAGCCAGATTTCCTGTGCCACCGTTGGCACTGCACTTACCGCACAGGCATACGCGACGATATCGCCGTTGTCGCGTTCCGCGATGATACGTGTGGCGTGCGCCTGCAATTGCTCGTTCAGTAGTGGATAGCGTGATTCGATGGGTGTGTCGCGTGATGTGGCGCACGTGTCAGTCGTTGGCGAGTGCCCGGGATGAAAGCGTATCAGCGGTTTGGGAGGTGTGTCCGCAGGCATGAAAAGTCTCCGTAGATGATGACCGTGGAAGATGTCCGTGGAAGATGGAACATCGCTGACACCGTCCTCTGATGAGGTATTGGCAGCAGTCGCTAGCGCAGGTACCACAAGGGCAGCGCAAGAGGAGGTGTAAAGTCGCTCTTATCAATAGTGGCTTGCGCCAATCATGCAAAACGCGCAAATAATCTCTTGAATGGCTCTTTTTTCAAGAAATCTCCGCGAAAGTGAAACCAAGGTCACATGCTCTGCGTAGGTGAAAGGAAGTGCTGTACACGATGACTCCCTGTTGTCTAAAACACGCCTTTTTACTACTGGAGATAAACTGCATGAATCAGTATGCCTCACGAATTCGACTATCCCTGCTGTTGCTGCGTCTGGGCGTGTTTCTGGTAATGACGATGTGGACGTTGGACAAGTTCATCGATCCTGGTCATGCCGTCGGTATCTTTGAGAAATTCTATTCCGTGGCGGGTGTTGGCCACAGTATCGTCTATGTGCTCGCCGCCATCGAGATGGTGCTGCTGGTGTTGTTCCTCGCGGGTGTGAAGAAGACCATCACCTACGGTCTCGTGCTGATTCTGCATGCGGGTTCCACGCTTTCCGCGTTCAGCCTGTATTTCACACCTTGGGACAACCTGCTGTTCTTCGCCGCATGGCCGATGCTGGCAGCCTGTGTCGCGCTGTTCATGCTGCGTGATATTGATACCTGCTACACACTGGGTGGCAAGCAGGCGCGTTTGGCAGAAGAGACTGCTCTCGCGAAGTGATATTGACGCCTCGTGATCATGCTCGGCTGTGTTGATCGATGTCGATTCATCAGTGGCACTCCGGTTTTATCAGTGTGTTGCACCTGAATGTGATGTCACGTTGCATAATTGAGCATGATTAGCTTTGAGTGTCATGAAAGTTGAAGGTAAAAACGCCGCCATCCATAATAATCATGGATGGCGGCGTTTTTTGTTGGCATGTGAAAGTGATATCAGATGCCATGACTCATTATTGTTATCTTTTTGCTAAAAAATAATCACCTGATGATATCCTTTTTTACTTGATCTCATGCTGTTTCATCCGCCAGGCGTAACGACGGGAAAAGCATTACGTAAGCGACGATGAACAGAGTATCGACTAGATCATCGCTGGCCGCAGCGTGCCACTCAGCGCCGAGAGGGCCGAGGACAGGTCGCCGCCAGTGGCGTCTTCATCGGCCTTCGAGACGGCATCTTCGCTGCGCGGCTGCATGGCCAACACAGTGTCAGGTTCAGCAGTGCGCTCCATGATGGCATTCAGCGCATGCAGGCTGGCGTGGTGGTGGAACTGCCAAACGCCATAGATACGACCATCAAAGGCGGCTTCGCTACCCAGCGTCGGGTCTACCGCCAGGCCAGCGCCCAGCCCGAACAGATAGAGGCCGGTGAGAAGTCTGCCGTGAAGATCACGCGGATTGCCGTTGGCATCAGAATCCAGTCCGCCTTTTACCTCGCTTAGCGTTAGCGGTTGGTGCTCGGCATCCGTCATGCGCGGCAAGATAGGCTGATAGCCGTTGCACTGAATCACGATGGGTGAATCTGCCAGCGCTTCACTGGCCTCCAGCAGCCGTTGAGTCGGGCCTGGGCCTGTCTGAATCAAGCGAACATTCATCGCGCAGTCTTCCAGACGACCGGTGGCGAGAACTTCCTGGCCGATCGCCAATGCGCGATAGCGAAGCCCGCCAGAACGATTGATACGCCCACTGATTGGGCATACATCGCGTTCAGGGTCAAAGGTATAGCCAGCGGCCTGTGCTTCCTCGGCATTCTCGAAGAACAACCGAATCGGTGAGCGATGCAGTAGCGTGATTTCAGTGACGCGCGTATTGCCCAGTGCCGTCGCCAGCACATCCAGCATTGAGAAGGCGCTGTGCGAGCCTCCTATTACGCAGATACGTCCACCGCGGCGCAGACGCGGCAGCAACAGGCTGCGCAGCAACCCTTCTGGCATGCGCAGTAGTTCATCTCCGCTGTAGACGCGGGCGCGTGAGGAGAGAGAGAGACTCTGCCGGCTGAGGCTATCCATCAGGTATTCTGGCGACTGATGGCCACCCAGATTGAGTACCAGGTTGCGTGTCCGCACGCGCAGGGGGCGAGAGTCATGTCCCGGCATATGGGACAACGTCAGGATGTTGCAGTCATCAACACGCTGCAGCGCATCGAGACTGGTGCCGCACCAGAGCTCTGCGCCTGACAATGTGGTGATGTAGTCCAGCACCAACGCAGAAGCGGCTTCCAATAGCGCGCCGACTTCGTCAAGCGCGGGAGCGCTGAACGCCTGCGCGCGAATGCCTTCAAGGCGGGAGTCACCTTCAAGCGGAGCGAAGAATTCAGCCAGTGCCGGATCTCTCAGGCAGTCGAGAAAGACGTCGCCAACCGAATTGGCGGTAATGCGATATTCCCCGAGCCGCCCCGCTCCGAGACGTCCACCGGCAGGCGTGCCACCGGCATCGACAATCAGTAGTCCGCGTTGGGCCAGCTCAGGCAGTTGACCGTTTTTTAGCGCATTGAATAAAAAGCCCATCCCTGCAGGGCCTACGCCGGCAACGACGCAACCATATGTCGTTATGTTGGAAAAATCCTGCATGTCGTTTAGCTCCCTGAGTTGAATATTGCGTCATGTGTGCTGTCCGATGCGCAGATGAAAAGGTGCTTTCACTGTGATGCATGGGTAGCCGGCGGTTAGTGAATAGCTCCGCTCTATGAGGTGTTTCGTGTTGGTAATAGCGCATCGACACAATGACAGTCATGGGTCCCTATGCATGTCATTGGTGATGATGTCTTTATCGTAGTAGTGATATTAGCAACATCGATTTTTATGACCCGCTCTGCAATGGAGGCTTGTTTCACGGCCGACCGTTATCCGTAAATCAAGCAGGCATGTCGCTAGAGTTAAAGATTATAATTTCCGTAACACTTTGTTTGTTAATGAGAAAATACATAGTGAGACTATTTCATTGTCATTTTTATCGTTATTTTTCATCATTGCCCATGAACGCTATCATGCATGCGTGTCACGACATGAGTAGGTGATGTTATGACGAGTAATCTCATGATGCCGCTGTATTTCCATCATCAAAAAATGGCGAGCATGGAGGTAGAAACGTCAGTCTATCGGCATATCCAGCCATGCTGTCTTAACGTGATTCCCAAGCATGATGTCTGGATGGGGTGTTCAGACATGGTGCTAGAACGAGAGCGCGCGAAGTGATGACTGAAGATGCCAGTGACTATTTTGATGAATTAATAAGGATTAATAAATGACCTGTGTCACAAACAAAATACAGTTTGATTAAAACCATTATTTGGAGTGAAGCGCTGGATTTATATCTAATGCGAGTGGCTTATGTTTGAAGCATGGTTGTTTGATCTCTCTCCATCATGGATACGCCTATCTCGCTAGATGTTCTCATCAGTGCAACGCGCCGGTGCAACAGGCGTTGGAGAGCTGTCTCTGCTATGCTCTGCGCCCGCGCGCACCTGCCTGTTCGGCTCGTGATCGTTCATTGATCTGAAGGAATGTCCCCGTGACTGATGCCACCGCCACTTCTGCCTTTGCCACTTTGGCGCTGGCACCCGAACTGCTCAGCAATCTTGAAACGCTGGGTTATCACGAGATGACGCCTATCCAGGCGCAGAGTCTGCCTCTGATGCTGGAAGGGCGAGATGTGATCGCTCAGGGCCAGACCGGCTCTGGCAAGACAGCCGCCTTTGGCCTCGGCCTGCTGTCGCGCCTCAAGGTGTCTCGCTTCCGCGTGCAATCGCTGGTGCTGTGTCCGACGCGTGAGTTGGCGGACCAGGTCGCTGGAGAGATTCGTCGTCTGGCGCGCGGCATGCACAACGTCAAGGTGCTCGCACTGTGCGGTGGTGCACCGTTTGGCCCGCAGTTGGGTTCGTTGGAGCATGGCGCTCACATCATCGTCGGTACGCCAGGACGCGTGGACGAGCATCTGCGCAAGGGTAGTCTGAGCCTTGCCGAGCTCAACACGCTGGTGCTGGACGAAGCCGATCGTATGCTGGACATGGGCTTCGCTGAGGTGCTGGATGCCATCGTTGCCGAGGCGCCGGAAGATCGTCAGACCCTGCTGTTCAGCGCGACCTTCGCGGATAGCGTGCGTCCGATTGCCGAGCGCATGCTGCGTGATCCGGCCAGCATCGAAGTGGCCTCGACCCATGATGAAAGCAGCATTCGTCAGCTGTTTCACCGTGTGGCCGACAATGAAGCGCGCTTTGAAGCGCTGCGCATTCTGCTGCTCAAGTATCGTCCGGAATCCAGTGTGGTGTTCTGCAATACCAAGCGTGAGGCGCAGGAGGTCAGCGATGCGCTCAATGAGCACGGCTTCAGCGCGATGTCACTGCACGGTGACCTGGAGCAGAGTGAGCGTGACCAGACGCTGGTGATGTTCGCCAACAAGAGTGCGTCTATCCTGGTCGCCACCGATGTGGCGGCACGGGGTCTCGATATCGAAGCGCTGGATGCGGTGTTCAACTATGAGATCGCACGTGATCTCGATGCCCACGTCCATCGCGTTGGCCGCACCGGTCGCGCTGGCAGCTCTGGTATTGCCTGCACGCTGTATACCGAGAAAGAAGATTACCGCCTGACCAAGCTCGGTGAGTTCCTGGAACAGACGCTGACACCGGAGCCGCTGCCGTCCAAGAGCATGCTGACGCGCGAGCCTTTCTATGCCCGCATGGCTACGCTGCAGATTGACGGTGGCAAGAAGGACAAGCTGCGTCCTGGCGACATTCTGGGTGCACTGACTGGCGACGGCGGCATGTCCGGCAGCCAGATAGGCAAGATCAAGGTGCTGGCGCGCACGACCTTCCTGGCGGTAGAGCGCGATGTTGCCAAGACAGCGCTGGCTCAACTGATGAATGGCAAGCTCAAGGGTCGCTCCTTCCGCGCCCGTCGTCTCAAGAGCTAACCCGCAGAGGTCGAAAGACCTGCCGGGTACTGTTCAGAGATCTAATGTCTCTTTCGACCTTGAGATCACGCTTATCGATGCCCGCCTTCTTGGCGGGCATCGTGCTTTTTGAGCAGTAGATTGCACCTCGCTGCATATGCATCCGCTGGCTAATCTAAAGGGGAGTCGCCTTGATTGGCAGGGCGTTGACAGGGAGCTGACAGATGAGTGACAGCACGGCCGAGAATCTTCGCATTCGTGAAGAACGCACTTTTGATCATGAGCGGGTTTATCGCATTCATGAATCAGTTTTTGCCGGCCATCGCGAGGCATTGCTAGGAGAGCGGCTGCGTCATGGTGAGCAGGCGCAAATCTCTTTGGTGGCCGAACATGTCACAGACCCTGAAAGTGGTCGGCACCTCAGTGAAGGTGAGAGTCGTCTGTTGGGACATGTGATGGCCTCACGTGTTGCGCTATCTGGTTATCCCGATCGCGTGTTGATGGCATTGGCACCGCTGGCGGTATTGCCACAGCATCAGCGGCACGGCATCGGCAAGCGGCTGGTGATCTCTGCGGTCAAGCGTTGTCGTCTGTTGGGTGCTGGTGCCGTGGTCGCGGCCGGTCATGCCGATTTCTACGCTCACCTTGGATTCCATCCTGCGCGCCACTATGGCTTGTACTGCAATCATCATGATGTGCCCGGTGCCTTCGTCGCCTTCGAGCTAGTGTCGGGGTATCTGCAGGGGCTGGGTGGTGAAGTGCTGTTTCATCACAATTTCATGGGCCCTGATGTATAGCGGCATGATGGATGCAGGCATGTGCAACTCGGTGTTGCACAAGACTTGAAATCACAACCTGTTCGCTCCATATCACTGAGAGGACGGCGACAACACGACGCCGTCGCATCCATTTTACCCATTGCTGTGAAGGTCGCAGTAAAGGCCGTGGTGAATGTCACGGAGAGGGCCAGGCATTGGCCGACGACTCGAGGGAGAGATCATGAAGATCAAGACACTGGGTAGCACACTGATGATTGCCATGCTCGGCATTGGCGGACTGTCACTCGCGGGTTGTGAAGATGAAGGCCCGATGGAGAAGGCCGGTGAGAAGATGGATAACACCGTGGAAGAAGCGGGTGATAGCGTCGAGAACGCCACCGATAGTTAAGATGCGTGGCATGATGTTGCTCAGATAGTGGGCACGTCAGGCAGCATCAGAAACCGAGTCTCCCCATGGGGGCTCGGTTTTTTTGTGCCTGCTCTCCTGAGTCCCCCTGACGTGCCTCTGGTGATGACTGACGGTGCACTGCATTCAGTACGACAAAGCCCCTGTCTCTTGCGAGGCGGGGGCTTTGTCGTATCTGGAAGGCAGATGTTTATCCGGCAGCGTTTGATCAGGTGGACGTTCTACGCAGAGGAGGACGTTTTACGCAGAGGCGGGCTGCTGCGTAGAGTCTTGTTCGCGCTCAGAGACCGCCGCCTGATAGGCGCGGTCTTCCTCGGCCTCAGTGGCGGCGCTGAAGCGTACCAATAGCGCGAACAGCGAGATCACGATCACGCCCATGCCCAGATACATCAGGCCCTCTTGATAGCTCAGCTCCTCACTGCGGAACAGGAAGCCAGCGGCGACAGCACCGGCGTTGCCACCCGCACCAACGATACCAGCCACCGCGCCCAGTGCCTTGCGGTTGATGAACGGCACGATGCCGAAGGTGGCGCCTTCCGCCATCTGCACGAACAGGCTGAACACCAGCATGATGCCAATCGCCACGGCGAGGGTTTCCATCTGCGCGAAGCCGACCAATGCCACGCCCTCACATAGCAGCGCGATGAACAGCCAGCGCACGCGGCCCTTGAGGCCTGATTGACGGGCGAACAGATCAGAGAACACGCCGCCCAGGGTGCGCGCGAACAGGTTCATCAAGCCGAACAGCCCCGCGATGAGGCCGGCGGTGGCGAGATCGAGATCGAAGTGATCGAAGAAGTAGATGGCGGCGACGTTGTTGATGGTCAGCTCGACCCCGAAGCAAGCGCCATAGACGAGGAACAGGGCCCAGACACGGATGTCGCGTGCTGCCGCGCCGAAGGTGGCGCGCATGCTGTATTCCTTCTCCGCCTTGGGTAGCTCGCCACGTTCTCGCAGATCACTGAAGTTGCCGTCCGGGGCATCCTGAGTGAAGAAGTAGTACGCGATACCAGTCAGGAACAGCACGATGCCTGGCACCACCATCGCCAAACGCCAGCCGAGGGTTTGCTCAACGCCCAGCATCAAGAGGCCCGCCATGACCAGCGGCATCAGAATCTGGGTGGTACCGCCGCCGAGGTTACCCCAGCCCGCGGTAGTGGCATTGGCGGTGCCGACGACATTCGGGCCGAACATCACTGAGGTGTGGTACTGGGTGATGACGAAGGAGGCGCCAATGGCACCAATCGCCAGGCGGGCGAGGAAGAAGGATTCGAAGCTGTCGGCGAAGCCGATGCTCATCACTGGCAGTGAACCGAGGCACAGCAGCCAGGTGTAGGCCTTGCGTGGCCCGATGCGATCACATAACACGCCGATGGCGAGACGTACGATCACGGTGATCGCGACCGAGGCGATGATGGTATTGCCGATCTGGGTCTTGGTCAGGCCGAGGTCGTCACGCACCACCGCCATCAGCGGTGCAATGCCGAACCAGCCGAAGAAGCAGACATGAAAGGCGAACCACGACATGTGAAAGGCACGCATTTGCGGGGTTTTCAGGCTGAACAGCCGGATGCGGTTGGCCTTGTTGCGAATATCCATGAGTGCGGGCTCCTGATGCAGCGTCGATACCGAACACACGGTGAGTGCGTTCAGAGAATGGTCGAACGGCTGTTGAGAACAGCAGGGCTGCCTCGTCGTTGAGGTGCCGGGTTCGACGCACTCGTACTCATGGGAGCCTGGTCTACGTCATGGGCGTCACGATTCGAGAGCCAGATGACAGCACTCGCGTGACACTGTGTTTAACAAAGCAAGGACCGCGCCACTTGTGCCGGTAGTGACGGGGTAAGGCCAGCAATATCAATGAGTTGATGCTGAGTCATTGCTGTGTTTACCGCAGGGGCAGCCGCCATGAGCCAAGCGGCGTGCTCGTCTGCGGTGCGTGACGGTGCGATGGCGTACCAGTCTGGCGCACGATGATGGTGATCTAGCTGGCTTGCGTCATTGCTGTGCAGGGTAGGTGCGCGCAAAGCGCGCTACGGCATGGTTGCACCAGCATGCGGCACGATTCCTGCAACGTTCAGGCCATGTGGAAAAGTTGCCTGACACGTTCTGCCGAGGAAACCCTGACATGCCCGTGACTGTGCTGATCGTCGATGTCCGCAGCGAGCGTTCCGCCGCGCTGGAGCAGGCACTATTGAGTGCTGGCTTCGAGGTGGCGCTGCGTGTTGATGAACGCGAAGACCTGCATGCACTGGTTGAGCTGCATCAACCAGATGCCGTGATCATCGATGCCGACCTGCCCAGTCGCGATACATTGGAGCATCTTGGCCAGCTAGGACGCCGCTATCCCAAGCCGATGATCATGCTGGCCAGTGAGGATGCGCCGGATCTGGTGCGCGAGGCAGCAGGGGCGGGGGTGTCGGCGTATGTGGTCGATCATGTGATGCCAGCGATGGTGCGCACGATGGTCGAGGTCGCGATCACCAGTTTCGAGGCGCATCGTGCCTTGAAAGGTGAGCTCAACCGCACCCAGACGACCCTGGTGCAACGGCGCAGTGTCGATCGCGCCAAGGCGTTGGTGATGGAGAGCCGCGGGCTGGGTGAAGACGCGGCTTATCAGTATCTGCGCAAGACCGCGATGAATCGCCGCCTGGCACTGCACGAGCTGGCGGATGAGATGCTGAAAGCCACGCGTCGTACCGAGGGTGGCTGCTCTGGTGCTGGTTCAAGCGCTGGTTCGGGCCGGCATTGATTGATCACTGCTTGCGCCATTGTCTTTTATTACGTCTTTTCATGAGGTGTCTGTGATGCTCAGTGATGCACCCCTGAATGATCACCAGCTGACGCTGGGATTGATGCCGCTCAATGATGCTGCGCCCTTTGTGGTGGCTGAGCAGCTAGGGTTCTTCCAGGAGGAGGGGCTGTCGGTGACGCTCAAGTGGCAGCCATCGTGGGCAGCGCTACGTGATGACCTGCAGACCGGTGTCTTGCAGGGCGCGCAGATGCTGGCCTTGATGCCGCTGACGTCAACACTGGGGCTGGACGGGCGTGCGACTCCCGTCATCAGTGCCATGACCCTCAATCTGGGTGGCAATGCCATCACTCTGTCACGCGCGTTGATGACGCGGCTGGCCGAGGAAGGGCATGTGCTTGATAGCTCACTTGGCATTGCCTGCGCACTGGGCGAGCACGTCAGGCAGCGCCGCCAACGCGGTGAGGCACCGTTAAGGCTCGCGAGTGTGCATCCGTTCTCCTCGCACCGTTACCTGCTGCGCTATTGGCTGGCGGCGGGTGGGATTGATCCCGATTCACAGGTCGATATGCGCGCTGTTGCCCCTCCACTGATGGCGGCGCAACTCGCCTCCGGAATTCTGGATGGTTTTTGTGTCGGTGAGCCGTGGAATAGCCTGGCCAGCGCGCAGGGCATGGGGCAGGTGGTCGCGGGTAGTCATGACATCTGGCGCTTCGGGCAGGAGAAGGTGCTGGGGGTGCGCGAGGACTGGGCGCAGCAACATCCGCTGGCTCATCAGGCGCTGATACGTTCACTGCTCAGGGCTTGCGCATGGCTGGACCGCCCCGGCAATCGCCAGCAAGCCGCCAGTTGGCTACATGACGAAGGCCTGCCCGAGGTGCCACTGTCGGTCATCGCGCATGGGCTCGAGGATGTCGATGTCGAGCAGTCGGTCGAGGACTATCAGCAGGCCAACGCAGGCTGGACGATATTCCACCGCTACGCCGCCAATTTCCCGTGGCGTTCGCATACCCGCTGGTATGTTTCCCAGATGCAGCGCTGGGGGCACCTGCATGGCATCAGTGAGCATGATATCGCCGCGACACTGACACGCTGTGTAAGGCCGGATCTCTATCGGATCGCAGCGCGCAGTCTGGGTCTGGTCGTGCCAGCAGTCGATGAGCGTAGCGAAGGCAATCATCCCGCGCCTGGTGGCTGAGCGGTGAGGCGGGGCAGATACCGATGCCGGCAGATGGCTTTATCGACGGTGCTGTCTTTGAATGACAGGGCTCATCATTGAATCGCAGGGTGCGTGATTGGCAGGATTTCACAAGAAGAGGCCATGTGAAACCTGACTGCCCAGACATGTGGCCATATGGGTGTGATATTCTGAGGCCACTGTCAGTACTGCGTCAGGGGATCGCATGGCCACTCGCAAGTCTCAGATTCGCAAGGATAATGTCGGGCGTATTCTGCTCGCCGCCGAGAAGGTATTCGCACTCAAGGGCTATGTTGGCGCTAGCATGGTGGATATTGCCGCCGAGGTAGAGCTGCCCAAGTCGAATCTGCATTATTACTTCAGTACCAAGGAAGCGCTCTATCGTGCCGTGCTCGATGGCCTGTTGGCGCTGTGGAAGGAAGATGCACTGTGCTTCGAGGCCTACGACGACCCGCAGCTGGTGCTCTCCACCTACATTCGCGCCAAGATGATGCACTCGCGCCAGCGTCCTTACGGCTCCAAGGTATGGGCCAGCGAAATCATGCAGGGGGCGCCGGTGCTGGGTGAGGAGCTGACGATCTGGCTCGACGAGTGGGCCGAGATGAAGAAGTCGCGGCTGCGTAGCTGGATCGCTGAAGGCCGTATCGACAACGTCGATGCCTCCGCCTATCTGTACATGATATGGGCGAGTACCCAGCACTACGCCGACTTCGATCATCAGATTGCCGTACTCAATCGGGGGTGCGCGCTGAGTGATCGCGAGTTTGAGCAAGCGGTGCAGAATGTCACACGCGTGTTGCTGAAAGGCGTAGGGCTTTCTGCCTGAGGCGGACGATGATTACTCCTTGTGTTTAGCGTAAAGATAACGAAGTGTATTTCATGTTGTTTGTGATCACTCACAAGAAAGGGCTGCCATTGCTGGCAGCCCTTTTTGGTTTCCGGTCTTTTGACGCTCTCTCAGTGCCTTATCAGGCAGCGCGATGCGGGTTGCGCGGGTCTTCCATCCAGTTCATGTACGGCTTGCCGGTATCCTGCTCTTCCATGGTGATGCAGTTGTCCACCGGGCAGGTGATTTCACACAGATTACAGCCCACGCAGTCAGCGTCCTTCACCTCATAGCGTGCGGTGCCGTTGTCCTTGGCCAGATGCATGATCGCCTGATGCGAGGTGTCCTCGCAGGCGATATAGCAGCGTCCACAGCCAATGCATTTGTCCTGATCAATACGCGCGATCACCTGATAGTTCATGTCCAGGTGCTTCCAGTCGGTAGTGTTGGGTATCGCGGCGCGCGTGAAGTCATCGATCTTCTGATACCCCTTGCTGTCCATCCAGCGGCCCAACCCGTCCTTCATCTCTTCGACGATCCGGAAGCCGTGCAGCATGGCCGCCGTACACACCTGCACGCTGCCGGCCCCTAGCGCGATGAATTCCGCGGCGTCTTCCCAGTTGGAAATGCCGCCGATGCCTGAAATGGGTAGATTGGCCGTCTCTGGCGTGCGGGCAATCTCTGACACCATGTTGAGCGCGATAGGTTTGACTGCGCTACCGCAGTAACCACCGTGGGTGCTGCGCCCGCCGACGACCGGATGCGCAACCATGCGGTCGAGATCCAGATGGGTGATGGAGTTGATGGTGTTGATCAGCGAGACGGCGTCAGCACCGCCACGTAGCGCAGCCTGAGCCGGCAGACGCACATCGGTGATGTTGGGTGTCAGTTTGACGATGACCGGCAGTGAGCTGTACGTCTTGCACCAACGCGTGACCTTTTCGACATACTCCGGTACCTGACCGACTGCGGCGCCCATGCCGCGTTCCGGCATGCCGTGTGGGCAGCCGAAATTGAGCTCGATGCCATCACAGCCCGTCGCCTCGACCTGCGGCAGGATGGTCTTCCAGGCCTCTTCTTCGCACGGCACCATCAGCGAGACGATCAGTGCGCGATCCGGCCAGTCCTTCTTGACCTGAGTAATCTCGCGCAGGTTGATTTCCAGCGAACGGTCAGTGATCAGCTCAATGTTGTTGAAGCCGCTGACCTCACCATTCGGGCCATAGTGCGCGGAGTAGCGTGAGGAGACGTTCACCGCCGCCGGGTCTTCACCGAGCGTCTTCCACACCACGCCGCCCCAACCGGCCTCGAAGGCACGTACCACGTTGTAGGCCTTGTCAGTCGGCGGCGCACTGGCCAGCCAGAAGGGATTCGGCGAGCGGATACCGGCGAAGTTGATAGAGAGGTCAGCCTTGTAGCTGGCGACATGATCATTGCTGGCGGCATCGTTTGCGCCAGCGCCTGCAGGGCGGGCGTTATCTTCATTGAGCGGGGTATGAATAGTCATCAGGCGGCCTCCACCTTGAGCATCAGATCGTGATGGATGGCCTCGGCGGCCAACTTGCCGTGAGCGACAGCTTGAACGGTGAGGTCTTGCCCGCGCGCGATGCAGTCACCGCCGGCGTAAACGCCCGGCAGACTGGTGCGCAGCATGGTGTCAACTTCAATCTTTGCCCCGCTGCGCGCCATCCCTGCGGCATGCACGTCGCTCAGGCTGGCGTCGTCAAAGCCTTGCCCGATCGCGGTAAATACGCCATCGCAGGCAAGTGAGAAGGTCTCGCCGCTGTCGATCAGGCGGCCATCTTCAACACGGGTGCGCGCGAACTGCATGGCGCTGAGTTGACCGTCGGTATTGCTGTCGATGGCCAGCGGGCGCGCCCAGGTGTGAATCATCACGCCATTGGCACGCGCGATGTCCTGCTCGTGCGGGGTGGCGGACATCTGTGCTTCACCGCGACGATAGACGAGGTCTACGCTCTCGGCACCGAGGCGTTTTACCTGCACCGCAATATCGATGGCAGTGTTGCCTGCGCCGATCACCACCGCGTGTTTTGGCACCGCCAGTACGTTCAACTCGCTGCTCTGACGCAATACCTTGATGTAGTCCGTCGCCGCCATCAGACCGGGGGCGTCTTCGCCCGTCAGGCCCAGTGAGTGGCTGGTACCGAGGCCAAGGCCGAGGAAGACGCTGTCAAATTCACGTGTCAGCTCGGCAATGGCGAGATTGTCACCCAGGCGCTGGCCGTGGCGAATCTCGATGCCACCGATTTCGAGCAGGAACTCGACTTCACGGGCGGCGAAATCATCGGTCAGCTTGTAGCGGGCGATACCGTATTCGTTCAGGCCGCCGGCTTTCTCTTCAGCCTCGAAGATCACCACGTCATGACCGAAGCGCGCCAGACGATGCGCGCAGGAAAGGCCAGCAGGGCCGGCGCCGACCACGGCCACGCGGCGCCCAGTGTGGGCTGCCCGCGTGAAGGGGTGTGATTCAAACTTGGCATTATCCAACGCATGACGTTGCAGCAGGCCGATCAGTACCGGCTGGCACTCATCCCCCTGATTACGTACACAGGACTGCTCGCAGAGAATCTCGGTCGGGCAGACACGTGCACAGCTGCCGCCGAGAATGTTGGCATCGAGAATCTCGCTGGCGGCGCCTTCGAGGTTGTCGTCGTGAATACGGCGAATGAAGGTCGGGATGTCGATGCTGGTCGGGCAAGCCTTGATGCAGGGCGCGTCATAGCAATACAGGCAGCGTGCGCTCTCGATGATGGCCTGGCGCTTGCCCAGCGCCGGATGAAGATCGGTGAAGCGCGCACTCAGCGCCTCTTCCTCGAACCCCGCGGGGGTCCAATGGGAAGGAGATGAGGATGTCGTCACGGTGTGGCTCCTGCCCGCGCTCAGGCGCGCGGGATGATTGTTGTTAGTTGTTATCAGGCGGTACGTCATTGAGCGTGTTGAAGGTTGTTGCTTCAGTTCGGGCTGAGAAAGAGCGCAGCGCGTCAGGAGCGCTGCCAGATTAGGAGAATTAGCTGCGATCAACGGCAGTGACGGCATTCTGCTCGGCCCGCGCCTTGAGCTGATCGAAGACGCTGGGGTAGGGCGGGCGTTCGACATACTGGCCGTGGCCGCGGGTCGCGTGCAGTTCACCATCGCGCCAGGCCCAGTAGCCACGGCTGACGGTGTGGCGCGGGATGCCTTTGACGGTGCGACCCTCGAAGATGTTGAAGTCGATGTTCTGGTGGTGCGTCTTGGCGGAGATGGTGCGCTCGCCGTTCGGGTCCCACACCACCAGGTCTGCGTCGCTGCCGACGCGTATTGCGCCCTTGCGCGGGAAGATGTTGAAGATCTTGGCGGCGTTGGTGGAGGTCAGTGCGACGAAGTTCTCGGCAGTGAATCGCCCGGTATTGACGCCTTCATGCCACAGCATCGCCATGCGGTCTTCGACCCCGGCGGTGCCATTGGGAATCTTCGTGAAGTCGTCCTTGCCCATCTCCTTCTGCTCGGCACAGAAGCAGCAGTGATCAGTGGCAGTCGTCTGCAGATCACCGGACTGGATGCCGCCCCACAGCGCCTGACGGTGCTCGAGCGAGCGGAACGGCGGGCTCATCACGTGGCCGGCAGCGAACTCCCAACTCTTGTTCTGATAGACCGCTTCATCGATCAGTAGATGGCCTGCCAGTACCTCGCCGTAGACCGGCTGGCCGTGCTCGCGCGCGTAGCGGATCTCTTCCAGTGCATCGGCGGTGGAGACGTGTACCAGATACACCGGTGTACCCAGGGTGCCAGCGATGCGGATGGCGCGGCTGGCGGCTTCACCCTCGACCTGCGGTGGACGTGACAGCGGATGCGCTTCTGGGCCGGTGATGCCATCGGTCAGCAGCTTCTGCTGCAGGTGATAGACCAGCTCGCCGTTCTCGGCATGCACGGTGGGAATCGCGCCCAGCTCCAGACAACGCGCGAAGCTCGAGACGAGGGTGTCGTCCGGCGCCATGATGGCGTTCTTGTAGGCCATGAAGTGCTTGAAGCTGTTGACCCCGTAATCGGAGACCAGCGTCTGCATGTCCTGGCTGACGCTCTCGTCCCACCAGGTGACGGCGACGTGGAAGCTGTAGTCGCAGCACGACTTCTCGGCCCACTCGCGCCAGGTGTGATAGGCCTCCATCAGCGGTTGCTGGGGGGAGGGGATCACGAAATCGATGATCATGGTGGTGCCGCCGGCCAGTGCCGCAGCGGTACCACTCTGGAAATCCTCGCTGGCCACGGTACCCATGAAGGGCAGCTGCATGTGGGTGTGCGGGTCGATGCCGCCCGGCATCACCAGGCAGCCGCTGGCGTCGATCACCTCGCAGTCAGCAGGGACGTCGAGGTCAGTGCCGATGGCGCTGATGGTCTCGCCTTCACACAGGATGTCGGCGACATAGCGTTCTTCGTGGGTCTGGATGCTGCCGCCCTTGATCAGGATTGCCATGGGTCTCTCCCGGCCGCGCTGAGCGGCCTTCAAAGCTTTGGATGTCAGGTCGATTGTTGTTCTGGTCTTTCCAGCTCTGGTCTTTCCAGCTCTGGTCTTTCCATTCAGCTCAGCCCGGACTTGCTCAGCTCATTACTCGCCATCGGTGAGGCGGGTGTAGGCATCCGGACGACGATCACGGAAGAACTGCCAGTTGTTGCGCACTTCGCGCACCATCGACATGTCGAGATCGTGGATCAACAATTCGTCGTCAGTGGCGCTGGCCTGGGCTTCGATCTGGCCGCGCGGATTGACGAAGTAGGAGGAGCCGTAGAATTCGCCGATGTCCCACGGTTGTTCGCGGCCAACGCGGTTGATGGCGGCGATGTAACAGCCATTGGCGGCAGCGGAGGCGGGCTGCTCAAGCTCCCACAGGTATTGCGATAGCCCCGCGACGGTGGCGGAGGGATTGAAGATGATTTCTGCGCCGTTGAGTGCCAGTGCTCGCCAGCCTTCCGGGAAGTGGCGGTCGTAACAGATATAGACGCCGATGCGTCCGTAGGCGGTGTTAAAGACCGGCCAGTCAGACTTGCCGGGCTTGAAGAAGAACTTCTCCCAGAAGCCTGCCACCTGCGGAATATGTGTCTTGTGGTACTTGCCCAGGTAACTGCCATCGGCGTCGATCACGGCGGCGGTGTTGTAGTACACGCCGGTCTGCACCTCTTCATAGATGGGCACGATGATCACCATCTGGTGCTTCTTGGCGTACTGCTGCATCAGGGTGGTGGTCGGGCCTTCCGGTACACGTTCGGCGGCGGCGTACCACTTGGCATCCTGGCTTGGGCAGAAATAGGGCTGATTGAAGACTTCCTGGAAGCACAGGATCTTGACGCCTGCCTCACCGGCCTGGTCAATCAGCGGCAGGTGGGCCTCGTTCATGGCATCGCGAATCTGAGCCGGCTCGAGATCAGTGGAAACATTGAGCCCCATCTGGATGACGGCACAGCGTAATTTGCCAGCATCTTCGGTGTAGGTGATGCGGGAGTCGTTTGACATGTCTTCCTCATCGGGCGCTCAAGCGCCGGGTTGTTGTTGTATTTACTTCACTTCCATGAGTCTTTTACTCAGAAGATAACGGACATATTCGTGGGTTTATCTGGCGCAACGTACAGGAAATATCCAAGCACTTTTCAGGAATGATTCTCGATTAATAATCCTGTCTTGTCAGTCAGCTTACTGAACATTAGTCAGTGTTTAGAGGAACGGCAAGACGATAAAGGAATTAAATTCAATAATAGTTAACTAGTTGAATATAAAGGTGTTTTTATTTCTGTGACGCTTGATTTCACCACTGTGGTGCCATTTTTAAAAGCATGCACCTCATGTGATATTAATAAAAATCACTCTATTTTCAATGAGTTGAGTTGGTTTATTGGGGTATGTAAATAACGCGCCTTGCACCGCAATAGAACCTGACCATACTGACGAGTGTTGCCTGACTAACAACATGACATCACAAGCCCATCCAATGGTCGTAACCTTGGATAAATCTCACAAGCTGTCTGGATGGACAGGATTGATTTATGGGCGTTAATCAATGCTGCGGCATGACATTTGCCTGACTAAAGTGATGAAAGCGGCAGTGAGGGCAATTGAGGAAAGTAGGGAGGCATGCAGAGGGCATCACGAAGCACTGTCACGCGTTACCAACAATAACAACAGCTGAAACAGGTGAGGACTCATGGCCCCGACACAGACGCGCTCGCACATGGTGCGGAGCAACGAGGAGATGATCGAGCTGGTAGTGGCAGAAGATGTTGCCGCCAGTCCGCGTTATAACGAAGATATCGCGCCGACCAAGAGTGCCGAGCGAACCTGGTCGCGCTGGAATATCGCTGCCCTGTGGGTCGGCATGTCGATCTGCGTACCGACCTATACGCTCGGTGGCGTGCTGACGGCCTACTTCGGGCTGAGTGTCAGCGAGGCGCTAGTGACAATTCTGGTCGCCAATATCGTGGTGTTGATTCCGCTGACCCTCAACGCCTTTCCCGGTACCCGCTTCGGTATTCCCTTCCCCGTGGTGCTGCGCTCATCGTTCGGCATCATCGGCTCCAACGTGCCATGCATGATTCGTGCGGTGGTCGCGTGTGGTTGGTTCGGTATCCAGACAATGTTCGGCGGACTGGCGATTCATCTGCTGCTCTCGAGTCTCTCGGCAGACTGGAAGGCACTGGGTGGTGTCGGTGAGGTGATCGGCTTCTTCGTGTTCTGGGCGCTCAACCTGTTCGTGGTGATTCGTGGCGCGGAATCCATCAAGTGGTTGGAGACACTTTCCGCACCTCTGCTGCTGGCGGTGGGGGTGGGCCTGATGGTGTGGGCACTGCCGCATACTTCGATCAGCGAGCTGCTGGCTCAGCCGCCCAATCGTCCTGAGGGCGATGGTGTGGCGAGTTACTTCATGGCCGGTCTGACCGCGATGGTCGGTTTCTGGGCCACGTTGTCACTCAACATTCCTGACTTCAGTCGCTATGCCAAGAGCCAGAAGGACCAGATCGTCGGTCAGATCATCGGTCTGCCACTGACGATGTTCTTCTTCGCGGCCTTGGGTGTGGTGCTGACGGCGGCTTCCAGTTCGCTGGTTGGCGAAACCATCTCGGATCCGGTCAACCTGATCGGACGTATCGATAGTCCGGGTTGGGTCGCTATCGCCATGGTGCTGATCATCATCGCGACGCTATCGACCAACACCGCCGCCAATATCGTCTCGCCGACCAATGACTTCCAGAACATCGCCCCCAAGTTCATCAATCAGACGCGTGGCGTGCTGCTCACCGGTCTGGTCGGCGTACTGCTGATGGGCTTCGAGCTGATCAAGAAGATGGGCTGGATCGAGTCGGATGTCAGTCTCGAGAGTCTCTATTCCAACTGGTTGCTGGGCTATTCGAGTCTGCTGGGCCCCATCGCCGGCATCATGATCGTCGACTACTTCGTGATCCGTCGCCAATCCTTTGATTTGCCGGCGTTGTATCTGGATGGCGGTACCTATCCGGCCTTCAATCCGGCGGGTTTCATCGCCTTCTTCGTACCGGTGGGCCTGACGATGATCAGCTTCTCGCAACCTGCGCTGTCCTGGTTCTACGACTACGGCTGGTTCACGGGGTCGTTGCTGGGCGCGCTGGTCTATTTTGTTTCCAGCAAGCTGTTGGACAAGGCGCCATCGGTGGTGCTGCCGGCAGCCGGTAGTCCAAGGGCATATTGACTCGAGGCCGAGGGCGTATTGAATCGAAGTCATGACCAGGTGGAGGCGGTAAAAGAAGATACGGGGCTGCCGATTTGGCAGCCCCGTATCTTTGCTGGCAGGTCAGGCTCAGCTCTGTTCAGTCAGCTCGGCAGCGCAGAGGTACGGCCTTCAAAGCGCTCGACCATGAAGTCGACGAACTGACGCACCTTGGGCGACAGATGGCGATGGCGGGGATAAACGATCCACACGCCAGTGTCGCGTACCTGATAGTCGTCGAGCACTGCAATCAGCTCGCCACTCGCGAGATGAGGGGCCACATAGTAATCAGGCAGCTGGGCCAGGCCGAGGCCCTTGAGCGCCGCATCCAGTAGCGCTGGCCCTGAATTGGCCTGCCAGCTGCCACTGATACGTACCTCGCGACGTTGTCCCTCGACCTCGAACAGCCACTCACGCTTGGAGCCCGCCAGGCAACGATGGCTGGAAAGCTCGGCCAGCGTATGCGGGCGCGGCGCGCGCTGGAAATAGTCATGCGAGGCGATCACGTACTCGCGCCGATCGACCAGTCGCCGCGCGATCAGCGAGGAATCCTTGAGCACGCCCATGCGAATGGCGACATCGTAGCCTTCATCGATCAGCTCCACCGGACGGTTGGTGAAGTGCATCTGTACCTCAAGCTGGGGATGCTTGAGCTGAAAGTCATTGACCAGTGGTGCCACATAACGCTCACCAAAGGTGGTGGCGCTGGTCAGTTTAAGCACCCCGCTGGGGCGAGCATGGAAGTCACCGATGGCTTGTTCTGCGGCGCGAAAACCGTCAAAGAGATGGTGGCAGTGCTCGTAATAGACCTGTCCAGCATCGGTCAGGCGCGTCTGGCGCGTCGTCCGATAGAGCAGCTGAGTGTCGAGCTGAGCTTCCAGCTGGCTGATAAGTCGACTGACATGTGAGCTGGAGACCCCGAGATGACGGGCCGCACCGGAAAATGAACCGATTCTGACGACTTCCACAAAGGCTTCGATTCGGTCCCAGCGCTGCATGCCCGCTCCTTGGTCACTGTTGTTGTATGGCAATAATCATCTGAGTGTTGGCGACTTAATCCGGCCATGCTGACAGCGTAGACTGTGGGCCATGCCAAGCCGTCACACTCTATTGTCCTGAGCTGATGACGGTCAGTTTACCGTTATTGTTGCTCTCTAGGAGATATTGATGAAATCACGTGCTGCGATTGCGCTGGAAGCCGGCAAGCCGCTGGAACTGGTCGAGATTGATGTCGATGGGCCGAAGGCTGGCGAAGTATTGGTGCGCATCGTCAATACTGCCGTTTGCCACACTGATGCCTTCACCCTGTCGGGTGCGGATCCCGAAGGTCTGTTTCCTTCCGTGCTAGGCCACGAAGGTGCGGGCATTGTCGAGGAAGTGGGTGAGGGTGTGACGAGCCTGGTGCCGGGCGACCATGTCATTCCGCTCTATACCGCTGAGTGCGGCAAGTGCAAGTTCTGCCTCTCCGGCAAGACCAACCTGTGCAGTTCGGTGCGTGCGACTCAGGGCCGTGGCCTGATGCCGGACGGAACCTCGCGCTTCTCGCTGGACGGCAAGATGCTGCACCACTACATGGGCACTTCTACCTTCTCTGAATACACCGTGGTGTCGGAAGTCTCACTGGCCAAGGTCTCCAAGCAAGCACCGCTGGACAAGATCTGCCTGCTGGGCTGTGGTGTCACTACGGGTATCGGCGCGGTCATGAATACCGCCAAGGTCGAGCCGGGCGCGACTGTCGCCATCTTCGGCCTCGGTGCCATTGGCCTGGCTGCGATTCAGGGCGCGGTGATGGCCAAGGCCTCACGCATCATTGCCATCGACCTCAACGAAGACAAGTTCGATCTGGCGCGCAAGTTCGGTGCCACCGACTTCGTCAACCCAAGCAAGCTGTCCGTGCCGGTGCAGGAAGCCATCGTCGAGATGACTGATGGCGGCGTCGACTACTCCTTCGAGTGCATCGGTAACGTCAACGTCATGCGCGCCGCGCTTGAGTGCGCTCACAAGGGCTGGGGTGAATCCATCATCATCGGCGTGGCCGGTGCTGGCGAAGAGATATCCACCCGTCCGTTCCAGCTGGTGACCGGGCGAGTCTGGAAAGGCTCCGCCTTCGGTGGCGTCAAGGGCCGCACCGAGCTTCCGGGTTATGTCGATCGTTACATGAATGGCGCGATCAATCTGGACGACTTCGTCACGCACCAGATGCCGTTCGAGAAGATCAATGATGCCTTCGACCTGCTGCATGAAGGCAAGTCGATCCGTACCGTCCTCAGCTTCTGATTTTTGACGTTTCTCGTGCTGTGAACCATGAAAACGGCGCTATCAGAAAGGAGAGTACGATGACCGCGACCGAACAACTCGAGCTGGTCAGTGCCAACAAGGTGCATGGCGGCTGGCTCAAGCGTTACCGTCACCGTAGTGGCAGCCTGGACTGCGATATGGTGTTTGCCATCTATCTGCCGCCGCAGGCCGAACAAGGCCCGGTGCCGATGCTGTGGTGGCTGTCGGGGCTGACCTGCACCGACGAGAACTTCATGCAGAAGGCCGGTGCTCAGCGCATGGCCGCCGAGCTGGGCATTGCGCTGATCTGTCCGGACACCAGTCCGCGTGGCGTGGACCTGCCCGGCGAAGACGAGAGTTATGACTTCGGCAGCGGTGCCGGCTTCTATCTCAATGCCACCCGTGAACCGTGGGCGCGCCATTATCGCATGTACGACTACGTTACCGAGGAGCTGCCCGCGCTGGTCAAGCGTCACTTCCCGGTGGATGGTGAACGTGAGTCCATCTCCGGTCACTCGATGGGCGGTCACGGGGCGCTGATCTGTGCACTGAAGAACCCGGGCCGTTATCGCTCGGTGTCGGCCTTTGCACCGATCGTCAATCCGTCCGCCTGCCCGTGGGGCGAGAAGGCCTTTTCGGGCTATCTGGGCGATGACCGCGCCCAGTGGGCACAGTGGGATAGTTGTGAGCTGGTGAAGCGGTCGCGTGAGAGCGGCGCTTCACGTCAGGAGCTCTTCATTGATCAGGGCGAGAATGATCAGTTCCTCGACAATGAGCTGATGCCTGAGCGTCTCGAAGCCGTATGTGCTGAGCACGGTCATCCGCTGATCCTGCGTCGCCATCCCGGCTACGACCACAGCTACTTCTTCATGGCCAGCTTCATCGAGGAGCATCTGGCCTACCATGCCAAGCATCTCCTGTAAGAGATGCTGCGTGAGTAGAGAGCGAGAGAGCACTACGATAGAAAATGCGTGAAAGATGAAAACGACAGGCCCCGCTTCGGTATCACCGGAGTGGGGCCTGTCACTTTTTTGTGACAGGAAGGCGTGAAATAGCCTAATCACGAGCAAAATTTATGCTGCGAGAACAGTAGCCAATCACACCGTTATTCTGTGCTGTACGGCAACGATGATTTGCTGCACAGCGGCGATTTAAAGACTGCGTGTCGGATAGCCGATGGTTTACTGTCGAGAGGTGGACAACGCACGACGTCCAAGCAGTGAATTGCGACACCCCTGACGTTATCGAATCGCTTGAGGTCGTATCTTAATCTCGAGAGTGCGTTCTGATAATGATCGTCGCCGCTGCTGGAACTGCCCCGTCATCAAGTCAGTTCCCTGCTGAGTGCCAATAATGACAATATCGCAGACCCCCGAAGGCACCAGTAGTTTGGGCGAGAGCACTTGATGCTCCGGTCTGCAACTCAGGCAGATTAGAAGAAGGAGTTCCCCCATGGCACTGACCAGTGGCCGCTTCGACAGCGCATATAACCGTTCTCAGTCCGGCATGGCATCGGACGCCCGTCAGCCTCAGACCATCGGCTTCTTGTTGCTCGACAGCTTTACACTCATTTCGCTGGCGTCGGCGGTCGAGCCACTGCGCATGGCCAATCAGTTGGCGGGGCGTGAGCTGTATCGCTGGTACACCTTGACGCTCGAAGGTGCGCCCGTGCGTGCCAGCGATGGGTTGCAGGTGACCCCGGATATCTCCACCGAGTTCTGCCCACCGCTGGACATGGCAATCGTCTGTGGCGGTGTCGGCATTCAGCGTGCAGTGCAGCGTCCGCACATCAGCTGGCTGCAGGCGCAGGCACGTGGCGGTCGCCGTCTCGGTGCGGTGTGCACCGGCAGTTGGGCACTGGCACAGGCGGGACTGCTCGAAGGCCATGAGACCAGCATCCACTGGGAGTGTCTGGCGGCCATGCAGGAGGCCTTCCCGCGCGTGCCGCTGACCACGCGGCTGTTCTCCATCGACCAGGAGCGTGCCACCGCCTCTGGGGGAACTGCACCAATGGACATGATGCTGACCATGATTGGGCGTGAGCATGGCCGTGAACTGGCTGCCGGTATCTCCGAAATGTTCATCTGTGATCGCGTACGTGGTGAGCAGGACCAGCAGCGCGTGCCGCTCAAGCATGTGCTGGGCACGACCCAGCCCAAGTTGCTGGAAATCGTCGCGTTGATGGAGGCCAACCTGGAAGAGCCGATTGGTCTCGATGAACTGGCCCACTATGTGGATGTTTCGCGCCGCCAACTGGAACGCCTCTTTCAGCGCTATCTGCACTGTTCGCCGTCGCGCTACTACCTCAAGCTGCGCCTGACGCGCGCCCGCCAGCTGCTCAAGCAGACGGCGCTGTCGATCATCGAGGTGGCCTCAGCCTGTGGTTTCGTCTCTACGCCGCACTTCTCCAAATGCTACCGCGAGTACTTCGGGATGCCGCCACGCGACGAGCGACTGGGTAGTGAGCGCGGCACGAGCGTCATGGAAACGGCATGTCGTGCCGATGGTGATCATCGTCTGTCAGGTATTACCAGCCTTGAGGGGCTGCTGCACTCTGCGATTGGCAAGTCTTCACTGCATGTCGCCAACGAGGCGCCGGTCTCGTCAGCCATCCTGGCGCTGGCCAATGCGCGCGGAGAGCCGACCTACGCCAGCGTGCGGATCTGATCATGCGCAGCTGGCCGCACTACGCAAACTGAGCTGTGCAGGCTAAGTCGTGAAGGCCAGCCGTGCAGGCTGAATCGTAATCCCAACGCCTCGTCCCTTTGTGGTCGGGGCGTTGTCGTTTCCAGATGATGGGTCTGCCTCTGGTACACTCGCTCGGATCGTCGTACGCCATACTGAGCATTCACGACGACAAGTGCTGATGATGGCAGGCGTTGATCTCGGCAAGTGTTAATGACAAGGACGCGTGATGACACGCGCGACAGGGGATGGCGAGGGATGGCTCGAGGACAGACAAACAACAGCGACCAATCGGCAGGTGCACGGCGTGGGGCAATACGTCGGACGCCGGCGGCCATATCCATGCGACCCATGGAACGCCTGCGCTGGCTGATGCTATGGGTGCTCAAGATCACGGGCTGCTGGATGGTGGCCTGTGTCGGCATCGTCGTATTGCTGCGTTTCATGCCGTTGCCGCTGTCGATGGTGATGGTCGAGAAGTGGAGCTATGCCATGTTCTCGGGCCAGCCTGTGGCCTTGCAGCATGACTGGGTGTCAGCCAGTCATATCTCCAATAATGCGCGGCTGGCGGTGATTGCGTCGGAAGACCAGAAATTCCCTGATCACTATGGCTTCGATGTCGACCAGATCGTCAAGGCGATTGATGCGCGTCTGGCGGGGGAGCGGCTGCGTGGTGCCAGCACCATCAGCCAGCAGACAGCCAAGAACGTTTTTCTATGGAACGGGCGTAGCTGGGTACGCAAGGGGTTGGAGGTATGGTTCACCATTCTGATCGAAGTGATCTGGCCCAAGGAACGCATCCTTGAGGTCTATCTGAATGTCGCGGAATGGGGGCCGGGCGTGTTCGGGGTCGAGGCAGCTGCTCAGCATCATTTCAATACCGATGCGGCGAGTCTTTCGGCCTATCAGGCCAGTCTGCTGGCGGCGGTGCTACCTAACCCGATCCGTTTCAATGCCGGTAAGCCGTCGGCCTATATCCAGCGTCGCGCCAGCTGGACACGTCGTCAGATGAACAACCTCGGCATGGGCTATCTCAAGCGCCTGGACCAGCCGCGTGGCTGGTTGAGCTGGGAACTGCTGCCATCTCTCAAGGAGCTGTCGCCTGCGCGCTAGCCCATGATCTAGCCTGAAACGTTGAATTGATGACTTCACATGAAGCGCTGACGTGAAGGGTTGATCTGAAAGCCCTGATCGAACAACGACAACGCCCTGCCTTCGTTCTCGCATTCCTGCGAGTCACCGAGGACAGGGCGTTGTCGCTTCTGGAGCCAGGGTGAGGCGGTGATGAATGCGTCGGTATGAGGGGAAACTAGACAAGCACGAGACAAGAACGACAGTCGTGACGTGATCCGACAGCCGCGCGTCGCATCTGGCGTCAGGAGGTGAAGAGGGCAGGACTATGCTGGCGGAGTCTGCCGGTCATCGTGTGATTCCGGAGGCCCTGTCCGCCGGGTACGGACAGTGACCTGACTTTCTGATCCGCCTGCCCAGCGCCGGAGTGCCACGATGTCTGACTTAACCACTTCTCCCTTCGGCGGGTCCGATGCGGCCCGCGCCATCCACGACGACAGTATCGTCATCGACGGTCTGGTGATTGCCAAGTGGCAGCGCGAGCTGTTCGAGGACATGCGCAAGGGTGGCCTAACCGCAGCCAACTGCACCGTCTCGGTATGGGAAGGCTTCCAGGCGACCGTCAACAACATCGTCAAGAGCAACCAGCTGATTGCAGAGAGCAGTGATCTGGTGATTCCGGTGCGCACGGCCGCGGACATTCGTACCGCCAAGGCCGAAGGCAAGACCGGCATCATCTATGGCTTCCAGAATGCCAATGCCTATGAAGACCAGATCGGCTATGTCGATGTCTTCAAGCAGCTCGGCGTAGGCATCGTGCAGATGTGCTACAACACCCAGAATCTGGTCGGTACCGGCTGTTACGAGCGTGATGGCGGTCTGTCCGGTTTCGGGCGCGAGATGGTCGCCGAGATGAACCGCGTCGGTGTGATGTGTGATCTCTCCCACGTCGGCTCCAAGACCTCCGAGGAAGTCATCCTCGAATCGAAAGTCCCTGTCTGCTATTCCCATTGCGCGCCCTCCGGTCTCAAGGATCACCCGCGCAACAAGTCCGATGCCGAACTGCGCTTCATCGCCGAGCACGGCGGGTTTGTCGGCGTCACCATGTTCACTCCCTTCCTCAAGGCCGGCGTCAACGCCACGGTCGACGACTACGTCGAGGCCATCGAGTACGTGATGAACCTGGTCGGTGAAGATGCCATTGGTATCGGTACCGATTTCACCCAGGGCCACGGTCAGGACTTCTTTGAGTGGCTGACGCACGACAAGGGTTATGCCCGTCGTCTTACCAGCTTCGGCAAGATCGTCAATCCGGAAGGTATCCGCACCATCGGTGAGTTCCCCAACCTGACTGAGGCACTCCTGCGTCGCGGCATGAGCGAGCAGCAGGTGCGCAAGATCATGGGTGAGAACTGGCTGCGTACGTTGGAAAACGTCTGGGGCGGCTGAGCCTTATTCCCTCTTCTTTTTCTCTTTCTCTCTTTCAGTGCTTCCTTTTACATCCCCCTTTTCTGACCCCTAGTGAGGATACCGATATGAGCAAGATGGCCCCTGAACTGCCGATCGAAGTGGATAGCGAGACTGGCGTCTGGACGTCCGATGCACTGCCGATGCTGTATGTGCCGCGCCACTTCTTTATCAACAATCATGTCGCGGTGGAAGAGGCGCTGGGCGCAGAGAAGTATGCCGAGATTCTCTACCACGCCGGCTACAAGAGCGCCTGGCACTGGTGCGAGAAGGAAGCCGAACTGCATGGCCTGGTCGGCGTGGAAGTCTTCGAGCATTACATGAAGCGTCTGTCGCAGCGCGGCTGGGGCCTGTTCATCACTGAAGAGATCGATCTCGAGTCAGGGACCTGCAAGGTGCGTCTTGAACACTCCTGCTTCGTCTATCAGCAGGGCAAGACCGGCACCAAGCTTGAGTACATGTTCACCGGCTGGTTTGCGGGTGCGATGGACCAGATTCTGGCCGCGCGTGGCAGTGAGCGGCGCACCGTCGCCGTCCAGACCCAGAGCGGTGGTGAGGAAGGCTGTGATGTCGGGTATTTCGAGGTCGCTCCCGGAACAGTGTGACGTTTTCACATCAGCCACTCTTGTGGCATCTCATCACGTTTCATCACGACATCTCGCATCATCCGCTTCTGCACGGCTATTCGCGGACATCATCCATAACGATAACGTAACGCCTGAGTGTCGCCTTCCCTGACAGGCATGACGCCTGACTCATTCCTTGCTGATGGAGAGTCAGGCGTCCTTGCAGAAGGCGGCATTCCCCCCGGCGAGGAGCTTTCACCATGGCATTCGACGCACTCTTCCAGCCGATCGAGATCGGCAAGCTGACCATCCGCAACCGCGTCGTCAGTACTGCCCACGCCGAGGTGTATGCCACCGATGGCGGCATGACTACCGATCGCTACGTGCGCTACTACGAAGAGAAGGCCAAGGGGGGCTGTGGCCTGTGCATCTGTGGTGGCTCCTCGGTGGTCTCCATCGACAGCCCGCAGGCTGGTGGAGCTCCGTCAATCTGTCGACCGACCGCATCATCCCGCATTTCCAGAATCTGGCCGATGCCGTGCACAAGCATGGCGGCAAGATCATGATCCAGATCACCCACATGGGCCGTCGCTCACGCTGGGACGGTTTCGACTGGACCTCGCTGATGTCGCCGTCCGGTATCCGTGAGCCGGTGCACCGCTCCACCTGCAAGACCATCGAGGTGGAAGAGATCCAGCGCATCATCGCCGACTTCGCCCAGGCGGCGCGGCGTGCCAAGGAAGGCGGCCTGGATGGCGTCGAGCTGTCCGCCGTGCACCAGCACCTGATCGACCAGTTCTGGAGCCCGCGCGTCAACAAGCGCACCGATGAGTGGGGCGGCAGCTTCGAGGGCCGCATGAAGTTCGGTATCGAGGTGCTCAAGGCGGTGCGCGCCGAGGTCGGTGACGACTTCGTGGTCGGCATGCGCATCTGTGGCGATGAATTCCATCCTGATGGCCTGTCTCACGATGACATGAAGCAGATCGCGGCCTATTACGACGCCACGGGCCTGCTCGATTTCTTTGGCGTGATCGGCTCCGGCTGTGATACCCACAACAGTCTCGCCAACGTCATTCCCAACATGTCCTACCCGCCGGAACCCTTCCTGCATCTGGCCTCTGGCATCAAGGAAGTCGTGTCGATTCCGGTGATCCACGCCCAGAACATCAAGGACCCCAATCAGGCCGAGCGCATCCTGGAAGGCGGCTATGTCGACATGGTCGGCATGACCCGCGCGCACATCGCTGATCCGCATATCATCGCCAAGATCAAGATGGGCCAGCTCGACCAGATCAAGCAGTGCGTCGGTGCCAACTACTGCATCGATCGTCAGTATCAGGGCCTCGACGTGCTGTGCATCCAGAATGCCGCCACCTCGCGGGAATACATGGGCCTGCCGCACGAGATAGAGAAGACCACCGGTGCCACGCGCAAGGTCGTCATCGTCGGCGGTGGCCCAGCAGGCATGGAAGCGGCCCGCGTGTGTGCCGAACGCGGCCACGACGTGACGCTGTTCGAGGCCAAGAGCGAGCTGGGTGGCCAGATCACCACAGCCTCCAAGGCACCGCAGCGGGATCAGATTGCTGGCATCACGCGCTGGTATCAGCTGGAACTTGCACGCCTGAAGGTCGATTTGCGTCTCGGCACGCGTGCCGATGAAGCGACCATCCGCGACCTGCGCGCTGACGTGGTGATTCTCTCGGTCGGCGGACGTCCGTTCATGGACCAGTTCGCGTCCTGGGGCTATGACGAAGATCCGGCCAAGAGCCTGATCGTCTCCTCGTGGGATGTCCTCGATGGCAATGTCGCACCGGGCAGCAATGTGCTGATCTACGACAGCATCTGCGAATTCTCTGGCGTGTCGGTAGCCGACTATCTATCTGACAAGGGCGCCAAGGTCGAGATCGTCACTGACGACATCAAGCCTGGCGCCGCCGTGGGTGGCACGACCTTCCCGACCTATTACCGCAGCCTGTACGCCAAGGAAGTCGTGATGACCTCCGACATGGTGCTGCATGAGGTCTACCGCGAAGGCGATGGGCTGGTGGCGGTACTCGAGAACGAATACACCGGCACCTTGGAAGAACGCGTCGTCGATCAGATTGTGGTCGAGAACGGCGTGCGCCCCGATGAAGCGCTGTACTACGCCTTCAAGGAAGGCGCGCTCAACAAGGGCCAGATCGACGTTGAGGCGCTTTACGCGATCACCCCGCAGCCGTGCTTGAGCCAAGCCACTGACGGTGACGACTACCTGCTGTTCCGTCTCGGCGACTGCAATGCACCGCGCAACACCCACGCCGCCATCTACGACGCCCTGCGCCTGTGCAAGGATTTTTGATCGCGTCGTCTGACACGTAGGTGGGAGGTTTGACCATGAATGAAACAGTCTTGAGCGAAACCGTCTTGTCGGTGTTGATCTTTGCCGCCTTGGCGCTGGCCGCCATCGGCGCGGTCAAGCGTATCGGCATGTGGCGGCAGGGGCGGGCGGATGCCACGTCGATGAGTGTGGGTGAGCTGATCGCAAGCCTTGCGAAGATACCGCGCCGCTATGGGGTGGACCTGCATCACGTGGTCGCGCGGGATCGCTACATGGCCAACACTCACGTCGCCACTGGCGGTGGCTTCGTGGCGGCGGCGCTGCTGATGGTAGTGGTCTACGGCTTCGGCATCGACTCCGCCTGGCTGGGGGGGCTGTTGCTGCTGGCCAGCGGCGCGATGTTCGGTGGCGCGCTGTTCGTGCGTCGCCGTCGCCTCGATCCACCGGCACGCCTGTCGCGTGGCCCGTGGATGCGCCTGCCCAAGAGCCTGCTGGTGTTTTCGGCCAGCCTGTTCGTGATGAGTCTGTCACTGGTGCTGCCGGAAGGCGTCGGCGGCATGATCTCCGGCGGTATCGTCGGGCTGGTGCTGGTGGCCGGGATTGCCTGGGGGTTGCTCGAGATGATCGTCGGCATGACCGGTGGCGGCTCGCGCATCACCGGGCCGATGAAGCATGCCTTCGCTGGCGCGCTGCACCTGGCCTTCCATCGGCGTCCGGCACGTTTCAGTACCCGCGACAGCGCTGGCATCCGCGACAGCGCGCTGCTGCCGCTGGACCTCACCAACCCCAAGGCACCGTTGGGCGTCGGCAAGCCTGCCGACTTCAATTGGCGTCAGTTGCTGGGCTTCGATGCCTGTGTGCAGTGCGGGCGTGTGAAGCGGTGTGCCCGGCGTCGCGGCCGGTCAGCCGCTCAATCCCAAGAAGCTGATTCAGGACATGGTGGTCGGCATGGCGGGGGGCAGTGACGCCGCCTACGCCGGTTCTCCCTATCCGGGCGACGAGCCGAAGCGTGCTGTCGGTCAGCATGGTGGCGGCCCGCAGCAGGAGATCGTCGGGGCATCGCCGTATGCTCGGCCGGCAGGTCAGGCAGCGTCTTCCGGACCGATCCAGATCAAGGCGGCGCAGGACGCTTCTGGGGCGAAAAGTGACTCTGACAAGCTGATCCACGAATTCAAGGTGCTGGTCGAGCCAGAAACCCTGTGGGCCTGCACCACCTGTCGTGCCTGTGTCGAGGAGTGCCCGATGATGATCGAGCACGTCGATGCCATCGTCGACATGCGTCGTCACATGACGCTGGAGCACGGCGCGACACCGGGCAAGGGCGTCGAGGTGCTCGACAATCTGATCGCCACCGACAACCCGGGCGGCTTCGCGCTCGAGGCGCGTCTGCATTGGGCGGCAGACCTGAACCTGCCGCGTATCGCCGAGGTGCAGGCGGCACGGGAAGCGGCGCGTGATCCGCGTCCCGTGGAAGCGCTGCTGTGGCTGGGCGATGGTGCCTTCGACATGCGCAATCAGCGCACGCTGCGTGCCTTCGTGCAGGTACTGCGCGCGGCCAAGGTCGACTTCGCCATCCTCGGTGCCGAGGAGCGTGACAGCGGAGATGTCGCACGCCGTCTGGGTGATGAGGCCACTTTCCAGTCGCTGGCCAAGCGCAACATCGAGACACTGTCGCACTATCGCTTCGCGCGCATCATCACTTGTGATCCGCACAGCTTCCACGTACTGGGGCGCGAATACGCCGCCTTCGGGGGCGACTATCTCGTCAATCACCACACCAGCTACATGAACGAGCTACTGGCGGCCGGCCGTCTGAATCTGGATGGCGACAAGCTGACCCATCTAGGTTCCGTCACCTGGCACGATCCCTGTTATCTAGGGCGTTACAACGGCGAATTCGAAGCACCGCGCACACTGCTGGCAGCATTGGGGCTGGAAGTGCGCGAGATGGAGCGTTCCGGGTCTCGTTCACGCTGTTGCGGCGGCGGCGGCGGGGCACCGGTGACGGACATTCCCGGCAAGCAGCGGATTCCGGACATGCGCATGGGCGATGTACGTGAGACGGGCGCCGAGGTGGTTGCGGTGGGCTGCCCGCAGTGCACCGCGATGCTGGAAGGCGTGGTGGCGCCGGCTGGTGAAGCCGAACCCCAGGTGCTGGATCTGGCAGAACTGATGGCGCGTGCACTGGTGCTGACGGGACCTTCGTCCAGTGACCCCAAGGCATCGATGATACCTCAGGCGGATACGGAGGTAGCGGCATGACCACTCATCGTGACGAACACTCAGCTCTACCGCGGCGTAATCCGCGCCTGGAGCAGCAGGCGCGCAATCGCCTGCATCCTGAGCATCTCACTGCCTTGATGGCGCTCGGCAAGGGAGCCGTTGGCCCTCAGGAGCGCTGGCTTGGACCGAAGGGCGTGATGCGCCGCAATCCGCATGTCGGGCACTTCATCGCCACCAATGGGCGCAAGCGTTTCGATCGCAGTGGGCGCACCGGGCCTGCCGCGGCGGGCGCTGGAAATTCAGCGGTTGCGGTCAAGGCAATCGTCCTGCCGCTGATCGAGATCGAATCTCCCGCCTTCCTGATCGCGGTGGTGCCGGACATGACCAGTGGTCGGATTTCGAGCCACGACCGCGATGTGCTTGGCCTGGCGCGCCAGATTGCCGATGCCGACCCCGCCCATCAGGGCGCGGTACTTGCCGTTACCTTCGGCACGCTGCGCGATGGTGGGGATGAGTCTGATTCAGCAGGACTCGGCGCAGCAGGGGTTGATCGCTGGATGCACTTCAGTGACACGCTGCATGACGGCTACGCGCCGCTCACGCAGCTGGCGGAACTGGAAGCCATTGATGGTGAGCTGTCACCACGGCTATGGCTGTTGCCGGAGTCGCGTACTGGCGGTGGTGAGCGGGGACGTCGACTCGGTGCGCGGCTGCTGTGCAAGGGTGATGCTTCGGTGCGCCCCAGCGGCAATGTCTATCAGCTCGATGGTGATCTGGCAGCGGTGGGACGTGGTGAGTGTGAACAGCTCTCCGTCACTGGCCGTAGCGGCAATGGCCAACAGGATCTGACGCGCCCGCTGACGCGTATTCTGCTCTGTGAGGCTGAATGCGCCGAACCGGTCGAGGATGTGCGCCATGCGGCAATGCCGCTGATGCTGGAGGATGAAGAACGCACAGCGGCCAACGATGGCAGCGCCGTCATATCGTCGCCATTGATCGAAGACCTGGGGCCGGTAGCGGTCGATCCTTCCGCCATCGCGCTAGGCGAGGCCGAATTCATTCTCTCGGCGGGCAACGGTATTCGTGACTGGGATGGCTTCCATCATGCCGCGCAGGTGCTCGGCGCGACCGAAGGCGCCTCGCGCGTGGCAGTCGATGACGGCTTCATGCCGCGTGCCCGCCAGGTCGGTGCCACCGGTACCTGGGTAACGGCACGTGTCTATGTGGCGGTGGGTATCTCAGGCGCCATCCAGCATCTGCAGGGCATTCAGCGCTGCGACAAGGTGGTGGCGATCAATCTCGACGGTGGCTGTGACATGGTCAAACGTGCCGACCTATCGGTGATCGGGGATGCCGAGGCGATTCTGGCAAGCCTGTGTCAGCAGCTTGAGGCAGCACGCGGACCATTGTCGGATGCTGATCAGGTTGATGCACTGGCGTCAGGTACCGCATCAGCGGCTTCTTCCGTCACATCGGCATCGCTTGCGGCCAACGCAGCCTGATATTGCCCGGGACTGCCTGAGGTGGTCAGGAGGGTAAGGAGAAACGCATGAATTCAGTCAATCAGTCTGCTGCACTCGGTCAGTCTGCTGCGCTCAAGGTCGTCAGTCTGGTGTCACTGGGTCAGCATCCGGTGTCAGGGCGCCTGCGGCGTGCCGAGCAGGATGCGCGCGCGCTGGAGCTGTGCTTGACCCTGTCACGTCAACAGCCCGAGGGGCAGGTGAGCGTAAGTGCCTGGCACGCCAGTGGCGAAGAGATCATGACGGGGAGCGAGCAGGACGTGGCACTGCGTGGTTATCTGGGCATGGGGCTGGAGGCGCTGACGCTGGTCACGCCTCGCGCCTTGCAAGATAAAGCCGCCGAGCGAGTCGTCGACGTGTGGCCGTTGCTCGCGGCACGACTGCGTGAGGAGGCCCCGCAGCTGGTGGTGTGCGGTGGCCAGAGCGAGACAGGTGAGGGGAGCGGTTTACTCCCACATCTGTTGGCGGAGAGTCTCGGCTGGCCGCTGGTCGAAGGACTGGTCGAGATCGAGAGTTGTGATGGTGAGCATCTGACAGCGTTGCAGGCATTGCCGCGTGGCCAGCGCCGTCGACTCAGAGTGCGGCTACCTGCGCTGGTCAGTGTGGATAGCGCCGCGCCGGCTGCGCGTCAATCGGCCTTCGGGCAGGCACGGCGCGGGTCACTGGTCAGGGTCGAGACTGGGGACGCTGCGCACGATAGCGTGGCCGAAGCCTTCGCCATAACACCAGCGCGTAAACGACCCAAGCGCCTCAAGCGCATCAAGGCCACCAATGCGCGTGACCGTTTCAAGGCCGCCGCTGCTAAAGCCGAAGGTGGCGGTGGCAAGCGTCTGGAAGGCGTGAGTGCCGAAGAAGGGGCTGGCGAGATTCTCAAGTTGCTCCGTGAGGAGGGCGTTGTGCGTTAAGGCGCTGGGCAACCAACTTTCAGCGCTCGCTGCGCTACAGCAAGGCATATCCGCAGAAGATAGAAAGCCCCTGACAGCATCTTCGCTGTCAGGGGCTTTTTGTTTAAGGTGCCATTGATTTCCGCTTGATCTACCGGCTCTGTCTACTCGCTTTTCTGCCACTGCCAGTCTTCATCGCTCAATGGCTCGGGCGCGCTGTGTTCTTCCGTAGCTTGTGACGGTGATGCAGCGCGAGAGTTCTGGCTGGATTCCCGCTGGCGCATCGGCATGTTATCGATCACCTGGTAGATCTGGCCCGGTGAGACGAAACCCTCCTGCTGCATCTTCTTGCCGCCGTCCTTGCCCATCAGGATGACGGTAAAGGGCGCGCCTTCGCGCAGCTGCATGGCATCACGCAGGGCGCGAACCTCCTCGAAGCTCATCGGCACGCCATCGTGGATACCGCGTGTGCCCATCAGGCTATAGAGCGTTACATCACGTTGCTGCAACTCGCCGCGCGTGGCGCGTAGCTCATCTCTCTGGCGCTGCAGATCACGGTCCTGCTCGTCTGGCGCGACCAGCACCAGTGAGCGGCGGTTCCAGGTTTCACCGAGCAGAGGGTTGGCGGCCGGATCGACATTGGCAGCCGTAGTGGTCGTCACTACCGTCTCGGGAGGTGACGGTGGTGGCGGCGCGCCGGCTGAGGTTTCGGTGGGGGCATTCAGGTCAGCGTCTGAATCCAGCAAGCTGATCGCGTGGGCCTGAGGACTGATGAGCAGCAGCATGGCCAGCAGGCTGGAGAAGAGCAGTGTTCCTGCATGCCGCGATGCTGGCGGAGATGACAGGAAAGATGAGAAGCCGAGCAAAGAGAGTGGTGAGGAAAGAGTGTGTGCGGACATATCAGTCCTCCGACAGCGGCGATGTTGTTAGGAGATGCATTCAGGTGCACAAGGATACGAGGTGTCGTGTGGCATGGGTCTATCGTAAGCCTATGTCAGTCTGCGGGAGTTTGCTGCCCATCAGTGCGCGGTTTGTGTGGTACTTGGCTGGGCTATATATCATGTGAAAGTGAAGGCGTGGAGAGATATCAGCATCGTTTTGCAGCAGTTTCACGAGCGGCATGAAGAAAATTTGGCAGAAAGTTCGGCAGAAAAACGAATGTCTTTGTATGGGTATACAGGTTTTGAAACCCCTGCCATGAGCGGCCTCGCGTATTTTGCGTTGCTTTAATGCGACGAATGTATCGCGAATGATTCAAAGTGATTTCAAAGCTTTACATGAAAAATTGAACATCCGGCCGAGGCTTCCGTCTGAGTTAGGGTAATCACTTATTGACGATCAATGACTGGAGGCTGCAATGAAACGGATGACTGCATACATGACGGCTGCCCTGATTTCTGCGGGCATGATGTCGGCACCGGCGTTCGCTGCTGACGCACCGGCTCAGGGTCAGGCACCTGCACAGGCAACACAGGCTCAGGCCAGTGACTTCTCTGATGCGCAGCTGGAACAGTTCGCTGCTGCCTCTCAGGAAATCGCTCGCATCTCTCAAGACTTCGCCGGCAAGCTTCAGAAGGCCGACGACGAAACTGCCAAGCAGAGCGTCCGTCAGGAAGCCAATGATGAGATGGTCGGTGCGGTAGAAGACTCCGGTCTGGAAGTTGCCACCTTCAATTCCATCGGCCAGGCGGTTCAGAACGATCCGACGCTGATGAAGAAGGTGCAGAAGCTGGCTCAGGAAAACTCCTGATCCAGTAGGGGTGACGTTCGGGTCACCTACTGAAAATGCCGCCCCCGGTTACCGGGGGCGGCATTTTTTTTGTCCGTGCTTTATGAAACGTTATTTATAAAGGCATGAGACTTGCGCGTTCACGCCTCAATTGGCGTTGAGGCTTAGCTCCTGCTTCTCCCACAGCAGACCACGGAACAGTGAGTAGCACATCACCAGTAGTACCAGCGTGAAGGGTAATCCGGTCGCGATGGCACCTGCCTGCAGTGATCCGAGGGCAGCACTACCGCCACCATAGAGCAGTGCACCGGCAATCAGACCTTCCATCGCAGCCCAGAATACGCGCTGACTAATGGGAGCATCTACCTTGCCACCGGCGGTGATGGAGTCGATCACCAATGAGCCGGAATCTGAAGAGGTGACGAAGAACACCAGTACCAGAATGATGGCGATGAAGGAGGTCACGCCCGAGAGCGGTAGGTTGTCGAGCATCTGGAACATCGCAAGCGACACGGAATCGATGCCGCCAGCCAGTGAACCGACGCCATTGACCGCCTGCTCAAGTGCGGTACCCCCGAACACTGACATCCACAGGATGGTGACAAGGGTGGGCACCAGCAGAACCGCGATCACGAATTCACGCACGGTACGGCCGCGCGAGACGCGTGCGATGAACATGCCGACGAACGGGGACCAGGAAATCCACCATGCCCAATAGAAGACCGTCCAGCCGTGGAACCAGCTTTCGTCAGGGCGATCGATCCAGTTGGAGAGTGGCAGGATGTACTCGGCATAACTGAGCGCAGTGGTGCCGATGCCTTTGAAGATGGCGAGTGTCGGACCGACGACGATGACAAAGGCGATCAGTACGGCGGCAATGATCATGTTGATGTTGGAGAGCAGCTTCACGCCGCCATCCAGTCCGCGACTGACCGAGTAGATCGCGATCAGCGTGACCAGAATGATGATCGCGATCTGGGTCGGTAAGCCGGCACCGATGCCGAACAGGTAATCCAGGCCGGACGCTGCCTGGGCAGAGCCTAGTCCCAGAGACGTTGCCAATCCGAAGATGGTCGCCAGTACGGCCAGGATATCGATGATATGCCCCATCCATCCCCAGGTACGCTCACCGAGAATCGGGTAGAACGCCGAACGGATGGTCAGCGGCAGTCCCTTGTTATAGGTGAAGAACGCCAGCGATAGTCCGACTACTGCATAGATCGCCCACGGGTGCAGGCCCCAATGATACATGGTGGCACCGAGTGCAGCGCGTGCCCCTTCGGGGGTGCGTGGCTCGACGTTCAGTGGCGTGCCGTACCAGTCGGTGTAATAGGCCACCGGCTCGGCGACGCTCCAGAACATCAGACCAATACCCATGCCCGCCGCGAACAGCATCGCGAACCAGGAGTGGGTGGAGAACTCTGGTGTTGCCTTTTGCCCGCCAAGACGCAGCTTGCCCACCGGATGGACGACCAGCAGTAGGCAGAACAGCACAAAAATATTACCGGCAATCATGAACAGCCAGTCGCCATGACCGATGGACCACGCTTTGGCACCGCCCAGTGCAGTCTCGGCATCTCCCGGAAATAGAATGGCAAACAGAATAAAGCCGACAATCAGTACGGCACTGATCGCGAAGACAGGGTTGTGAACATCAAGACCCATGACCTGGACATTGTCCTGGCCGATCTCGTAGTCCGTGTCATACGGATTCGATGACATGTGGATACCTCATGTTGTTATTGGTCGCGCTGTCATCCTGGAGGGGTTCCGACAGGGTCGGCCGCCATCAGGCGAAGAGTCTGGCAGTCTGATTGTGAGAGTCATTTCCTGTGGCAAGTTAGCTGGGTACGACACCTGCGTAGTCGTGGCTGACACAGAAGCGCTTTCAGGCTTTGATGCGGTTGCTGCATCAGTGTGTGCTTTGTAAATTGCAATCTACAGTGAGGAATGTCGGCGTTACTACGCTTTCGGGTCTGTTACCTGACAGGCCACTGTCCTGCTGGACAGTGGCCTTGCATGCCCGAGCCAATCGACGCTTACGTGACTAATGCAGTCGCCACGACTGCAGCCTCCTTGCATCACCACTATTAAAACAACGATGCGGTGCCGCCATGACGTCAGTGATCACTCCCCCGCCGGCTGTAGCCGGTCGTCGCCGTTCGCGCAGTCAGCTGCGCGGTCGCCCTGTTGAATCCGAGGCGCTGGCCGAGATACAGCAACTGCTGGCCGATAGCCCGCCGCAGCGTGACCTGTTGCTCGAATATCTACATGACCTCAATGACCATGTGGGATATCTGACGCTGCGTCATCTGCGTGCACTTGCCGAGTGGATGCGTCTGCCGATGGCAGAGGTCTACGAGACGGCAACCTTCTATGCCCACTTCACGTTGGTGCGGGATGGCGAAACGCCGCCGGCGGCGCTGACGGTACGTGTCTGTGATTCGTTGTCCTGTCAGCTGGCAGGTGCCGAGACACTCCGTGCCGGGCTTGCCGAGGGACTCGATCCTGCTGAAGTGCGTGTGGTGCGTGCACCCTGCATGGGGCGTTGTGATAGTGCGCCGGTGGCTGAGGTCGGCCATTACCATCTTGGTCAGGCAAGCGTCGCGGGCGTCAAGGCCGCGATTGCAGCAGGACATGTACATGCAGATCCCGCCACGAGCCTCGACTATCCAAGTCTGGAGGCGTATCGCGCGATGGGGGGCTATGGCCTGCTCGACGCGCTCAGGGCGGGCGAGGTGGCCATTGATGATCTGGCGAAGATGATCGAGCAGGCGGGGCTGCGTGGACTCGGCGGTGCTGGCTTTCCGACCTTCCGCAAGTGGGGCTTCGTGCGTGCCGAGGCGGGGCCGCGCTACTGCGTGATCAATGCGGATGAAGGCGAGCCTGGCACCTTCAAGGACCGCTACCATCTGGAGCGAGAACCGCACACCTTCCTGGAAGGTGCACTGGCCAGCGCACACGTCATCGACGCCGAAGGGCTCTACATTTATCTGCGTGATGAGTATCCGACGCTGGGTCTTGCGCTGCGTGAATGCATTACGGAGCTGGAAGTGGCAGGCGTCGTCGCGTCCGGTTTCATCCATCTACGCCGCGGCGCTGGCGCCTATATCTGTGGCGAGGAATCGGCACTGATCGAGTCGCTGGAAGGCAAGCCGGGCAAGCCTCGGCAGCGTCCGCCCTTCGTGGCGCAGTGCGGTCTGTTCGGACGGCCGACGCTGGTCAACAACGTCGAGACGGTCTACTGGATCGCGCGGCTGCATCGCGAAGGCATCGAGAGCTACGTCAATGTTGGCCGGCATGGACGCCAGGGGCTGAGAAGCTTTTCGCTGTCAGGTCGCGTCATGCGGCCGGGCATGTATCTGGCACCGGCCGGTATCACGCTCAATGAGTTGGTCGAGGAATACGGTGGCGGCATGGCAGCAGGACACCGTCTGTTGGCGTATCTGCCGGCGGGGCTTCCGGCGGAATTCTGCCGGCCAGCAAGGCCGATATTCCGCTGGATTTCGACACCTTGCAGGCGCATGGCTGCTTCATCGGCTCGGCGGCGGTGATGGTGCTGTCGGATCAGGACGATCTGGTCGCGGCGGCACGCAATCTGATGACCTTCTTCATGGATGAGTCCTGCGGCCAGTGCACACCGTGTCGGGTCGGCACTCAGCAGATGCTGGCAGCGCTCAGCAGCGATCAGTGGGACGAGACGCTCTTGACGCGGCTCTCGCAGGTGATGGTAGACGCCTCCATCTGTGGGCTGGGGCAAGCGGCACCGAATCCGGTGTTGGGACTACTCAAGGATTTCCGAGGGGAGCTTGCGGCGCGCGGCGTACAGCTGATCGCCTCAACCGGTGCGCCTGCTGCGATGAGAGGTGACGCATGAACATGCCAGCGAAAGACTGCGCCGATCAGGCACGTGATGACGGCTTCACGATCACACTGGATGGCGTGGACATCACCGTCTGGCCCGGTGAAACGCTATGGAAGATCGCTCAGCGCAGCGGCGAGATCATCCCGCACCTGTGCTACAGCGAGGCGCTGGACTATCGCGCTGATGGCAACTGCCGCGCCTGCATGGTCGAGATAGAAGGCGAGCGTACGCTGGCGGCCAGCTGCATTCGAGAAGCGCGCCCAGGCATGGTGGTGCGCAGCGCCAGCTCTGAGCGAGCCGGTGCGGCCCGCGCGATGGTGGTCGAGATGTTGGCCGCGGACATGCCGGCAGAGCAGGTGAACCCTGATGTCAGCAGTCACTTCATGGCGACTGCCGCGCAGCTGGGTGTCGATGTCGGGCGTGCCCGCGAGACTCTGGGAGGCGCACGCGAGAAGGTCAGCACATTGCTGGGAGCAACGGCAGAGGAATGGTTGCCGTCGACCGTCAATGCTCATGACCACTCGCATACCGCGATGGCGGTCAATCATGACGCCTGCATCAGCTGTGGCCTGTGCGTACGCGCCTGTCGTGAGGTGCAGGTCAATGATGTGATCGGCCTGGCGGGACGCGGCAGCAACACCCGTATCGTGTTCGACCTCGAAGATCCGATGGGCGACAGCACCTGCGTGGCCTGCGGCGAGTGCGTTCAGGCATGTCCGACGGGGGCATTGATGCCAGCGGTGCAGGTCGATGCGCAGGGGCATGGCGATAGCGCCGCCGTGGATGACAAGATCGCCTCGGTCTGTCCCTATTGCGGTGTGGGCTGCCAGCTGGAATACCAGGTCAGTCGTGGTACTGGCGAGGTGCTGTTCGAAGAAGGGCAGTCGGGTGCGACGTTGGCGGATGCGCAGTCTCAATCGCTAGCCTCGGGGCAAGTCAAGCAACATCATGGCGCTGCGTCGCAAGACCCGCGATTGGACAACATCATCGCCGTCAGTGGTCGCGATGGGCCGTCCAACCGCGGGCGGCTATGCGTCAAGGGTCGTTTCGGCTTCGATTATCCGCGCCATCCGGAGCGTCTGATCCGGCCGCTGATTCGACGCGCTGGCGTGCCCAAGGGGCTGGACCCGACTTTTGATCCCGCGCATCCGCTGAGCCACTTCCGTGAGGCCAGCTGGGATGAGGCCCTCGAAGTCGCGGCCCAGGGACTCATGAGCCTCAAGCGAGCGCATGGCCCCGATAGCCTGGCGGGCTTCGGCAGCGCCAAGTGCACCAATGAAGAGGCGTGGCTGTTCCAGAAGCTGGTACGTACTGGCTTTGGCTCCAACCATGTCGATCACTGCACACGGCTGTGCCATGCAAGCTCGGTGGCAGCGCTGATGGAAGGTGTCGGTTCCGGTGGCGTCAGCGCCTCCTTCATGCAGGCTGAACAATCGGATCTGATCGTACTGACCGGCTGCAATCCCGGCGTCAACCATCCGGTCGCGGCAACCTTTTTCAAGCGCGCCGCCAAGCGCGGAACCCGTATCGTGGTGATCGATCCGCGTGGGCTGGCACTGCGTCACCATGCGCATCGCTCGGTACAGTTCACGCCGGGGGCTGACGTGGCGTTGTTCAATGCGATGCTCAATGTCATCGTCAGTGAAGGGCTGGCGGATCAGGACTATATCGCGGCCCACACCGAGGACTTCGCGGCGCTGGCCGAGCATGTTGACGCACTGACACCCGAGGCAATGTCACCATTGTGCGGTGTGGCTCCCGAAGAAATTCGCGCCGTGGCCCGCGAGTATGCAACGGCCAAGCGCGCGATGATCTTCTGGGGCATGGGTATCTCGCAGCACACTCACGGCACTGACAACGCACGTTGCCTGATTGCACTGGCGCTGGCCTGTGGTCATGTCGGTCGCGAGGGTACTGGCCTGCACCCGTTGCGCGGTCAGAACAACGTTCAGGGCGCTTCGGATGCCGGCATGATTCCGATGGTCTTCCCTGATTATCAGCCGGTCGGCGATGTGGCAGCGCGCGAGCGACTGGAAGCGCTGTGGGAGGCGCCGCTATCCGCTACGCCAGGCCTGACGGTGGTGGAAATCATGCACGCCATTCATGCCGGTCAGATTCGCGGCATGTACATTCTTGGTGAGAATCCGGCGATGTCGGATCCTGATCTTGATCACGCGCGCAGTGCACTGGCACAGCTTGAGCACCTCGTGGTGCAGGACATCTTCGTCACCGAGACAGCCCAATTCGCCGATGTCATCCTGCCGTCGTATGCCTGGCCGGAGAAGGACGGCAGCGTTACCAATACCAATCGCCAGGTACAGCGAGGGCGTGCGGCGTTGCAGGCACCGGGTGAGGCGAAACCGGACTGGTGGATCACGCAGCAGATTGCGTGTCACATGGGACTTGAGTGGCATTACGCTGGGCCTGAAGAGATCTATGCCGAGATGCAGCAGGGCATGGATTCGCTCGATAACATCGACTGGGCACGTATTTCTCACGAAGGGTCGGTGACTATCCCTGTCTGACGCCGGATGGAGAAGGGGAGGATGTGGTGTTCGGCGAGGGCTTCCCGCGCGCCAGCGGTCGGGCCCGCTTCGTGCCGACCTGGCCCACGCCGCCGGATGAAACACTGGATGCCGACTATCCAACAGTGTTGACGACGGGCCGTCAGTTGGAGCATTGGCATACCGGCTCTATGACGCGTCGTGCACGGGTGCTGGACAACCTTGAGCCATCTGCGGTCGCGACGCTCAATCCGGTTGAGCTTGAGCGGTTGGGCATTGCTGCCGGTGAGCCGCTTAGCATCACTACGCGGCGCGGTCAGATCACGCTTGCGACGCGTGCTGATCCGCTGACGCCAGCGGGGATGGTATTCGTACCATTCTGCTACGCCGAAGCGGCGGCCAATCTGTTGACCAATCCCGCACTGGACCCGGTTGGCAAGATTCCCGAGTTCAAGTATGCCGCCTGCTATCTGACAAAGCCGAAAGCCTCTGCGATGCCGGAGTCACCGCCGGTCGCAACGGCGTGAATTCACATGTCACTGACGCTGTGTGATACGCAAGTTGCGTGAGTGTCTGTCCACAATGAAGGCAGCAGCATCAGCTATGCTCAGACAGCGGGACTTCATGCAGAAGCGCCCGCAGTCTCCACGGAGGAGGAAAGACGATGATGATAGTGGACCTGATCGATCAGCATGACTTCCGTGAGCGGCTGGTGGCATTGGGCGTTCGAGTGCCAGAAAACGCATGCCCAGATACCTGCGCGCGTATGGCGCTGACCAAACATGTGGAGGTTGGCGTGCCTGGTCTGCAGGAGTTGGTGCGCGAGTTGGTGCTGAAATCGGATGTGATGTTGCCGTCGGTACGTCAGGCATTGGACAAGTACCTGCTACCCGGGCTGCGCTAGTCGTTAGACGCTGGCGATGTGATGAAGAAAAGCAGGCATGAAGGTAGAGCATCCCTGCATGAGAAAAGAGGGCCTGTCAGCTGACAGGCCCTCTTTTGGTTTTTTACCACGGTGGCACTGGTGTTCATGTTGCTGAGGCTTGGATTACTGTCTCTGATGCTGCTGGTCTCTGATGCTGCTTTACTCTGGGCGCTCCAGACTGAATAGGCTATCGGTGCGCGCATAGTCACTACCTGCCATGCGTCCCACAGCCTTTAATACCTCGTTGTCGACGTGACGTCCGTCCCAGACGCTGGGATCTACGTGTATGACGATGACCTCTGCCAGCACAAGGCTTCCTGCCAGTGGTTGATCGCCAAACGAGATGATGTCGCGAAGATGGCAACCGAAGGCAATGGGGGCCTCAGCGACGCGCGGCACCTGCAATGGCGGCATGGCGATCTTATTGAGCCCCGCGTGGCTGAATTCGTCACCTTCCGGTGCCAGGCTCGCGCTGGTGGCGTTGAGTGCTTCGCTCAATGCCTCACCCCCGATATGCACGATGCATTCACCGACCTCACGAAGGTTGTTCAGCGTGTCCTTGGTCTGGCCATCGCCGTTACGTAGCGGACTAAAGGCCAACACTGGCGGATTGACGCTGGCGATGGTGAAAAATGAGAAGGGCGCTAGATTGGCATTGCCGGTGGCGTCTATCGTCGAGACCCACGCGATAGGACGAGGCGCAACACTGCCGGAGAAGAGGCGGTAGAGAGACCCAGCGGGCAGCTGGGCGGCATCGAGAAGTGAATCCGCAGCGAGGGGAGAGTGATCAGTCATGGGTAGTGTCTCTTGCGTGAAAGGTTATGTCCCGGGGGTTAGCAGCGTGCATCGTCGACATACGGTGAGAGCCATGCCAGCTAAGGCTGTCAGGTAGCTTCTATAGCACCATGTGGACATTTTTCCTCGCGATCAATGCGAGATGCCTGTGTCAGGACGTGGCTGCTGCACGATGAAATAAAGATATTGCACTGCAAAGACGTATCTTGCAGGGAGATCATGCTGATCAGGTTCATCGGTGGTCTGAGGCTTATGGTATATAAAAGGATTTCAGAAAATCGCGAAGATCATCAGCAAGATTCTTGGTGTGGTCAATTGTCGCAGGTATTGACCTTTTCCCAAGATGTGATTTTCGGTACCTCTATCGAGTATGCCTCCCATGAGTATAAAGCTGGTCTAGAGAGGCACTGAGTCGTACTTTTGTTGCATTACGGTATTTTTTTAGTAATCAGATGGTTTTTATTTGTGTATTTTTGATTCTTGAATTTTTTGATTCATCTGATGGAAAGGTGGCAGATATCCATAAGTGAAGAACAAAAAATGGTCTTCTATTGTCAGGTTGTCCTCGTCTGATACGTTAAATATAAATGGTAGGGTTGCGTAATTGTGAATGATTTGAGGTGTTTCTGTGCACATCGATACCTCATGTTGATAGGAGTGCATGTGGAGTATTTCTGTGAATGATGATGATGAATGTCAGAAAAATGAACGACGATTTCACTCTGCTATCATGCTTCTAGAAGGGTGGTCTAACGTGTTGATTGTTACGTGATGAAGCTGATGCTGGAAATATGAAAGTGCGAATAACTAGCATAATATTTCTAAAATAGGCTTTTTGTTGGCTGCAAGCTCCTTTATTTATGGATTTATTGGATTTTTCGTCTACTGGGTGGCGATCATGATAAAGGGTGTGCGGAAGGGCGTTATCTTGAATTGTTCGTCCGCAATATGGTGATTCTTCTGGTCATCAAGTAGGTGAGTGGAGTGATCGTCAGAAAAGATAAAAAAAAGGATTGGCGATCTGCCGGTCAGGTGAGAAACGGGCGCTAGCCAACATCATTTGTGCTGCCGACGGGATCAGAAGGCAATCTTCTGACTTTAACCCGCGGTGAGAGAGGCGGCTGCCATGTTTGGCTATCCATGATTGATCCGCGCAGCAGGAAGTCATTCGTTTGCTGCTGCGCCTGACTGCGTCATCCTGCCCCGTAGTCATCCCCCCTGCCTTTTCACTATCCTGTGCCCCGCCTGCGGGAAATCTTCTGATTTCGTTCGAACGATCGACGACTTCCTGTTGGTCATTTCTTCGAACGCTGTGTTCCACATGTGGGCTCGTCATGACGTCATGGCGTGTTCCAACGAGGTCGTGAGATGAGAAAAAGCCTAATGCGGGGGGCTCTGCGGGGACTCCCTATCCTCGCGGGATTATTGATGTTGTCCGGCTGTGACGCCGTACTCTTCGATCCCAAGGGGCCTATCGGTGAATCCGAAAAGTCGCTGATTCTGACAGCTACCTACCTGATGCTCGTGGTCGTGATCCCGGTCATCTTCATGACGCTGTGGTTCGCCTGGCGCTATCGCGATACCAAGCAGAGCAAGGCGACCTATACGCCCAACTGGGCGCATTCCACCAAGATTGAGGCTGTGGTGTGGGGCATTCCCTGCCTGATCATCCTCGCCTTGGGCATCCTGACCTGGAAGAGCACGCATGAGCTGGACCCGCGTGCCGAAATCGTCGACGGCGGTGAGCCGATCGAGGTTCAGGTGATTGCGATGGATTGGAAGTGGTTGTTCATCTATCCGGAGCAGGGCATCGCTACGGTCAATGAACTGGCCATGCCGGTGGATCGCCAGGTGCGCTTCCACATCACTTCCGAGACCGTGATGAATTCGTTCTTCATTCCACGCCTCGGCAGCCAGATCTATGCAATGGCGGGGATGGAAAACCGTCTGCACCTGATCGGTAGCGAAGTGGGTACCTATGACGGTATCTCCGCGAGCTACAGTGGCGCCGGCTTCGCCGACATGCACTTCAAGACGCATGTCATGAGCGAAGGCGATTTCGATGCGTGGATCGAGAAGGCACGTGGCAGCAGCAAGGTTCTCGATGACGCGGGCTATACCGCGCTCAATGAGCCGAGCGAGAACGTTGCCCCGACCTTCTACGGCCAGGTCAAGCCGCACCTCTACCAGCAGATCATGGCGCCTTACATGGACGGCATGGAACTGGGCATGAGTGATAAGCAGATGGGCGACATGAAGATGAGTGGCAAGAAGATGGACCACTCAGCCCACAAGATGTCCGGCGACGAGATGTCTGGTGACGATATGTCCGGCCACGCCGAACCTGCGATGGCAACCGAGGAATAAGCAATGCTTGGAAAACTCACATTAGAGGCGATTCCGTATCACGAGCCGATCATCGTGATCGTGCTCGCGGCGGTAATCCTCGGTGGTGCAGCCCTTGCCGGCCTCATCACCTATATGCGCAAGTGGACTTACCTGTGGACCGAGTGGCTGACGTCTGTCGACCACAAGAAAATCGGCATGATGTACATCATCGTGGCGCTGGTGATGCTGTTACGTGGCTTCTCTGACGCTATCATGATGCGCTCCCAGCAGATGCTGGCCTCTACCGGTGGTGAAGGTTATCTGCCGCCAGAGCACTACGACCAGATCTTCACTGCCCATGGCGTGATCATGATCTTCTTCGTGGCGATGCCGTTCGTCATTGGCCTGATCAACGTGGTCGTGCCGCTGCAGATTGGCGCGCGTGATGTGGCGTTCCCGTTCCTGAACTCGCTGAGCTTCTGGCTGTTCGTGGTCGGTGTCATATTGGTCAACATCTCACTGGGTCTGGGTGAGTTTGCCAAGACAGGTTGGTTGGCCTATCCGCCATTGTCGGGGGCCAATTACAGTCCCGGCGTCGGCGTGGATTACTGGATATGGTCGTTGCAGATATCGGGTGTCGGTACCCTGCTGACGGGTGTCAACTTCGTCGCTACCATCCTCAAGATGCGTGCACCGGGCATGAGCCTGATGAAGATGCCGGTCTTTACCTGGACTGCACTGTGCGCCAACGTCCTGATCATCGCAGCGTTCCCGATCCTGACCGCGACCATCGCGATGCTGACGCTTGACCGTTATCTTGATTTCCACTTCTTCACCAATGATCTTGGTGGAAACATGATGATGTACGTCAACCTCATCTGGGCCTGGGGCCATCCTGAGGTGTACATCCTGGTGCTGCCGGTCTTCGGTGTGTTCTCCGAAGTCATCGCCACCTTCTCCAAGAAGAAGCTGTTCGGTTACACCTCGCTGGTGTGGGCGACCATCGTCATCACGATCCTGTCGTTCGTCGTCTGGCTGCACCACTTCTTCACCATGGGTGCTGGCGCGGATGTGAACGCCTTCTTCGGTATCGCGACGATGATCATCTCGATTCCGACAGGCGTGAAGATCTTCAACTGGCTGTTCACCATGTACCGCGGTCGTATCGAAATGACCTCTCCGGTGCTGTGGACTCTCGGCTTCATGGTCACCTTCACCATCGGTGGCATGACCGGTGTTCTGCTGGCCGTGCCGGGCGCGAACTATGTCCTGCATAACTCGCTGTTCCTGATCGCCCACTTCCATAACGTCATCATCGGCGGTGTGGTCTTCGGCGCGATGGCTGGTATCACCTACTGGTTCCCGAAAGCGACCGGCTTCATGCTGTGTGAGAAGTGGGGCAAGCGTTCCTTCTGGTTCTGGATCGTCGGCTTCTATCTCGCCTTCATGCCGCTGTACATCCTCGGCTTCATGGGCATGACCCGTCGTCTGCAGCACGTCGACAATCCGCTGTGGGTTCCGTATCTGGTCGTCGCCTTCATCGGTGCCGTCCTGATCCTGATCGGTATTGTCTGCACCGTGATTCAGATCGTGGTCAGCATCAAGAATCGTGATCAGCTGCAGGACACCACGGGCGATATCTGGGGCGGTCGTACTCTGGAGTGGAGCACCACTTCTCCGGCACCGTTCTACAACTTCGCTCACGAGCCGCAGGTCAAGGAACTCGATGAGTTCTGGGAAATGAAGGAACGTGGACACGAGGAAGCGGCGAAGAAGCCGTATGCCCCGATCCACATGCCGCGCAATGCTGCTGCCGGTGTCATCATTTCTGGCTTCAGCCTGATCTTTGGCTTCGCACTGATCTGGCACATCTGGTGGCTGGCCATTGTGGGTCTGGTCGGCATGATCGCCAGCTTCATCGTGCGTTCCTTCAACTACGACACCGACTACTACGTGTCTGTCGAGGAAGTCGAGCGTGTCGAGCGTGAGGGCCGCGAACGTCGCAGCCTGCCCGGCGCCCGTACACCGACTGACACAGTGGTTCAGGGGTAATCATGGCGAATAATGCAATGACATCTCATGACGGGGCGCACGACGCCCATGACGATCACGAGCATCACGATGCCAACGGCCTGAAGGTCTTCGGTTTCTGGCTCTATCTGCTCAGCGATTGCATCTTGTTCTCGATGCTATTCGCAGCCTATGTGGTGCTGAGCCAGGCGTATGCCGGTGGCCCGACGGGTGCCGAGATCTTCGAGCTTGATTTCGTGCTGGTCGAGACCGCGCTGCTGCTGGCATCGAGCTTCACCTATGGCCTGGCAATGCTGGGCATGAACCGCGGAGACAGCTCCGCGGTGATCAAGTGGCTGATGATCACCTTTGTCTGTGGTGCGGGCTTCATCGCGATGGAAATCTATGAATTCCATCACTTGATCGTGAATGACATGGGCCCGGATCGCTCTGCGTTCCTGTCTGCCTTCTTCGCGCTGGTCGGTACCCACGGGTTGCACGTGACTGTCGGTCTGATCTGGATGGCGCTGCTGATTATCCAGGTCAAGCAGAAAGGCCTGACAGAAGCCCATCGTGGTCGCCTGATGATGCTGAGCCTGTTCTGGCACTTCCTGGATGTTATCTGGATCTGTGTCTTTACCGTCGTCTACCTCACGGGAGTGATGCTATGAGCCATTCCAATGACCATCACAACGACAGCCATGGCAGCGTCAAGCAGTATGTGATTGGCCTGATTCTGTCCATTATCCTGACGATCATTCCTTTCGGCATGGTCATGCTGATGGATGATCCGGGTGTTGGCGTGATCTGGGCCATCTTTGGCTTCGCCATTGCTCAGGTATTCGTGCAGCTGTATTTCTTCCTGCATCTGGACGGCTCCAAAGAGCAGAGCTGGAATGTGCAGGCACTGCTGTTCACCCTGGTGATCGTGGGTATCGTCGTTGGCGGTTCCCTGTGGATCATGGTTGAGCTGAATCAGAACATGATGCCCATCTGATAGCGTGAGCCTGATGATCAAGGACTACCTGCGTACCACCAAGCCGGGCATCATCTTCGGCAACCTCATCACCGTCAGTGGTGGGTTCTTCCTCGCCTCTGGTGGTGAGGTGGACTGGGCGCTGTTCCTCGCCACCCTGATAGGGGTGGCGTTGATCGTGGCCTCGGGCTGTGTGTTCAACAATTGCATCGACCGTGATATCGACCGTCACATGGCGCGTACCCAGGGCCGTGCTCTGGTACAGGGCACTGTCTCGTTCAAGGGCGCATTGACCTTCGGGGGTGTGCTCGGGTTGGCCGGCTTCTGGTTGCTGGCCGCGATGACCAATCTCATGGCAATGATTGCCGTGGGATTGGGCTTCGTGATCTATGTCGGCGCCTACAGCATGTGGCTGAAGCGTGGTTCGGTGTATGGCACCCTCATCGGCTCACTGTCCGGCGCTGCGCCGCCAGTGGTCGGCTACCTGGCTGTTACCGGCCAGGTGGACATGGGGGCGCTGCTGTTGCTGATTATCTTCAGCATGTGGCAGATGCCGCATTCCTATGCGATTGCCATGTTTCGTGTCGATGACTATCGGGCTGCCAATATTCCGGTTCTGCCGGTCGCGCGTGGCATGGAGTATGCCAAGCGTGTGGTGATTGGCTACATCGCCGGCTTTCTCCCAGTGTCGCTGCTGCTGACACTGTGGGGCTATACCGGCATGTGGTACCTGGTAGTGGTAACCATCGCATGTGGTTGGTGGTTGTATCTGGCAGTGTGGCGGCTCAAGGGGCAGTCTGATGCTTCCTGGGCCCGCAAGTTGTTCGGATTTTCCATCATTATCGTGATGGCACTCAGTCTGATGATGAGCCTGGATACCCAGTTATAATCCAGTGATAGATGTACGAAAAAGCCCGCCACCGGATAACCGGTGGCGGGCTTTTTTATGTCGCTATTTTTGTGTCCAAGTCAGGCCAGCCGTCACGCCAGTTGCAGGTGTTGCGGCTGTGCATCGCTCAGAGCCGCTTCTATCTGCTCGGAGTACCAGTCCACGAAGTCCACCACACCGAACTCGTAGGTTGAGGAGTAGGGGCCGGGTTGATAGGCCTGAGAGTTGATGCCGCGCTGGTTCTCCTCTGCAAGACGACGATCCTGGTCGTTGGTGGCATCCCACACCTTACGCAGGGTATCGAGGTCGTAATCCACGCCTTCGACAGCGTCACGATGTACCAGCCACTTGGTGGTCACGCGGGTCTTCTGAGCGCTGATCGGTTCGACGCGGAAGACTACTGCGTGATCGCCCATGAAGTGATTCCAGGAGTTGGGCAGATTGAGGATACGTAGCGAGCCCATGTCAGCACTCTGCAAACGCCCCATCAGCTTCTGGCTGGCGACGCGACCATCCTGGGTCATCGAGAACGTGCCTTCCAGCAGCGGTGTACGTGTCATGCGGTTACGGCGACCGAAGCGTACCAACTGATATGGCACCTTCTCGGCATCCCAGTCGGCTTGCTTGCGTGCGACTAGCTCTTTGTAGGCCAGAGTGGCGCGCGGGTCATCAGTATCATCGAATTCCTGTAGCGAGTTCAGCAGCTCCGGGTGCGCGCCATTGCAGTGATAGCACTCGCGGTTGTTTTCCACGACCAACTTCCAGTTGGCATCCTCGACGATGGAGGAGGTGCACGCCACCTTGGTGTTCTCCATGTCATAAGGCTTCAAATAGAATTCGAGTGTCTTGAAGAACGGCTCGGCATTGGCAGGTTGCTGGGAGAGATTGATGAACAGCATGCCACCTGCACAGCGCACATGGACCGGATGCAGACCGAACTCCTTGGTGTCGAAGTCCGTTCCCATATCGGAGCCGGCAAACAGCAGGCGACCGTCCAGCTCATAGGTCCACTGATGGTAGCCGCAGACCAGCTTGGCCACCTTGCCGCGCTCGCTGGTACACAGGCGTGAGCCACGATGACGGCAGACGTTGTGGAAGGCATGAATACTGTCGCCATCACCGCGCACGATGATGATCGGATTGGCAGCCACGTCCAGCGTCATGAAACTGCCCTTGGCGGGTATTTCACTACTGACCCCGACAAACAGCCATTCCTTGGCGAAGATCTCTTTCATGTCGAGTGCGAACAGCCGTTCGTCGTTATAGAAGGGCTGCGGCAGGCTGAAGCCGGCTCGCCGTTCACTCAGCAACCGCGCGGCGGCCTCACGTACTGCCTGCTGTTGCTGGTCCTGAGCGTGTTCCAATAGATCGCTCATCGCGTTGTCCTCGCACGGTCGATAGGCGGCGACGTGTCGCTGCCATCAAGAAGTCAGGAAAGAGTCTGGAGCAGACTGGTTGTTTGTGGGGCAGCCGCAGGGTCTTTGGGACGATTCGCCGCACATTGGTGGAGTGTGGCTGAGGGCGGCATTTGTCCAATGCCTGCCGACGACTCTCAATGACGTATTTCCGACGCATTGATGAGGTATTCGATAAAGAGGGTTTTTTCTGCCGCTAGCGGAGACCACAGGCATGTTTTTGTCGTGGAGGGATAAACGGTCTGGCGGGCGTGATTCGACAATCTGCTGCATGTCCCGCCGTTGGCCGCGCGTACGGCGCACTACTTCAAGAATCGATAAGCCCAAGAACAAGCGAGGCCTTCATGAGCGTGATCCCTAGCAATTTCAATCCGGTAACGACCCAGACCTGGAGCAATGGTCGTCACCGTGTACGCTGCGTGAAGGTCATTCAGGAAACCTGGGACGTCCGTACCTTCTGCTTCATGGCCGAACAACCGGTGATGTTCTTCTTCAAGCCAGGGCAGTTCGTGACCCTGGAGCTGGAGATAGACGCCCAGCAGATCATGCGCTCCTACACCATCTCAAGCTCACCTTCGGTGCCCTACAGTTTCTCGATCACCATCAAGCGTGTGCCGGGCGGTCTGGTATCCAACTGGTTGCATGACAACCTCAATGAAGGCGACGAGCTGGCAGTACATGGCCCGGTCGGCAACTTCAACTGCATCGACTATCCGGCCGAGCGCTTCCTGATGCTGTCCGGTGGGGTCGGCATCACGCCGCTGATGTCGATGGCGCGCTGGTACTTCGATACCAATGCCAATGTCGACATCTCCTTTGTGCACAGTGCGCGCAGCCCGCGCGACATCATCTTCTGGCGCCAACTCGAGTTCATGGATTCCCGTGTGCCGGAATTCAACATGCACATCATCTGCGAGCGCTTCGAGACCGGCCAGACCTGGTCTGGCTATCGCGGCTATCTGACCGAACCGATGCTGGAGATGATCACGCCAGACTTCATGGAGCGTGAAATCTTCTGTTGTGGCCCGACGCCCTACATGAACGCGATCAAGAATCTGCTGCGCCAGCGTGGCTTCGACATGAGCCGCTATCACGAAGAGTCCTTCGGAGCGACGCCGGTCGAGGTAGAAGAAGACGCTATCGAGCAGGCGGAACAGGCCGAGGTGCTGGCTGAGGAGATGGACCGCTCCGATCTGACCCGCGTCGAGTTTTCCGCCACCGGCAAGTCGGTGCAGATCGCACCGGGTGAAACTGTCCACGCGGCGGCTGCCAAGCTCGGCCTGCACATCCCCAAGCCTGCGGCATGGGTATCTGCGGTACCTGTCGCGTGCAGAAAATCTCCGGTGAGGTTGCGATGGAGCATAACGGTGGCATCACGGATGAGGACGTCGCCGAAGGCTTTATCCTGTCCTGTTGCAGCGTTCCCAATGGCGATGTGGTGATTGATTACTGAGCTATCCCTGCTCGGTGATAGCTCAAATGATGATCAACATCAGACTAATGGCATTGAGTGTCGGACTCTGCTCGCGCTCTTATTCTCAGAACTGTCCTTGCGTGTCGTATTCAGGCGGCTGAATGACGCAGGCAATCACTTTTCAATACCCGAGTCGACATAGCGTGGGCGTACAACAAGTACAACTCACCGATGGAGAACATAATGACTCGGGATTTGATGACCCCTCAGCGGCCGTCCCTCGTGATGGCCTGCCTACCGATTGTGGCCACGCTAGCCGTATTGGCACTGCAGCTGTTCGTGTTTGGTGAATTCACACCTCATGTACCGCTGGTCTGTGGCGTGGCAATGACGGCAATCATCGGTTGGAAGCTGGGACACGGCTGGTCAGCGATGGAAGAGGGCATGATGCGCATCGTGCGCGTTGGACTACCTTCCATCGCCATCCTCATCCTTGTCGGCATGACGGTGGGTATCTGGATCGCCTCCGGCAGTGTGCCGATGATCATCTACTACGGCCTCAAACTGATCTCACCGGAGTACTTCCTCGCGGCGGCGATGCTGTTGTGCGCGGTAGTCTCCGTGGCATTGGGTACCAGCTGGGGGACGGTCGGTACGGTCGGTCTCGCCCTGATGGGGATTGGTGCAGGTTTCGGCATTCCGCCGTGGTGGACCGCCGGTGCCGTGGTCTCCGGAGCCTTCTTCGGTGACAAGGTCTCGCCGTTATCTGATACCACCAATCTGGCGCCTGCCGTCACCGGCGTTAACCTGTTTGCGCATATCCGCAACATGATGCCAACCACCATTCCTGCGATGCTGATTGCGCTGGTGATCTATCTGGTGGCGGGCAACCTGCTGGCCGCTGGTCAGACGCTTGATCTCGAGCGCATCACGGCCATTACCGAAGGCCTGGCCGGTAACTTTGAATTCAATTTCTGGGTGCTGATGCCGCCGCTGCTGGTGATGGGACTGGCGATTGCACGCATGCCGGCATTGCCAGCGTTGTTTGTCGGAGTCGCGGCGGGTGCCGTCGTGGCCTTTGGCGTGCAGGGTGAGGCGGTCAAGGCGTTGTTCGGCTATATGCAGAGTGGCTACACCTTGACTACCGGTGTCAGCGAGATCGATACCCTGCTCAATCGTGGCGGCATCATGTCGATGGCGTGGGTCATTCTGTTGGTGATGATCGCGCTGGCGTTTGGTGGCCTGCTGGAAGTGATCGGCTGCCTTGAATCGTTGTGTGCTGCGGTACTCGTCAAGGTGCGCGGCATCTTTGGTTTGCAGTTGGCGGCTAGCTCGACGGCGGCACTGACCAACGTCATCGCGGGAGATCCCTATCTCTCCATCGCCTTACCAGTCGCATGTATGCGCCGGTCTTCCGTGGCGAGGGCTATTCGACGCTCAACCTGTCGCGCTCTCTTGAGGAAGGCGGCACGCTGATCTCGCCGTTGATTCCCTGGAATGCGGGTGGCGCAGTGGTGATCAGCTCGCTGGGATTGGTGGTCAGCGGTGGCAGTCTGGAAGGGCTGCTGTATATCCCGTTGGCGTTTGCCTGCTGGCTGTCGCCATTGCTGGGTCTGCTTTACACCCTGTTCGGACGCTTCATTTTGCGTGCCGATGATGCTGAGCGGGCCGAGTGGGCTGACAAGGGACATGCTGTCATTTCGCTTCAGCAGCTGAGAGATCAGGCGTCGGTGAAGGCAGGAGGCGTGGCGCCTGTGCGGCCTGAGGCCTGATGAATGTGGTCAGCGTGGCATCAGTATTATGGTGTTTTATGCTCAGGCCTATAGGTGAATCAACTCGCGCCAGATGACGGTGCAAACCATGTGGAGCGATCGGTAGTCTCAAGGCTACGCTTCATGTGTTGCCACAGGGAAGGCTACGTGCAGGGAAGGAGATCGCCTCGGGGGATCCCGAATAGCGGCACGGGTACCAGTATCCGGCGCCATGGCTGAAAGTCTTCTACCTGCACACCCCTCAGCTGCATCTTGAGAGCGAGGGACTTCCTCGTCAGGTTAGGGTCTGCCACTACAGGCCCGAATTTGTCAGAAATGGGCGATATCAAGACAAGGGAACGGTGTGTCATCTCCAGGCCGGGGGACGACGCCAGACAATAACAAGGCTATCTGCAATATCAGGAGGTACCGCGCTGTTCAAGCGTGACAACGGCTTCATCACGTCACCCTTGCATCGCCGTAGTTTCTGGCAGGAAAACGTCCCACGACCACGCAAGCCTCAAGCTGCGTGGTTTTTTTATGTGCGCGTGTTGGTGGGCAGTGATTCAGTGTGTCAGCACCATTCAGTTGGCCATCGCACCAAGCGTAGCGAGTAACGCCGGCAGATAGATGAACGCAGCGAGTGTTGAGCAAAACACCAGCGTGGCGACGTATTCAGGCTCGCGGCCTGCCTTCTGCGCAAACATGTAGTTGTAGACCGCGACTGGCATGGCCATCTGCATGATCAGCACGTTCAGCGCTAGCGGCGGCAGCCCTATCAGGCTACCGATGGCCCAGGCGCTGGCAGCAGCAAAGGGGATGCGCAGTAGGCTGAAGCCCACGCCAGCGGCCAGGTTTCTGACACGGATATTGGCCAGCGAGACGCCAAGGGTGATCAGCATCAGCGGTACGGTGAAGCCGGATATCAATTCCAGGCTGTTGCCGATGAAGCGTGGCATGTGGACATCGCTGAGCAGCATGACGGTAGCGACGATACTGGCCCAGATGGTCGGCGAGCGAGTAATGCTGCGTAACGGATTGCCTCCGGTACTGGCGAGCCAGGCCCCAAGACTGAATTGCAGCAGTGACATGGTGACCATGATGGTGATGGCGTAGGCAAAGCCGGCCTCGCCGAAGGCATACAACGAGACCGGCAGACCCATATTGCCAACGTTGGAGAACAGTAGCGGGGCGACAGCCACCTTCCATGGCTTGCCGATCAGGCGCGCAAAGGGCCAGCTGAGCGCCAGCAATAGTCCCATCACGGCAAGTGTGGCCAGTCCGGTGCGCAGGAAGCTGGTGTTGTCGATCTCTGCGCTGCCCAGTGCATTCAGGATCAGCGCAGGGGTACCGATGTACAGCACTAGCTTGGTGACGAAGGCCATCGGATAGTCATGGCCTAGACGCACCCAGAAGAAACCGATGGCTGCGCCACACAGCACCGGTGCCATCACCGCTAGCAGTTCCATCAGCATCAACTCATCTCCCGTCCATTTTGGTATCTGGCCTGACCCTGCCAGCCGTCACGCGCGCCTGCGTATTTTCGCATATGCCGTCCTAGCATACCTGCGTGCATGGCTCGGGGTGTAGCGCTCTACGGCCCGCATGACTGCCAGAGGACACGCTTCAGCGCGAGCCAATGTCGCATCTGCGCACGCATGTCGCATTCGCACTGCGTCGTGACGCTGACAAGCAGTTAGTGGTGAGTGGGCAGGGCTAGTATCGGGGCAAGCTCATGATCCAACAGATCGCGATCAACAGCATGCATTCCAACAACAACGCCCGATAACCGGAGGCGCGTAATGTCTCAGCAACATGGCTACACCCGTGATGACCGACTGGCCAGACTCGACCCTGCACTGGCCGAGGCCATTCTCGAAGAGACCGCGCGTCAGGAAGCGCATATCGAGCTCATCGCCTCCGAAAACTACGCAAGTCCGCTGGTGATGGAAGCCCAGGGCAGCCAGTTGACCAACAAGTACGCCGAAGGCTATCCGGGCAAGCGCTACTACGGTGGTTGCGAGTTCGTCGACAAGGTCGAGACGCTCGCCATCGATCGCGCCTGTGCCTTGTTCGGGTGTGATTACGCCAACGTGCAGCCGCACTCCGGCGCCCAGGCCAACGCCGCTGTCTTCATGGCGCTGGTGTCGCCGGGCGATACCATTCTCGGCATGAGTCTCGCCCACGGCGGCCACCTGACTCATGGCGCGGCGCCCAACTTCTCCGGCAAGCATTACAACGCCATCCAGTATGGCCTCACCGAGAGCGGCGAGCTGGACTATGAGGAGATGGAACGCCTGGCACGCGAGCACAAGCCGAAGATGATCATCGCGGGCTTCTCGGCCTATTCCCGCGTCGTCAACTGGCGTCGTTTCCGCGACATGGCGGATGAGATCGGTGCCTGGCTGATGGTCGACATGGCGCACGTAGCCGGCCTGGTCGCGGCGGGTCACTACCCGAGTCCGATCCCGCATGCCCACGTCGTCACCACGACGACACACAAGACGCTGCGCGGACCACGTGGCGGCTTGATTCTCTCCGCCAACGGCGACGAGACGCTGTACAAGAAGCTCAATAGCGCCGTTTTCCCGGGCCAGCAGGGTGGTCCGTTGATGCATGTCATCGCCGCCAAGGCCGCGGCCTTCAAGGAAGCGATGAGCCAGGACTTCGTCAGTTATCAGGCCCGCGTGATCGACAACGCCCGCGTGATGGCCGGTGTCTTCATGGACCGCGGCTATGACGTCGTCTCCGGTGGCACCGATGACCACCTGTTCCTCGTTTCTCTGATCCGTCAGGGCCTGACTGGTAAGGATGCCGATGCCTCACTAGGTCGCGCGCATATCACCGTCAACAAGAACAGCGTGCCGAATGATCCGCAGAGCCCGTTCGTCACCTCCGGCCTGCGCATCGGCACACCGGCAGCGACCACGCGTGGCTTCGGAGAAGAGGAATGTGAGGCGCTGGCAGGCTGGATCTGTGACCTGCTGGATGCACTGTCGACTGGCGAGAGCGACAAGGTCGAGGCCGACGTTCGCGCTAAGGTCGAAGCCGTCTGCGCACGCTTCCCGGTCTATTCCGGAGCATCTGTGGCTGAAACGGCCGCCCTGGCCTGATAGCGAGATACCGTCATTCATAAAAACGACAAGCGGCGCACGTGACCCATCATCACCACGTGCGCCGATATAAAGTTTCAGGAGGGGTGGCAAATGCAGCGTTACTCGGGATTCGGGCTGGTCAAGCATGCGCTCAGCCACCATGAGCATTGGCAGAAAGTCTGGCGTAGCCCAGAACCCAAGAAGGAATACGACGTCATCATCGTCGGTGGCGGTGGGCATGGCCTGGCCACGGCTTACTATCTAGCCAAGGAACATGGCATCACCAACATTGCGGTGATCGAGAAGGGATGGCTGGGTGGCGGTAATACTGCGCGTAATACCACCATCGTGCGTTCCAACTATCTGTGGGACGAGTCTGCAGCGCTCTACGAACACTCCATGAAGCTATGGGAAGGCCTGTCACAGGACCTGAACTACAACGTCATGTTCTCCCAGCGCGGCGTGCTCAATCTGGGCCACACCCTGCAAGACATGCGTGACATCCAGCGTCGTGTGAATGCCAACCGCCTTCAGGGCATTGATGGCGAAGTGCTGGATACCCAGCAGGTGCAGGACCTGGTGCCGGCAATGGATTGCTCCGCTAGCACACGCTATCCGGTGCTCGGTGCTTCTTGGCAGCCGCGTGGTGGCGTCGCGCGTCACGATGCCGTGGCCTGGGGCTTCGCACGTGGTGCCGATAGCCTCGGTGTTGATCTGATCCAGCAGACGGAAGTCACCGGCTTCCGCAAGCAGGATGGCGCCATCGTTGGCGTGGAAACCTCGCGTGGCTTCATTGGTGCCAAGCGCGTTGGCGTCGTCACTGCCGGTAACTCTGGTGTGATGGCCGAAAAGGCGGGCTTCCGCTTGCCGCTGGAATCTCATCCGTTACAGGCGTTGGTCTCCGAACCGCTCAAGCCGATTCTCGATACCGTGGTGATGTCCAACCACGTGCACGGTTATGTCAGCCAGTCTGATAAAGGCGATCTCGTGATTGGGGCCGGTATCGATGGCTATGTAGGCTACGGCCAGCGTGGTAGCTATCCGACGATCGAGCATACCGTGCAGGCGATCATCGAGCTGTTCCCGATCTTCTCGCGCGTGCGCATGAATCGTCAGTGGGGCGGTATCGTCGATACCTGTCCGGATGCTTGTCCGATCATCTCCAAGACACCGGTCAAGGGACTGTTCTTCAACTGCGGTTGGGGGACGGGTGGCTTCAAGGCCACGCCGGGGTCCGGCAACATCTTTGCCTGGACACTGGCCAAGGGCCGCGCTCACCCGTTGGCTGAGCCGTTTGCCTACGACCGCTTCAATAGCGGCAAGCTGATCGATGAACATGGCGCCGCTGGCGTCGCGCACTGAACCTGCCGTCAGGAGACGACCGACCATGATGCATATCTTCTGTCCCTACTGCGGCGAGCTGCGCGAGGAAGAGGAATTCCACGCCAAAGGTCAGGCGCATATCGAGCGCCCGATAGAGCCGGAAGCCTGTTCCGATGCCGAGTGGGGCGATTATCTGTTCTTCCGCAACAACCCGCGCGGTATCCACCATGAGTTATGGATTCACGCAGTGGGCTGTCGCAAGTATTTCAACATTACGCGCCACACCGTGACCTACGAAATTCTCGAGACCTATCGCATGGGCGAGCAGCCTGGCATTACGGCCGAGACACTCGCCGCTGAGCAGCTAGCACAGTCAGCTGCAGCATCCGCTGCCAGCTCGACGACTCAACAGACAGGAGACGCGCGGCCATGACCGAGACACGTACACCCTCACGCCGCACCTCCTCCGGTGGTCGCATCAATCGTGAAACATCGCTGAACTTCACCTTCAATGGCAAGCGTTATCAGGGCCTGGCAGGCGATACCCTCGCCTCGGCCTTGATGGCCAATGGTGTTGATGTGCTCAATGCCAGCTTCAAGTACGCCCGCCCGCGTGGTCTGGTCGCGGCCGGTGCTGAAGAGCCCAATGCCATTCTGCAACTGGGTAGCACGGAGTCGGGCCAGGTGCCTAACGTGCGTGCCACTCAGCAGGCGCTGTATGACGGGCTTGAAGCGCATGCTGTCAGTGGCTGGGTCAAGTCTCAGAAAGATCTGATGAGCCGCTTCCTGCCGCAGGTTGGCAAGTTGGGTGGCAAGTTCATGCCGCCAGGCTTTTATTACAAGACCTTCATGGCTCCCGCGTCATTGTGGATGACCTACGAGAAGTACATTCGCAAGGCCGCTGGCCTTGGACGTTCACCGCTCGAGAATGATCCGGATATCTATGATCACCTGCATCAGCATACTGATGTGCTGGTGATCGGCTCTGGCCCTGCTGGCCTGTTAGCCGCGCTGGTCGCTGCACGTAGTGGCGCCCGCGTCATCCTGTGTGATGAGCAGGAAGAGCTGGGTGGTTCGCTGCTCTCCATGTCAGGTGACTGCCTCGATCAGACACTCGATGGCCAGCCGGCCAGCGAGTGGCGTGATGCCGTGCTGGCGGAACTTGCGGCCTGTGACGACGTACTGCTACTGCCGCGCACCACCGCCAATGGCTATCACGATCACAACTTCGTGACGCTGCACGAGCGCCGTACCGAGCATCAGGCTGATATCGCACCCGTCAATTCACGCGGCGCACGCCAGGCACGTTCGCGTCTGCACCGTGTACGTGCGCATCGCGTCATCATGGCGACCGGCGCGCATGAGCGGCCGTTGGTCTATTCCCACAACGATGTGCCGGGCAACATGATTGCCGGCGCTGTCACCACCTACCTCACTCGTTTCGGTGTGGCGGCGGGCGACAAGCTGGTGCTGTCGGTCAACAACGACCACGCCTACCGCGCGGCGCTGGCTTGGAAGGCGGCTGGTCGTGACGTGGTCGCCATCGCTGATGCACGCTCTGCCCCGAGCGGTGCTCTGGTCGAGGCGGCACGCGCGGCGGGGATTCGCATCATCACAGGTGCTGCAGTGATTGAGGCCCGGGGGGATCGTCGCGTCACTGGCGCCCGTGTGGCTGCCATCGATATCGATGGTTTCAAGGTCACTGGTGAAGTGGAAGAGTTGGTCTGTGACACCATTGCCAGTTCCGGCGGCTACAGCCCGGTAGTTCACCTGGCGGCGCATACCGGCGCACGACCGGTGTGGAGCGACGAAGTGCATGGCTTCCTGCCAGCACTCGGCGCGCCGATGCTCAAGGGCTTTGATGCCTGTGGTGCAGCCAATGGCAGCTTTTCGCTCGAAGACGTGCTGGTGGCGGCCTATGCCAGTGGTGTCGCGGCGGTAGAGGCCTGTGAGTACCCCGTGGCAGACACCATAGTGCCGGCGGTATCAGCATTGGTCGAAGCGCCGATGTTGCCGTTGTATCAGGTGCCGCATGACAAGCCGACCGCACGTGCGCCCAAGCAGTTTGTTGACCTGCAGAACGATGTCACGGCGGCCGGTATCGAACTTGCGACTCGAGAAGGCTTCGAGTCCATCGAGCACGTCAAGCGCTACACTGCGATGGGCTTCGGCACCGATCAGGGCAAGCTGGGTAACGTCAATGGCATGGCGGTCGCTGCCCGTTGTCTCGGCCAAACCATCCCTGATACCGGCACTACCGTGTTCCGTCCCAACTACACGCCAGTGACTTTCGGCGCCATCGTCGGCCGTCACTGTGGTGCGCTGTTTGATCCGATGCGCTACACCGCCATGCAAGAGTGGCACGTGGCACAGGGCGCGAAATTCGAGGATGTCGGTCAGTGGAAGCGCCCGTGGTACTACCCGCAGGGCAGCGAAGACATGCACGCTGCGGTTGAGCGTGAGTGCCTGGCCGTGCGTGAGAAGGTGGGTGTACTGGATGCATCGACCCTGGGCAAGATCGATATCACGGGTCGTGATGCCCGTGAGTTCCTCAATCGTATCTACACCAATGCCTGGGCCAAGCTAGCGGTGGGCAAGGCGCGCTATGGCCTGATGTGCCACGACGACGGCATGGTGATGGATGATGGGGTTACCACCTGCCTGGCGGAAGACCACTTCCTGATGACCACCACCACCGGTGGTGCGGCTGCGATCCTCGAGTGGATGGAGTTGTGGCACCAGACCGAATGGCCGGAGCTGGACGTGCAGATGACCAGTGTCACCGATCACTGGGCGACTCTGACCGTGACGGGCCCTGAAGCACGTGCGCTGGTTGGTGAGCTGACGGACATCGATCTCGATCGTGACAACTTCAAGTTCATGGAAGTTCGCGAAGGGATGATCGCTGATATTCCGGGCCGTATCTTCCGTATCTCCTTCACTGGCGAGCTGTCCTACGAGCTCAACGTGCCGGCCAACTATGGCCAGTACGTGTGGGAGACGCTGTTTGCCAAGGGCGAGAAGTACGGTTTGACGCCTTACGGCACTGAAACCATGCACGTGCTGCGTGCCGAGAAGGGCTTCATCATCGTCGGCCAGGACACGGATGGTTCGATGACACCGGAAGATCTGGGCATGCAGTGGTGTGTCGGCTACAACAAGCCGTACTCGTGGATCGGCAAGCGCGCACTGACGCGTCCGGACACGCGTCGTGATGATCGTAAACAGATGATTGGCCTCATTCCCCGTCGCAAGAAGGCCGGTGATGAGCGCATCGTGCTGCAGGAAGGCGCGCAGATCGTCTTTGATCCTGATCACGCCATCCCGATGCCGATGGTCGGCCATGTCACGTCCAGCTATTACAGCCCGACGCTGGGTCATGGCTTTGCACTGGCAGTGGTGAAAGGCGGTTCGGCACGTATCGGTGAGACGGTGTTCCTGCCGCAGGCGGATGGCAGCACGCTGGAAGCTGAAATTACCGCACCTGTGTTCTACGACAAGAAGGGAGCGCGCCAGAATGTCTGATGCCACCACACTCGATCCTCAGGCGGTCACTGATGCCGATGCCGCTACTCGCTCACAGACGTCAGTGATTGATCAGCGTCCTGCGTTGGACGTTCATTTACAGACCGCGCGCTCGCCGCTGGCGCATCTATTCACAGCCCGTGCTGATGCCAATGCGGGTGTCGTACTGGAAGAGAAGGCCTTTCTTGGCCACCTGATGCTGCGCGGTGACCCCGCACAGTCAGGCTTCGCCGAGGCTGTCGAGGTAGCGCTGGGACTGGCACTGCCACTCACGTCGTCAACGCTCAACCTCAATGATGCCGGTGTTTCGATCCAGTGGTTGGCGCCGGATGAGTGGCTGATCATTGTACCGGGAGAAGAGGCATTTGCTTTTGAGCAGGCGCTGCATGAGCAGCTTTCCGGCCGCTATCAGGTCGTCAATGTCAGTGGTGGCCAGACGGTGGTTTCGCTGAGCGGTGCTCAGGCGCGTCAGGTGCTGATGAAGTCGACGCCGACGGATGTTCATCCGCGTGCCTTCCCGGTCGGACGTGGTGTGCCGGCAGTGTTCGCCAAGGCGACTCTGATCCTCCGACATGTCAGTGCGAAGGAGGGCGAGAGTGAATTCGAGCTGGTGATTCGCAGAAGCTTCGCTGATTACCTCGGCCGTTGGTTGCTGGATGCCAGCGAAGAATTCGGGGTCTGTATCAAGGCCTGAATGCCAAGCCCACCACGGGTGTGAGATGCACGCATGATCAACCTATGAGGCGGGCTTCAGAAATACTGAAGCCCGCCTCATGAATACTGGTTTGTCACTTTCCGTGTCAGCTGTAACGCTGTTGTTTCAGCTGCTATCTCAGCTACCATTTCGCTGGAACGTGATACGGCCTGGAACTGACGACACTCCAATAACACTGATGACAACAGGCGCCTGCGCATGCGTGATACCTGGATTCTGACCGCTCAATGCCCGAGTCGCATCGGTACCGTCGATGTGGTGACGCGTTACCTGCGTGAGCAGGGCTGCTATATCACCGAACTAAGCTCCTTTGATGATCGTCTCTCCGGGCGCTTCTTCATTCGCGCCGAGTTTCGTCCGCAAACCGAGCAGGGTGCGCTAAGCGAAGATTTTGATGCCAGTGCCTTCGAGGAAAACTTGATCACGCGCGCTGCTGATTTTGATATGGACGTTAGCCTGAGTGCGCCGGATGAGCGCATGAAGGTCGTCATCATGGTGTCGCGTTCCGATCATTGTCTGAATGATCTTCTCTACCGCCATCGCATCGGTCAGCTGCCGATGGACATCACGGCGGTGGTTTCCAACCACCCGGATATGGCGCCGCTGGCCGAATGGCACGGCCTGCCGTATCACCACTTCCCGATCACGCCGGATACCAAGGCTGAGCAAGAAGCGCAGATATGGCAGGTGGTGCAGGAGACGGGCGCAGAACTGGTGATTCTGGCGCGTTACATGCAGGTACTCTCCAGCGACATGTGTGAGAAGCTCTCGGGTCGTGCGATCAACATCCATCACTCGCTGCTACCGGGCTTCAAGGGCGCACGGCCCTACCATCAGGCCTACGACAAGGGTGTGAAGCTGGTCGGTGCGACGGCTCACTATATCAATGACGACCTCGATGAAGGGCCGATCATCACCCAGGGGGTCGAGACGGTAGATCATGCTCATTATCCGGAAGACCTGATCGCCAAGGGCCGTGATATCGAGTGTCTGACGCTGTCACGAGGCGTGCGTTATCACCTGGAGCGCCGTGTCTTCCTGCATGACAGGCGCACGGTGGTGTTCGGCAATTGAGAGCGGTAACTGAAAGACGGAAATTGAGCGTCTTGCCGTTGGACCGTTCACTCTGACACACGAAAGCGCGCACTGAGGTCGCGGGCTTTCGTGTGTCAGAGTGCTTGTTCGTAGCGTAGCGCTATCAGCTGGGCTTTCTCAGACTCCACAGGAAGTAACTCCCGCCGATCAGCGAGGCCATCAAGCCAGCCGGAATTTCATACGGGAACAGCAGCTGACGTCCTAGCCAATCGGCCAGCACCATCAATAGTGCGCCGCAGAGTACCGCACCCAGCATGTGATCACGTGCACGGCTAAGCCCCAGTAGTCGCGCCAGATGCGGCGCCAACAGGCCGACGAAGGACAGTGGGCCGACGATCAATGTCGCGAGTGCCGTCAGCAAGGCCACGATACCCAGCAGGCTCAGGCGTGCCCGCAAGACACCGATGCCCAGCGCACTGGCGCTGGCAGCCCCTAGCGGCAGGATGTCGAGCCAGCGCGCCAGCGGACGCAGCATCAGTACGCTGATGATGGCCAGTGCCAGTACCGTGACGGCGGCAGATAGCCCCACGTAGTAAGTAGAGCCAGATAGCCAGGCCAGAATCTGTTGCCCGCGCGGATCACCGTCAGCGAGGATGATGCCGCGTACTGCCTCATAAAGCGCGGTGATCGCTACGCCACACAGCAGTACGCGCTCTGGGATGAAACCACTCCTGTGATTGAGCAGCACCAGCAGTATCAGACACAATGCCGCGCCGCCGACGCCCGCGCCCAGCAGCGTCAGCTGGCTGGCACCTGGTACCAGTAACAGCGTCAGCATCAGTGCGATGGCGGTGCCGCCGCTGATGCCGAGAATCTCGGGACTGGCCATCGGGTTGTTGGTCAGGCGCTGCAGTAGCGTGCCGGACAGTGCCAGCAATATTCCCGCCCCTGCGGCCGCCAGTACGCGGGGCAGGCGCCAGTCGAGTATCGACACATTCCCGTGCAACCAGGCACCGTCGAGTGTCCAGCCCTCCGCCGTATTGCCACTGATCAGTGCCAGCAACAACGCCAGTAGCACCCCGATAGCCAGCAAGGCGTGCAGTCTGGTGGGCTGCGGATGACGTCGGACAAGCGATAGTCCTCCACTGATTGGCCCTGCCCCCTGCGTCATCTTCAATCGCGGAATCAACCACAGCAGCAGCGGTGCGCCGAGCGCCGCGGTCATCGCACCGGTCGGAATCAGGTTCGGCAGCAGGCCATCGAGACTGGCGACAACCAGATCGGTCACGGCCAATAGCAGTGCCCCAAACAACGGTGCCCACAACAGGCGCTGACCAAGACGTCGCGCGCCCATCAGGCGCACACAGGCCGGGGCGGCCAGACCTATGAAGCCAATGATGCCCAGCACGCTGACCACGCAGGCGCTCAGGAACACCGCCAGCCCCAGGCTCATCAGACGCAGCTTGCGCAGCGAGACGCCCAGGCTTCTGGCGTTGGCCTCGTCGAGATCCAGCACTGCCAGCGGGCGCATCAGCAGCAGTGCGAGCAGCATGCCCGGCACCAGCCGAGTGACCAGCGTAATGACGCCGTCCCAGCTGTTCTGTGCCAATGAGCCTGCGCCCCATACCAGGGTGCCGTGCAGTGCTTCCTGATTGAACAGCAACAGCACCATGCCCAGCGCGCCGATATAGAGATTGATGACCAGTCCCGCCAGCACGACTATCGTCGGCGTCATGCCGCGCGCCCAGGCCAGTGCGAATACCAGTCCCATCGCGACCATGCCGCCGATCAGCGCAACCCATTCACGGCCCAGCTGGAAGCCGCCGTCTGTCATTCCGTTCTCAGCCACGCCGGTACCGGTCATCAGTGCTGGCGCAAACAGCGTCGCCAGCATCATCGCAAGGCTTGCACCGCTGGCCACCCCCAGTGTGGTCGGCGCGGCAAGCGGATTACGCAACACCTGCTGCATCAAGACGCCCGCCATGCCTAGCGCACCGCCTGCCAACAGCGCGCAGATCATGCGTGGCCACCAGCTGACATGTGCCACCAGCTGAGCGGAAAGCAGGGCGCTGTTCGCCTGAGAGAGGTTGGCGGTCTGGTCAAACTGAGGGGCAGACCACAGTGCAGTCAGTCCCTGCAACAGGCTCAAGCCATCGCGGGTCAGCGCATGGCTGCCCAGTATCAGCAGGGCCAGGCCCAGCAGGCTGCACGCGACCCCAGGAGTCAGGCGGCGCGCACTCGCGTGAGTGAGGGCGGTGTGATCAGAGGGAGAGCCGTTCGTCGCGTGATCAGTGATCGCCATCTGTCTGTCCTTGAGTGATCTCGGTATCAGGGCGGGTCAGGAGGCGCTCAGCCAGCATATGGGCAAAGCGATTGGCCGAGGGCAGGGCACCGAAGCTCCACACGGGCGGCAAAAATAGTGGGGCAGACGCGCCACTGTTTTCACGTACGCCGGGCAGTGCCTGCCAGAGACCATTGCGCGCCAAGCCTTCACGCCCACCGGGCGGCAGCGGTTCGACCACGACCATGCGGCCCTTGAGTGTCACCAGCTTCTCGAGGCTGACGGTGGCAAAGCCCCAGGCATTGGTATCACCTTGCCAGGCATTGGCGATGCCCAGTCGCTCAGTGACGGCCTGAAACAGGCTATTGTTGCCAAAGACGCGCACGTGGCGATCATCCATGAATTGCACCATCAAGAGTGGCATCTGAGCCTGTTGATTCTGGGCATCCTGCTGATGCAGCGCCGCATTCACGCCAGCCATGTAAGTCTCGCTGGCGCGAATCAGCTGTTCGGCCTGTGACTCACGATGGGTCATCTTGCCTAGCTGGCGGGTCGCCTCCACCAGCGTCTGCCAGGTGTCGGTGTCGGGCGTGTAGAGAGGAATGCTGGTGACGGGCGCGATGGATGACAGGCGTGGAGTCAGACTTGCGAGCATCGGGCTGATCAGGATGTCGTCGGGTGCAAGGCGCGCGAGTTGCTCCAGATTCGGCTGGGTACGCAGGCCCAGATCACGTGTGCCGGTGGGCAGCTCGGGTTGATCGACCCAGCTGCGGTAGGTCTCTACCTGACCGACGCCGATGGCGCGTACACCAAGGCCAGTGAGCGTTTCGGCCAGCGTCCAGTCCAGTACCACGACAGGACGATCGACGAAGCCTTCTGGCGTCGGAGTGAGAGGTGTCGCCGCCATTGCTTCCGTGGCCGCTGCCGTAGCGGTGCCTGCCACGCCCAATAGGCTCAAGGCCACCAGGCTCGTGAGCAGGCTTGTCATCAAGGGCCGGAACACTTTCAGCGGTGAAAGCCAACGCTGCATCATATCGGCACCGCAATCTGGTGGGCACTTTGCGGTGGCGCGATGATCTGCATCTCGACGCCATAGATGGCCTTGAGCGTGGTGGGATTCATCATCTCGCTGGGTGGCCCCTCTGCCAGTACGCGTCCGCCATGCAGGGCCACCAGTCTGTCGCAGTAGCGGGCCGCCAGATTGATATCGTGCAGCACGATGACGATGCCCAGTCCGAGCGTATGGCTCAGATGTGAGACCAATTCCATTACCTCGATCTGATGCGCGATATCCAGTGCGGCGAGCGGTTCATCCAACAGCAGATAGCGACTGCCCTGCGCCAGCAGCATCGCCAGCCATACGCGCTGCGCTCGCCGCCAGACAGGGTATCGACCTGCTGATCAGCGAAGGCTTCGGTATGGGTCAGCGCAATGGCGCGGTCAATGGCGGCTTCATCCTCTGCGCCCGGACGGCCGAGCAGGCCATGCCACGGGTAGCGCCCGAAGCCGACCAACTCACGACCTGTCAGTGTGTCAGCAGCCGGAAGGTGCTGTGGTAGATAGGCCACGGTACGGGCAAATTCACGATTGCCAAAGTCCGCCAGTGGACGATCATCCAGTGACAGGCTGCCGGAGGTCGGCGTCATCTGGCGGGCCAGCAGTTTGAGCAGCGTCGACTTGCCGGAGCCATTGTGGCCGATCAGCCCGTGAACCTGTCCCGGAATGAAGTCGAGTGCTTGGGTCTCCAGCAGGCAGCGTTGGCCGAGTGCAAAGCGGAGGTGATCGAGAGTGAACATTAGGGCGTCCGTCGTCCGTATCCGAGGCAGTGCTTGAAGGTAAATACCATGAGCTGGCCAGTGACTGAGTCGGTGGTATCGCGCATCAGGTACGCTCCGGCCATTCACTGTGATAGATGCTGGCGGCGGCCAGTCGTGTTGCACAGTGTTGCTGTGCTTGCTGTACATAGCGGCCGGCCATGCGCTCTGACACTGACAGGCGCTCGCTGATCTCGCGCTGGGTCATGCCGTCTATCCGGTACCAGGTCAGTGCCTGCCGAACATGCACAGGCAACTCGGCCAGCGCCCCGTTGATGACTTGCAGCTGCTGGCGGTGTTCGAGACAGTCCTCTGGGTCAAGATGTGCTGCCGCCACGGGTTCTCCTTCGATATCAAGCTCCTCGAAGACGGGCGCACGCGACTGGCGTCGGTGATGATCGATGATCAGATTGCGCGCAATACGGTATAGCCACGCACGTGGGCTTGCTGGCCAGTCACGCGTGGCGCGCAGACGCAAGTAGATGTCCTGACAGAGGTCTTCCGCCAATTCACGCGACGCCAGTTGGCGCGTCAGAAAGCCGATCAGCTCCTGGCGATGCTCGGAGAACAGCTGGTCGAGAGATCGCTCTTGAGGCCGATCTTGAGGCCAGAATTCTTGAATTGGCGGGGAAGGGAACATCCACGACTCGCAATGAGAACTATCGTGACGGGGCCATAATAGTATTGATGTTGCGAATCATTATCAATATGTAGATGTCAGGCACACCTTTGACCGCCCCCATGCGAGACAGGGGCGGTCAAAGGTGTGTTGGAAGGTGAGGGCCGTGCTCTGCTGACCGCGATATCGAGGCAGATATCGCGGTCAGCCGCAGGCACGTCACTATTTAGCGCATCGCGTCACTGTCTAGCGGCGAGCGAAAGCCGCGATGGGATTGTCCAGTTCACCCTTGAGCTGCAGCGCGCCCGACGGATCGGTGAGATCAACCATCTGCTGGTTGTTGCGCAGCTGGAGACGATTGAGGCATGACAGCGTGAAGCGCGGCGCGAACATGTCGTGGCGGGCGAACTTGTCGGCCATCTCCGGGTGCGCATCCTGGTAGTCATGGATGCAGGCTGCCACGCGTGACCAGAAGGCGTCTTCCGTCATCACCTGCTCGCGGACCAATAGCGGCACCGCAAAACGGAAGATGCAGTCGAAGACATCGGTGAGCAGCGACAGGATGCGGATGTCTTCCGGCACCTCGACGATCAGGCGCTCGACGCCTGCTGGCAATTCCAGCGCACGAGTCTCGTCAGTGGCGAACAGCGCAGCTTCTTCCGCGATATCCTTCATCAGCGCACCACAGGGCACACCATTGCGCAGGCGTAGAATCAGGTTCTCACCATGCGGCATGAACACCAGATCATGCGTGAAGTAGCAGTGCAGCAGCGGCGTCATGTAGGCCGTAAGCCAAGCGTCTATCCATGCGTCGGCACCGATGCCGGAACGCTCGATCAGTGCTGGCAGCAGTGCCTTCTCGTCGTTGTCGACATGCAGCAGCGCGGCCATGGTCATCAGGCGCTCGCCGTCTTCCCTGACGTCTTCCGGACTTTCGCGCCACAGGCTGGCCAGCATCTTGCGATAGCCCACGGCGGCAGGATCAGCATCTTCCAGTACATCATCCCGATAGCCGATGGCGGCGACTTCACGCATCAGACGGAAGCCCCAGCGTTCAAAGGCCGGGTCAGCATCGACCAGCCCCTGTAACCACTGATTGATGACCGGCGTAGCGCGCATGTAATACGGCGACAGGCCACGCATGAAGCCCATGTTGAGAATCGACAGCGCGACCTTCACGTAGCGGCGGCTCGGCTGGTTGCGGTTGTAGAGCGTGCGAATCGATTGCTGAGCCTGATAGCGGTCTTCGCCAAGCCCCAGACAGACAATGCGCTGGCTGGCGAGCTCACTGGCGAAGGTGATGGCTAGCTTGTGGCTCCACTGCCACGGATGTACCGGCATCAGCAGGTAATCTTCGGCCGCCAGTCCCTGAGCGCTTAGTAGTCCTTCCATACGCGCTAGCTCTGCTGCACCCAACTCTTCTTCCAGAAGGCGACGCGGGTCGAGGTCGTCGATGGCGGAGTAATGCGCGTTATCGCGATGTACGGCCAGCCAGACCAGTGACAGCGGTTGGGCGGCTTCCGGCGCGTAAGCGCGGTAGTCGAGCGCATCGAAGCCCATGCGGCCATTGTTGGCCACGAAGCACGGATGGCCTTCGCTCATTGCGGATTCGAGTGTCTGGAAGGAGGCACCGGCCAGCACACGTGCTGACTGATTCTCGCGACGAGCGCGATCACGCTTCCAGGCGCTGGAGGACAGCGTCGCACTGACTTCTTCGAGATAGACCGGCAGCAGACGCGGCGGAATCTCCAGCACCTCGTTGAGCTCCAGAATCAGTTCACGGGCATCCAGTGGCAATGATTCGCCTTCAGCATCCAGACGTTGGATCGAGGCGGCATCGATCAGCCAATGATCGAGCTGAAAGCGACGTGCCACGAAGCGATATTCCACGGCGCGACGGCTGACGGGAGTCTTTCCTTGCTCCACGGCGATCGGCAGGCGGAAGTGATGCCAGCCGTCGGTAGTGCGTGAAGCGTTGCGAGAACTGCCATCATCGGCACACTGCGGATGAATCAGCCGCTCGTGGCTGAATTCGGCCAGCGCCTTGCGCACGAGCAGGCGATTGGCATGCTGCCAGTCGTCGCTAGCCAGGTGGCTACTGGCGGCAGAGGGGCGTGCCGCCAGAGTGACGTCCAGTCGCGGGCTACGGCTAGCCAGTGCCGCGCGGAAATCTTCTGCGGTGCAGAAGCACAGACGTGCCGGCTTGCCATCGAGATCCAGCGGGCCGTGATCGACAAAGCCGACTGCGGCATTCAGCGGATGAATGGCGGTATTGCGGCTGTCGGGTTCGACCGCCACGCGAGTGACCGGGCGGACTGCCTCACCGGTATCCGCGGCGTGCTCGTCGCGGAACTGGCCCGCGAAGACCATCGCCATGATCGATTCGATCACTGCACGTGAAAAGCCACTGATGGCGGGTTGGTCATCGTTACGCGGTGCGACGAGGAAGTGCATGCCGAAGTCACCGGGTTGCACGTCATAGTGCTTGCCGAGCGGGTCATGTGCTGGATCATACAGCTCGATCAGAAATGCCGGTTGATCGTTGTAATAGCCCATCCAGCCCTGTGCGTGGGCGCTGTTCTCAAGATCTTGATAGAAGTCATGCTTGGTGGTCAGCAGGTCATCACTCATGCCCCAGAAGCTGGCACGTGCGCCGCTGGTCCATTCATCCACCAGCGCCATGTCGTCGGCGAGATTCAGTGGGCGCAGCGCGAATTCCGCTCGCTCCGGCGTGCTGTCATCCTGCGGCTTGCGCAGGCGCGCCTGGGCCTGTTCGAGCTCCACCGAGCGGCGTGAAAAGCAGGTCGTCGCGGCAGGCATCAGCAGATCAATATGGGGAGGCGTGACCGACGCATGCGCGCCGAAAATCTGCTGAGCCGGTTCTGCCGCGCTATGGGAAGTCGTGCCACGAGTCGTGGTGATATCAACAGGCATGTTCATGCGGTGGTCTCCCGGTGCTGCGGTGCGGCGGTGCTTCCAGCAGTGATGGAGGCAGTGGAAGCGGATGTGTCAGAAGAATCAGGAACGGAGGTGGCGGTTTGGAGGTCCGTCTCGCCATAGGGCAGATGTGACGCTGAAAGCGGCGTAAAGCCATTGCCGCTGCCGGGTGCGCCGAAACTCTGGAAGGCGATGCGACGTTCGATGGCATACACCTCACGACCGGTGATGGCGCGCAGGATGCAGCTGTTGCGATAGCAGGCCATGCCCAGGTCCGGGGCGGCCAGCGAGTGGGTATGCAGCTCGGCGTTCTGGACGAAGATCTCGCCGGCAAAGGGCGACTGGTCACCTTCATTGCCTTCGGCGTCTGCGGTGCTCTGCGCGTCGACGGCGTAGAAGCGCCCGACGGCGTAGCGGCCTTCGGCGTCACGACGGATGCGTGATTCGATGCTCTTCAAGAAGGGCGGGGCGACGTAGTGGTAGCCGGTGGCCAGTACCACGGCGCTGGTGTCATGACGCCAGGCTTGCTGCTGTTCGCGCTGATAGAGCCCCAGGCTGAAGTCGCCATCGGCGCTCTCGCGAGTCAGCGAGGTCAGCTCGGTGTTGGTCATCAGGGTGGTGGGCACCACGCTGCAGCTGCTTGGCGTAGAGGGTGTTGTAGATCTCGTCGATCAGCTCGAGATTGATACCCTTGTAGAGGCCCTTCTGGGTCGCCAGCAGGGTGTTGCGCTGTTCGCGCGGCAGGGCATGGAAGTAGTCGATGTAATCCGGTGACGTCATCTCCAGCGTCAGCTTGCCGTATTCCAGCGGGAAGAAGCGCGGCGAGCGCGTGATCCAGTTGAGCTGGTAGGCGTGCTGGTCGATCTCGCGCAGCAGGTCGAGATAGATCTCGGCGGCGCTCTGACCGGAGCCGAGGATGGTGATGGCCGGCTGGGACGTCAGTTCGTCCTTGCGCGCCAGGTAGTGGGCGTTGTGGCACACGCGACTGCCCGCCACCGGCACCTCGCTGTGTACCGCATCGGCAGCGCCGGGCAGATACGGCTGGGTGCCGGTGCCCAGCACCAGCTTGCGAGCACGATAGACGAAGGCTTCCTGGGTGCTGGGGCGAATGCCGCGTACCACGTAGATGTCGCCGACATGCTGGATGTCCTGGACGTCGTGATCGAAGCGCAGGCTGGTCAGCTCGCGCGCCGCCCACTGGCAGTACTGGTTGTACTCGCGGCGCAGCAGGAAGAAGTCTTCGCGGATGTAGAAGTTGTAGAGCTTGTCATGCAGCTTCAGGTAATTGAGGAAGCTGAAGTGGCTGGTCGGGTCGGCCAGCGAGACCATGTCCGCCATGAAGGGCGTCTGCATGCTGGCGTCTTCCAGCAGCATGCCCGGGTGCCAGTCGAATTCGGCCTTGCGCTCCAGGAAGACACCGTTCACGTCCTCCAGCGGCTCGCTCAGACAGGCGAGGCTCAGGTTGAAGGGGCCGATGCCGATGGCGACGAAGTCGAGCACCTCATTGCGCGTTTCAGCTGTGTCGGTGACGTGAGGAGTCGAGGTGTCATGCATGACGGCTTTCCTTTGCTTCTGTGGTGTGGCTGCGACGGCTGGCGGCGGGGGCATCGGCCAGTGCTGCGGCGTGGCTTGCCTGGGCCGTGGTGCTGATGGCGAGATGATGCTCCTTGACCAGCGCCTGACCATGCTGGCGGATCAGCTCGACTACCGCGGCGATGTCGTCGCGGGTGGTGTCCGGGTTGAGCAGCGTGAACTTCAGATACTGACGGCCGGAGACCTTGGTGGCGGCGACGATGGCTTCCCCGCTGCGCGACAGGCGCTTGCGGATCTCGCGATTCAGGGCGTCCCACTGTGCATCGCTGAGGGTGTCTTCGTTGGCGTCATGGAAGCGGAACACCAGGGTGCTGAGCTCCGGGGCCTGAACGACATCGATGTCCGGTGCCGCCGCGAGCAGCTGATGGCCCTCGCGAGTGAGGTCGATCACGCAATCGAGCATGTCGCCGAGGGCATCGGCGCCCATCAGGCGCAGTGTCAGCCACAGCTTGAGCGCATCGAAGCGGCGCGTGGTCTGCAGGCTCTTGTTGACCTGATCCGGCGTGCCTTCGCGGGCCTGAAGCTCCGGGTTGAGGTAGTCGGCGTGGTAGGTGACATGGCGCAGCTGGGTGCGATCACGCACCACACAGGCACTGCAGCTGACCGGCTGGAAGAAGGTCTTGTGGTAATCGATGGTGACGGAGTCCGCCATCTCGACGCCCTTGAGCCAGTGACCGTGGCGACGCGAGGTGATCAGACCGCCGCCGTAGGCGCCATCGACGTGGAACCAGATGCCACGTGCATGACATTCACGGCCGATGGCCTGCAGCGGGTCGATGCTGCCGAAGTCGGTGGTACCGGCGGTCCCGACCACGGCCATCGGAATCAGGCCTTCCGCGCGCGCCTTGTCCAGTGCCTCACGCAGGGCTATCGGGTCCATGCGGCGACGCTCATCCACGGCGACCGGCACGACGGCGTTGTGGCCGAGGCCGAGCAGGGCACAGGCCTTCTGCAGGCTGAAATGGCTGATGCCGGAGGCGAAGACGCGCAGGCGCCCGGCTTCCGGCGGCAGGCCGTGGGTCTGGTTGCCGGGGTGGTTGGGCAGCTTCTCGCAGACCGCGTCACGCGCCAGCAGCAGCGCCATCAGGTTGGATTGGGTGCCGCCGCTGGTGAAGATGCCGTCGGCGGTCGGACCCAGGCCCAGACGTTCGGTGGTCCAGTCGATCAGACGCTGCTCGATCAGGGTGCCGCCGGCGCTCTGATCCCAGGTATCGAGGGAGGAATTGATCGCGCCGAGCAGGCTTTCCGCCCAGACACCCGGCAGCACGACCGGGCAGTTGAGATGCGCGATATAGCGTGGGTGATGGAAATAGACGGCATCCTTCAGGTAGAGCGACTGGAGCTCCTCCAGGCCCGCTTCCAGATTCTCGAGGGGCGTCTCGAGATCCAGCTCGGCAAAGGCCGGGCGCAGGGCTTCCGGGGTGATGCCGCTGAAGGGTTGCTGAACGTTCTCGAGCTGTTCGGCGACCAGACTGCTGATGCGTTGCATGCCGGCCTGCCAAGCATCCATGTTGGCAGGTGAGAACAGGGCGGCGCTGGGTGAGCGGGACAGGGAGCTCGCGGCGGCAGCGGCCTGGGGGCCAGACGCGGGGGATCCTGCAGCCGCGCCATAGGTGGCGGCGGAATCATGAAGGCTGTGCATTACATAACCTTATGCGAATGTTCGCAGATAAAGACTTGGAAGAGACTCGCAGCCAGCCAGGGCAGGTGGCACAGGTGCGAGGACCAGTCAGGACATTCATCAAGTGCCGCGTGATGCGGTCATTGTTGTTGATAAAGCAGTTGATAAAGCGGTTGGCGCGGTCAGTCACGCCTGCCGTGGGCATCGGCAGAGAGTGAGTCGTCACCGAGCGCCCTGTGTCGGGCAATCTCGGTGTCATGTGCGGTACACGCCAGAGGTATCAGACGATGAGTGATTCAGGGCGATGGTGCCGGCGACATCCTTGCCGCCGGCGGGTCGTGCGGGTCGATTCAGAATCGACGGACTGCGGACGTGTCGGAATCAGAAATCATAGGTCAGGGTCGCGGTCACGCTGCGCTCGGCACCGTAGTAGCAGAAGTCGGTGTTGTAGCAGGAAGCGATATATTCCTTGTCGAGTAGATTACTGACATTGAGTTGTACGCTGGTGCCGGTCCAGCCGACCTGACTCAGGTCATAGCCGAGCACGGCATCGACCAGCGCGTAGTCCGGTACCTTTTCGGTATTTTCGGAATCCGCCCACATGTCGGCGTAGTAGCGAACGCCGAGACCCGCATTCAGGCCGGTCAGTGGGCCTTCGTTGAAGGCGTAGTCACCCCAGACGCTGACCTGATGCTTCGGTACCTGGTTGGCATCGTTGCCTTCGGTGCCATCTTCGGCCTTGGCGTAGGTCACGTCGGTGTAGCTGTAACCGGCCTGCAGCGCGAAGTTGCGGGTCAGCTGGGTGCGGGCTTCCAGTTCGAGACCCTGGGACTCGATTTCACCGTAGGACGTGTAGTAGTCGTCTTCCGGGTCCTTGGAGGCCACATTCTCCTGGTTGATGCGGAACAGCGAGACGCTGTACTGATCGCGCGTGCCGTTGGGCTGGTACTTCATGCCGACTTCCACCTGCTTGCCGGTGGTCGGGTCGAGCAGGTCACCGTCTTCGTCGGCGTAGGAGTTCGGCGAGAAGGAGGTGGAGTAGCTGATGTAGGGCGAGATGCCGTTGTCGAAGCCGTAGATCAAGCCGATACGGCCACTCATCTCGTTGTCGTTCAGCTCACTGGTGGTGTTGTAGTCGCGATCGGTATTCTTGATGTTGACCCAGTCCTGACGCAGACCGGCGGCCAGGTTCCAGCGGCCCCAGCTGAGCTGATCCTGCAGGTAGACACCGGTCTGATCCAGTTCACGCTTCTGGTTCTCGGTGGCATAGATGGAGACATCGGCATCACTGCTGCTAGTGACATCCAGCGAGCTGGCGGTCCCGTATTCCCAGTCCACGTCGTTGGTACGGGTCTGATAATCGGCACCGAACAGCAGGGTGTGATCGATGTCGCCGGTGGAGAAGCGGGACTCCAGCTGGTTGTCGACTGTCCAGGCACGCAGGCTTTCCTCGCCACCGGAGTAGTAGCGGGTCAGCTCGGTATCCGAGGCCCAGCCGTAGGCGTAGACCTGCTCGAGATCCACGTCGGATCTCAGGTAGCGGAATTTCTGGCGCGCGGTGACATCGTCATTGAAGCGGTGCTCGAAGTCATATCCGAGCATGCGTTCGGTGCGATCGAATTCCTCGTAGTCCTCGTCGCCTTCGTAGAAGTCGTTGCCGAGCTTGATGCCGTCGTGGCTCACCACCGTGCCTTCGTAGGGGAGGCCTGAGTGGTAGCCGCCTTCCGGGTCCTTCTGGAAGTAGCCCATCAGGGTGACGGTGGTGTCGTCGGTGACATCCATGGTGATCTGCGGCGAGAAGGCATAACGCTCTTCGCTGACGGAGTCGACCTGGGTGTCTTCGGCGCTGGCAAGGCCGGTCAGGCGATAGGCGATGCGCTTCTCGTCATCCAGCGGGCCGGTGAGGTCAAAGGCGGCGCTGCGCTCGTTGTCGTCACCGACGGTGAAGCGTACCTGGCCGGAGTCCTGGAACTCGGGGCGCTTGGACTGCATCGCGACCAGCCCCCCCGGGGAGGAGCGGCCGTAGAGGACGGAGGACGGTCCCTTGACGACTTCGATGCTGTCGAGGAAGTAGGGGTCGATGGTCATCGAGCTGTAGGAGCCCGAGTCACCCATCAGCTTCAGACCATCCAGGAAGGTGTTGCTGACACTGCCATCGGAGAAGCCGCGCAGGACCAGATAGTCATAGCGGTTGGAAGCACCGATCTGATTGGTGAACACGCCCGGCGTATAGTCAGCGGCACGCTGCACCGTCTCGGCGGCGCGCTTGTCCATGTCTTCACGTGTGATGGTGGAGACGGCCTGCGGCGTTTCCAGATAGCTGGTATCCGTCTTGGTCGCCGCCGTGGTGGTGACCGTCATGGTATCCAGCTGCTCATCCTGAGCATCTCGGTGGTCGGCTGCCACGGCCTGTCCTGCCAGAGGTAGGCTCAGCGCAATCGCTAGTGTCAGCGGGTGCCGAGGCAGAGAGAGCAAGGGAGACCGATGTGGATATCGCGCAGCGGAATTTGTCATGAGGTGTGATGTTCCATCGTGAATGACGTTTATGCGAATGCTTCTTGTTTGGTCTTCGCTCCTGTGGGTAGACGAACGATCAGCCGCTTTCTGAACCATGAATGAGAATTATTTTTGTTTTTATGAAAAAAGCCGCCCTGTGGGCGGCTTTTCGATGCGTGATGAATGTGCGTTATCAGCATATCCATCAGAGGTGTTTCAACAGCAAGGCTTACTGATCAATCATTTCACCCTGCAGAGTGACGGGGATATCACCGACCAAGGTGCCGTAGCCCAGTAGCCCAAGTAGAGTGCTGCCAATCTGGTTCTTGCCGACCGCCGAACTGTCCAGTGCCAGCGGCTCGGCATTCTCGAAGCTCAAGTGAGTCGCATCCATTCGCGTCACATCGAGCGGTAGAGTATCGCGATGGGTGCGATTGCCATCGGTGGCGGTGAAAGGCACTTGCATGCGGTTCGACTCACCCGTCTCAAGAGCAGCCAGTGCCACAGGGTCGAGGTTCAAGGTAAGCGTCGCTAGACGCATTTGACTGACGCCCGATAGCCACGGCGGTAGTTCACCGACCTTATCGAGCAGATCTGTCTGGCTGACACTGAGCGGAATAGTCAATTTTCCGTCATCACCCACGGTGCCACTAAGGCCTCGCAGATGATGAATGTGCTCCACATTCCCTTGCGCGCCTTGTTCAGTCAGCGTGGCGGTGGCGCCGCTGGTGGCAGGGACTAGTTGCCAGGCGGCCTGACTTGGCAGGCTGATGCCGATACTGCTCATGGCAAAGACCAGTGCGGCCGCCTTGAAGGGGGCGCTAAGCTTGCTATGTCTATTACCGTTCATGCTGAAGAACCCTGCCGTACGTCGGGCAAGGCGTTTGGTGAAGTATGACGTCCAACGAGAAAAGGGAAATGACATGGATGACTCCTGATAGCCAAGCGCTGATGAGGGCAAAGCCCATAGGTGCGCATTGAGACATTGGACACGCAGGAAAGACAAGGGTTCGCGCATCAAGCGGATGGATAAGGCCTTGGTGTGTCGAGATAGATAAGGAAGGCGCATGTGATTGGCGGGGTAGAGGGTGGTGCAAGAGACGAGACAGAAAGATGGCCTGTGGAATGGCTGAGGCAGACAGTCTCGTGAGAGACAGTGATAAATCGAGATAGGGTAAAAAAGAGGCCTAATGAAGAAATTGGCTATGTTGTTGAGTTTTCGGGCTTTCCTGAGGCTTTCGCTTTCGCTATCATATTCGCGCTGTACGGGCCCATAGCTCAGTTGGTTAGAGCACTCGACTCATAATCGATTGGTCGCAGGTTCAAGTCCTGCTGGGCCCACCAAGTGTTTCGGCTTACCTCGATAAGCCAGAAAAGTCGCCAACGGCGGCTTTTTTTGTACCTGTACGATGACAAACGCCCCGCGCAAGAAGCGTCGGGCGTTCGATAATCACTGCTTCTTGGTATGGCGGCAAACGCTCATTTCAAGAATGAAGTGGGTTACTGAGCATCGTCGGTCATCTTGTCTTCAGCGTCATTGGCTGAGCCACTGATGGCGTTACCGGCAGTAGTCAGCGCATTGGCTGTTGCTGCGCGAGTATCCTGCCATGCGCTGGAGGCCGTGTTTTTGGTCTCGTCCCACGCGGCGGCTGCGCTCTTTCGGGTGTCCTGCCACCAGTCCGTCGTGTACTGCGGCTGCTCTTTGAATTGTGACTCATCCATGCTGACGTGGATGCGATATTCCAGAGTCTCGGGGTTATCACCCTGCTCTGTTTGAAGCGTGAACTTGCCAGCTTGTACCACGTATTGTTGCTCATTCAGGCCTAACGCTTCATCGCTTTCGACGACCAGCGCTGCAACCTGCATGTTGTCATCCAGCAGAATGTCTTCGACTTCCCCGATGATCTTGCTGTCATCATTCTGTAGATAGACCTCTGCATCCATCAGCTCATCTGCGGAGTAGAGTCCCTGCGGGCTGGCCATGGCCAAGCCGGAAGTGGACAGCAGCGTGGTCGCGGTGATCGCACCCAGTATCTGTTTGCGGTTCATCTTGCTCATGCCGTACTCCTTGCGTACTTGTGAATCGGTGTTCCCTTGCCGGACGCTTTTCTGTCTGGCGTGGGTGGGTCGCCATGAATCACGACCATGCAGACTAAGATTCCGTCGTAGCCGACAAGTTTCAAGGGATGGCAAAAAAAGTTATACGGCAGTGGTGCAGAAAAGGCAGTGATGAGGCCGCTGATGGCACGCCCTGGTAAGCATCCCTATCGACGCAAACACAGGATTAAACAGCAGCGATACTGATGATGATCTTGCATGGCATGGTCTGAGCGTGACCGACAGGCATGTCGTGATGAGTCATTGGGCGCACCATGACGCTGTCGTTACGTTCTGCAACGCACAAAAACTTGTACATGAGTGGGAAAGTGTCTAACTTTGTCGATGTCGGAGTGCCGTTATCATCAATGTAAAAGCACTTTCCTCACCATGTCACTTGGTGAGGGCACTGGCAGGGATGCACAAGCCTTTAGCAGTAATGGTCATCAAGGGTTTCATCAAGGATCCAACGGAGGGCATCGAGATGAATACACTACGCAAGGTTCCCATGGAGTGTTCGCGCTGTGGCAGTAACCGAGTTCACCTCGACGATAGCCCCGCTGATGACGACACCGTAAGTTGCGCGGAATGTGGCGAGTTTCTTGGCGTGTGGTTCATGCTGCGTGATCGCCTTGAGGCCAATGCTCGCAAACGTGCCATGATTGATCCTGCGCTGATGGCGGACAAGGTGATGAAGCAGCTGGATGCTAAATAGAGCTATGCAGGAAGAACATGATGCTCGGTGCTCAGGCGAGCACTGACGATGGTAGATGCCAAGGCCCAGATAGAACTTCGTGATACCGCTGACGACTGTTCAGCGTCCTGGTTGACCCGCGGTGAGCACTGGCTCCCGTTTATGGTCCCACTCTGCCTGAGAGTGTTTTCCCGTCCCTTGTGGTCGGGATTTTTTTGGCTTATCGCATGGTGTGGTGCTGGAAAGCAGAAATTCCGGCGAGATATCTGGCTGCCGTTTGATCCTTGTCATTAGGTGGAGTGTTATCTAATTGTAAGATTGCGCTGTCAATATCATGCCTGTCTTGAGCTTCGGTAATTAGGTGTTTATATGGCGATTTATCAATTACCTGCAATATCTAACATAAAGTGCAATGGAGTCTGTGGCCTTGTGTCTCCATTATGCGCACGCAACCTGATCCATGCCTTCATGTTTTCTGCGTCGAGAATCTGGTCATGACATCGTTATATCTTGCGCCGAAAAGGAGTTCGCGCATGTTTTCCCCTTCAGTTCCGACCCGTAGTGGTCCCCAGTGCCCGGAATGCAATGAAGCATTGGATTGGCCGGCTCGTGATCTTCCCGAGGAGCACATCTTGAAGTGTCCGAATGGGCATGCATTATGCTCGATGGGAGATTTTCGGCTCGCCGCACGTGAGATGGCGCTTCAGGAAGAGTTTCGCCTCACGCGTGATGGTGCCAGGTCTCATGCACAGCGTCGTGCGGTGGATTGCCCAGCCACACGTGTGCCCAGTATGAACAGCCCATGCATGAACCAGACGAGCGACTCATCTACTGAAAGTATCAGTGCTGCCTGATGGTGTACTTCCCCTGGAATGATGGAACATTCTGAAAGACCCCGGCACACGTGCCGGGGTCTTTGCGTCATGGAGATGGGTGAGCCATGTCGCTCATAACTTATGAGTAAAGTCACGGGATAGGAGCTGAAGGGTTGCAAGCCAATGGGCTGCCCCCATGTCTTTGGCAGACGTCATGATGTTCAATGAATGACAGGTGATCAATGACTGGCGATAGGCCGATGGTCGTCGTGTTGTCAGAGTAGTCCAGGCACTGTACAGGAGAACGTTTCATGCCAGATATTTCCGAGGAACTACGTATTCCCAAGCCTTGCCCCAGCTGTGGCAGCCAGCGTGTAAGGGTCTCGCAGGTACACAATCCGGATGACAAGGTCTTCTGTGTGTCCTGTGGTACTTATGTTTGCTTATATGCCGATGTAGCAAAGATGCGAGAGGAGGGAGCAGGCAGTGAGGCGGAAGAGCTGCTGGAGCAGGCAGCGAATAGAGGTATGAAGAAGTAACGCCTCCTTTTGGCGCTATCTGTCCCCGAGGTTAGCCAGCCACCTTGGTTGACTGACCTTGTCCCACAAAAA
>NZ_JEMF01000038.1 GCF_000591415.1 Cobetia crustatorum | reverse complement strand
CTGTCAGCGGCGCAGCAGTGGGTGACGCGCTTCGTGCAGTGGTACAACCACGAACACCGCCACAGCGCCATACGGTTCGTCACCCCGGGGGAGCGGCATGCCGGCCTGGATAACGAGGTGCTGGCAAGGCGAGACGCCATCTATGCCGAGGCGAAACGGCAACATCCCGGGCGGTGGAGCAGTGCCACCCGCAACTGGACACCGCGCCGGACAGTCTGGCTGAACCCCGACCAGGAAGACCCGCTGGTTCAACAGGATCAGCGATTAGAAGCCGCCTGATTACAGGTTCCAACAAGCTTGACAGACATCGGTCTCACGGCGCCTGAAATCGAAGGCTAACCTCATGAGGATCAGCAAGGCATGAAATTTGATTAAAGCCCTTGTTTTAGAAAATCTGAGAGCAATATGACGTCTAACCACGAGAAATCGAAGTACTCTTGAGCAATTCTCACCTTCAGATATATGTGCTGAGACCTTGTCTGCTTGAGGAAAAATAGACCCCACAAGATCGCTTCACGTTTGCTGAAGCCCAAGGCGCGAGTGCCATGCAGCAATACTTTCCTCGGGATATTGCGCAAAGCACTGATCATTCTCCTGTATGTCAGGTGTGACCCAATCAGCCTTACTGTCGAGCATGATATGCACGTGCTCTGGTGCACGCGGTAACGGCGTATCAATGGCGCTGGCATAAAGGTGCACTAGCGCTGGCCAGCGACTATCGAAGACCCAGAGTGAAGTCCCGCATTCACGGCAGAAATGTCGCTCGCCTATCGTCGGCTGCCCCTCGATCAGGGGGTGATATATCCCCTTGTGCTCATCACCCTCCACCTGAAGGCTTTCCGCCTCACCGCTGATATTGATGGCGTAACCGCCGCCGCCATTCAACTTTCGACAGATGGAGCAATAACAGCGCTGATAGGGATACGGATGAGGTGATTCAAGACTAAAACTCACTGCACGGCAGTGGCACGCACCTTCCAGAAACATATCGCCTCCCGGCATTGGTCATCATCGAGCGTCACAGATGCCTGCGCTCATTTTTAGAACATCTAGCGTGTTTCTTTAGCGCACCGCTCCTGACAATACTGAGTTGCTGTCATCAGTGTGAGCAAGATGCGCGGGATAGCTGATGAACAAGAACATACAATAACAACCGGAGTCTCTCATGCCCCTTAACCAACTATTGGACTGGCGGCTGCACCTGCTGGTCGTGGTGCTCTCCCTCGGAGCCGAGTTCATCGGTATCCTCAAGTTCCCTATTGGCCCTGGCACTCTGTTGCTGCTGCCATTGTTCTACGCCTTCATCGCGGCAGTACTGTGTAATCCGCATCTGTTCAGTGGCACCAAGCGCTTCATTCCTCCTGTCGTCAGCATGGCGGCAGGCCCGGTAATTCTACTGTCGATCATGCCGTTCATCGCTCGCTTCGGCTCGACCATTGGTCCGGCGATAGAGCAGTTGATCTCTGCAGGGCCGGCACTGGTGCTTCAGGAGCTGGGCAATCTCGGCACCATGTTGATTGCGATGCCGATTGCCGTCGTTGTGCTCAAGATGGGCCGCGAGGCCATTGGCGCAACCTATTCGATTGCCCGTGAACCGAATATCGCGATCATCTCCGACAAGTATGGCCTCAAGGGGCCGGAAGGCGTCGGGGTAATGGGCGTCTATGTGGTCGGCACCATGTTTGGCACCTTGTGGTTTGCGCTGATGGCGGGATATCTGACGTCGTTGGACATCTTCGATCCGCGGGCGCTGGCCATGGCCTGTGGCGTCGGTAGCGGCAGCATGGTGGCGGCCTGTTCCGGCGCGATTGCCGGGGCACTGCCGGAGATGGGCGAAGAGCTGCTGGCCTTTGCCGGTGCCAGTAACCTGCTGACCTACGCGACCGGCCTTTATGTATCGTTGTTCATTGCACTGCCCGTCGCTGAGCGTCTGTTCACATTCTTCAGTGCCAAGCGTGGCGTGGCACCAGATGCATTGGCCGAAGAAGACGCCAAGGTGGCCAAGGATGCCATGGTAGAAGAACGTCCGGAACAGCAGCTGGGCAAGACGGCCATCGTCGTTGCGGTCGTCTGTGTGGTGGGCTGGGTAGTCAACACCATCAACGGCGCCGGTCTGATCGATGCGGCACCCGGCATGTTGATCCTGTATGTGATGACGATGCTGGGCCTACTGGTTGCCCGTATCATGCCCTTCTATCTTCCAGCCATCGCCTGGGTGTCACTGGTCAGCATCCTGATGACACTGCCGTGGTTCCCGGGAAGTGGATGGATTACCGAGCAGCTCTCGTTCGTCAACTTCCTCGCCATCGTCACACCGGTACTGGCCTATGCAGGCCTGGCTCTCAGCCGTCGTGAGTTCACCATGTTCCGCCAGGCAGGCTGGAAGCTGGTCATCATCTCACTACTGGTCTTCACCGGCACCTATATCGGCTCTGCCGCCATCGCGCAGTGGCTGCTGTAACGACGACGCATGATGCGTGCAACGTGCGCGCTGATTGATCACTGACTCACTCGTTCTACCGGCGTCGACAGGCGCCGGCATCAACAGGATTTCGTCATGCAATTACCTGAGATCATCGACGACGCCCTCTTACGTAGCTGGCGTCACGAGTTTCACCGCCATCCCGAAACGGCCTTTGAAGAACATCGCACCTCCGCGCGAGTCGCCGAGATACTTCGGGCTGCCGGCCTTGAGGTCACTACCGGTCTTGCCGAGACGGGCGTGATAGCAGTGCTGGACGGCAACAAGGGACCAGGCCAGACCATTGGGCTGCGCGCTGACATGGATGCGCTGGATGTCACCGAATCCAATGCGGTGGCTCACTGCTCACATATTCCCGGCAAGATGCATGCCTGCGGACATGATGGCCATACCACGATGTTGCTGGGAGCCGCATGTCAGCTGGCGCGCCAACCGGACTTCGCCGGACGCGTGGTCTTCGTGTTCCAGCCAGCTGAAGAGAATGAAGGCGGCGGACGCCGCATGGTCGAAGATGGCCTGTTCGAACAGTTCCCGATGGATGCCATCTACGGTCTACATAACTGGCCGGGGCTTGCGCTGGGTGAAGCCGCCGTACACGAAGATGCTGTCATGGCAGCGTTTGATGTCTTCACTCTGACACTGAGTGGTCATGGCTGTCATGCCGCCATGCCGCACTTGGGTAAGGACACCATCCTGGCGGCCTGCCAGCTGGTCACGCAGTTGCAGGGATTGATCAGCCGCGAGACACCCGCACACAAGACAGCGATTCTGAGCGTGACCCAGTTCCATGCGGGCGATGCATTCAATGTCATGCCTGAGCACGTCGAGCTACGTGGGACATTGCGCTGCTTTGACCCTGAGCTGCGCGCGCACCTTCAACAGCGCTTCCAGCAGGCCGTCGAGGCAACTGCCAGCTTCCATGGCCTCAAGGTCAACTTCGATTATCAGCCACGCTATCCGGCCACACTCAATGCGCCAGGCCATGCCGAGCGTTGCGCCAGTGTGCTGGAGCAACTGCCGGGGATGCGCAAGGTGCACCGCGACCTGCCGCCGTCCATGGCCTCGGAAGATTTTGCTTATCTCCTGCAGGAATGCCCAGGCGCCTATATCTGGCTCGGCAACGGCGAAGACAGCGCCTCATTACACAATCCGTATTACGACTTCAATGACGCAGCGATACCGCTCGGCGTGAGTTACTGGACATCACTTATCCGCCGGTTGCTCGCAGCAACCTGTCCATGACGATGGTGCCCTGATGAGGCCCAGATGACTCCAATGAGAGAAACGCGGCATGAAGATTAGCGTAATCGGTTCGGGATCACTGGGAGCTCATGTGACCGAGGCTCTCCAAAGGGAGAGCTTTGATGTTGTGGCGCAAGACACTGCACACACGCTACCCAACTGCGATGTCTATCTGCTGGCATTATCGACCTCACAGCAGATACAGAAGGTACTGTCAGGACATGAGGGACTACTGCGCCTGGCCCCCATGGGCAGTGTCATCATCGATATGTCGACTGGTGATGTGAATATCAGTCGTGAGCTGGCCGTCCAGACGCGCCTGGCAGGCCACTATTGGCTGGAGGCACCGGTCAGCCATAACCCCGCTGATAATGCGGCGGGGAATCTGACGCTGTTGGTCGGCAGTGATGCCGCAACGCTCGAACGCATGGCCCCCGTGCTGGAGGCCATCTGTACCCGCTATCAGCATGTTGGCGATGCAGGCTGTGGTCACGCCGTCGTACTGGCCAACGACTATCTCCACGCCGCTCACCTCATCACGACGGCAGAGGCTGTCGCCATGACGTATCGCGCTGGCGTCGCGCCGGAGGCTTGCATCCAAGGCATCAATGTCGGCGCTGGGCGTAGTGTCGTCAGCGAGATAAATTTCCCACGTTGGGTACTCCCGGGACGCTATGACTCGGAGTTCACGACGGGGACGATGCGTCGCGATTTACGGCTGGCACGCAGCTTTGTTACCACACAGAACCTGCCAGAAGGACTCATGAAGGCAGTGTTTGAACGCTGGCAGCCACCCGAACAGTGTCCGGCTGATGACGACGACCTCAATCGCATCTGTGACCGCTGGCTCAGAGATGTACCAACCCCTCCCTCATCGACATCGCGCTAACTCTGCGCTCAAGCGTCAGGGCAGCGGAAAGACGTGATCCAGCGTTCAAGATGTCGCAATAATTGCAGGCTGGCGCGCGGCATGCGGCGCCCAATTCGCGTGATGATATGCGCGCGAGCCTCGCGGAAAGTGGTGTATTCGACGGCGCGTGCGACGAGTACCCCCTCGCTCAGCTCACGAGCCGCCGCAAAGGCCGGCAATAGCGTGATGCAGAGATGTGAGCGTGCAGCCTGCTTGAGCACTTCCATCGAATTCGTCTGCACCACTGTCTGCGGACGGACGCCAGCATCATTGAAACCATCATCCATCAACTGACGCACCCCGTGTCCCGGCCCCCATAGTGCCAGTGGGTGAGCCGCGACCTCCTCAAGCGTCAGTGCATGATGCTCCCCCGCCAGCGGGTGTTCCGGCGACATCAGTGCCATCAATGGCTGCGGGCTTGAGTGCCAGAAACGAAGCTGCGGATGGACTCGCTCGTGATACATCAAGCCAATATCCGCCTCATCCTCGACTACGGAATCGATGATGCATTGCATACTGCCGGTATCAACCTTGAGCTTGATGCCGGGATACTGCTCACGGAAGGCACGTAGTGGCGTATTGATGAGATCACCGACGAATCCTTCACCAATGATGAGCCGAATCTCACCCGTTTCAAGGCGCTGATAAGCATCCAGCTGCTCACCAAATACCTGATCAAGCTTCTCGCGTTGCTGGATGTAATCCAGCAACATTTCGCCCACGGCCGTGGGCTGAACACCGTCACGTGTTCGTTCGACAAGGGGGGCGGCAAGCGCTTCCTCGATCAGTCCGATCTGACGGCTGACCGCCGAGGGCGCAATATCGAGACGCGCCGCAGCACGCCGAATCGAGCCGGCAGCGACGGTAACCTGGAAGTAGACAAGGCGCTGATGCGGGATATCCATGAGTAGGGTCTTGTAAGTGGCAGACGGAGGCACGACGAAGCAGGCAGCGCATCGGCGCGCTTATGGAGAGGCACGATGAAGTGAAACAGAGATTATCAGATTCTGCCTCCATAAAGGCGCTGCCCTGAAGCCAAACGCTGAATGCGTTAGAATGGGGATTCAGCTTTTCGACTGCTGTCTTCAAGATCCTGTTTTTCAGGGCCTATTGCTCATGAACAGATGACGCAGCCCCAACGACAAGGAGATCCATCATGCTGACACTTTCCAGCTCGGTGACACTGGCCGATTGGGAGATTGACCTGACCCAGATTCGTGCCCAAGGCAATGGTGGCCAAAACGTCAACAAGGTGGCGTCGGCCGTCCACCTTCGCTTTGATGTCCAGCGCTCCACACTGCCGGCGTTCTACAAGGAACGGTTGATGCAGCTGTCGGACCAGCGTATCAGCAAGGATGGCATCATCATTCTCAAGGCCCAGAGCCACCGTACCCTTGAACACAATAAGGAAGATGCGCTGGCACGCTTGAAAGCGCTGATTCTGGATGCCGTCAAAGTGCAAAAAGCACGCCGTGCGACGCGCCCCAGCAAGAGTGCCAAACGACGACGTGTCGATAGCAAGACGCGCAAGGGCAAGATCAAGACCATGCGCAGCAAGGTAGAAGATTGAGACTTGTTGCTCCCTGAATTCACACAGTAAGCTCATCGCTTGAGCATAGAGACTTACCGATGCTCGCCACTCTTCTTTCAAGGATGATATTCGATGAGCCATACGCGCAGTTCTCTGGCACTCCCTTCCCTCATCATCGGTAGCCTATTGGCTGTAGGGCTGGTATGGAGTGGCAGCTATATCAAGCAAGCCGCGCAGGTATGGGAATCCTCCAGCCGCGTCGTCACCGTCAAAGGACTGGCAGAACGTGAGGTCAAGGCTGACCTGGCACTATGGCCGCTGCATTTCAGCGTCAATGCCAACAAGCTGGTCGGCTTGCATGAAGCACTGGCCAATGATGAGCAGAAGATCCGCGCATTCCTCACCACGCAGGGCTTCCCTACGGACCAGGTCAGCGTGACGTCACCGCAGGTCACGGACCTCTATGCCAACAGCTATAACGCCCAGCGTCCAGATGAGCGCTATCGCGCAGAGGCAACCGTCCTGGTCCGCTCGCCCAAGGTAGATCTGGTCAAGGACAGTGCCTCGAAAACGGGAGAGCTGGTTCGCGAAGGCATCCTGCTATCGGCTGATTATGCCTACCGCACCGAATTCCTCTTTACGGGGCTCGAAGCGATCAAGCCAGACATGATTGCCGTGGCAACAGCAGATGCTCGCCGTGCCGCGCAACAGTTCGCCAAGGATTCGGGTAGCAGCGTCGGTCATATCAAACATGCCAGTCAGGGCTATTTCTCGATCTCCGATCTCGACAGTTACACCCCGGATATCAAGCAGGTCAGAGTCGTCACCACGATTGACTACACCCTAAAGAACTAACAACGGGTGCTTGTTCATCAGCGCATACCTTCCCTTCTATTCCCACTATCGGAGCCAGCATGCCGGATACTGCCCTGAGCAAAACGCAGACTAGCTTTTACCGTCGTATATTCGTTGCCCACCTGATTGCCCATGATATCGCCAGCGTGCCCGCGATCATCGAGGCGACAGGCATGCCGAGGCGTACGGCTCAGGACACCATCACCGCACTGGCAGAGCTGGATATCGTCTGCGAATTCCAGCATGGCGAAGGTCAGCGACATAACATCGGCCACTACGTCATTCGTGACTGGGGCCCTATCAATGCACGCTGGGTGGCTGACAACGCCACCCACCTGCAACATGCACTGGGTTATGCCTGAGCGTACTGAATAAATGACGGTCGAAATATGGAATAGCGCCCTGCAGCACGGCGTGATCGCCCTCATGATTCAGCTCATGCTATGGCCGCTGTTCGGCCTCTGGTCAGCGGGAGGCATTGCCGTCGCGCTGTTCCTTGGGCGTGAAATTGCCCAACACGAATACAAGGGTAGCGGCCCCAAAATCGTCGCCTGGGATTACGGGCTGCTACACCACTGGACTCTAGATTCCTGCCTGGATATCGCACTGCCTTTTCTGTTCTGTCTTTGTCTGGCACTTGCGGTATGGGCTGCGCGACACTGGCACGCTCGCCATCAGTGATCAGCTGCCAGATATCAACATTATCAGCAAGTAGATGTTACGAGCGGCGTTTTACGCTGACGTCGTAGTGGATGCCGAGCACGACTCTTCAGGTACGCTGACAATGTCTCGGGCAATATCCCCGGGTGCTGATAAACGTAGTCTTCGGTAATGATCGACAGAAACTCTGCACTGCGTGCACCTGCCACTTCAAATCCCAGTATGAAATTTCGGGCCTGACTCACCTCAAAACAGAAATTTGGGGCATCCGCAGCACAGGTTAGCCCTCCCCGAGCCGCTCCTTGAGGATAGAACGCTCGGGGTTGAAGCGCGTTTCGGTATAAATCTCTACTATTTGCATTCTCACCTCCTATGAAGGCGAGTGAGTATATACGAGAAATCTAATGCTATCCTCATCAGGAAACTCATCCTGCCGGATGCGATAGCTCAGATTCTTGAAATCTTGATCCCGATCAATTTCGAACGTGCCTTTCAGTCACACCAGATCATTCTAGCCAACGTGTTACGACTGAAAGGCTCCTGTGGAATTGAGGGGCTGCACCAGGCATTCGGTAGCAGCGCAATGTCGACATGAGGCATTATAGGAACGAACATCAGTGGCCGTTTGCATGCTCATGGGGCTCTTGAGAGTGTAAGTCCCGAGCGGGCGCCTCATCGTGATGGCCTTCACTGCCGACGGCAGCATTCTCTTGCGCAGAAGCAACGTCTGCCACCTCTTCATGGTGAGCTTCATTGGTTGTCTCATCGTGCCCATCTGCGGAAATACCTACCGAATCGGTGTCCTGTGCCTGCCGAACCGTGTCAGTCATCGCCTCGTGATGTGAATCACCAGCATTGCTAGCGTGATGGTCACTCGATGTTTCCCCCCCACCATGCTGATGGCCAGCGCTTGACGCCACCAGTGTCTGATAACGCTGCGGGCTCATGCCCGGTAGTTCATCCATGAATGCCACCATCTGCCAGATATAGTCATCCTGCATGCTTTTACCCCAAGCAGGCATACCACTGGCTTTTATCCCATGTTTGATGATCCAGAAGTTTTCAGCGGGATTATCATTCACACCGGTTTGCCAGAAATTGGGTGGCTGGGGATATAGGCCCTGACTGAGTTCCGTTTCCGACATGCCAGGTGCGAGGTGACAACTGGTGCACATGGCAGCGTAGTTACCTGCTCCTGCCGTTATCAATGCTTCGCCCTGCAGATCTGGTATTTCAATATCCGAAGCATATCGTTCTACTGAACGAGTACGCGCCGTATCCAACAAAGCATACACCCAGCCTTCATGAGGGCTATCCGCACCGACATTGATTACACCGGAGTACACTCCTCCGGCCCCGATAGCAGCAAAAAGAGATAATGTCAGGCTTGCTGTGATCAGCACTTTCTTCATATGGTTTCTCCATACACCTTGGCAAGATAAGCACGAGGACATTTAAAAAGGCCAGCAATTGCCGGCCATCAATACGAGCATCTGTCAAGGAACTCAGGAATAGCATTTAAGCCATCATTCATAGTTACGTAATATTATATTTACGCAAACCACTCTTCTATCAATTAATTGAATGTCACTTCCAATGAATATTTATTGGTACTTTCGTCAGCAGCCCCATTGCTGGATGCACCGGTCACCTCCAGCTGATAGCGGCCAGCGACGACTGAGCGCTGCAGGACAAAATGACCATTGGCATCCATGGCTGTTGCAACGACACTGCCATCAGGTCCACGCAATGTCGCAGATATCATATTGTTCTGACTGGAAGACCCTGCAAAGTGTCGGCTTACGATTTTCAGACTGGTGGGGTGTTCAATATCAAGCTGATAGCGCTTTACCTGCCCCGCCACCAGTGCCTGAGTATCGGAAACACCCGCCGTCAGTAACGGCAGGTTACTCTGAGTATTATTGGCCTGCACTGTCATTGATGAAAATACAATACCGACTACCAGCGTCATTATCTTGGCTTTCATCATGATAACCTCTTTATGGATGTAAGGAGACTATAATCATTGAGTCTGAAATGACGCTGAATATATTTCCTGCCAGGCTATTTTTTTACTCAGCATGTAAGCCATAACGCAATATCAAAACATCAATTTCACCCCGACGACGACACCCGTATTTTCCACCTCTTCATCCTCTACGCGCTGCATATCAGCGGTCGCGCCATATTGACGCTCCCAATACATGCCGACATAAGGAGCAAATCGCCGCGTAATCTCATAGCGTGCGCGCAGTCCGATGCGTAGGGAGTTGACGCCTCTTCCGATACCCAATGCTTCTGATTCATTGGCGGCGACCACTATTTCACTGCGAGGTTGCAGGTACCAACGCTGAGTCAGTCGGACATCATGCTCAAGCTCAATGCTTGCCGTGACGATTCCACCTTCATTGAACTGAAGCGCTGCATCCGTTTCTATCCGGTAAGGTGCCGTGCCTTGGAATCCGAGGACGCCGTAGACTCTCTCCTCATGATCGTCACTGAACACGCCACCCTGGTAGCCCATACCGGCCTGAAATTCCCAGAAGTCAGCCACCAGACGACTGTACAACAACTCCAGTGACTCAAATTCGGCGTCTTCACCATCACCCTGAATATTCTCGCCTTCCGACTTCACATACAGTCGATTGACGTCACTGCCATACCAAGCCTGAAAATCCCATACCAGAGCATTATTACCCTTATCGGGACTGGCGTATTCCAGTCGATCAAACGCAGCAGACCATTGTAGATGTTCGGCCATCGGCGACGGCCAGTCATCAGGCGCGTCATAACCATCTTCAGCGTAAGCCAGTAGCGGCATGACGCTCAGTGTCGCGGAAGCAGCCGATGCAATAACGGCATGCCTTGAGATACAGATAATGGACATGTCGACTCCTCAGGAAACCTTGACCACGCGGAACATGCCCGCATCCATGTGATAAAGCAGGTGGCAATGAAACGCCCAGCTGCCCTCGGCATCCGCGGTGATCAGCGCAGAAACGCGCTCTCCTGGCTTGACGTTCAGAGTGTGCTTGCGGGGAATCATCTCACCGTGACCATTTTCCAACTCCATCCACATGCCATGCAGATGAATCGGATGCTCCATCATGGTGTCGTTGATCAGGATCAGGCGCAGACGCTCATCCTTGTTGAAGTGAATCGGGCCATTTACCTCACTGAATTTCTTGCCATCGAATGACCACATGTAGCGCTCCATGTTGCCAGTGAGATGTAGCTCCATCTCCCGTTGCGGGGGACGCTGATCAGGCCAAGGTGCCAATGCCTTGAGGTCCTGATAAACCAGTACTCGGCGCTGCTGCTGGTCCAATCCGATACCCGCTTGGTCATAACGTGCCCCCGGCTGCACGGCACCTGCTGCCAGCATGCCGGCGGCCAGTGCTTCGCCTTGTATACCGGCCATCTTGGAATGGTCCATGCCTGCCATCCTGGAGTGGTCCATACCGGCCATCTTGGAGTGGTCCATGCCGGCCATCTTGGAATGGTCCATGCCGGCCATCTTGGAAGAATCCATACCTGCCATCTTGGAGTGATTCATGCCGCCATGCGCACCCATGGCCTCCATGCCACGATCGGCAATGTCACGCCGAGCAGGAATGTTCGCTTGCATGCCCATGCGCGGTGCCAGAGTGGCGCGGGCATAGCCACTACGGTCCATCGCTTCGGCAAAGATGGTGTATGCCTTGTCATCTTCCGGCGTCACCAGCACGTCATACGCCTCGGCAACACCAATGCGAAACTCATCGACCGGCACCGGCTGAACGGGCTGACCGTCAGCGGCAACTACTGTCATCTTGAGTCCAGGGATACGCAGATCGAAGTAGCTCATGGCAGAGCCATTGATGACACGAAGACGCACGGTCTCACCGCGGCGGAATAGGCCGGTCCAGTTCTCGTCAGGCGCATTGCCATTGAGTAGATAGGTATAGGTGCTGCCGGTCACATCGGAGATGTCACGTGAGCTCATGCGCATCTCAGCCCACATACTGCGCGCCTCGACGGTATCTTGCAGACCATTGCGGCGCACATCGGCGAAGAAGTCCGCCACGGTGCGCTCCTGGAAGTTGTAATAGCCTTCCATGGTCTTGAGATTACGGAAGACGTTCTTGGGATCCTCGAATGTCCAATCGGTCAGTAGTAATACGTGCTCACGGTCATACTGAAAGGCGTCGGGAGTTGCGGCATCAATGATCAGCGGTCCCGCGTGCCCCTCCTGCTCTTGAAGGCCCGAGTGGCTGTGATACCAATAGGTACCGCTCTGCGTGACAGGGAAACGATAGGTAAAGGTGTCACCGGGGGCGATACCCGCAAAGCTGATTCCTGGCACACCATCCATTTCAGGCGGCAGAATGATGCCGTGCCAGTGGATCGAGGTAGGTTCATCCATCAGGTTGGTCACCCGGATCACTGCCTCTTGTCCTTCCTTGAGGCGCACCATCGGGCCAGGGCTACTGCCATTGATGGTGATTGGCCGGGTACGCTGACCCGCGACCAGACGATCTTCCCGGCGGATGGCCAACGCAATCTCCGGACCGGATTCGACCGTTCGGGAAGCCGCTGCTGCACGCCCCAAGGGCGATGCCCAGGCAGGTGTCATGCCCAACGCCATTGCCCCCAGGCCCAGCGCTGAACTCGTTTTGAGCAGCTGCCGGCGGGAAGTGGAAAACGTGGATGTCGTGCCCTTCATGGCCATCTCCAGTAATAAGTCATGATGCGATGACACCACGCCAACCTGAATCAAGCCTGAATAGGTGTTGGCTGATTGACGGGGAGAGTCATCTCGACCCGCAATCCTCCTTCGGGGGCGCTGGAATAGTACAGTTGGCCTGCATAGTGCGTCACGAGCTGGGCGAGAATGGATAACCCAAGCCCATAGCCAGGATAACGCTCATCCAATCGACGACCACGCTCCCCCAATCGATCATGCTCCTCATGTGGCACACCGGGACCATCATCGTCCACCGTCAGCTTTAGCGTGGTCGCGTTGATCGCCAACCGACAACGCACCTGCTGACGTGACCACTTGCCAGCATTATCGAGCACAATGCCCAGCATTTCAGTGAAGTCCTGAGTTTCGATACTGACCCAGCTAGACGCTCCACTACTCGACTGGCCCACTTCACTACTGGCCACCTCAAGACTGAACCTTCGTTCTGGATACAGTCCGCAGAACATCTCTATCAACCGTTCAGCTTCTTCAACGGGACGTGTCGCCTGGCCAGCCCGCGGACCTGCAATGCGTGCACGTTGTAATTCTGCAGCCAGCTGCGCATGTAACGACTCGACACGCGCTAGCATTTTAGTACGCCGCACATCGTCAATCGGCCGTCTACCTCGTAATACCTGAGCCAGTGCTGCCAAGGGCGTCTTGAGAGCATGCGAGAGATTGGCGACCGACTCACGCGAGCGCGTCAGGCGTCGGTCGAATTCATCCAACAAATGATTGAGCTGCGTGACTAGCGAATCGAGCTCCGAAGGAGCCTCCAGCGCAATTCGCTTACGGCGACCGGCCTGTAACTCTTTCAACTGATGCCCTAACGTCATTAGAGGCCGCAGACCACGTCTGACAGCCAGCAAGTTGAGAGAGACCAATACGCCCCATAGCAGGATAGCCGTGCCCCCTATCCACCAGTGCACACGATCAAGACCTTGCTGCACGGGCGAAAAATTCTCAGCGATCAATAGCTGTGCCGATTGGCCTTGCACCTGGAAGGTATGGCGATATACCAGTAGTGGATGCTGCTGATCCTGAAGCGTGAACAGCGCATCACTGCCTGCCAGCAGTGGCATCAGTGTCGTGAGCATGGCGGGATGCGAGGTGCTGGTCTGACCTGCAGTGCGCAATACATAGAAGTGGTGGAAAACCTGATATTCCTCACGCGCCGCTGTCAGGAGCTCGACTGCAGGTCGATCGCCCTGCTTGAGCAATGTCACGACATGCGTCGCTTCATCCTTGAGGCGTTCGCCCAGAAAATCCTGTGCCAGCTGATGCAGAAAGAAGCCATGTAGATACCAGGCCAGTAGAACGACAGCCAGTGCCACGCCGCCCAACCGAGTGAGCAAACGAAAACGAAGGCTGCGGCGGTCAATGTGAAGCAAGTAGATACCCCTGTCCGCGGCGCGTCACGATCAATTCGCGACCCAATCGTCGACGTAGTTTGGCGATATAGACTTCTACCAGGTTGGGCGCGGCAGCATCTTGATCAAGGGCATACAGCTGGTCCAACAGCTGCTCCTTGGAATGCACCCTGTCCGGGTGATGCATCAAATAACGTAACAACCGGAACTCGGTAGCGGTCAGTGGCTCCCACTGCCCTCCATCACGACTCACACTTTGCATCTGCTCATCCAACTGAATGCCGCTGACTTGCAAATACGGGGTGCTCCCTCCCGTGTGACGTCTGAGTAGCGCATGGAGTCGTGCCAATAATTCAGCTTCATGAAAGGGTTTGGTGAGATAGTCATCTGCTCCGCCACGCAGCCCGACCACCTTATCTTCCCAGGTATCGCGCGCGGTCAGGATAAGCACCGGAGTATCACGGTGCTGCTGACGCCAGCGTGCCAAAAGATCCAGGCCACTACCGTCGGGTAGACCCAGATCGAGAATCGCCAGCGCATATTCCTGCGTTGCCACAAAGGTTTCCGCCTCTTTTATTGAGGCCGCAATATCCAGTCGATAGCCATTGTCTTCCAGCATTTCAGCCAAACTATCGGCCAGCAAGTCATCGTCTTCGAGCAAGAGCAGTTTCATGTCATCCATCCCGGGACGTCAGGGGGTGCCGATGCCTCACGACTTTGTCAGCGTGGGTAGTCAGTATGCCTTCTTTTACATCCTCTACCTGAATGCAGGCTGAAAGAAAGTAACGTGACAAATAAGAGACAGACATGGAAATGCCGGTGTGATCATCACTGAGAAAACAGCGTAGCCCAGCATTGCACCAGACCCGCTGAGCCATCTCTTGCCGGACTGATGACTACCGATAGGTGGGAGTTGCGCGATTTGTCTGCCACGGCATTTAGTATCCAAAGCCAAGGCACGAGTTTATGGCGTCCTACCGTACACTGGGAGCTTGGCATCTCTACATGAGCAGCTGATGTCTGCATCCCTGATATTCCGGCGAACAAGTACATATCAATACCCTTGATAAGAGGCCTTGATATGCCGCTGGTGACTCTTCAATACCTGCTCTGATTAGCATAAAAAAAAGACCACCCGGAAGAACCGGATGGTCTTTTTTACTTGATTCTGGTCGGGACGACAGGATTCGAACCTGCGACCTCTGCAACCCCATTGCAGCGCGCTACCAAGCTGCGCCACGTCCCGACTATGGTCTGAAAAGGCTTCCCTCTCAAGACGAGGCGTAATGTACCGCATTGATCTCAAAAAGAAAAGCGGGGATTGAATATTTTTTGCAGCCAGTGGAGACAACCTGCAAAAACCACACATGTCACCCCATCAACATTGCAATCCACACGACAACAACGCATGTTCTAATTTCTATCTATTCTTTAGAACACATCACAGGAGACATGCAATGGCGAAACTCTATTTCAAACTCACCACCACAATGAGTAGCGGCGCGCGCGTAAACGGTGACCCGGTGAAAGTAGATGCTCAACATGCCCCGACTATCGGCAGTAGCATTGCCAAAGGCGAGTGGCCAGCATTGGATGCCATGTCACCGAACTTTCCTGTCAGCGTGACAGGAACAGAACAGGATGATGATGGACACACCATCGTGCTGCTGTGCGAAGCGGATGCACCTGATGCCAAGGATCCAGAGAGCTATCGCTACACCCCCTGGAAGTGATGGACTGAAAGTTAAGCGCAGCATCATCTGACACCGTCAGTGGCGCTGCGTTAGCTAAAGGTAGGCTATCGACTTTGTCATCTCGGATAAGCTATACCTGCAAATGACGCTATATTCCATGTTTATCCCTTCCAGCATGATACTGACCCGCCATGGAATGGCTGCAATGCCCTCTTCTTCAGCGTTCTTTTCTTCAATGCTTGAGCCCTTCATTCGGGGCGGCAGCCCTCTGACGGTGAGATAACATGGCCAGTCCTCTGAAAATGATTGGGTCTTCATGGCGCTGGCTAGTAGGCGAGAATGTCTCGGCACGTCAGATTTTACATCATGGATTTCTGGTTTCGGCCATGCTGATCGGCTTGTTCTCAGCCGTTTTCAACTACCTGATGGAGCTTACGGTACCCGCCTACAGCTTAGCCTTGCTGGTGATCAGCCTAATGATCATGGTGATGTGGTATCGCTCACGCTTTCATGGCGAATACCGCCGCATGTCATGGCTATTTTGCACCTTGGTCACCTTCGTGATGTTACCGGCCAACTGGTTATTCAATAATGGCGCGAACGGCCCGACACTGCTCTTCTACTTGATGGCTTCGGCCTACGTGCTTGGCGTACTGCCTCCCGATCGCATACGTCGTGGCGTCCTGATCAGTGGTTTGATGCTGATGCCTTGGTTGCTGCTGGCACTGGAGCAAACATACCCCGGACTAGTTGCCGTCTATGCAAGTCCGTCCATTCGAAGCCTCGACATGGGCGTTAGCTACACTCTGGCATTTGGGCTACTTAGTGTCGTCATCGCGGGTTATGCCAAACGTATCCGCGAGGAGCGCAATATCTCACGCGCCTACGCTCACAAGCTTGAGCGCCTGAGTCGTCTCGATGGCTTGACCGGACTCTACAATCACCGCACCATCCACGAACATGCTGAAACTTGGATCAACCAGTACGAGAAAGCCTGCCTTTTGATCTGTGATCTAGATAATTTCAAACTGATCAATGATGCGCATGGCCATCCCTACGGCGATCAGGTGCTTGCCACTTTTTCTGCCCATATTCAAGATCTCAGCCATGGAATCGAAGGCAAGGCTGGTCGCTACGGCGGGGAGGAGTTCATGATTCTGCTACCGGGCAACCTGGCAACGGCACGCCAGTTCGATCGTCAACTGCGGGAACGTTGCGATGCCTCTCCCCTAATGCACGGCAATATCCGCTTCAGCGCTGGCGCCAGTGAACTGCGCCACAATGATTCACTTGCCAGCTGGGTACAACGCAGTGATGAGGCGCTTTATCACGCCAAAGCTCATGGTCGAGATCAACTGATTGTGGACCACGACATCAGCGCGGTGTAACTCAGCACTTCAAAAACGGTGTAACCCGGCACTTCAAAAAAGATGCCCCTGCAAGCTTGGCTTGCAGGGGCATCTTTGGGCAGTCCGTCAGGGCAAGAACCTAACGCTCGCCTTTTAGCCACTCGAGATTGATCTCGTGCTGACCATTGTCGTCTGTGATGAAGATGGTGCCTTCGGTGATCATCACCGTCCACTTGATGTTCCGCGGTAACGATGCAGTGATGGCATCCAACGACCCTTCAGGTACAGCAGCGATATTGAGGTTGGATAGCCCAGCTACCGCAGGCAATATCTTGCCTTCCCAGACACGCAAGCTACCGTAGGCCAGTAGTGAGGTGCGCTCGGTGCGCCGTGAGCACCAGGTCAAACGATCAGCATCAGGCTGCCCAACCTCGATCCAATGCAGAACACGGCCATCGAGACTTTTCTCCCACAACGCCGGTTCATCAACATCGGAAAGCCCGCGACCAAAGGCGATATGTTCGCTGTACCACAGCGCATGGCCTAGCAGACGCACGCACAGGCGCAGCTCAGTTTCGGACGGGTGGCGGGCAACAGTGAAACGCAGGGTCTCGTAGACACCGCGATCAAGGTCGGTCAGCGACAGATCCACCTTGTAAGGCGTGGAAGACAGGGCCATGAAAGTCTCTTATTGAGCGTACAGTGAGCGTAGACGCAAAACACATGAGCCTGCCGACGGCAGGCTCATGGATTACAGTGCGCAAAGTCTACCCGAGTGGATGATCAAAAGCCCGAGCGCAGTTGCTCACTATCAGCTCAGATGGCGACGAATGGTAGCATCGAGCACCACCATATCACTCAAGGCATGTCGTTGGAGGATCAGTTCACGCCCCAGCGCCAGGGCTCGACGCTCTGCCTTGGCGCGCGCGCCCTCCTCACTGATCGACTCAAGCTCCAGCACATGCGCCAAGCCCAGAGTACGGCGCACCAGCTCACAGCCAGCATAGCCAATGGCATCACTCAGCATTCGCTGCAAACAACGTTCGGCAACACCGGCCACTGCAAAGCTTGCATCGATACTGGTCACTGCTTGCGCCTGATACTGCGTCGCGAAGGCTTCCCAGCTGGTAACGGCATGCGCACACAGCTGCTCGATATAGCCTTTATTGGCACCCGCCTCAAGTTCGGTATGTGCGCAAGCCGCCAGCCACAGGCCTGCCATCCAGCTGCCAATATCAAAACCAGCAGGCCCGAAAAAGGCAAATTCAGGATCGATGATCTTGGTGCTGTCTTCACGCACGAAAATGGAGCCAGCGTGCAGATCACCATGCAGCAAGGCTTCAGGAGTCGACAGGAAACGTAGCTTGAGCTCAGCCACTTCCACTTTCAGTTGCTGATCGCTCCACAGTGCTTCGGCATCAGAACGTAGCGCAGGATTGATGCTGTTGCGCTCGTGATCGCAGAACGGATCAAGAAAGAAGAGGTCTTCGGTGATCTTGCATTGATCTGGATTGATGAAGCGGGCGACACGCGCCTTCTTGTCGTGTGCATCTAGTGCCAGATCACTGCTGCGATAGAGCGTCGTAGCAAGGAAACGCCCCATGTGCTCGCCTAGAAACGGCAGCGCTGCCTTCTCAATGAAGGCATGACGTAGATTGCGATGGTCCCCGATATCCTCCATCACGATAGCAGACCTTGCATCATCGAAATGATAAAGCGCCGGCACAAGATCCGCTGCACACTCGGCTTCAAAAGCCAGGGTTTCAGCCTCGATACGCACACGCACCAACGAGAGCGGCCAACTTTCACCGATGATCCGCACCCACGGCAACCCCTGCTTGACGATCACCGATGCCAAGCGGTCTGGCGTACATACGCGATAGACATAGTTGATGTTGCCATCACCAATCTCTTCCACCTGCAGTGCTGCCGCCTGCGCGAATGCCGGATACTGATCCGCGACGTGCAGACGCGCAAAGGCAATGACATCTGCATCATCGCGAAACTGATAGGCAATGGACGTGGCGGGAGCCGACGTATCAACAAGCGTGTCTTGGACAGTCATGGCATATCTCGATGCGAAATTCCTTGGAGCCCCGAGCCATGAAACGCTGAAATTGACGGCATTATCATGGCACTTTATTTATTCCCAAAAAGAATAATAAGGCGCTTGGTTATAGCGCTAAAGATGCCCGCAAAGAGAGGATGTGACAAGCCCCTGCACAGGGAATTTTATTCACCCGAGCATGAGCGATCATCACGCCCTGAACAGGTCAGTTATTGAATGGGCGCAAGGAGGTAGGCAGCGCGTGACACCAGCTTGCGCCACATCGGGCGTGCCTCCAGCTCTTCACAGCTGATCTCGCGACAATGCCTGAAATCTTCTTCCAACATGGCTTCCACTTCAGAGGCAAATTGATGATCCGGCACGAAAGCAGTCACCTCAAAATTGAGACGAAACGAGCGATTATCCAGATTGACGGTACCAATGGTCGCCGTATGGCTGTCCATCAACATCACCTTCTGATGCAGGAACCCCGGCTGGTAACGGAAGACACGCACACCGGAGCGAATCATGTCGGAGAGGAACGAGAACGCCGACAGGAAGACCAGCAGATGGTCTGGTCGCTCAGGAATCATGACCCGCACGTCCACGCCACGCAGCGCGGCAATCTTGAGCGCATCCTGAACGCCTTGATCAGGCACGAAGTAAGGGCTGGTAATCCAGATACGGCTCACCGAGGAGTGAATGGCCTGTTGCACCAGAAGGCTAGCCGTCTCGCGGCGATCCGCCGGGCCTGAGGGGACGATGACCACATGTTGGCATTCGTCACAGCTGATACGCGGCTGCCATTCCAGTGATAACACCTCGCCCGTGGCCCAGTGCCAGTCCTCCCAGAAGGCCTCCTGCAATCCCATCACGCTGGGGCCTTCGAGCTTGAGGTGCGTATCACGCCAGGCACCGTAGCGCTCGGAATGACCCAGATATTCGTTGCCGACATTCAACCCACCGACAAAGCCGATACGCCCATCAATGACCGTGATCTTACGATGATTGCGGAAATTGATCTGAAAACGGTGCCGCCAGCCTCGTGAGGAATTGAAAGCACTGACCTCACAACCCGACTCTTCGAGGTCCTTCAGGTAGCCATCCGAGAGCTTGCGCGAGCCGATCTCATCATACAAAAAGCAGACCCGCACTCCGCGTTCGGCTTTATGCATTAGCTTCTGCTTGAGTCGCACACCCAGTTCATCGTGACGCACGATGAAGAATTGGATCAGGATATATTCTTCGGCAGCATCGATGCCGGCGAAAAGCGACTCGAAGGTCTGCTCGCCATTGATCAACAATTGGGCACGGTTACCAGTGGTGACCGGCATCATCGCCAGACGCTCAATGGCATCAAGATGCGTAGGATTGCCACCCAACGGTCGCGATAGCCACGGCGAGAGCTTGGGACGAAAACGCATCAGAACACGCCGCATGGTGGAGTCGCGCTCTTCCCGAGCGCTCACATAACCATAAAAACGCGGGCGACCAAACACCCAATAGAGTGGCAGTGCCACATAGGGGAAGGTCAGTAAACAGAGAATCCAGGCGATCGCTCCCTGCGAAGTGCGACTGGACATCAGCGCAACGACAGCCGTCATGGCGCCGAGCACGTGACTGGCCAGTAGTAAAAAGCCAAGTAACCAAGCGGTCATTGCAACTCCATTGCAAGCTCTAGGGTGTGCGAAGTATGCCACAGTGCGCCACGCAACGAATCCAGCGCACCTGATGACAAAGGTACTTAATACGGCCTATCGGACGGTATACGCAAGAACCCCGCCACAAAGGGCGGGGTTCTTGACTCAACAGATCTGCCTCTCAGCCTTTCTCTCTCGACAAATACCGGCTGAGACTTGCCATCAGGCACGGCTGGCGATGATTTCCTTCCACTTCGCCGGGCCAGTCTGGTGCACGGAGATACCCGCACTATCGACAGCCACAGTGACCGGCATATCTTCGACTTCAAACTCGTAGATCGCTTCCATCCCCAGGTCTTCAAAGGCCAGTACACGCGACTTCTTGATCGCTTGGGCGACCAGATACGCGGCGCCGCCGACGGCCATCAAGTAGCTGGACTTGTTATCACGAATGGCTTCAATCGCAGTAGGGCCACGCTCGGCCTTGCCGACCATGCCCAGCAAGCCGGTTTCTTCCAGCAACGTGCGCGTAAACTTGTCCATACGCGTCGCAGTGGTCGGACCTGCCGGACCCACGACTTCGTCACGGATCGGATCAACAGGGCCGACGTAGTAGATGAAGCGACCTTTCAGGTCGACTGGCAGCTGTTCGCCACGAGCCAGCATTTCGGTCATGCGCTTGTGCGCAGCATCACGGCCGGTCAGCAGTTTACCATTCAGCAGCAGCGTATCGCCCGGCTGCCAGCTCTGCACCTCTTCCGGGGTGATGGTGTCAAGATTGACGCGCTTGACGCTATCGCCCGCTTCACGGGTGATTTCCGGCCAGTCTTCAAGCTTTGGTACCGGCAATTCAGCCGCACCGCTTCCGTCCAGCGTGAAGTGTACGTGACGGGTCGCCGCGCAGTTCGGAATGATCGCCACCGGCTTGTTGGCCGCGTGAGTCGGATAATCCATCACCTTGATGTCGAGCACGGTGGTCAAACCGCCGAGGCCTTGTGCACCAACGCCGGTCGCGTTGACCTTGTCGAACAGTTCGAGGCGGATCTCTTCAGCACGGTTGGAAGCACCACGCGCTTGCAGCTCCTGGATATCGATCGGTTCAAGCAGGGATTCCTTGGCCAGCAGCATCGCCTTCTCGGCAGTCCCGCCGATACCGATACCCAGCATGCCGGGCGGACACCAGCCGGCACCCATCTTCGGAATCTGCTCCAGCACCCAGTCAACGACGGAATCAGACGGATTGAGCATCGCGAATTTGGACTTGGCTTCGCTGCCGCCGCCCTTGGCTGCGACGTGAATCTCGATCGTGTCACCCGGCACCAGCTTGTGGTGAATGATGGCGGGGGTATTGTCCTTGGTATTGGCACGCTTGCCATCCGGATCAGCCAGCACGGAGGCGCGCAGCACGTTGTCCGGCAGCAGGTAAGCGCGACGCACACCTTCATTGACCATATCATCGAGGCTCATGTCGGCCTCAATACGCACGTTCATGCCGACGTTCACGAAGACAGTGACAATGCCGGTATCCTGACAGATCGGACGATGACCCAGGGCACACATCCGCGAGTTGATCAGAATCTGCGCGATGGCATCTTTCGCCGCCGGATTCTCTTCGCGCTCGTACGCCGCATTCATGGCGTCGATGAAATCTTTCGGATGGTAGTAGGAAATGTACTGCAGTGCGTCGGCAACGCTCTGGATCAGATCATCCTGGCGGATCACGGTCATCAGGATCGGCTCCTTGGAGGCAAGCAACATTGAAGGCAAATACACTGGCACGCAGGGCCTCGCCGCGATTACTGTTGTCAGGGACAGAAAACGCGTGACCACGGGGCGGACGCCAGCTCAGGTGGCGGGCATTATACCCCAAGCAGGTCCTTGGCGGCAGAGCGAATCCTGCAACCGACAACTCCTGCCATCGGCTCGGCGATGCTCCAGTGCACTCAATCATCTCACCTAGACCCGCTCATATTTAGAGGCTCTGATGTTCTTGTTTCACTTGCCGTCCCTGCTGCCGCTGTCATCACTCCGCACGCGCACTGCACTGCTGTTAGCCCTCCCATTGGCGCTCGCAGGTTGCGCCTCGACATCAGTCACCTACGCGCCTGTCAGCACGGCCTTTCAGTTTGCTGATACTCCTCTCACAGGCGAAAGTGATTCACGTATACATCACCTGATACTGCACTACACCGATGATGATCTCGCGGGCTCATTGGCAAGCCTGACCGGCCCCCGCGTCAGCGCACATTACTTGCTATCGGCCCCGCAGCAGTCAGCAGACCTGCCACGCGTCTATGCACTGGTACCCGAATCGCGTCGTGCCTGGCACGCCGGCATCAGTCACTGGGCACAGCGTGACAATCTCAATGACACCTCCATCGGGATAGAAATCGTCAATGAAGGCCCATTGCCACTCGAACCCCTCACCGCCGGAGAGAAAGACTCTCTGGTGCCCGGTGTGGCCCGGCGCTGGTCACCTGAGCGTCAGTTTGCGCCATGGGACGAACATCAGATTCAGGCACTCATTGCACTCATAAAGCCCATGCTGGCGCGTCATGACATTGCGCCAGTCGATATCATCGGCCACTCGGATATCGCGCCAGACCGCAAGACCGACCCTGGCCCACGCTTCCCTTGGCAACAATTGCATGAGGCAGGAATAGGCGCCTGGCCAGCGGACAGTGATATCAATTGCTTCCGACGCAAGTTGACACAGGATGGCATGCCACCACGTCACACACTACTGAAGGCTCTCGCGCTCTATGGCTACTCGATCGACGTTGATGCGCCATGGCTAGCCATCGCCGCCTTCCAGGCGCACTTCAGAGCAGGCGCCATCACCGGACAGTTTGATACCGAGAGTGCCGCCATTCTGATGGCACTCGTCGCGCGTTATCGTGATGGCCATGAGTGTTTAGACACGCAAGTCCCTTTGTCGCAGGCCCCTCTATCGTAAACCCCTCTATCGTAAACCCCTCTGCCGTAAACCCCTCTGTCGTAGGCCCACCCCTCTCAAGACAGGCCATGCACATGAGATGGCTGACCCGTAATGACCAATTCACCGCACATCCGGCACGTATCATCGCATTGCAACCCAACGGTCATTTGCGAGGCACACGCTTACTGACACTCACCGGCTTGGGTCAAAGCGGATGGCGTTTTGCGAGGCAAGGACTACCTTGTGTTGAGGATGGAAATTACCGCGAAAGGCGCACGTGTCTGACGCAGACAACTGGCCTAGAGAGGTCAGCTGACATGATGGAACAATGAACGAGGTTGACCATGCCAGATAACATACTCAACTCAATTCCCGACACGCTGTCATCGTCCCCCTCATCACCCCCGGAGTGGACTGGCAGTCGTGTGCCAGCCCCTGCACTGGGCTTTGTAGTGTGCGATGACCACCGTATCTACGGTGCGGGGATGAGTGAAGATGAGTGTCTCGATAACGCGCTTGAATGCCTGTGTGGCTTCTGTGAACGCAGCGCACTGAAAAAGATGCTCGAGCTCTGCCAGTGCGGCGTGCGCTATCCACTCCGCCAGATTCCGGCTACCGCCGCTTGTGTCACCGAATGCCAACGCAAAGGTACAACTGAGCACTATCGAATACATGAAGGTACCGCATACTCACTGGGAGAGCTCGCAGAGCCACTTTCAGCATGACTTCTGCGTGAGTCTCAAACGGGCTCGATCCTTTATCATTGGTTGAGGCAATAAAAACGCCCGCTTCTGCATCAGAAAGCGGCGTTTTTATTGCTATCTCCGTTCGGTTCAATGCCATCAGTTCTACAACGATGTTAGCCACCCAGATAAGCGCGACGCACATCATCATTGGCCAGCAGCGCCTTGCCACTGTCTGCCAGCACGACATGGCCATGCTCCAGCACATAGCCGCGATCAGCAATCGACAGCGCACGATGAGCATTCTGCTCGACCAGAAAAATGGTCGTGCCCTGCTCACGTAGCTGTTCAACAATATCGAAAATCTGGCCAATCACGATCGGCGCCAGCCCCAGCGACGGCTCATCCAGCAGCAACAGCCGCGGACGACTCATCAGTGCACGCCCGATCGCCAGCATCTGCTGTTCGCCACCGGACATGGTGCCGCCGCGCTGATTGAAGCGCTCACGCAAACGCGGGAAGAGATCAAGCACATGCTCGATGCTGCGCTCGTTTTCCTCACGCGTCTGGTAATAACCGCCCATCGCCAGGTTCTCCTCCACCGTCATGCCGGTGAAGATACGTCGTCCTTCTGGCACCACCGACAGCCCACCGCGCATGACGCGTGCAGTAGGTGTGCCGGTAATCTCTTCGCCCTCGAACCACACACGCCCACTGGTCGGGCGCGGATCACCACAGATCGACATTAAAAGTGTCGTCTTGCCGGCACCATTGGCACCGATCAGCGTCACTATTTCACCCTTGCCTACGGCCAGAGAAACATCATTGAGCGCCTGTACTGGCCCGTAATGAGTGGTCAGATTCTCGAGCGCCAACATGGCATCTTGCGGAGCCAGCACCTCACCGGCACAGGAAGCCAATATACCGACGTCTTCGACATGCTCGGTCATCCTTACTCCTCCCCAAGATAGGCTTTGATCACAGCGTCATTGTGACGAATCTCGTCAGGTGTGCCATCTGCAAGCGGTTGACCCTGATTGACTACATAAATGTGGTCGGAGATACCCATGACCAGGCTCATGTCGTGCTCGATCAGCAACACCGAAATTCCTTCATCACGCGTCAGGCTAACGATCAAGTCATCCAGATCACGCGTCTCATTAGGATTCAATCCAGCGGCGGGCTCATCGAGCATCAATAACTTCGGTCTTGCTACCATGCAACGAGCAATTTCAAGACGCCGCTGCTGGCCATAGGCCAGATTACCGGCTTCACGATTCGCAAATTCAAGTAGCCCAACACGCTCAAGCCAATCGCCCGCCTGCTGCATTAGTGCTTTTTCGCTGCGTCGATAGCCCGGCGTCTTGAAAAGACCGCGCAGCAGGTTGCGCTCGGCATGCATATGCTGCGCGACCAGCAGGTTCTCCACCACGGTCATTTCCTTGAACAGGCGCACATTCTGAAAGGTGCGCACCATGCCTGCCTGAGCAATCTTGAAGCCCGGTAGACGGTGCATGGGCTTATCCTCGAAATACACCTCTCCGCCAGTAGGCTGATAGAAGCCGGAGATACAGTTGAAGACGGTGGTCTTGCCAGCACCATTAGGACCAATTACCGAGACAACCTCGCCCGGATGTACTTTCAGTGCAACGCCATCGACGGCCTTGAGGCCACCAAACTGCATGGCAAGATCACGTACATTCAGCAGAGGTGCCTCACCGGCCAATCGCGCTTGTGTGGTGGACGACATATCTGAATTGTCGGCATTACGGAGAGCATCAGCCACGGTCGAGCTCCATGTGCGGTCGTTTAAGAGGAACCAGACCCTGCGGGCGCCACACCATCATCAGCACCATCATCAGCCCGAACAGCAGCATGCGATATTCATTGAATTCGCGCGCCAGCTCCGGCAATAGCGTCATGGCTATCGCTGCCAGAATCACACCCAGCTGAGACCCCATCCCCCCCAACACCACGATGGCGAGAATGATTGCCGATTCAATGAAGGTGAAAGACTCCGGGCTGATAAAACCTTGGCGCGCAGCAAAGAAGGCACCCGCGAAGCCCGCAAAACTGGCCCCGATGGTAAATGCCGATAGCTTGATGCCGGTGGGGTTCATGCCCAGCGAGCGACAGGCAATATCATCTTCGCGCAGCGCTTCCCACGCGCGGCCGATCGGCATGCGCAGCAGGCGATAGATGACGAACAAGGTAATCAACACCAGAATCAGCGCTAGCAGATAGAGATAGATGATCTTGTACGACGGGTCGTAAGCAATCCCGAAGTACTCGTGAAATGGCACATTGCCCTCTTGCGCCTTGCGTGTGAATTCCAGGTCAAAGAACGTCGGCTTGGGAATACGCGCAATCCCATTGGGTCCGCCAGTCAGCTCGGTCCAGTTATTGAGCAAGATACGAATAATCTCGCCAAACCCCAGAGTGACGATGGCGAGATAATCACCTCGCAATCTCAGCACCGGAAAGCCGAGCAAGTAACCGAACAGTGCCGTCATCAGGCCCGCAAGCGGTAACGCTTCCCAGAAGCTGAAGCCGAGATAGCTATTGAGTAACGCATAGGTATAAGCGCCAACGGCGTAGAAGCCGACATAGCCAAGATCCAGCAAGCCGGCCAGTCCTACCACCACGTTGAGACCCAGTCCCAACATGATGTAGATCAGCGTCAGGGTTGCCAGGTCGACGGCCGAACGGTTGGACATGAACGGGAAGATCAGCAAGGCACCGATCGCCAGCATGATCCACAACTGGCGCTTCTGCCCACTGAAGATCTTCGGCAGCGTAAAGCGTGATGGCTTGCGTGTACGCGCACGCCAATCCTCGACCTGCGGGCGTATCAGCTGATGCAAGAACACAGCGAGAGCCGCTGCCAGCAACCACCCCCAAGTCTCCATGCCCATCAAGCGCACTGTGGTCGTGATACCGGTAGATTCAAGCTGTACACCGAGCACTGAGCCCCCCAGCACCAGGGTCAGCACAGCGGCAGCCGTCGCCGACCACCAAGGGCGCCGATAAGACGGCTGTGGAGGAATCGCTTCAGCAGGTGAAGTGCCCGCTTTCTTGAGTATCTGAGCCATCAGATTTTCTCCACTTCGGGCTTGCCGAGAATCCCGGAGGGACGGAACAGCAAAATCAGAATCAATAGGCCGAAGGCCACCACGTCCTTGTATTCGGTCGATAGATAGCCGCCTGTCAGTGCTTCAGCAACACCTAACAACAAGCCACCCAACATGGCGCCCGGAATGCTTCCGATACCGCCCAACACGGCTGCCGTAAACGCTTTAAGCCCTGCAAGAAAACCGATATACGGATTAACCACACCGTAATACATCCCAAGTAGCAGGCCCGCTACTGCTGCCAGTGCGGCACCGATCACAAAGGTCATCGAGATGATCATGTCGGTATTGATGCCCAATAGCCGCGCCATACCAGCATCCTGGGAACAGGCACGGCAGGCTCGCCCGAGGCGTGAACGCGAGATGAAAGTCGAAAGCAGCAACATGCAACCGAGTGTCACACCAAAGATGATGACCTGCATGTAGGATAGATTGACGGCGAAGCTCTCGATGCCGAACTCCCAACCACCCGGGATGAGGCTGGAGATCGCCATGTCCCGTGAACCCTGCGCGAGACGCATATAGTTCTGTAGGAAGATGGACATGCCAATTGCTGAAATCAGCGCAATCAGACGCTTGGAACCACGAACCGGCCGATAGGCGACTCGCTCTACGGCAAAGCCATAGGCACACGAGACCAATACTGCCACCAGTAAAGCAGCCCCCATCAGGAAGAAGGGATTGGCAATGCCGAGCATCCCGAGTGCCGAAATGACGATGAACGTCACATAGGTCCCGATCATGTAGATCTCGCCATGTGCAAAATTGATCATGCCGATGATGCCATAAACCATTGTGTAGCCGATGGCGATCAAAGCGTAGGTACTACCGATGGTCAGGCCATTGATGACCTGCTGCAGGAAGTAAAGAATTTCTTCCATCGAAACGACCCTTGGCCGCGACAGCTACTGACTTGTGGCCATTGACTGTCAGGGATAAGCCGCATGTGCGGCGAAAACGGGAAGACACGACGATATTGCATCGTCGCTGACTCGACCGAATAGAATACCCCCACCACAGCGTGGCGAGGGCTGAAAGGTAGGTTACTGGGCAGCTTCGCTCTTGGTGCCGTCAGCATGCCAGTTATAGACCACGAAGCTGAAGTCCTTCAGGTCGCCCTTCTCATCGTATTCGACCTTGCCGATAGGCGTATCGAAGCTGTTGGCCTTGAGATACTCGGCCACATCTTCAGGATCGGTAGAGTCCGCTCCCTTGATGCCATCCGCAATCAGTTCAACGGCGGTATACGCCGGCATCACGAACGGGCCAGACGGATCCTGCTGCTTGGCTTTGAAGGCTTCGACCAGATCCGCATTCTTGGGATCATTTTCGAAGGCCGGCGGCAGGGTGACGTAAAGTCCCTCGGAGGCTTGGCCGGCAATCTTGGAGATATCCGGGTTGCCCACGCCTTCAGGCCCCATGAATGGAGCATCAAAGCCCAGCTCACGTGACTGACGCAGCAACAATCCCAACTCCGGGTGGTAACCACCGTAGTAGACGAAGTCGACATTCTCTTTCTTGAGCTTGGAGATCAGCGCCGAGAAGTCCTTGTCACCCGCAGTGATGCCTTCAAAGAGCACCACATCGATGCCAGCTTCCTTGACGGTTTCGCGCACACCCGTTGCAATACCTTCACCGTACTGCTGCTTGTCGTGAATGATGGCCATGTGCTTTGGCTGGATGGTATTGGCGATATAACGACCCGCGACCGGCCCTTGCAGAGAATCAAGCCCGATAGTACGGAAGACCAGCTCATAGCCCTGCTCGGTGATGGTCGGGCTGGTAGAGGCTGCCGTGATCATCATGACGCCTTCCTCGGCGTAGATGTCAGAAGCCGGCTGAGTGGCACTGGAACACAGATGGCCGACGACATACTGAACACCATCGTTGACGATCTGGTTGGCAACTGCCACAGCCTGTTTCGGATCGCAGGCATCATCATACTTGACACCTTTGAGCATCTCGCCATTAACACCACCGGCGGCATTGATTCGCTCGATGGCCATCTCTGCACCGGTGAACTGCATGTCACCATACTGTGCAACGGGACCAGTGACCGGACCAGCCATCGCGATAGTGATATCTGCCTGAGCCTGAGTCGAAATCGCCGCGGCGATCCCCAGGACGAGAAGTGACCTGCGCATCATGATAGATATTCCTGTTCCCGATTATTGTTGTACTGCGAGTCTGGCAGACCTGGCAGATGCGTTCTGATGACGCCTGGATGTCCCGAGTGAAGAACTGGCCATCAACCACAGAATAAGCGAACTGGATTCTGCTGAAATGAAGCACAGCATCACACACAGGAATGCCTTGAAATCATTATTGGCAGCAGGGAATACGCATGTAAAGCGGCCGTTTGACGGCTTATGAATGCATTCAACGAGTCTCCAACAGACTAAAATCCTGCCGCTACCACTTTTACAAAGCAATCTATGGCAATATAAAAAAAAGCCAGTGTTTGCGCGATGGTATTTTCTTAATGACAGGATTTAACTCCGCGACTGCACCATGAGGTCGCATGGCTCGACAGGTGCTCTTTACGCCCAAGGTTGTAGACATCATGAACAATCATCGCACCACAGGTAACGCGGGCGATGCAGGAATAGATAGGAAAATAAACAAGATAACGGGATAACTACTTCACCTTTATCCTGTTGGCATTGACACACATGATGCATCGAAATCTGGCGGCGCAAGAACAATCGCCCGGCACGGCATGACCGTGTCGGGCGATAACAGTACTAACGGTGCAAGTTGGCTAGCCGAGTGCTATCAGACGATTACGCACATCATTGATCTGGTCACGCAGCCGCCCTGCTGCCTCGAACTCGAGATTCTTGGCGGCTGCGTACATATTATCTTCGAGGCGACTGATTTCTTTTTCCAGTGCCTTCGGCCCCTGTGCTGCCAACGCTGCATAATCGGGCGTTTCTTCGGCAACCTGACGCTCGTTATTCTTGCGACGACTGCTTTTACGCCCAGGTGCCTGCGCACCTTCCATGATGTCCGCGACTGACTTGGTAATAGTACGCGGGGTAATGCCGTGCTCTTGATTGAATTCAGTCTGCTTCTCACGGCGGCGCTCCGTCTCGGCAATCGCACGCTGCATGGAATCAGTGATGCGATTACCGTAGAGGATCGCCTTACCATTGGCATTACGGGCCGCGCGGCCAATGGTCTGGATCAACGAGCGCTCCGAGCGCAGAAAGCCCTCTTTATCCGCATCGAGAATAGCCACCAGCGAAACCTCGGGAATATCCAATCCTTCACGCAACAGGTTAATACCGACCAGCACATCGAACTTGCCCAGACGCAAATCGCGAATGATCTCGACACGCTCAACAGTATCGATATCCGAATGCAGATAGCGAACACGCACGTCGTGCTCACCGAGATATTCGGTCAAATCTTCTGACATCCGCTTGGTGAGTGTCGTGATCAGTACACGCTCGCCGACCTCAACGCGAGCCCGGATCTCGGACAGTACATCGTCGACCTGAGTAGATGCCGAACGCACCTCGATGACAGGATCCAGCAGCCCGGTAGGCCGCACCACCTGCTCGACGACCTGCCCCGTATGCTCTGCTTCATACGCCCCCGGTGTTGCAGAGACGAAGACAGCCTGCGGAAGAATACTTTCCCATTCCTCGAATTTCATCGGTCGGTTATCAAGCGCCGACGGCAGACGGAAGCCATATTCAACCAGAGTTTCCTTGCGCGAGCGGTCACCGCGATACATACCCCCTACCTGCGGCACGCTGACATGCGACTCATCAATGAAGACCAACGCATCTTTCGGCAGGTAATCAAAGAAGGTCGGCGGCGCCTGCCCGGGGTCACGCCCCGAGAGATAGCGAGAGTAATTCTCGATACCGTTGCAGTAGCCCAGCTCCATCATCATTTCGATGTCATAAAGCGTGCGCTGCTCGAGTCGCTGTGCCTCGACCAGCTTGTCATTCTTGCGCAAATACGCGAGGCGTTCGACCAGCTCTGCTTTGATATGGTCTATCGCAGCCACGATGGTCTCGCGAGGCGTGACATAGTGGCTCTTGGGATAGATGGTCATCCGCGGCACTGACTCACTGACTTCTCCGGTCAGCGGATCAAACAGTCGGATGGAATCTATTTCATCATCAAACAACTCAATCCGCACCGCTTGCTCTTCAGAGTCTGCGGGGAAGACATCAATGACATCGCCTCGCACACGATAGGTGCCGCGCCGGAAGTCCATGTCGTTACGCGTATATTGAAGCTCCGCCAATCGACGCAGGAAGGCACGCTGATCAATCTGCTCGCCACGATTGAAGTGCAGACGCATCTTCAAATACTGCTCAGGATCACCCAGGCCGTAGATGGCCGAGACGGACACGACGATCAGCGCATCGCGCCGCTCCAGAAGTGCCTTGGTCGCTGACAGCCGCATCTGCTCGATATGATCATTGATCGAGGCATCCTTCTCGATGAAGGTATCCGAGGAGGCGACGTAGGCTTCTGGCTGGTAGTAATCGTAATAGGAGACGAAGTATTCGATGGCGTTGTCAGGGAAAAATGCCTTGAACTCACCGTACAGCTGAGCCGCCAACGTCTTGTTGGGTGCCATGACAATAGTAGGACGCTGTAGGCGCTCCACCACATTGGCGACGGTGAACGTCTTGCCAGAACCGGTAACACCCAGCAGCGTCTGATGAGCCAAACCCGCCTCAAGGCCGGTAATCAGCTTCTCGATAGCTGCAGGCTGATCACCGGCAGGCTTGAACTTGGACTCGATGCGAAATGGTTTACTCATGCGCCCTCAATGGTGGCGGCCAAGCCGCTCTTCAACTGGCAACTCGCCACGCGAGCTCTATCAGCTATCGCTGCTGGTCTCTCGGCTAACCACTGACACCTGACTGCTGGTCATCAGACGATGGATAGGGCAACGCTCCGATATCTCGAGCAAGCGTGTCCGCGTCATCTCATCAAGCTCGCTGCCGGATTCGGCGATAAACTGCATGCTGACAGTGAGGCGATACTCACCCCGTCGCTCGTCACTGTCGTCACGATCCACGGTCGTCACGATACTTGCCAGCGGTAGTGCCTTGCGGCGTGCATACATCAACACGGTGATCGACTTGCAGGCACCTAGCGAGAGATCGAAGTAGTCATGAGGATCAGGGGCACTGTCGTCGCCCCCGACCACCGCAGGAATATCCACCAGCAACTCATCAAAGCTTGCGACCTTGACCCGCTGAACGAAGCTTCCTGCCTGACGAGTCACTACCTCGATGCTCATGCGCCACCTTCCCTGTCGTTATTACACGTGAGGAGCTTACTGGATCATTTGACCTTGTAACCCGCCTTCTCTACCACCTTGACCACAGCCTCATAGCGTACCTGCCCATCAACCTCAGCAAATCCACGTCCGACTTCGGCTTCCTTGACGCCGTCCATCATCATCAACGCCGTGGTGACCTTGTTAACGTCGTTGACACTTTCGACGCCGATCAACGTCAGGGAAAAACTGGCCATCGTGTAGTTCCTGTCATGCAGATAAATGAGCGCGCCGGAGCGCATTGCAGCCGCCAAGAGTAGCACGGTTGCCTTTGTGAGGCAGAGCCAGCGGAGAAGCTCACAGAGAGAATATAGGGTTCAGAGACGACAGGGGCTGACAGCCGCCAGCTAGCGCGTGACAATGCCGTCATCAGGAACGTCGGCGACAAGCTGACACCTCACATACCTCGCAACAGGATGCATGTTCATGAATGCGCTCAATACCTTGATGCAGCAACACGGCTATCACTCTGCTGAGGATGGCAGTCTGGCACTGGATACCCCCGTGTGCGAAAGCCACTACCTCGCCCCGCTCGAAACATTCGAGATACTTGAGGTGAACGGAAAGGATGGCGAGCGCTTCCTCCAAGGCCAGACATCACAACATCTGACACTGGTCGATGGCAGCCTTGCTCCCCTGACCGCCTTTTGCACGCCCAAGGGGCGAATCATGGGCATGGCGCAGCTGCTACGTGTCACGCCAGAGCAACTCTGGCTGTTGATGCCCACAGGGACCGCAGCACCGCTCAAGACTCACCTTGCGAAGTTCGCCCCCTTCTACAAAGTCACACTTGAGATCCCCGACACACTCAAAGTCATCGGGCTCAGCGGCCAGGACTCACTGACAGCGGCGGCCAGATTCCTTGAGAGTGATCAGCCGCTGCCGACGCACGATTTTGCCATGCTGGCTGCAGGTAATGCCGTATTGGCTCGCCAGCCAGCACAAGCTGAGCCACGCGGTGTATTGATCGCTCAAGAGGCACAGATGATTGAGGCCATGCATTATCTACTTGAGGCTGGAGTCACGCCTGCCGATGGCAGAAGCTGGACGCTAGGGGATATCCGCGCAGGGCTACAATGGGTTACGGCGACACAAACGGATAGCTGGCTTCCTCAGATGCTTAATCTTGAGGCGCTGGCTGCCATCAGTTTCAAGAAGGGCTGTTATACTGGGCAGGAAGTGGTGGCACGTGCGCATTTCCGTGGCCAGGTAAAGAAGCGCCTGATGCGCTTGATCAGTCACCAAGACATGGCACTCCCCTCCCCTGGCACCAAGGTGCTGGATAGCAATAACAAATCATTGGGCGCAGTAATGACCGCCGCCCATGCACCCGACGGCACGCTGGAAATACTGGCTGTCGTCAGCTTGCGTGATGAAGACGCCATCCTGAAGCTTGAGACCCAGCAGACGCTAGCGCACGCAGCACTTCCCTACAGTGTTGAGCGACGCGATCCGGAGCGCCTCAAGGACTGAAGTCACGCTTCCTCTTTCTATTTCTCCCAAAACCTTTTCAGAAAGCTTCTGGCAAAATGACAATGCCCCCGCTCGTGATCTCTCGAACGGGGGCATTGGTACATGTCGTGAAGCGTCTGGGATGGGCGCCTTTTACCTGTCAGGAGTTATCGATTCCCTGCAGGTCTGCCGGTAACCAATGGTCACCCGCCATCAGATGGTCAATGAGCTCCTGCGCCGGCAGTGGTCGAGAATAAAGATAGCCTTGATGCAGCGTGCATCCATGAGCAATCAGGGCCGCGCGCTCCTTGGGGGTTTCAATCCCCTCTGCCACCACCGATAACTGAAAGGCTTCCGCTAGCCCCAGCATGGCATCAATCATCGCCTGCCCTTGGCTTGAGCCTTCGCCCAATCCCGTCACGAATTGTCGATCAATCTTGAGCTTATCGAAGGGTAACCGCTGCAGCTGGGACAGCGATGAATAGCCGGTACCAAAATCATCCAACGCCAATGCCACACCATGAGCGCGTATTTTCTGGAACAGTATCGCCAGTGTCTGAATATCGTCCGGCAGCTGGCTTTCGACCAGCTCCAATGTCAGTTGCTGACAGAGCCCAGGATAGCGGAATAGTCCATCAAGATCAGACAAGAAGCGCTTATCCATCATATGCCGTACGGTTACATTGACACTCAAATTCAGCTCATGACCGGCTTCATGCACTCTGATCAAGGTTGCAATACTTTCCTTGAGCACCCAGCGACCCAGTGCAACATCGAGCCTGGCCGATTCGACAATCGCCATGAAGTCCGCCGACCCCATCAGGCCATGATCCGGATGCTGCCATCTGACCAGTGCCTCAGATAGCATGAGTGTGCCATCACGGCCATCCACGATCGGCTGAAGGTGGAGCCGCAATTGTCCTTCCCTGAGGCCGACAATAAACTCGGCTTCCAACTGCTTCAGACGACGCACCTCACGCTCGGCAGCCTCATCGAAGAAGTGCCACTCTCGTTTGAGTTGCAAGGTGTCATGTAACGCACGCTCACTGCGATACACCAACGCATCCATCTGCTGACCATCCTCGGGATAACGGCTGATACCAAGGCTGGCCTGCAGGTAGATCACCTCATTATCCAGCGTGACCTTATGGCGAACTGCCCCGAGCAGACTATCTAACCAGCCGCTGATACCGCCACACGTCGCTTCGAGCAATCGGCGCTGAACCATGATCAATAGCCGGTCTGTTTCCAGGCGCGCCACATGCCCTGCATTGCCAAGTAACGGTGCAATACGTTTCTGCACCAACTCCAGCTGATGATTCCCCAAGCTTGCACCTTCGTGCTCGTAAAGCTCCTGAAGCCCACCGATCCGAAGGGCCATCAGCACAAAGCCATCCATCGGCGATACAGACCCAAGCTGATCGATACGCATCTTGATCAGTCGCAGGATGCCTTCACGGCTCAACAAGCCAGTATCGGCATCCGTTTCCCGCTCCTGTAGCAATTGATGCTGCAGCAATATTCTTTCCTGCTCGAGCCCTCGAATGATCAAGGTGTTCAGTGTCCTGTCCAGCACGGGCATCAGCGCAACCTCATCTAGCGCATTGCCACGGCTCACAATCAACAACAGCTCACTCCGGCCTGGGTGCGGAGATATCGAATAACCCAGCAGTTGGCTGGCGCCCAATCGCTGACAGAGCTGCAATGCACGATTCTCAACGCCTGCGGATTGTGGCTCAGAACTATTGATGCGGATCGGACCCACTGGCAGGCGCCAGAGTGGATCACGCTTCAATGATGCCTCACTCAACCATTCGCGCTCATCGCGGCTTTGCAGAATCAGATAACCTGCGCTCGGATTCCCCACCTCTCGCCGGTAAATGATGACTTCTGCACCTGCCATTTCGCGCACGCGGCGCAGGTACTGTGAAAGTATCGCCTTGGCATGTTCCTGATTGTGTGTCTCATAAGGCACTGTCAGAAACTGTTCGTTGAACTGGTGATGCAAATCGAGTTGAACAGCACACTGCACTTCTTTGCCACGACTTATCTTGCGACGGATATGGTCACGCCAGATCATGCAGCATGCCCCGATGACAGCCAGCAGAATGACCAGCAGCAACGCGCCAAACGGTGCTCCAAGACTTAACAGCAGCTCTGCACCACGACTTTCATCTTTCCAGCAGGCACGAATACTGTTGCGCAGGCCAGCGTGCACTAGCGCCTGTGGCAATAGCACACAGGTCCGCTCAGTCGCGATTGGCTCTGAAAGCTTATTGCTGACTATCTCCAGTCCATTCAAACCAAGGACTGCTGCCTGCTCGCTTAACACTGCCGCCGTCATCGGAATGCCAAAGATCAGCAACCCTTGCTGATCACGTGATGGCAACGCCTCTTCATCAGCATAAAGGCCTTGAACACCGACTAACCAGGGCTGCCCTGCGACGCGTACCCAAGTGATCTGTGGCACCGTTGGTGTATTCCAAGACTTCACCAACAAGGGAGAAAGCGCTCGCCGCCAGCCTTCCGGTTGCTCGCCCAACCATTGCTCCGATGCAGCAACATGCTCGCCCCACGCTGCTACCCGACCATTTCCACGCACGACACCTATCAGGTGAATGCCGGTGTTCGTCGCAAACTCAGCCCCGTACATATAGTCGAGCCAAGCGTTATCGGGGGTAGGCTTGCGCAGCATTTCTTCGACAGCTTCCTCCCAATAAGCATTCTCACGTAACTGACCGCCCAGCATGCGCTGTTCAGCATTCATCCATAACGTCAGGCGTTGCGCTGCAGATTGGCGATCATTATCACGTATTTGGTTTATCTGACTAACGGTCAACCAACCGCTAACCAAGATCAACGCAATGAGCAGTATGGGAATCAGCAGAAAACGATAGCGAGGATTGTCCGAGACAGTTTCATTATCAAAAGCAGAAAACGCCTCATGAGCTTGCTCACGCGAGGCTTGATCGGACACTGGAGAACGAGACATTGATTTACCGATGATTACGCGACCTCCTGAGCCAATGTGGCATGAATATACCTAGCCACCATGTTCAGTCTAGATCAGACGTTCAGTTGAAGAACACGTCGAACATTTGCCGTGGTTAACTCCCCGATATGCTGCACAGAGGTCGCACGCAGTTCAGCCACCACCTCCGCTACCTGCTTCACTCTCACGGGCTCGTTTCGTTGGCCTGGTAACCGCTCAATGGCATGTCCGGACTATCCGTCTCGAGGATAAACCCCTCATCCGGTAATCGAGACACGACATGACGCAATTTCTGTGCGCGGGAATACGTCACACTGCCGCCTAACCCGAGAACAAAACCCAGCGCTAGAAAGCGTTCCGCCTGCACCTCGCTCCCAGCAAAGGCATGGATGATGCCACCACGTGGCAGGCAAGCCTCACGAAGGTGCTTGGCGACCTGATCATTGGCACGCACACAGTGCACGATAACTGGTAACGAGAACTCTCTGGCGAGCGCCAACTGCGCATCAAACAGTTGCCATTGTCGCTGGGGATCGGGCAAGCGTGCGTCAAATCCGCATTCGCCTACTGCCACTACACCTGGAGTGTTATTCAGTGCATTGCGGAGCGCTGTCAGCGCCTCATCATCATGTTCAGACATGAAATAGGGATGAAGTCCTAATGCGGCATACACCTGAATGCTCTCCCGCGACAACGTCAGTACCTTCTCAAAACTTGCTGCAGTCGTCGCAGGCACGACATAGGCAGCAACACCGGCGGTGATCGCACGTGTGAGTACCTGTGCTCGATCGCCATCAAAGACGCTGAAATCCAGGTGGCAGTGACTATCTATCAACATGAGTTTCCCCGAGGCAACTATCTCGGACATGATGAAGCACCGCATGTGCAAGGTCACGAACCGACGTAGTATCCACACTAAAAATCGACCACCAGGGCCGATTTTTAGTGCAGTACCACTTGGGAAAATTGCTGCATCAAATAAGGAAATATCCTTTTGCCAAGATAATGTCGTGACACGACATCAGGACGTAAATTCTCGATCAGGCAGCTGTGGCAGGTGCCAGAGACTCAATCTCCGAGGTGCAATGACCACAGCGCGTGGCGGCAAGTGGTACCTTGGAGAGACAGTAAGGGCAATCCTTGTCAGTGATCTCTTCAGGCTCTGCCTCAGCTTCCTTCTTGAGCTTGTTGATCTGACGAATCAGAAAAAATACCGCCATGGCCACCAGTGCAAAACTGATGATGGCATTGATGAACAGGCCGTAATTCAATGTGACTGCACCAGCTTCCTTGGCCGCTTCGAGACTGGCGTAAGGCCCTGCTGCTGCACCGTCCTTGAGTACGACAAAGAAGTTGGCGAAGTCCACACCGCCAATCAGTAAGCCGATCAAGGGGTTGAGCAGGTCACCCACAAGGCTTTTGACGATCAGGGTAAAGGCACCCCCGATGATGATACCCACCGCCATATCGACAACATTACCCTTGACCGCGAAATCGCGGAATTCCTTCATGAAACCGGCCATTGCCTGACTCCCTTGCTCGTATCGTTATTATCACAGCACCTGAACCCATCTGGCACTTATCCCACATCCGACAACGTACTGGTCCGCTTACGTTGGCATCACGCGGGAATTATGAGGATAGACAGAGCTGCGCAAGGTTGGGAGATTTAACGCTTGATGACAGAAAGGTGCGTAACAAAAAACGCCACCCTTATTGGGTGGCGTTTTTTGTTAGCGACTGGCAGTGTAATCAGTGCTCGCGTGTTGCAAGGAAGGTGATATCCGGCCAACGCTCCTGCGTCAATTGAAGATTGACGCGAGTTGGTGCGATGTAGGTCAAGCAACCACCACCATCATAGGCAAGGTTGGTACTGGCCTTACGCTTGAAGTCTTCAAGCATTTTGATGTCGTCACAGTAAATCCAGCGCGCCGTTTTTACATTGACCGCTTCATACATGCACTCGACCTTATACTCTTCCTTCAGGCGATGCGCGACCACATCGAACTGCAGGGTACCGACGGCACCCACAATCAGATCGTTGTTGTCGAAGGGCTGGAAGACCTGAGTCGCGCCCTCTTCGGAGAGCTGCTGGAGACCTTTCTGCAAGGCCTTCATCTTCAGCGGGTCTTTCAGGCGCACGCGCTTGAAGAGTTCCGGTGCGAAGTGCGGAATGCCAGTGAAGCGCATGTCCTCACCGATGGTGAAGGTATCACCGATCTGGATGGTACCGTGATTGTGCAGACCGATGATGTCACCCGGCCATGCCTCTTCCACGTGAGAACGATCAGCCGCCATGAAGGTCAGAGCATCAGGAATCTTGACGTCCTTGTTGATGCGCACATGACGCATTTTCATGTTCTTCTCGTACTTTCCTGAGCAAACACGCAAAAACGCTACACGGTCACGGTGCTTGGGATCCATATTCGCCTGAATCTTGAACACGAAGCCGGTGAAACGTTCATCATGAGCCGTGACTTCGCGGGTATCGGTATCACGCGGCTGAGGCGGCGGCGCGTACTCAACGAAACCGTCAAGCATCTCGCGCACGCCGAAGTTACCCATGGCGGTACCGAAGTAGACCGGTGTTAATTCACCGCGACGATAGGCGGCGAGATCAAATTCATGGGAGGCACCACGCACGAGCTCGACTTCCATGCTCAGCTCTTCAACGAGGTCTTCGCCCAGCACCTCAATAGCCTCCGGACTATCAAGCCCCTTGATGCGAACATCATCAGGAATGCGGCTACCCTGTCCCTGCTTATAAAGATGAATCTCGTCGGTGTAAAAGTGGTAAACACCTTTGAAACCTTTACCGACACCGATCGGCCATGTCATCGGCGCACACTGAATGTTCAGTACCGTCTCGACTTCATCCATCACTTCAACCGGGTCACGAGTTTCACGGTCCATCTTGTTGATGAAGGTCAGAATCGGCGTGGTACGCAAACGACAGACTTCCATCAACTTGACGGTACGCTCCTCGACACCCTTCGCGCCATCGATGACCATCAGCGCCGAATCTACCGCTGTCAGCGTACGGTAGGTATCTTCCGAGAAATCCTCGTGCCCTGGCGTATCCAGTAGATTGACCATGCGTCCCTTGTAGGGAAACTGCATGACGGAGGTCGTCACGGAGATACCGCGCTCCTGCTCCATCTTCATCCAATCGGACGTCGCATGGCGATCAGCACGCTTGCTCTTGACCGAGCCTGCCATCTGAATGGCATTCCCGAACAGCAGCAACTTTTCGGTGATGGTGGTTTTACCGGCATCCGGGTGAGAAATGATAGCAAACGTACGGCGAATGTCGGCCGCCTGGGCAATCTGGGAATCTGACATGGCTGAAAGGTATCCGGCTCGACGTGAAAGCACGCCGTGCACACTGTGTGGTGAATAGCAGAACAAAACGAATGGCGCGCATTGTAGCGGCTGGCGAGGCTGGGCAACAGAGGTGATAGCCCCGACTCAATGGATCACGCGTCCTACTCGGTAGTCTGTGATAGTGCTTCAACAATCCGGCACTGGGCGATCACACCGCCAGCACAACAAGACGTGAGACGCACCAGTTCCTGCTCCATGGCTGCCAGATCTCGCTGTCGCTCGCGCACTTGCGCTAGTTGTGCCTCGATTCGCTCATCGACCTGATCGCAGGGCAAGGCGTGCTGGTCGGCGAGTCCCAGCATGACGCGAATATCATCCAGCGCGAAGCCCAACCGCCGACAGCGACGAATGAAGGTCAAGCGCTTCAATTGCGCACGACCATATTCGCGATACCCATTGGCACTACGATGTGCGGGATCCAATAGCCCCTGCTTCTCATAATAACGAATCGTCACCGCCTGCACATCGGACGCCGCCGCCAGCTGACCGATGCTCATCCATTCATTCGCACCTTTTGATGCTAGCCCCTCAGACTCTGTCGCTGTCATTTCTCCCCCTCAGCACTTGACCTTATAGTCACTATAACCCTCATGCTGACAGCATCATGAAGGGAGGCCAAGTCGCCATATGAAAAGCTGTTGCGAAAGCAAGACGAGTGAGTTGATGCAGTTGCGCGCATCACAGGCAAAAGTGTTGAAGATATTGCTGATACTGAACGCCAGCATGTTCTTCGTCGAATTCACCGCCGCTTGGTGGCTGGGGTCTACCGCACTGCTCGGGGATTCACTGGACATGTTCGGCGACGCCAGCGTTTACGCCCTGACGCTGTACGTGCTTCACCGTAGCCTGCGCGCTCGAGCGATGAGTGCAATGGTCAAAGGCGTGATGATGTTGGCCCTCGGCGCCATCGTGCTGGTCGAGGCTGGCTTCCAGGCATTCAATGGCGTAGCGCCAGCGGCACACGGCATGGGGGCCTTCGCGTTATTGGCGCTGGCAGTCAATCTAGCCTGCTTCGCGATGCTGTGGCGCTTCAAGTCAGATGACCTGAACATGCGCTCCACCTGGTTGTGCTCACGCAATGACATCATGGCCAATGCCGCCGTCTTCGTGGCTGCCATCCTCGTCGGCTGGACAGGGTCACGCTGGCCGGACGTATTGCTGGGCGCAGCTATTGCCGCCCTGTTCCTGCAATCAGCCTGGCAAGTCATGGGAGATGCACGCCTTGAAATGCGCGCCGCGAAACAGGGAACACAAGGTACCGCGGCTATAGATTCGGCGGCTCCTGCGGCCTGTACGACAGCGGTGACAGGAGGAATGACGACTGAAGACGTCGAAACGCAAGCCATCAAGTCAGGTGGCAGCTGCTGCTCTCCCAAGCCTGCTCCGACTGAAACAGCACCTGCTTCAGGATGCTGCTCAAGCAAGCGCTGTGATTGAACCTCGTACGCTGACACAAGCGCCCACCGGTACCGGTGGGGCCGCTTGTGTTTTCAGTCTTGCGCTGATGTCGTAATCCACTCGACTCATCATCAGGTCATTCA
>NZ_JEMF01000037.1 GCF_000591415.1 Cobetia crustatorum | reverse complement strand
CCTATCGGGATCAATATGATCTCTTCGCCATGCATCTGTTCGGGATAACGAACACCCGGATGATTCATTCGATACGCAGATAGATTCACTTCGAAAATCGAAGCCTCAAGCGATAGCCGATGATTGACCGATTGGTGCGGTATCGGCACCGTGGAGGCTGTCCACATCACATCGGTCTAGCCCGGCGGTTGTGGAAAACTCCTGACGCTTACCCACAGGCGGTTTATACTGTGCGGCCCAGACGTCATCTCGATTCTGAACATCAGCTCCCCAACCAGGGTCGAGCAGGTCCTATCGGTGACGATCATTCATCCGTCACAGCCGTCTGCCAGACGCCGATCCAACATTGGATTTGGCCGTTTTGCCTGATCTGCACTGTGCAGACAGCGCTTCATCCCAAAGTTTTGTGATACCCCGAGGTGCCAACGTGGATTACCCGAACCGCTTTGACGTGATCGTCATCGGCGGCGGTCATGCCGGTACGGAAGCCGCACTGGCTGCTGCCCGCATGGGTCGCCAGACCCTGCTGCTGACTCATAACATCGAGACGCTGGGCCAGATGTCCTGCAATCCGGCCATTGGCGGGATTGGCAAGAGCCATCTGGTCAAGGAAATTGATGCGCTGGGCGGTGCCATGGGTCTGGCCACCGACATGGCGGGTATCCAATTCCGTACGTTGAATGCCCGCAAGGGGCCTGCGGTTCGAGCCACTCGTGCTCAAGCAGACCGGGCGCTGTACAAAGCCGCCATTCGCAGTCAGCTGGAAAATCAGCCGAATCTGACGCTGTTCCAACAAGGCGCTGAAGATCTGATCGTCGAGGGTGATACCGTGCGGGGCGTGGTCACTCAGACCGGTATTCGCTTCCATGCCACCACGGTGGTTCTGGCAACAGGTACTTTCCTTGGCGGTGTGATTCACATCGGTCTGGATAATCATGCCGGAGGACGAGCAGGGGATCCGCCGGCAAACGGTCTGGCCGCTCGACTTCGTGAGCTACCGTTCCGGGTCGATCGTCTCAAGACAGGAACCCCGCCGCGTATCGATGCCAAGAGTGTCGATTTCAGCATGATGGAAGCGCAGCCCGGCGATACGCCACGTCCGGTGATGTCTTACATGGGCAGTCGTGAGCTGCATCCTGAGCAGGTCAACTGCTACATCACTCACACCAATGAGCGGACTCACGAGATTATCTTCGCCAATCTTGATCGTTCGCCGATGTATTCAGGTGTGATCGGTGGTGTCGGCCCGCGTTATTGCCCGTCCATCGAGGACAAGGTGCACCGTTTCGCAGACAAGAACAGCCATCAGGTATTCATTGAGCCTGAAGGTCTCAACACTCATGAGCTGTATCCCAATGGCATCTCTACTTCGCTGCCCTTTGATACGCAGCTCGAGGTAGTGCGTTCGATTCGTGGCATGGAAAACGCCCACATCACGCGTCCTGGTTACGCCATTGAATATGATTTTTTCAACCCCCAGGATCTGCTGCACTCTCTTGAGACGCGCTTTGTCAAGAATCTGTTCTTTGCAGGGCAGATCAACGGCACCACTGGTTACGAAGAAGCTGGCGCACAAGGTCTGCTGGCCGGTGTAAATGCGGCGCTGCGTGCCACAGACGACGAAGCTTGGCATCCGCTACGTAATGAGGCGTATACCGGCGTGATGGTCGATGACCTGATTACGCTCGGAACACGCGAGCCGTATCGCATGTTCACGTCTCGTGCTGAATATCGTCTGCTACTGCGCGAAGACAATGCTGACTTGCGTCTGACCGAGAAGGGCCGTGAACTCGGGTTGATCGATGATGCACGCTGGGCCGCTTTTGAAGCCAAGCGTGACGCCATCTCTCGCGAGACGACACGCCTTGAAAGCACTTGGCTGACACCTTCGAGCCCTGAGTTGGCACCATTGGCGGACAAGCTGAGCTCACCGCTCAAGCGCGAAGCGAGTCTGATGGAGCTTCTCAAGCGTCCGGAACTTGAATACCCAGACGTGGCCAGTCTCAAGGGCCAAGGTGTCGAGGATTGGCGCATCGCCGAGCAGGTGCAGATTACGGCCAAGTACGCTGGTTATATCCAGCGTCAACAGGAAGAGATCGATCGCCTGCGTCGTCACGAGAACACCGCTCTGCCGGAAGGTATCGATTACGATACGGTTGATGGGCTGTCCAACGAGATTAAGCAGAAGCTCAACGAAGCGCGGCCGGTCACACTGGCCCATGCTGGCCGTATCTCTGGTGTTACCCCTGCAGCAGTATCTATCTTGTTGATTCACATGAAAAAGCGTCAACTTCTCAAGACAGATGTAGCAGCCGAAATGACCTCTGAACAAGATGTGGCATCTCTGGCAGTGGATACCGGAGCAGCCCAATGAGTCATGCACTGAACGAGACTCAACTAGCCCGTTGTGGCCAGTTGCTAAGCCGCGGTGCAGACGCACTCGATATTGCTCTGAGCGATGAGCAACATGCCCAGTTGATGACGCTGCTGGTGCTGTTGCACAAGTGGAATCGTGCCTATAACCTCACCGCGGTACGTGAGCCGGAAGCGATGGTGACACGTCATCTGCTCGACAGTCTTAGCGTGCTGCCGTATATAAAGGGCCCACGCCTGCTGGATGTGGGTGCAGGTCCCGGGTTACCGAGTATCGTGATCGCCATCATGCGGCCTGATATTGATGTTGTGCCATTGGACTCCAATGGTAAAAAGGTGCGCTTCCAGATTCAGGCAGGGCATGAGCTGAGTCTGAAGAATTTGCACCCGACCCAAGTACGTATTGAAGCCTATGACGGTGCGCCTTTTGAGCAAATCATCTCGCGAGCCTTTGCGGACACCGATGCTTTTGTCAACCTGTCAGCTTCCGTGCTGGCTGAAGGTGGCGAATGGCTGGCCATGAAGGGACGCGTACCGAAAGATGAGATCGCACGACTGCCGCAGGGCGTGTCGTTGATCGAGACATTGCGGTTGGCAGTCCCTGGTGAGGAGGGTGAACGTCACCTTCTGCGCCTGAAATGTGACTGATTCAGCGATACAAGGCGTGCGCAGGGATTGTGCCGGGCGCAAAAGGCAGGCAGCCTGAAGCCAGCTCTTCATGAAGGACAGATCATTGATCTGTCCTTCATGAACATGCAGCAGGTGCCGCTGGCCCCGCTTCTCAAGGAACCAAGGAAGTCGCTCGTGACCAAGATCATCGCGCTGACCAACCAGAAAGGTGGCGTCGGCAAGACCACCACTGCTGTCAATCTGGCGGCCTCGCTGGCGGCGCTCGATCGCCGCGTTTTGTTGATCGATCTCGATCCTCAAGGCCACGCCACCATGGGCAGTGGTATCGACAAGCATGACCTCGACGGCAGTGTACTGGATGTATTACTGGGCGATCTTCGCGCTAGTGATGTGATTCTCGACTGCCCTGATGCAGGCTATGCCTTGTTGCCCGGCAATGGCGACCTTACCGCTGCTGAAGTCAATCTGCTGTCTGTTGAAGGTCGAGAACGTCGTCTCAGCGAAGCTCTTGCGCCCATCGCCGGTGAGTACGACGTGGTACTGATTGACTGCCCCCCCTCCCTGAATATGCTGACAGTCAATGCACTGACAGCCGCGCATGGTGTATTGATTCCATTGCAGTGCGAGTTTTATGCACTGGAAGGGTTGTCGGCACTGCTGGATACGGTCGAACAGATTCAGGCTAACGTAAATCCGGCCCTCGACGTATTTGGTATCGTGCGCACCATGTATGACGCGCGTAATAGTCTGACTCGCGATGTCAGCAAGCAACTTTCCGATTACTTTGGCGACACCCTGATCAAGGCCACTATTCCGCGCAACGTGCGGGTAGCTGAGGCGCCAAGTCATGGGCTGCCGGTGACCAAATATGCGCGTCTATCGCGTGGCAGCCAGGCATATAGGGTGCTCGCCAAGGAATTGATTCGTCGTCTCTCGCTGTAACTTTACCGAGGAAGGTTCATGACGCGTAAGCGTGCCCTGGGAAAGGGTCTGGATGCCCTGATTGGCGCCGGAAGCCGTCGCCGCCATGCCGAAATCGATATTGAGGCAGCTGGCGGTGCGACTGGCGATGCATCGCTGGAAGTCTCGCACGCTGCTGAAGCGGTAGATTCGGCTGCCGAGATGCCAAGCGAGCGCCTCGAACGTATACCACTAGGACAGTTGCAGCGCGGCAAGTATCAACCGCGGCGTGATATCCAGCCGGATGCACTTGAAGAGCTTGCGGACTCCATTCGCGCTCAAGGCGTCATGCAGCCCATCGTGGTTCGCTCGATAGGGGAAGGGCGTTACGAGATTATCGCGGGTGAGCGTCGTTGGCGAGCCTCGCAACTGGCCGAGCTGGATACCATCCCGGCGGTTATCCGTGAGGGTATCAGTGACGAGGTTGCGCTGGCGTTAGCGCTGATCGAAAACATTCAGCGTGAGAATCTCAATCCCGTCGAAGAAGCGATGGCACTCAAGCGCTTGCTTGAAGAGTTTGAATTGACTCAGCAGCAAGTGGGGGATGCTGTAGGCCGCTCTCGTGCCCAGGTCACCAATCTGCTGCGTTTGCTGACGCTGGAAGAAGAGGTGCAGACCCGTCTGGAACGAGGTGAGCTGGATATGGGCCATGCCCGTGCTTTGATCGGGCTCAGTCCGGCACGGCAGCGCAAGTTGGCACATGATGTGGTGGAGCGCGAACTGACTGTACGCCAGACCGAGGCTTTAGTGAAAAGCGTTCAGCAAGGCGAGCAGTCCAAGGCAATGCCAACGCGGCCGAATGCCGATATCCAGCGCCTTGAAACGAGTCTTTCTGAGCGGCTCGGCGCTGCAGTCAGCATTCGTCATGGCAAGAGCGGCAAGGGTAAGGTCACCATCTCTTATACAAGTCTCGACGAGCTGGATGGCATTCTCGGCCACATCAAGTAATCGTCAGAGTTATGTTGGTGCGCTCGCTCTGGAAAACTTTTGTTCTGAAACGCTGCGCGCCCCTGTGACCTATTGTCGCAGGGGCGCGAAAAGTATCTGTCTATTGTTCTTGAATAGAGCGCTTTTAGACGACAGGGTTGTGATTGACGCAACCCTTGGTCGCTCGCGGTGCAAGTGACTGTCAACGTAAGCCAACCGTCATCTGTTTCCTGCAAGATGGTGAGGCTTTGGTCGTAAGCTTGCGAAAGATCAAGGAATTTAGCCGACAGTTTGGTTGATGGCCGTGCAGCGCTCCCCTATAATCCGGCGAGTTTGCTCCTTGGCTGCGTGAAGCGTAGTCACCAGGAATGGCGATTGCCATCACCGCGATACACAGGCCCAAGATGCACAAGACGACACCCGCTGCACTGCGACGCCCTCAGGTTGCACGACTTCTTTGGGGACAGGCGCTGGTGATTGTGCTTGCCATGTTATTGGCGGGACTGACAAAAGGGAGCAGTGCTGCTATCTCTGCCCTGAGTGGTGGATTAGTCTGCTTGCTGCCTAATCTGTTTTTCGCCTGGCGTTCGCTCCGTGTGACCGGTGCGCGTTACGCTCAGGCAATGGTCAAGGCCTTCTATCAGGCTGAGGCCGGAAAGTTCGGTTTGACGGCCGTATTGTTTGCGTTTTTCTTCATCGCAGTGCCGCCCTCAAACCCCGCTTTATTTTTTTGCGCTTACGTGGCGGCAATGGCAGTTCACTGGCTAGGTCCTTGGCTAGTGAAGCGAACACCGTACACACGAACCTGAGGCAGAGTCATGGCAGGCAATAACCCGAGCTCCTCCGAATATATTCGGCACCACCTGCAGAATCTAACGTTCGGTAATCATCCGGAGCACGGATGGTCGATGGCCCACAATGCTCAAGAAGCGACCGACATGGGTTTCTGGGCGATTCACCTGGATACCATGGGCTGGTCCATCGGCCTGGGGCTGATTTTCCTGTTCGTGTTCCGCAAAGTGGCCAAGACCGCGACGACTGGCGTGCCCAGTGGTCTTCAGAATTTCGTTGAGCTGATGGTCGAGTTTGTTGATCAGTCCGTACGTGAGACCTTCCACGGCCGCTCACGACTGATCGCACCGTTATCACTGACGATCTTCTGTTGGATCTTCCTGATGAACGTGATGGACTTGATCCCCGTCGACTGGCTACCGGGCGTTGCCGCCAAGGTTGGCGAGATGTTCGGCGCCGATCCGGCTCATGTGTTCTTCAAGGTGGTGCCGTCGACTGACATCAATGCCACGCTCGGCATGTCACTGTCTGTCTTCGCGCTGATCATCTTCTACTCCATTCGCGTCAAGGGCCTCAAGGGCTTCGTGGCCGAGCTGACCCTGCATCCATTCAATACCCCGAACAAGCTGGCGCAGATTGCCCTGATTCCGGTCAACTTCCTGCTCGAGTTCGTGACGCTGATCGCCAAGCCAATCTCTCTGGCACTGCGTCTGTTCGGTAACATGTATGCAGGCGAGCTGATCTTCATTCTGATCTCGCTGGTCGGTATCTGGCAGCTGCCGCTACACTTCCCGTGGGCAGTCTTCCATATCCTGGTCATCACCCTGCAGGCCTTCATCTTCATGATGCTGACCATCGTGTATCTGAGCATGGCTAGCGAAGATCACTGATGTTATTCGCCCCACGTCTTGACGGGCGTGGGGCAAGATTTCCGAGCTCTGCTCACACCCTCAACCCTTGACTTAAACTTGACTAAAACTGGAGTTCCACAATGGAAGCACAAGTTCTTGGCATGACCGCTATCGCCGTCTCCCTGCTGATCGGCTTGGGTGCCCTGGGCACCGCCATCGGTTTCGGTATTCTCGGTGGCAAGTTCCTGGAAGGCGCCGCGCGCCAGCCGGAAATGATCCCGCAGCTGCAGGTCAAGATGTTCATCGTCGCTGGTCTGCTGGATGCCGTGACCATGATCGGTGTTGGTATCGCGCTGTTCTTCACCTTCGCCAACCCGTTTGTCGGTTAAACCTCGGCTGGCCCAAGGCCGACCGTGATTTTGACCCAACAATCGTGAAGCGAGAGGTGCTGGCGTGAATCTGAACTTAACCCTGATTGGTCAGGCCATCGCCTTTGCGGTCTTCGTTTTCTTCTGCATGAAGTATGTTTGGCCGCCGGTCACACAGGCTCTGGCAGAACGTCAGAAGAAGATTGCAGATGGTCTGGATGCTGCCAGCCGTGCTACCCGTGACCTCGAACTGGCGCAGGAAAAAGCCAGCGAGACACTACGGGAAAGCAAGGATGAAGCAGCACGCATCATTGAACAGACCCACAAGCGCTCCAACCAGATGATCGAGGAAGCGCGTGAAAATGCACGTGCTGAAGGCGAGCGTATGGTTGCGCAGGCTCGTGCTGAAATCACCCAGGAAATCAATCAGGCCAAGGACGAGCTCCGTGGTCAGGTTGCATCTCTGGCAGTGATTGGCGCAGAGCGCATCCTGGAATCCTCCATTGACGAAGCCAAGCATCGCGAGCTGATTGACAAGCTCGCCGCTGAGCTCTGAGGAGTCTGATTCCATGGCTGAAACGTCTACCTCCACTGCAGCTCGCCCGTACGCCAAGGCGGCGTTCGAGTTTGCACGCGACCAGCAGGCGCTAGAGGTTTGGTCCGGAATGTTGTCGACAGCGGCACTTGTCGCTGTCGACGCAAACGTCAAGGCAGTGCTCGATAATCCGAAGCTCCCTACCGAGCACCGGATCGATATCTTCCTGGACGTCTGTGGCGACGCGCTGGATGACAGCGCACGCAATTTCATCCGGACTCTCGGCGAGCAGGACCGTCTATCGGCCCTGCCGTCCGTGGCCGAATTGTTCGAGGCTCAGAAGGCCGAGCAGGAAAAGCGTGTCGAGGTGACCCTGGTGTCAGCCTTTGCACTTGAGAGTGAGCAAGAAGAAAAGCTCGCTGCTGCCCTGCAAAAGCGTCTGAATCGCGACATCTCCATTACCACTCAGGTGGATAGTACGCTGCTCGGCGGCGTCATCATCCGCGCTGGAGATACTGTCATTGACGGCTCCATTCGCGGCAAGCTGGCGCGGCTTTCTGAAGCACTGAACTCCTGAGTCCGAGGGACATGGCATGCAGCAACTGAATCCTTCCGAGATCAGCGACATCATCAAGCAGCGTATCGAAAAGCTTGACGTCGCATCCGAAGCCCGTAATCAGGGCACCATCGTCAGCGTTTCCGACGGCATCGTACAGATCCACGGTCTCGCAGACGTCATGTTCGGTGAGATGATCGAATTCCCGGGTGGCGTCTTTGGTATGGCGCTTAACCTGAACCGCGACAATGTCGGTGCTGTCGTTCTGGGTGATTACCTGCAACTTGAAGAAGGCATGACCGTGCAGTGCACCGGTCGCATTCTTGAAGTGCCGGTAGGCCCGGAACTCGTCGGCCGTGTGGTCGATGCACTGGGTAACCCGATTGACGGCAAAGGCCCTATTGAAGCCAAGCTGACCGACGCGGTTGAAAAGGTTGCACCGGGCGTCATCGCTCGTGAACCTGTCGATCAGCCGGTACAGACGGGCCTCAAGTCCATCGATGCCATGGTGCCGATCGGCCGTGGTCAGCGCGAGCTGATCATCGGTGACCGTCAGATTGGTAAATCTGCCATCGCGATTGATGCCATCATCAATCAGAAGGGCAAGGGTGTTACCTGCGTCTACGTCGCTATCGGCCAGAAGCAGTCCACCATTGCCAACGTGGTGCGCAAGCTGGAAGAACACGGCGCGATGGAACACACCATCATCGTGGCTGCCGGTGCATCTGATCCGGCCGCGATGCTGTTCCTGGCACCGTATTCCGGCTGCACCATGGGCGAGTACTTCCGTGACCGTGGTGAAGACGCGATGATCGTCTATGACGATCTGACCAAGCAAGCATGGGCGTATCGTCAGATCTCCCTGCTGCTCAAGCGTCCGCCGGGCCGTGAAGCCTATCCGGGTGACGTCTTCTATCTCCACTCCCGTCTGCTTGAGCGTTCTGCACGCGTCAACGCCGATTACGTCGAACAGTTCACCAAAGGTGAAGTGAAAGGCAAGACCGGCTCACTGACTGCACTGCCGATCATCGAGACGCAGGGTGGCGACGTGTCTGCGTTCGTTCCGACCAACGTGATTTCCATCACCGACGGTCAGATCTTCCTCGAGACCAGCCTGTTCAACTCCGGTATTCGTCCGTCCATCAACGCGGGTCTGTCAGTCTCCCGTGTCGGTGGTGCTGCGCAGACCAAGATCATCAAGAAGTTGGGTGGTGGTGTTCGTCTGGCACTCGCACAGTATCGTGAGCTGGCGGCCTTCTCGCAGTTTGCTTCTGATCTGGACGAAGCGACTCGCAAGCAGCTCGAGCATGGTCAGCGTGTCACCGAGCTGATGAAGCAGAAGCAGTACTCTCCGATGTCCGTGGCCGATATGGCGATCTCGCTGTTCGCGGCCAACGAAGGCTACCTGAACGACGTTGACGTCTCCAAGGTGCTGGACTTCGAGAAGGCGCTGTTGGACTTCATGCGCTCAGAGCACGCGGATCTTCTGGACAAGATCAATCAGTCCGGCGGCTACGATGATGAGATCAAGAATGGTCTCAAGGCTGGCGTCGAGAAGTTCAAGGCGACCCAGAGCTGGTAAGTGGCATGGCCCGGTGCAACCGGGCCCTGTCGTTTCCCTTCGGGTGGCATGAATAGGGCAGATCGCTATGGCAGCTGCAAAAGAGATTCGCTCCCAGATCGGGAGCATCAAAAATACGCAAAAGATCACCAGCGCCATGGAAATGGTGGCTGCATCTAAAATGCGTAAAGCGCAGGATCGCATGGCGGCCAGCCAGCCTTATGCTCATCAGATCCGCAAGGTTGTAGGACACATCGCCCGGGCTAATCCGGAGTATCGCCATCCGTATCTGATGGAACGCGATGTGAAGCGTGTCGGTTATATCGTGGTCTCCAGTGATCGCGGCCTGTGTGGTGGCCTGAACGCCAATTTGTTCAAAGCCGTCACCAAGCATGCGAAAAGCTGGCGCGACCAGGGTGTCGAGGTGGACTTCTGTGCCCTCGGCTCCAAGGCCGGTACCTTCTTCCGCAACTACGGTGGCAACCTGCTTGCCGCCAAATCCGGCCTCGGAGATGCTCCGGGCGCCCAGGATCTGATTGGTAGCGTCAAGGCCATGCTGGACGCATTCGACGAGGGCAGCCTCGACCGTCTGTACGTGGTGTTCAATGAGTTCGTCAACACCATGACGCAGAAGCCGGTCGTCCGTCAGCTGCTTCCTCTCGAAGCTGATCAGAACGACGAAGAAACCGGTCCCACTACATGGGACTACCTGTATGAGCCGGATGCCGTCTCGTTGCTCGACAAGCTGCTCAAACGCTATGTCGAGGCCCAGGTCTATCAGGCCGTGGTCGAGAACATCGCCTGCGAACAAGCAGCGCGAATGATCGCAATGAAGAGTGCTACCGATAATGCCGGCGACCTGATCGACGACCTTCAGCTGGTCTATAACAAGGCCCGCCAGGCAGCGATCACTCAGGAAATCTCCGAGATCGTATCCGGTGCCGCTGCCGTCTGATGACAGCGTGGCAACAGGCAAGCAGGTTTCAATCGCAGGTTTAAGAGGAACCAGGAATGAGCGGACGTATCGTACAAATCATCGGCGCGGTGATTGACGTCGAGTTTCCGCGGGACGCAGTGCCCAAGGTCTACGAAGCCCTGAACGTCGCCGATAGTGAGACCGTGCTTGAAGTCCAGCAACAGCTGGGTGATGGCGTGGTGCGTACTATCGCAATGGGTTCGACCGAAGGTCTCAAGCGCAGTCTCGCAGTTGAGAGCACCGGTGCTCCGATCACCGTGCCGGTCGGCACGGCGACTCTGGGTCGCATCATGAACGTGCTGGGTCAGCCGATCGACGAAGCCGGTGACGTGGGTGCTGAAGAGCACATGCCGATCCACCGCGCAGCCCCGAGCTTCGCGGAACAGGCAGCCTCTAACGAGCTGCTGGAAACCGGCATCAAGGTCATCGATCTGGTCTGCCCGTTCGCCAAGGGCGGCAAGGTCGGCCTGTTTGGCGGCGCTGGTGTGGGCAAGACCGTCAACATGATGGAGCTGATCCGCAACATCGCCACCGAGCACAGCGGTTATTCCGTGTTCGCGGGTGTTGGCGAGCGTACTCGTGAAGGTAACGATTTCTATCACGAGATGAAGGAATCGAACGTTCTCGACAAGGTCGCATTGGTCTATGGTCAGATGAACGAGCCGCCGGGTAACCGTCTGCGCGTTGCACTGACTGGTCTGACCATCGCCGAGAAGTTCCGTGACGAAGGTCGCGACGTACTGCTGTTCGTCGACAACATCTATCGTTACACCCTGGCGGGGACCGAAGTGTCCGCACTGTTGGGTCGTATGCCGTCTGCGGTAGGTTATCAGCCGACTCTGGCGGAAGAGATGGGTGTCCTTCAGGAACGCATCACTTCTACCAAGACTGGCTCGATCACTTCCGTACAGGCCGTTTACGTCCCTGCGGATGACTTGACCGATCCGTCTCCGGCGACCACCTTCTCGCACCTTGACGCGACCGTCGTACTGTCTCGTCAGATTGCCGAGCTGGGTATCTATCCGGCGGTTGATCCGCTCGACTCCACCTCTCGTCAGCTCGACCCATTGGTCGTTGGTGAGGAGCACTACAACACAGCCCGTAATGTTCAGGGTGTGTTGCAGCGCTACAAGGAGCTGAAAGACATCATCGCCATCCTCGGGATGGACGAGTTGTCTGACGAAGACAAGCAGAGCGTGGCACGTGCGCGTAAGATCCAGCGCTTCCTGTCTCAGCCGTTCTTCGTGGCGGAAATCTTCACCGGCGCGCCGGGCAAGTACGTGTCTCTCAAGGACACCATCCGCGGCTTCCAGGGTATCCTGGACGGCGAATATGACGAACTGCCGGAGCAGGCGTTCTACATGGTCGGCACCATCGATGAAGCTGTCGAGAAAGCCAAGGGCATGTAATTTCCCTGTTCAGGCATGAGGAAACAGGTATGGCTATGAGCGTCCATTGCGACATCGTCAGCGCCGAGAAAGGCATCTTTTCCGGCCTGGTCGAGCGTCTCGTGGCTGCCGGCAGTGAAGGTGACCTTGGCATCATGCCAGGTCATGCTCCACTGCTGACTGTGCTGCTCCCCGGTCCGGTGCGTATCCAGCGCCAGGGCGGGGCTGAGGAAATCTATTACGTCAGTGGTGGATTCCTTGAAGTGCAGCCGAACCTCGTTTCAGTCCTCGCCGACACAGCGGTACGTGCCGACGACCTGGATGAGGCGGCAGCCCAGGAAGCCAAGGATCAGGCCTTGCAGGCCATGAATAACCAGGCTTCCGAACTGGAATACTCACGTGCCACGGCCGAATTGGCCGAAGCGATGGCTCAGCTGCGCACCGTGCGGCAGCTGCGTGATCGCTACAAGCGCTGAGGTTCACTGGGCCAACACGGCCAGTGGCATGAAAAAGGCGACCTTCGGGTCGCCTTTTTCATGCCTGATTTATGTCTAACAAGAGGTGAAAACTCTCACTTCAGCGCATATCAATAATGTGAGCCATTGGGATCACGATCAGCCGCCCGGTGGGATGTTCCCGCAGGAGTCGGCGCACGGCGACATCAGCGTGGGCAAACCTCGCCACTGGCAGGCAACCCACCAGCTGCTATGATGGCGCCAGTTTTTTTAGGGGCTTCAGGCATGAAGCGCCCATTTCTACAGGAGTTGAAAGATGAGCACTGCAGACCGCACCGATGTTGTCATCCTTGCCGCTGGCCAGGGCACCCGCATGCGTTCCAAGTTGCCGAAGGTGCTGCATCCACTGGCTGGCAAAGCATGGTGCGGCACGTGGCGGATACTGCTGCAGGATTGAAAGGTGCGCGTCTGAATGTGGTCATTGGTCACGGTGGGGAGCGCGTACAGCAACAGTTGGCTGAGACGGGTGCCAGCTTCGCTGTGCAATCAGAGCAAAAGGGGACCGGCCATGCCGTGGCCCAGGCGCTGGAGGCGATCGGTGACGATAAGGTGTTGATCCTTTACGGCGATGTGCCGCTGATTCGTCGCGAGACGCTGGAGGCATTGCTGGCCGAAGTCAGTGAGCAGACGCTAGGGCTGCTGACGGTGATCCTCGATGATCCGACGGGTTACGGTCGTATCGTGCGTGATGCCGAGGGGCGCGTCAGCGCCATCGTCGAGCACAAGGATACCACGCCGGAGCAGCTGGCAATTCAGGAAGGCAACACCGGCATTCTTGCCACCACCGGCGCGCAGCTCAAGCGCTGGTTGCCGGCGCTATCTGCTGATAATGCCCAGGGTGAGTACTATCTGACCGATATCATCGCCATGGCAGCAGGCGAAGGTGTCACCATTGCCACTGCACAGCCGGCCGCGGTCGAAGAAGTGCAGGGCGTCAACAATCGTCTGCAATTGGCTGGGCTTGAGCGTGCTTTCCAGCGCCGTGAAGCCGATCGACTGATGACCGAAGGCGCCAGCCTCGCAGATCCGTCACGTATCGATGTACGCGGTGAGCTAAGCATCGGTACTGATATCAGCATTGATGTGGGCTGCGTGTTTGAAGGCAAGGTCAGCATCGGTGACGACGTGGTCATCGGTGCCCACTGCGTGATCAGCAATGCCAGCATTGGCGCAGGCACGCATATCGCACCGCACAGCGTCATTGATGGTGCCGTGCTGGAAGGTGACAACAATGTCGGGCCGTTTGCGCGCCTGCGTCCGGGAACCGAGCTTGCGCGTGGTGCGCGCATCGGTAACTTCGTCGAGACCAAGAATGCTCAGGTGGGCGTGAATGCCAAGATCAATCACCTGAGCTACATCGGCGATGCCACACTCGGCGAAGCTGTCAACGTCGGTGCTGGCACCATCACCTGTAACTATGATGGCGCCAACAAGTTCCGCACTGAAATCGGTGCCAATGCCTTCATCGGTTCCAACTCTGCGTTGGTGGCACCGCTCAAGATTGGCGCGGGCGCGACAGTAGGTGCTGGGTCGACGTTGAGCCGTGACGTTGCAGATGGCGCGCTGAGCGTGGCGCGTGGCAAGCGTGTCGATAAGCCACAATGGCCACGCCCGACGAAGAAGTAAGTGGCGAGAAGTAGCTGTTAGGCATCGTGTGGTAACGCGTGCATGAGGCAGATACGACGGGGGATACCGAGAGGTGTCCCCCGTCGTGCATCCAGAGTATGGATCTCATCATGCAATGTTGTCTTTCGCTTGATGTTTCGTTTTACCTCTTTTATCTTTCGGTTCGAAACTTCATGGGAGTCCCCGATGTCAAAGCGACTGACACCACAACGGCGTCACCAGATCCTCGATCAGCTGGCGTGTGATGGTGAAGTCAGTGTCGAGGCGCTGGCGAGGGAGCTTGCCACTTCGGAGGTCACCATCCGTAAGGACTTGGCCTTTCTCGAGAAAAGCGGTTTGTTGCTGCGTCGCTATGGTGGTGCCGTAGCCATGCCACGTGAGTTGCTGGTACATGACGAGCCGGTGAGTGCCGCCAAACAGGCCATCGCTCGGTTGGCGGCCAGTCGCATTCGTGCCCATCAGCGCATCATCATCGACAGCGGCACGACCACTGTGGTGTTGATTCCCGAGCTCAAGGGTCGTGATGACCTGATCGTGATGACCAACTCGCTGAGCGTTGCCAATGCCATCCGCGAGTTGGAGAACGAGCCGGTATTGCTGATGACGGGCGGTACCTGGGATCCACATTCCGACTCCTTCCAGGGTCAGGTGGCGGAGCAGGTACTGCGCAGCTATGACTTTGATCAGGTCTTTCTTGGCGCGGACGGTCTGGATGTCGAGCGTGGCACTACCACCTTCAATGAGCTGATCGGCCTGTCACGCGTGATGGCCGAGGTGTCGCGCGAAGTGGTGGTGATGGCGGAATCCCACAAGCTGGGCCGCCGCATTCCCAATCTGGAGCTGGGTTGGTCCAGCGTCAGTACCCTGATTACCGATGACGCGCTGCCCAGTGCCGCGCGTGACCAAATTCGTGCCCATGGCGTCGAGGTACTTGTTGCCCCTCTGCCTGCGCACACCCCAGCATAAGGAGATTGCTCATGTGTGGAATCGTAGGCGCTGTCGCTAGTCGTAACGTTCAGAACATCCTGCTTGAGGGGCTGCATCGCCTCGAATATCGCGGCTATGACAGCGCGGGCATGGCAGTGCTCTCGGAAGAAGGGCGTCTGAACCGCGTTCGTGCACTGGGCAAGGTCGGTGCGCTGGAAGCGCGTCTGGGTGATTCGCCGCTCAAGGGTCGCGTGGGTATTGCTCACACGCGCTGGGCCACACATGGTGCCCCGACGGAAGCCAACGCTCACCCGCATCAGTCAGGTGACAGCCTGGCCGTGGTGCATAACGGCATCATCGAGAATTACGAAACCCTCAAGCGTGAGCTGCAAGGTCAGGGCTATGTCTTCACCTCCGAGACTGACACTGAAGTCGTCGCTCATCTGTTGGCGCGCGAATACACCCTGAGTCAGGACCTGCTGACTGCAGTGCAGAAATCCGTTGCGCTGTTGGATGGTGCCTTCGCGTTGGGTGTGATTCATCGCGCTCAGCCAGATGTGCTGATTGGCGCGCGTCAGGGCAGCCCGCTGGTGATCGGTGTGGGTATCGATGAGCACTTCCTGGCCTCTGATCAGCTGGCCCTGCTGCAGGTCACCGACCGCTTCATCTATCTCAAGGAAGGCGACCTGGTCCGCATGACAGCGGAGCAGGTCGAGATCTTTGAGCAGGGCGAGCGCCTGATCACCTCGACCAACGAGCGTCCGATCCAGATCTTCGAACACGCACAGGACGCTGCTTCGAAAGGCGACTATCGCCACTTCATGCTCAAGGAAATTCACGAACAGTCGCGGGTGTTGGCCGCTACGCTGGAAGGCCGCCTGAACGGTGACCGTGTACTGGTACGCAGCTTTGGCAGTGAAGCTGAGACACTGTTCAGTCAGGTCAAACAGGTGCAGATCGTCGCCTGCGGCACCAGCTATCACGCCGGCATGGTGGCGCGTTACTGGATAGAGCGTCTGGCGGGTATTCCGGCAGCGGTCGAGGTCGCTTCTGAATTCCGTTATCGTCCGGTCGTCGTGGCTGATGGCACCCTGTTCGTGACCCTGTCCCAGTCTGGTGAGACCGCGGATACGCTGTCTGCATTGCGCTATGCGCAGTCGCTGGGTGGCTTCCTGGGCAGCCTGGCAATCTGCAACGTACCGGGAAGCTCACTGGTGCGCGAGTCTGACCTCAGCCTGATGACGATGGCCGGCCCAGAAATCGGCGTTGCTTCTACCAAGCCTTCACTACCCAGCTGGTCGGCCTGATGCTGCTGACCCTGGCGCTGCGCCGTATGCGTGGTGGTGATGACGCGGGCGAAGCCGAGGTCGTACGTGACCTACGTGCGCTGCCGGGTCTGGTGACCAAGGCACTGGCGATGGACAGCGAGATCGAGCGTCTCTCCGAGGCGTTTGCCGACAAGCACAATGCTCTGTTCCTTGGTCGCGGCACCCAGTTCCCTATCGCACTGGAAGGCGCGCTCAAGCTCAAGGAAATCTCCTATATCCACGCCGAGGCGTATCCGGCGGGCGAGCTGAAGCATGGCCCGCTGGCGCTGGTGGATGCTGACATGCCAGTCGTGGCAGTTGCGCCCAATGACGAGCTTATTGAGAAGCTCAAGTCGAATCTGCAGGAAGTCCGCGCGCGTGGCGGTGAATTGTTCGTCTTCGCCGACGAAAATATCAGTCTGGAAGAGAGCGAGGGGGTGCGCGTGTTACGTATGCCTCACGTCAGCGAGCTGTTGGCACCGATTCTCTATACGTTGCCGCTACAGCTACTGTCTTATCATGTGGCCGTGCTCAAGGGCACCGATGTGGATCAGCCGCGTAACCTGGCCAAGAGCGTCACGGTCGAGTAAACCGATCGACAAGACTCACGGGACAGTGCCTGAAACTGGTATGTTCCGAGTCAACGAGGGGCAACTCCTCGTCCGCCAGACGGCAGCCTCAGGGCTGCCGTTTTGGTATCCTGTGCACCTGTCTTCTTATTCCCTTCCGTCCGCTGCGCGTTCATCGCCCGGCGCACGCACGTGACCTGCCATGACTGATCGTGACGCATCGCTTACCCGCCTCAACAAGTTCATCAGCGAAACAGGCTTCTGCTCGCGCCGTGAGGCCGACCGTTACATTGCCGATGGACGAGTGACCATCAATGGTATCGTGCCCGAAATGGGGACCAAGGTGGCGCCGAGTGATGAGGTGCTGGTCAATGGCAAGCCATTGAAAGAAAAGAAAGAAGCCGTCTACCTGGCCTTCAACAAACCAGTGGGCATCACCTGTACGACCGAGCGGCATGTTGATGGCAACATCATCGATTATATCGGGCATCCGCAACGTATTTTCCCTATTGGCCGGCTCGATAAGCCGTCTGATGGTTTGATCTTTCTGACCAGCGACGGCGATATCGTCAACAAGATTCTGCGTGCCGGCAATGCTCACGAGAAGGAGTACGTAGTGCGGGTCGACAGGCCCGTCACGACAGACTTCCTCAAGCGGATGGCGGCGGGTGTACCGATTCTCGACACTGTTACTCTACCGTGTCGTATCGAGCAGATATCGACCTACGTATTTCGCATCACGCTGACCCAGGGGTTGAATCGTCAGATTCGCCGCATGTGCGAGGCGCTGGGCTATGAGGTCTTCAAGCTCAAGCGCGTGCGGATCATGAATATCAGTCTGGAAGGGCTTGGTATTGGCCAATGGCGCTATCTGACCAAGCGCGAGATGGCGAATATCCAGCAGATGATCGAAGGGTCTAGCGGTACTGAGGAAGCTTCGAGAGCGGAGGCTGCTCCTGCACCATCTCAGCATGCGGTGGCTGCGCGTAGCCAGCGTGTCGCACAGGATACTGATGCTAGACGTGGCTCACACAGGGACGCGCCGAGTAAAAAGACGGCTAGCCGAAAATCGACCCAACAAGATGCCTCATTCCGCCGTGAGCGGCCGGCGAAAGATCGCTCTAGCCCAGGGCGTTCTGAACAGGAGCGCTCGCGTGATGCTGGCAGCAATGGGGGGCGCAATAGCAGCAGCGGTCTGGCGGGCGGTCTCAAGCCTCGGACACGTGGGAACGCGACAAGTGGCACGACCAAGAAAGGCAGCAATGGTGGCAATGGCAAGAGCCTGCGGGTAAGGGGGCGGCTAGCAAGGGCCCTCGTTCACCGTCTGGCGGTAACCGAGGACGTCGCTGAGCACTATCCAGCGGCCTGCACACTGTCTTCGCTGCTGTGTGTGATATCCCTCGTTGTTTTTGTAGTCTGTGGTGTACGACGGTGGTAACGGCCAAGCACGAAGGATAGCGTGGCAAAGGCCAGCGCAGAGCCCACGACCTGTGGCCAGGGATAGGCCAGCGCCGCGAGCGCAATCAGCAGCAGATCAAAACTGAACGTGGTGCGCCCGGCGTGAATACCGAAGCGACGCTCCAGGTGTAGCGATAGAATATTCAGCCCGCCCAGTGAGGCGTTCTCGCGAAATAGCAGCGTCACGCCGAGGCCGATCAACAGCCCGGCAGCGACAGCGGCGACAGGCAAGCTGACTTCGCCCAGGGGCAGGCTGCTGGTCAGCACATCGGACAGTACTGATAGCAGGGTGACGCAGCCCAGTGTACGTAGGGTGAAGTTAAGTCCCAATTGCTTCCAGGCCAGCCAGTAGAAGGGCAGGTTGATCAGGAAGAACAGGCTACCGAAGCTCAGTGATGTGAGGTCAGCTCCTAGCAGTGATATCCCCGCGGTGCCACTGACCAACAGGCCACCGGCCTGCAGCAGATGAACGCCAAGTGCGACGAGCAAGCAACCCTCAACGAGGGTAATTAGGCTACGTAGCGTGATGGCATTGGCCGCCCATGAGCGTCCGCTATTGGCACGCAGAATAAGACGTTGAAAAGCTGTCATGACAGGCTCCGGGATAAGGGCAGTCAATGGAGATGTCTTCCAGCCCGGCTTGTGGCTGGCAGGAAGAGGGGGCCAAGGCGGTGGATGTACCGCCTGTTGGCACTGCGCGTGGCTCGAGCCTCAGCTGTCGCCATGACGTCGTCATGCAGGAAGCGGACCATAGCATGGGGAAGTGACAGTTATTATTGTGCTTACGTCGCTTTGGTGGCAGAAATATCTGCTATGTCATCAGCAGTTATCAAGTGATATCCATTGGGAATCCAGCTCAAGATGCACCATAAGCGCGCAGTTATATCGCCGAATGCACCGACGGTAGACACAGAGTTTGGTGAGCTGCATCTTGGTCTTGCCATGTGGGCCAATGATGATTGGCGAGGCAGCCTGTTACCGGGCAGTGGCCCGCGTGAGCATCTGGCTGACTATGCTCAGGTGTTTGATTGTGTCGAGGGTAATACCAGTTTCTACGCCCAGCCGACAGCAGAGGCCATCGCCAGCTGGGCACGTCAGGCCCCTGCGGGATTTCGCTTCTGCTTCAAGCTGCCGGGACGTCTGACTCACGAATTACGTATGGTGGGGATCGAGGATGAGCTTGCGGCGTTTCTTGAGCGCATCGCACCACTGAAGGGACGTTTGGGACCGATCATGGTTCAGCTGCCACGCGATCTTGGTGGTGAAGTCTTGCCACGCCTGGAGCAGTTCTTCGTCCATGTGCAGGCAGAAGGATTTGAGTGGGCCGTTGAGCCACGAGACCCGATATTTTTCGCCAAGGGTGAGGTAGAACGTCAGTTGAATCGATTGTTGATAAGTCATGGAGTCGATCGCGTGATGTTGGATGTCCGCCCACTCTTCAGCGGGCCGAACACGATACATCCGGGCCTTGCCGTGGCACGTTCGGAAAAGCCGCATCGCCCACTGCATGTGTTCTCCAGCGCCAGACAGCCCATCGTACGCTTCATTGGCCACTACGATGAAGCGACCAATCTACGTCTGTTCGTTCCTTGGATAGAGCGTCTATTTCTGTGGATAAAACAGGGGAAAAGCCCTTTTCTCTTTGTGCATACTCCTGACAACAAGGCGGCACCGGCACTTGCTCGACTGTTAGCCAATCAGGTGCATTCTCGTCTTGGCTGGCGACCGATAGGCGAGTTTCCCGGGGAGTGCCAGGGCAGCCTGTTCTGATATATCGCGTTTAAGGCGCTTATCAACAGTGATATCTCACGGCGTACAATTCTTCCGTGAGGCGATGGTCTGATGGTGGCTTGCTGGCAGATAGAGAGCCAATCAAGTAACTTTAGCTACATGTTGCCTCTACCACGGCGATATTTACCGGAAATGAGCACAATGTTTGTTCCGGCGTGCCTATAGGCACTAGTTTGCCTGCCTTCCATGACCTACCCGGCCATCGGAAGGCGGTAGATGTATTACTGCAGTGATCCTGCGACGCCATCTTGTCTGCAAGCGGATGATCCATCCGAATATGCGACAAGATGCAACAAGCACAACAAGGTGCTCATTGTCCTATCTGCGACAGGCACTCTCGCGACGAATCAGGGATTCACATGTCATCTAAACCGCATACCCACGCACAGTGGTCTTCCCGCCTGGCCTTTACCCTGGCCGCCGTCGGTTCTTCCGTTGGCCTTGGCAATATCTGGAAATTCCCGTACATGACCGGCGAGAGCGGCGGCGGCGCTTTCGTGCTCGTCTATCTGGTCTGTATTCTGCTGATCGGCCTGCCGATCCTGATGTCTGAATGGCTACTTGGTCGTCTGGGTCAGAAGAACCCCATCTCGACCATGAGTAATATCAGTGCACGTCTCAAGCGAAGCCCTGCCTGGGTATTGATCGGGGTCGCCGGTGTCTTGGGCGCCTACTTGATCCTGTCCTTCTATAGCGTGATCGGAGGGTGGGCGCTGGCCTTTATCGCGGACGCAGCAACTGGCAGCTTCGAGAGCCTGACCGCTGATACGGCCGGTAGCCTGTTTGGTGGGCTGCTCAGTAACCCGGCCACTCTTTTGGCCTGGCATAGTGCTTTCATGCTGATGGTCATTCTGGTCGTTGCGGGCGGGGTTGCTGGGGGGCTTGAGCGTGCTGCCAAGATCCTGATGCCGTTGCTGGCGGTCATGCTGATCATGTTGGTCGGCTATGCTGCTACCACCGATGGTTTCGGTGAGGCGGCTGCCTGGCTGCTGACGCCCGATTTCTCAAAGCTCGACAAGGATGGCGTGCTGGCGGCGATGGGACATGCCTTCTTCACCCTGTCATTGGGTATGGGCATCATGATGGCTTACGGTTCCTACCTCTCCGATGACGTCAATATCGGTCGCACCGCATTGATAGTGGTGGTGCTGGATACCGTGATCGCATTGTTGGCAGGTCTGGCCATCTTCCCGGTGGTGTTCTCCAATGGACTCGATGCTGCCGCTGGCCCGGGCCTGATCTTCCAGACTCTGCCATTGGCTTTCGGTCAAATGCCCGGCGGCGAAGTGTTTGGTGTGATGTTCTTCGTGTTGTTGGTGTTCGCGGCTTGGACGTCCGGCATCTCGCTGCTGGAACCCATCGTCGAATGGCTGGAAGAGAAGACACCTATGTCACGCGTTGCCTCTGCCTGGGTGGCCGGTATCGCGACCTGGCTGTTAGGTATTGCCACCATCCTGTCCTTCAATGTGTGGAGCGATGTCTCGCCGCTGGGTATGTTCGGCAAGTTTGAAGGCATGACGGTATTCGACTTGCTCGATTATGCGACCAGTAAATTGATGCTGCCGCTGACTGGCTTGGCGACCATCGTCTTTGTTGGCTGGTTCATGGGCCGTGATGAAGTGCGCAGTCAGCTCAACATGAGCGATTCTGCTTTCTCATTATGGAGCTTCGTGGCTCGTTATATTGCACCGATTGGTGTGGTAGTGGTGTTCGCTTCCAGTCTGTAGGAATGGAAGGTAGTCGTTACTGACGAAGGCATGACTTCTGTTGCAGTATTTCCTGGGAAAGTGTCACACGCGAGGCTCGCCAATTTGGCGGGCCTCGCGTGTTTCTGGAGGTCATTATCAGTCGATAGGGGGAGGTGTTTCATTCCACGGCCATGCAACATAAAGGAGTGAAGCTTCGGTAATCAAGAGCGTGTTGCACCGCAATAGCGCGATGAGAGTCGTGAAAGTGTTGAGATAAGGACTGTCGAAAAAAATAGAGAAAGACTGTCATGCGCTGCTGGGGGG
>NZ_JEMF01000036.1 GCF_000591415.1 Cobetia crustatorum | reverse complement strand
GGCTCCCTCTCCATGAATATGACATCAGGTGATGCGCGGTACTTTTATCTTTTCTCCGGCACCTTCGCCACTAGCCCGAGCCCAGGCTCATGAATCCAAGGAGCTTCCATGTTGAATATCATGTCTACCCTATTGCCCGCCGCTCGCCCCGTGCGTATCAGCCGTAAAACCTTGGCACTCAGTCTTGGCATGACACTCACGGCCCTGAGTGCACTTGGCACTGCTCATGCTAATCAGACCCCAGCACCCGCACTGGTCAATGTCAGTGCCAGCGCAAGTGTCGAAGCGGCCCCCGACAAGGCCAGTATCGAGGCACGCCTGTGGGAAAAGACACCCGCTCGCAAGGTGGACGACAAGGCGCCGGACAGCAAGGCACAAGGTGAAGCCGCTCGTCAGGCGCGCGAAACACTGGAGACACGGATGGCGACATTGATCAAAGCGCTTGAAAAGGCGGGTATCGATAGTCGTCAGATCAGTGCCGGCAGCCTGAACCTGCGGCCTGAGCAGTACTATCAGCGTAACGACAACAATCAGGACCCGCAGCAGTGGCAGCGCACACATCTTGAGCGCCCGATCAGTATTTCACTGACGGACCTCAATCAGGTGCCCGAGGTCATTGATCTATTGCTGGGGGCAGGCGTCAATCAGCTTGCCGGTGTGCAATACCAGCTCAGCGATCGTGATGCCCTGGAAGACAAGGTACTCAAGGAAGCGCTTCTGAACGCACGCCACAAGGCTGAATTGATGGCACAGACACTGGGTGCCACGTTGGGAGCGGTACAGTCGATCAACGAGTCTTCCAACAACTCGCGCCCGCCGATGATGGCCATGCGTGCTGACATGGCAGAAGCCAAGAGCAGTGGCAGCGAATATCGCCCCGGTGAACTGAGCCTGGAGAGCAATGTGCAGGTCAGCTGGACACTAGACTCTGCCAACTGATCTCTACTAACTGAGCTCTACTAACTGAGCTCTACTAACTGATCTCTACTAACTGAGCTCTACTAACTGAGCTCCGCCGGAAGTTATCTGACAGCCCTCTGATGTACAAAACGCCAGCCGCTCATCATGCGGCTGGCGTTTTTCATTCCAAGCTCAGCGACTCAGGTTCAGCAGCCCAAGTTCAGCAGCCCAAGTTCAGCAGTGCATGCTCAAGCCAGGCCACCCAACTCTCGCTCGATAGCGGACAGCGCCATCATCGGCTCATCAGCCTGAGTGACAGGACGACCGATCACCAGGTGCGTGCTGCCAGCGGCCATCGCTTCACCAGGTGTCATGGTGCGACGTTGATCACCCACCTGCGCAAAGCTCGGACGAATACCCGGCGTCACCTTGAGAAAGTCCGGACCACACAAGGCCTTGAGACTCGGTGTTTCACGTGCCGAGCACACTACACCGTGCATTCCGCTCTGCTGGGCGAGTGTCGCCAAGCGCTCAACCTGCTCAAGCGGTGTCACATCCAACCCCACATCCGCCAAGTCCTGCTGCTCCATGCTGGTCAACACGGTCACGGCGATCAGCTGCGTCTTCAAGTTGCGTGCGGTCAACGCCTTGGCGGCAGCTTCCATCATCCGTGCGCCACCAGCTGCATGTACGTTGGTCATCCACACGCCATGCTCAGCAGCTGCCAGCACGGCCTGAGCAGTCGTGTTGGGAATATCATGAAACTTGAGATCGAGAAATATCTCGAAGCCACGCTGGTGCAGTGCCGTGAGGATATCCGGCCCAACACGCGTGAACAGTTCCTTGCCGACCTTGACACGGCAACGTGCCGGATCGAGTTGGTCCGCCATGGCCATCGCCGAAGCGAGGTCAGGGTAATCAAGGGCGATGATCAGGGGTGAAGTCGTGACAGGCATCCGGGCTCCGGGCGTGAGACAAGGCGCAATGACAGAGGGTCATGGGCTCGGGGCAGCATTATAGCGCTCCCCTCTTCACCTGTATGCCTACAGAAAGATGAAACGAATCAGCTCGCTACCTGCACTAGTGCTTTTCTGCGTTGATGGCCGAAAAGCGTGGAAGAGTGAGTAATCGTTTAATTCTAAATAACTACAAATCTCATCCTTCAGCCACAGTAATTCTCGCACTGGGCGACAGGTGGTCAGCCCGAGCACTCTACCTCCAAGACCACCACATCATGACCAAAGGATTCGATCATGAAAACTGTACTCGGAACACTTGTCGTAGCAGCCTGATGGCGTTCTCTTCACTCAGCCAAGCGGCAGAGTTGAACATCAATACGGCGAATCTTGAGCAACTCGTTCAGCTCAAGGGGATAGGCGACAAGAAGGCCGCGGCTATCGTGGCCTGGAGGGAAGCCAATGGGCCTTTCACTACGGTAGAGCAACTGGCGGATGTCAAAGGTATCAGCACCAATACGCTACAGCGCATGGACACCACTCTGACGCTGGGCAAAGCGACCAAGGCTTCATCAGCCAATGCATCAACTGCTGCGATACCATCCACGACAATGAGCAAGACAACGGATCAACAGGCGGCTACCTCTGAGGCTCTCACCAAGGTAGTGGCAAACGAAAGCTGATGATAATACCGACACAAGACGCCACAGCTAATGCTGTGGCGTCTTCATGACAAGAAATTGATCTGCCTTGAATTCTGAAATGACACACCACTAAAAAAGCCGACCAGAAGGCCGGCCAATGGGGTTTCCCCCTTCCCCTGACGGTAAGACTGACACCTGAAAATGTCAGACTCTGACAGATAGGCCATCCTTGGCCTGCCTCTTCCCCAAGAGGTGTCCTTCAATGCCAACCTCTGTCTGCGATCGACACATTCTGACTCGTTGATGCCTTTCCTGATGACAATAGAATATCGCAACATCTGAATAAGAAAGGTGATCTGTATCAAGCCACATCATGCAGTGCTTCGCCCACACGCACAGTCATGATCCATATCAATTTTTATCCCTATGGACGCTACGTCATTACAGAAGGCATACCACCAGTAAAAAAGAAGGCGCCTCGACCATTGTCGAGCGCCTTCTTTTTTACTGGCAATCTATTTGCACAACACTCGTTTTACCACCATGCATCAAGCTCTCAGCGACGAACCTTCTTGTCCTCGACCTCAGTATGGCTGACCTCGAGCCCCAGCGGGTGGCCTGCTGACAGCTCCGCACGCGTGGCAGCGCGAATATCGAGTATTTCCACATCCCAAACCAGCGCTTGGCCCGCCAGTGGGTGGTTAGCATCAACCTTGACCTGCTGCTCACCCACCTCAAGTACCGTCACTGAGCGCTGCCCCTCGGGCGTACGGGCTTGAAAGCGCATACCTGCCTCAATCTCGCCAGGGCCAAAGGCATCGCGCCCGAAATACTGGACGAGCGCTTCATCACGCTCACCGAAACCTTCGGCAGGCGTCAAAGAGACAACGCGTTGGGCGCCGACCTCACAACCTTCCAGCGCACCTTCCAATGCCGCCAGAATATTGTCGTGACCGTGCAGATAATCCATCGGCTCACGGTCAAGAGAGCTATCCAGAGTGGCACCGTCATCGGTACGCAAGGTGTAATGCAGGCTGACCACCTGCTGCGGAGAAATGATCATGGGGACTCCACTCACGTCATGTGGCTGAAAATGATGAGACTCAGAAGGGATAGTACTTAACAAATGTCAGTGTTCACTACGGCGTAACTGACGACTGGAAAGTTCGATGCGCTGCTGCTGATTGATCAAGTTGAGCAGCACGATGACACGCTCATCACCCTTGCTGCTTTCAAAGACACCGCTAAGTGAGGTGAGCGGTCCATCAATGATCTCAACCTGCTCACCAGCACGGAAATAGACATTCTCCGCGGGTTGGCCTTTGCGAGACTCACCACTGGCCATTAGTGCCTCGACTAGCAAGGTGGACACCGCTGTCGGGGTAGTGCCGAAACTGACAAGCTTGAGCACGCCTCGCGTAGAGCGAATGGGGCGCCAGTTATCATCGACCTGGTCCAGTCGAATGAACAGGTAATAGGGAAATAGGGGCTCTTCGACCCAGCGCAGCTTGCTACCCCGCTTCTTCTCCACCTCAAGCAAAGGATGGAAAACATGAAAACCTTGGTTAGTCAGGTTTTCGGCAGCACGAAAGGACTCTCCACCCTTGCACTGAATAAGGTACCAGCGCGCCTTGGCGGCATCTCGGGCTTCACTCATGATGATCTCTCATTGCCTGCCTGTCTCATGAATTCATCCTGGGGATCAGTCTGCTCTTCTGCCTCCATGCAGGACAATACATGGCTCTTGCAGACAGGCAGTGCGACAATCCGGCAACTGAAGGCACACGCGATCACTTCATCGAAACATCGCGGGTGGCATGTGCGGTCACACTCTCGGCAAGGACAGGCAAGGCTTTGACTTCAAAGGATTTACGCTTACTCGCTGGTCGTCATGGTATCACGTTCCTGATGGGCTTCGCTTCTGGCCTGCCGCTACTGCTGACCGGTAGCGTGCTTCAGGCTGGATGACCGATGCCGGCGTGGCGCTGGATGCAGTCGGGCTGCTGGCGCTGGTCGGACTCCCCTATACACTCAAATTCCTGTGGGCTCCGCTGCTGGACCGCATCATGCCGCCTGTCCTGGGACGACGGCGCGGCTGGCTGATGATCGCTCAGCTGGCGCTGACAGCGCTGATTGCGCTGCTCGCGCTGCAAGATCCGCACATGGCACCACTGACCATGGGTGCCATCGCACTAGCGGTCAGCTTCTTCAGTGCCACACAGGATATCGTGATCGATGCCTACCGTCGTGAGCACCTGCCGGATCATGAACTAGGCCTCGGCTCCAGCTTCTATGTCTACGGCTACCGAATCGGCATGCTGCTAGCCTCGGCGGGCGGCCTGGTGCTGGCGGACCTGATCGGCTTCCGCATCACCTACCTGATCATGGCTGGCGCGCTCGGTGCCTGCATGCTGGTCACTCTGCTCGCCCCTGAGCCCAAGGCCCATGCAGCACCGCGCGCCCACCACTTGCATGAAATCCTGTGGGACCCCATCCGCCACTTCATGAAGCGCGATGGTGCCATCTGGCTGTTACTGTTCATCTTGCTCTACAAGCTTGGCGACTCCGTTGCGGGCAACCTGACCACGCCTTTCTACAAGGATATCGGCTTCACCAACGCCCAGATCGGTACCACCGTAAAGTTGTTCGGCCTATGGCCATTACTGGCAGGCACCTTCTTTGGCGGTCTGATGATCATGCGCATCGGTATCTACCGGGCGCTATGGTGGTTCGGGCTATTGCAGATGATCTCGACCGCAGGCTTCGTGTGGCTTCACCATGTCGGAGACTCCCTCCCCTGGCTTGCGGGTGTAGTAGCGTTCGAGAATCTGGCAGCTGGCATGGGCAGTGCCGCCTTCATCGCCTTCATGGGCGCCCTGACCGACAAGCGCTTTACCGCGGGTCAGTACGCCATGCTGTCCTCAATCATGGGCTTGCCAAGAGTCGTGATCGCTGCTCCTTCCGGCTACCTTGCCGAGGCAGCTGGCTGGGACAGTTTCTTCTGGATCTGTACCCTTGCCGCCATCCCGGGCCTACTGCTGCTGCTACGCTTCCGTCACTGGGGGGCGATGCTGGCCACCCCTCATAAGTCGCCAGCCATACCGGCAGAGTGATTGAGTCACTGGAGGTATGCCGACCAAAGGAACTCCTCGGGGGGTGTCCAGGTTCATCACGCCCTCCCCAAAGATAGGCCGGAGCGCGTCAACGCTATTCAGCGTCGAGTCAGATTCAATACAAGAGCATTCACCATAAAAAACCCCGCAGTGCCTGGGCACTGCGGGTTTTTTGCGTCTTCTACAAGACATCGCTTTCTTCTGCAAAGCACCGAGTGACTATAACGGTGCTTATCTAACGATGCTTGGCTAGCCATTCGAGTGCACCTGCACTGCGCTTCCATTGATCACGCATCAGTGTCCGATACTGCCAAGCCTCACCACGTGAACCAGGTTCCGGTGCATCCACAACCAGGCTCACTGGGCGCGGATTTTCTGCCAGCAGCAGATTGATCAGGTGCGCATTGGCTTCGCGCACAATCACGAGCGCCTCTTGAGCATCGGTCTGTCGCTCCAGACGATAGAGCGCCAGCACTTTCCCCATCAGGATACCCAGCAGCGGCATCTCTTCATCGGCGGTGCGTCGCTCGAGGTCATGCTCCGCCAGCACGACGGCTTCATCGTTGCGTCCTTCGCGCAGCAGCTGATCGAGCACCAGCTCCCGCAGCCCGAGACTGTCTTCTTCATCGAGCTTGAGCAGACGTTCCGCCAGCTGACGCGAACGTTCACGCTCGCCACGCTCCATGCCGATGACCAGTCCCAGACCACAGCGCAGCAGCTGGGCATTGTCGCCATCCTCCCAGCGCAGCAGGCCACCCGCCTCTTCGATCTGATCAAGCCAGTAGCCAAAGCGCTCCGCCAGCGGCACGAAGAAGGCATCAGACATCCACGGCAAGCTGCCGAAGCGGCTCGCCAGTGCCAGTATCAGCCTTGGCACACCGCAGGCGTATCAAGCCATTCCGGACAGGCACAAAGCTGCTGAAGCCAATCGTTCGGGTCCTGCGTTTCCCACGGGTCGATATCGAGTGCCAGTGCCGCCTCTTCTTCGATACGCGCCGGGAATACGGCTTCCCACAGGCCCAATGTCACAGCCTGTTCAGCATTCTGACCAAACAGCAGGCTGCCATCCTCCTGTGTTTCGAGCGCCAGACGTGGCGGGCGTGTCAGCACCTCAAACAACGCCTGTAGCGAGGCCAGTGAGTCCGAGAGTGACTCATCGGAATTGACCATCTGCTCAGCTAGCGTCGCGCGCGGGTTCTCGGCCAGGTCTGCCAGAAATTCCAGCTGTCCGGGCTCGATGTCTTTCTGTTTGGCCAGACGCCGCCACCAGAAGCGAGCGCGATCCTGCGCTTCTTCCGGCTGGCCTTCGTGCAGCAGCAACATGGCTTCGATATAGGCCAGCGTCGGAGAATCCGGCAGTGTCTGCTGGGCACGAATGAACGCTGCCCGTGCTGAGCCGAGATCATCACTGTCGAGGTGCAGCAGGCACTGATGCTCCAGCGCGACGCCACGCAGGAATGCAGGGCCACGTTCGAGCACCTCATCCAGCAGCAACGCTTTCTTGCGCGTGAAACCACGCTCCTGATAGAGATCCAACAGCAACTCAAAACCGGGCTCAGCCTGCTCAGGCAGACGCGACCAGTCACTAGTATCAAACAGTGACTCCATGATCTGCTGAGCACGACCACGACTGCCTGCCTCGGCGCTGATCAAGCCCGCCTCAAGCAGTGCTTGCGCCGGTGCCAGAGCGGAAGCCAGCGCTGCCTTGAGTTGCTCGCCCTTGAACTCGCGCAGCGACAGCATCCACATCAGGTGGTCCGGGATCGGCGGCAACTGAACCTTGTCGCAGCACTGCTTGTACTTGCGACCGGAGTCACACCAGCAAGGCTCATTGCGATTCGGTGGCGCCAGCGACTCGCGCGCAAAATTCAGGCGCACCAGCGGTGTCTGACTCCACAGTACTGGCGCCAACGCCACGGCGAGCGCTTCATCCCCGCCGACATAATTCACGCCCTCGGCATGTGCCCACTGCATGAAGGCGGGAAAGGTTTCGTCTGCGCGGATGGCTTCCAGCGCACCACTGGCGTAACTCAAGAGCCGTTCGACCCACTCAGCAAGCATGGCATCTCCAAAAAAACACGTTTCACAGGACTAAAGGCACAACGCCCGTCAGGGCCCTGCGAATCAGGAGGCGAAGTCTATCATGACGGCTTCTGCCCCTCATCTGTCGACGGGACAATGCTACTTCGCCAGACTCGATTCGAGCGAATAACCGGCAGCTTTCAAGCGCTCTGCAAGACAAGCAATATGGGCTGGCCCGACTTCGCAACAGCCGCCGACGATGCTGATACCGGCCTTTATCCAGCCAAGCGCCAGCGTCGCATATTGCTCTGGCCCCAAATCCTGGCGGGCCTTGAGTTCACTGACAGTCCCGCCTGGCTGCAAGGCGGCAACGGAGGTGAAGCCGTTGGCATAGGCACCCGTCGGTAGCGTGCTGGCGAGCAGAGTCGACACACTGCCTCCAATGGCTTCCGGCGCACTGCAATTGAGCAAGATGGCCGATACACCCAGCGACTCCAACAGCGTGATGGCCTCCGCCAGCGGCTCGCCACTGCGCAGAGTGGACGGCTGATCATCCTTGACGGTCAGCGCGACCCATACCGGCAGCTCGCTCTCCAGTGCAGCCGTAGCAGCAGCGCGGGCCTCATTGCACGAGGACATCGCCTCGCACAGCAAGACATCGACATGCGGTGCCTGCAGCGCGACCAACATGCGATAACTTGCCAGCGATACGGCATAATCCGGCGCGACATCCGGGCGATAGGTTGCCACCAGCGGCGGTAAACAACCCGCTACCTTGATGCCTGTTTCACCGCTCAGTGCTATCGCGTCACGCGCAGCCTGGGTAGCCGCTGCGTGCACCCTCTCGATGGAGTCCCCTGCACCCGCCAACTCAAGACGCTGCGGTGTGGCGGTGTAGGTATTGAGCGTGATGACACGCGCACCCGCACGAATGAAATCAAGATGCAGATCACGCACCAGCTCGGGCTGATCCAACATTACCTGGGTCGACCACAACGGTGTCGGTGTGCATCCGCTGCGTCTAATCAGCTCTTGGCCCATTCCGCCATCCAGCAATACGACCGCTCCAGACTTTGTGACGGTTTCCACTCCAACCTCAGTGCCTTCTACACGTTCCACACAACCTCCTGAGGTCTTTGATGACATATAGGATAACGATGGCTTGTCAGTCTTGGTCTTGCGGCCAGTCAAGGGCCAGAATTCTAGCATGTGCAATACACCTTCGGCCCGCAGTTCACTGGAGCCAAAAGGTCGGCCAATGCTACTGTTAGCATCGCCTTTCGTATGACGGCCTTATCGACGATGTCATCGGCAATCTTGCCGACGATCTTGACGTCAATGATGTAGTGTCCCGTTGATGCTCCTCCCCACGCGCCCCGCCCTGATCAAGGAAGCCCACCTTGCTGTTGCCGAGTCCTTTTCGTCCTCGCGTCAATAACGCCAATGATGCCCCACAGGTGCGTCTTGAGCGCGAGGGCCGCGACGAGATTCGCCGCATTACTCAGGCGGTAGAGCGTGTGCCGTGGTCGGTCAGCTTGACGCAGATCTTGTGGACGGCAGGTCCTGTCACTCTGCTGGGTGCTTGGGGCGGTTATTTGCTCGGTTATGGCAAAGAGCCCACCTTCGAAAACTACATATTCTTCATTTCCTACACGGTGATCACCGGCGTGGCGGGGATTATCGCCAACATCGCCCACAACCTGACCAGTTCGCGCCGCTATGACCGTACCGAGGCCAAGATCGAGCGCGTGATCGATACCGTGCCAGAGCTGATCCTCGCGACGCGCAATCTGATTGTCGAGAGTCTCGAGGGTGATGCTCGCCGCCGTGAGGCAGCCGCCATGCTGCTACGCAAACAGGATCTCGCCCCCGAAGGCGTTGAGCTTGCGGCACTAGAGCTACTGGATGACCGCGATGCTGCACGCATCATCAGTCAGATTGATGTCTATCGTCGTATCGGCCTGCATGCGCGTATCCGCGATATCAACAGCCTGAACCGTGAATGGCTTGATCCGCAGTTCAATGAGCTATCAGAGCTGGCACCAGAAGCGATCGGCTTGCTGCGTGAGCGCTTTGAAGGCCGTGCGCCTGATCTGCACAAGGGCGTACCACGCGACGAGAACTTCATCGAGCGAGTGCTGGCGGCCATCGAGCAGGACAACGATCTGCTGATGACGCTGCAGGATGTGGAAGAGATGTTGATTCTGGCCTTCGAGCTGATCAGCGGTCGCAAGATTCCGCTACTCAACTTTGAATATCGCGGTCGCTGGAAACTGGCCCGGACGCTGGATAACCTCGAGCATGCCCGCTCTCGCTACCGCATTCGTCAGGCCACAGGGCTATCACGCCTCAAGGCACTGACCATCTATCTGGCTGAGTCCGGCACGCTGGTAGAAGATGCCGCTTCGGGCCTGCGTGCCGAAGTACTGCTACAACGCTCGACTCAAGCCATGGATGCACTCGCCGAGCAAGTGACCCATCTGGCCATCGCCGTGGGCGAAGGCGACCGCGAGCACCGCACCGTATTGCGCGCTCGTGCCGACATCCTCACCAATGCCATCCGCCTCTACAAGACAGTGACCAACGCTTACGATCAGGTCGGGCGTAGCCATGCTGTCTTCCTCAAGATGTCCAAGCGCTGGGAGAACATCACCTCTCAGATGTCGGATGGCGCCACGCGGCTACGCGTCGGGCCTGGCCGGCGCGGTTTGCGCATTCAGGAAAAGACCATCGCGTTGGACGATGAGGCCAAGGCAGAGGTCTGTAAGCACATCGCTGATCATCTTGAAGAGAGTCGTATCAAGCGCGTCGATAGCGAAATTGCCTATCAGGCCCGCGAGACGGTACTGCGCGTTGGTGTCGACAAGGCCAAGGCGATGGCCATCGAGATAGCACTGGCGCTTGAGCCTCACATACACCTGTCACGCCCTGCGGTACAGCGCGCCATCAATGGCTCCAATGCTGCCTACTTCGGCCAACTGGAACCCAATCAGTCGGCCGCTGCCAAGGCAGCACTGGGTAGCGCCATGGTGCGCGAGATTGATGATGACCTGTCGCGCACCGCCGAGTCGCTGGCCATTGCACTCGTGCGCCACTATCGCGTCGAACTGGAGCCACGAGCCATTGAATTTCTGCGTGACACCTTCGGTGCTCGCGAAGCGACGCTCAACATGCTCAGTAACTACCAACCGGCTGATCACCACCCGATCAGCTATCTATCCAATCGCCCGGCAATGATCCAGACCGCCAACCGTGACTGGTATCGCGCGCTGGTACAGGCCCGTCGCTCCCTCGACGACGATTGATCCCCGCGCGCCGCCAACGGCATACTGTATGAATCACCATGCAGCCTCAGGATGACCGATGCGTCTGATCATCGCCGAAAAGCCCAGTCTTGCCCGTGCCATTGCCGATGCGCTACCCGGCCGCAGCGCCAAGCGCGACGGCTATATCGAGGCCGGAGACATCCGCGTTACCTGGTGCATTGGCCACCTGCTGGAGCAGGCCCCACCGGATGACTATGACGAACGCTTCAAGCGTTGGTCACTGGAACATTTGCCGATCGTTCCCGACAAATGGAAGCTCAAGCCACGCAGTCAGGCACGCGGCCAGCTCAAGGTCATCCGCGAGCAACTCAAGCTGGCAAGCGAAGTCGTACATGCTGGCGATCCAGATCGAGAAGGTCAGCTACTGGTGCAAGAAGTACTAGAGCACATGCGCTGGCGCGGCCCGGTCAAGCGTCTGCTGATCAGCGACATGAACCGCCCTGCCGTCACCCGCGCACTCAACAAGCTCGAAGACAATCAGCGTTGGCAGCCGCTGTATGAGGCGGCACTCGCTCGCCAGCGGGCTGATTGGCTGTACGGCATGAATCTGACCCGCGCCTGGACACTGACGGGGCGTCAGGCCGGTCATGATGGCGTGCTATCCGTTGGCCGCGTGCAGACACCGCTGCTGGGGCTGGTGGTGCGCCGCGACGAGGAAATCGAGAACTTCGAGCCACGTGCTTTCTTCCCGCTGTGGATCGAAGCCGGTGTGGCAGCCGGTAGCCTGAAAGCCTGGTGGCATGCCGCCGGCTCACCTTGGCTGGCGCGCCTCGCCGCCAAGGGCACGACGCTGCCATTGGACGACAAGGGACGCCTGCTGGATAGCCGACCCGCCGAACGTCTCGCGAGGCATCTCGCCACTCTGACCACCCTCGGTGATGGTCATGTTGAAAGCGTTGAGGCCAGTGACAAGTCACAACCCGCCCCGCTGCCCTATTCTCTTTCGGCGCTGCAGGTGGATGCCTCACGCCGCTTTCGTCTGCCGGCGCAAAAGGTGCTCGATACCTGTCAGGCGCTCTATGAGCGTCATCAGCTGATCACCTATCCGCGTTCCGACTGTCGTTATCTGCCACGCGAGCATCACGCTGGCATGGCCAATATCATGATCACGGCCTGCAGTGGTGATGACGAGCTCGAACGCTTCAGTGGGGGCGCAGACTTCAGCCTGCGCTCCCGCGCTTTCAATGACAGCAAGGTCAGCGCTCACCATGCACTGGCCCCCACTGGACGTGAGCCGGACTATGCACGCCTGAATCGTGATGAAGCCAACCTCTACCGCATGATTACGCGCAATGTGCTGGCGCAGTTTTACCCTCCGCACCGCTATCGCGAGGTCAAGGTCGAGCTCACCTTTGCCGGTGAGCCGTTCCGCACCAGTGGGCGTACGCTCATTGATGAAGGCTGGAAGCTGTTGTTTCAGCGCGCAAGTGGTGCGGATGACAAGCCCGACAAGAAGTCTCAGGACACGCCTCCGCCGACGCCATTACCAGCGCTGGAGCCGGGAGAGGCGCCCGTGTCATCGACTGCGGAATCGAGCAGAAGGAAACCCGTCCACCCGAGCCCTTCAATGATGCCAGCCTGATTCAGGCGATGATGAACATTGCCCGTTATGTCGAGGACGAGGCGGTACGCCGCACATTGCGTGACGTCGATGGACTCGGTACCGAAGCCACCCGCGCAGGCATGTTGGAGACGTTGATCAATCGCGGCTACCTGGTACGCGAAGGACAGGCGATGCGCTCGACGCGTATTGGTCGCGCCTGATTCGCGCTTTGCCTCAGGCTGTCTCACGCCCTGAGCGCACCGCGCTGTGGGAGCAGCGCCTGAACATGATCTATGAACAGGGTGACTCGGCAGCCCCCTTCCTGAGTGAGCTGATAGTCGATCTGCGCGCTTTGTTGGCCGATAGCTCTGCCAGCCGTCTGAGCGCTGCCCTGGCGAGTGTCGGGGGTGCTACACCAGACGCGCGCAAGACAGGCGGGTCACGGCGTAGCAGCCAGGGAAAAGGCAAGACCACACGGCGTAAATCAAGCGGCGCCACTACTGCTCGTGGCAGTGGTGGTACGGCCGCACGTAAAAAACCGGCCGCTTCGCGACGCAAAGGCAGCAGCTGATATAACGCTCTCTCGAGATCTCGCACATGGCAACACTCCTCCCATCCAATACGAAGGCGTCTAGTCGCCGCCACTCTACTGAAACGGTGAATTTTCGGGGCAACCGCTTGTGGATTATCGGCCCCGGGGCCATCGGGCGCTTGCTGGCAGCACGTCTTGCGAGTGCTCGCGCTGATGAACTCGCATCTCAGGGGAAGTCGTCGCTCCCCGACATTCTGCTGATCGGGAGACGAGCGCTATCAACCCAAGAAATATCAATAGAGATGATAGCGCCATCAGGCGACATTGTTATCCAAAAGATAATGTATGAAAAAATAGATAGCATGAAAAATCCGCCAAGAGAGATTCCTTTAGCGATTTGGATAACTACAAAGGCACACGGAGTGGAAGATGTCTGGGCAACACTGCAACAGCATATCTCCCCCAGCACACCCATCACCTGCTGGCAGAATGGCTTGAGCGCACAACCCTGGTTCGCCGAGCATCATTCTGGCCTGCTATGCGCCAGTACCACCGAAGGTGCCTGGCTACCTGAGTCACACTCCACTCAGGTATTCCCGATACAACACGCCGCACATGGTCAGACCTGGCTCGGCCCGTGGGCTGCGACTGGAATGACATCAGCCGCCTCCACCGCCAATGCTCATCAACAGGTCGACTGGCTGACGAGAGCGGGATTCAGTAGTAAGGCTGCAGATAACATGCAGGAACGTCTGTGGCACAAGCTGGCCGTCAATGCGGCGATCAACCCTCTCGTGGCACGCTTTCGGATTCGTAATGGCCAACTACGTGATCGCCCCTTCTCTTTGATGGTGCGACAGGCCGTCAGTGAAATAAGCGCCGTACTGAACGCCAAGCAGGTCTCGGCGCCACCCCAAGGATGGCAAGCATTGATTGATGACGTGATTCGCACCACCGCAAACAATCGCGCCTCAATGCTGCAGGATGTATTGGCCGACCGACCAACCGAGATAGTGGCAATTCTCGGCCCGCTACGCTCGACAGCCGCCCAACATGGCCTGCAGATACCGCTGCTGGATCAGCTATATCGCGATCTGAGCTGATCACTTGCCACCACAGCATGCTTCAGAGACGAAAAAAGACCCGCCTCGCGAGAGACGGGTCACAAAACAACAGTCAAGCTGTCGAGAGAGCAGTATTTGTTGCCCGCCACTGCACGCTGTCATGAGCCGGCGGACAACCAATATTCTTCACATCATCAATAAAAGCCTGGCAAGCAGCGCTTAGTGATGGAAACGCTCGGACGCTTCACGCGCCAGCTCACGAATGCCATCCCAGTCACCCGCGTCGATCAACTTCTGCGGGGCGACCCAGCTACCACCGACACACATCACGTTCTTGAGCGCCAGATAATCAGCCGCATTATTGAGCGTAATGCCGCCTGTCGGGCAGAAGCGTGCTTCACTGATCGGGCCACCGAAAGATTTGATGGCATTGACGCCACCCGCGGCCTCTGCCGGGAAGAACTTGAAGCGGCGATAGCCGTACTGCCAGCCCGTCATCAGCTCGGACACGGTCGCCACACCCGGCAACATGGGAACGCTGCTGGTCACGCCGTACTGATAGAGCGCCTCGGTAGTGCCTGGAGTGACGATGAAGTCGACACCCAGCTCTTCGACCTGACGATACTGCTCCGGCGTCAGCACGGTACCTGCCCCGATGCTGGCATTCGGTAACGCTTCACGCATGCGACGAATCGCTTCCAGAGCGCAATCGGTACGCAGAGTGACTTCGAGGACGGTCAGACCGCCTTCGTAAAGAGCCTTGCCCAGCGGCACGGCGTCTTCAATGCGCTCGATGGCGATGACCGGCAGCACAGAGGCCTTCTGGCAGATGCTGTCGATCTCGGTCGTACGGGTCGACGGAAGCTGTTTTTCAAAGCTCATGGCGTTCTCCTTGTGCCGCGGCGTGCATGGATGGCAGCGGCAGATATGATCAGGGGGCCCAATACAGCGCCAACGGCGCAGACAGGAAGGCCCGAATCGGCAGCTCACTAACTGCTTCGATATTACCCAACGCGCGTGACAGCACGTCCTGTTTGTCGGTGCCCGTAAGATGCAACACGGTACGGCGGGTTTGGCGCAGGCGTGCGAGGCTCAGCGTAATACGTGGCTGCGACACGCTAGGGGCACGCATTGGCACGCAGCACTCCTGACTTTCCAGCGCCTCTTCGAGCCGATCCCCGTCAGGGAATAGCGATGCCGTATGACCATCGCCACCCATGCCAAGAATCAGTGCACTGGCTGGCCACGACAGCGCTGCAATGCGAGCACTCACTTCTGCGCAACCCGCTTCAGGCTCGGCCTCACCATTGGTCAGCGGATAGAAAGTTGCTGCACTCGCGGCACCCGTTAGCAAGTGCTCACGTACGAAGCGCGCATTGCTATCACTCGCGTCTTCGCTCACCCAGCGTTCATCAGCCAGCGTGATATCCACTCGCGACCAGTCCAGCGGCTTGTCGCACAATGCGGCAAATAACGGCTTTGGCGTGGAGCCACCCGACACGACCAACAGCGCACGTGCAGCAGGGTCAGCCGCGAGGTCTGTGGTCAGTGCCGCAGCCAGATACTCAGCCAGCGCCTCAGCAGTTTGCTGTCGTGGGTCGCTCGCAAGAGGAGACGGGGTTATCGCAGAAGCCATCTCAATACTCCTCATACCAGCTACGACCATCACGGGTAATCATCGCGATAGAGGACACTGGCCCCCAAGAGCCCGCTGGATAGCGACTCGGCGCCGCAGCACGTGATTCCCAACCGTCGATGAGGGTGTCAACCCAACGCCATGCGTGTTCAATTTCATCACGACGGACGAACAGATACTGCTGGCCCTTGATGACCTCAAGTAGCAAACGTTCGTAAGCTTCCGGAATTCGACGCTTGGGGAAGGCATTGTTGAAGTCGAGATCCAACGGCCCTGGACGCAGGCGCATGCCCTTGTCGAGACCGGGATCCTTGGTCAGCACCTGCAGGGAGATACCTTCATGCGGCTGCAAGCGGATGATCAGCTTGTTGGATGCCAGTGAGCGCTGGTCCGGATCGAAAATATAGTGCGGCTGCTGGCGGAAGTGGATGACGATTTGCGACATCTTCTCCGGCATGCGCTTACCGGTGCGCAGATAGAACGGCACCCCTGCCCAACGCCAGTTGGAGACTTCGGTCTTGAAGGCCACGAAAGTCTCGGTCGACGATTCGGTATTAGCCCCCTCCTCCTCCAGATATCCCGGTACACGCTGGCCATCGACGGCACCAGTAATGTACTGGCCGCGCACGAGATCAGTGTTCAGACGCTCGCCAGTAATCGGACGTAATGCCTTGAGCACCTTGACCTTTTCATCACGGATAGCATCAGCATCGAGACTGGATGGCGGGTCCATCGCGATCAAGCACAGCAGCTGCAGCAGGTGATTCTGCACCATGTCACGCAGCTGGCCAGCCTGGTCAAAGTAACCCCAACGACCTTCAATCCCGACCTTCTCCGCGACGGTAATTTCGACGTGGGAGATCTGATTCTGATTCCACTGATTACCGAACATCGGGTTGGCAAAGCGCAGCGCGATCAAATTCTGAACCGTTTCCTTGCCCAGGTAGTGATCGATACGATAGATCTGCGATTCGGCAAACACGGCACCGATGGCGTCATTGACGGCGCCGGAGCTCTCTAGATCAGAACCAATCGGCTTCTCGACCACGACGCGTGATTGCTCATCCAAGCAGCCAGATGCCTGCAGATTGCTGCTGATATCGCCGTAAATACGTGACGGTACAGAGAGATAGATCAACAGCGGCCGCGGTGAGGACTTGCCCTTGGCATCCACCCGCCAATCGACAATCGCGGAGTAGCCTTCAACCGTGCCGAAATCTAGCGCAGCGTAGCCAATACGGGCGATGAAACGCGCCACTGCGTCCTTTTCCAGGTGTTCCGGCTTGACGCGCTCCTTGAGCGCAGCCTCCACGGTTTCCTTGAAGGAATCGAGACTGATGTCCTGTCGCGCAAGGCCAATAAGACGCGTTGACTTGTCGAGCAAGCCATCGCGATCGAGGTGATATAGGGCTGGATATAGCTTGCGCTTGGCGAGGTCGCCCAAGGCGCCGAACAGGGCAATATCCACGCCCGGAATGATGTCGGAACTCATGCCGCCGATTTCTCCCGTCGAATCTGCCCTGCATGCCGAGCTGAACCGGAGAGGTCGTGTGTTATTCATGAAGAAATTCGTTGCGGCTACAGTAGCAGTAGTCGCAGGAATGGCTTCGAATGACACAGGACGCCAGAACGGCGTTGGCGATACATGGCTGGTTATATTAACAACAAATGTAGCGAGAACGCGGCGCCTCCTCAAGACAAATCGCCTCACAAGTAGGTAAACTTACCTAAAAGTGGTAGGAAACGCCGGTTTCGCATCCATCTCGTCACTGCCTGCATCCAAGAGATACTTGGCCTACCTGACGAGTGAGGCTAGGATGCCCAGATTACGTAGTTATTTCACTACACAATGGCAGGGTAACAGGCGAATGGCTGTACACGACCTCATCAACCGCATCCGTGAACGTCTCGACGAGCTCAACCGCTCCGAGCGAAAGGTCGCCGACGTCATTCTGGCGGATCCATCAGCGGCCACAGGCATGAGCATTGCGGCGCTCGCCCAGGCCTCTCTGGTCAGCGAGCCGACCGTCAACCGCTTTTGCCGCAACTTCGACGCCAAGGGCTTCCCGGACTTCAAGATAAAACTGGCCCAGAGCTTGGCTGGCGGCACGCCCTATGTGTCGCGCAGTGTCGAGCAGAACGATGACGCCGAGGCCTATGGCGACAAGATTCTCGGCGCAACAGTCGCCGCACTCGATGATGCTCGCCGCGCGCTCGATCCCAAACGTATCGAACGTGCAGTCGACTATCTCAGCCAAGCCAAGCAGATCTGCTTCTTTGGCCTGGGGGCCTCTGGCCCTGTTGCGGCAGATGCCCAGCACAAGTTCTTTCGCTTCAATCTGCCTGTCATGGCCTATGAAGACGTACTGATGCAGCGCATGGTAGCGGCCGCCTGCCATACCGGTGATGTCATCGTAATCATCTCCTACACCGGCCGTACCCGTGAACTGGTCGATATCGCTAAATTAGCACGTGGCAACGGTGCTGCCGTGCTCGGCATTACGGCTCCGAACTCTCCACTGGCCCGCGAATGCACCGAGGTATTGGAAGTACTGGCACCAGAAGATACCGATATCTATATGCCAATGACCTCGCGCATGATTCATCTGGCGTTGATCGATGTACTGGCGACCGGCGTGACGCTGCGACGCGGCGAGGACTTCCAGCATCATCTCAAGAAGATCAAGGACAGCCTCAAGGACACGCGTTTTCCTCTGGAATCGTGAGCAATATATCAGCGGTGCCGGCAGTCGTTCACGCTCTCAAAATGGCATCGACATGCATGCCAATTTCACAGACAAATCACACTGCCAACCATTGTCATGGCCTTGAGTGATCCTTCAGTACTGCTCCGAGCTTGCACCAACGCAGACAAGGCACAACAATACGCGCCATAAACCTTCCATGCGGCACGGGCTGCATGGCGTCTATTGTCGTGAATTCCGAGGATGTCTCCATGCGCTGGCTGGCCATTGCTGCTTTGACCCTGTTTTCCACACTTCCCATGAATATCAGTCAGGCGCAGGCCGACACCTTCAAGTTCACGGCCATTCCGGACGAAGATGAGTCGCGCCTGGTGGAACGCTTCGACAAGGTGGCGGACTATCTGGCCGAGAAGCTCGGTGTTGAGGTTGAATACGTGCCGGTCAAGTCCTACAGCGCGGCGGTCAGTGCCTTCCGCAATGATCAGATTCAGATGGCATGGTTCGGTGGCCTGACCGGCGTTCAAGCACGCCAGCTAGTACCGGGCTCCATCGCGATCGCCCAAGGCACTGAAGATGCCGCCTTCCGCAGCTACTTCATCGCCCGTCGTGATCTGAAGCTGGCCGGTGACGCCTCTGAACCGCTCGACGCCCTACCTGAGTCCATTGAAGGACATACCTTCACCTTCGGCGCCAAGACATCCACATCTGGCCGTCTGATGCCGGAATATTATCTGCGCGAACAATTCCAGGAAGCCCCGGAAAAATTGTTCTCACGTGTAGGCTTCTCAGGTGATCACTCACGTACCATCGCACTCGTGGCTGCTGGCACCTACGACGTCGGCGCTGTCAACTTTGCGGTATGGGATGCAGCGGTCAAGGATGGCAAGGTCGATCCGGCCAAAGTTCAGATACTGTGGCAGACACCAAGCTATCCGGACTACCAGTGGACACTGCGCGGTGATGTAGATAGTCGTTTTGGCTCGGAGTTCACTGCACACGTCACCAAAGCGTTGCTGGACATGAAAGACCCTGACCTGCTGGAAAGCTTCCCGCGCTCGGGCTTCATCCCCGCCAGCAATGATGACTACGCCCCCATCAAGGCCGTAGGTGAGCAGCTCGGATTGCTGCGCTGAGCTCATGACGCAAGTATCACCTCTCCCTCTGCTACATCTCACGCAACACAATCTCGGTCATGGTGACGAGATCGTGTTGCGTGACGTCGACGTTCGTCTTCATCAAGGCGAACGTATCGCGTTGCTAGGCGCGAGCGGCGCCGGGAAATCGACGCTACTTGAGGCGCTGCGTAGCGCATTGCACGTGGCTCACGTGCCTGCTGCCTGGTGCCCTCAGCGTCAAGGCTTGGTACCGCAACTATCTGTCTATCACAATATTTTCATGGGCAGATTGGACCAGCACTCGCGACTGACCAATCTGCTTAATCTACTGCGCCCGAAGCCTGCTCATTGGCAAACGGTAGCGACGCTGTGCGAGCCACTAGGGATTGCATCGCTGATGGAGCGCTCAGTAGAAGCACTCTCCGGCGGCCAGCGGCAGCGCGTCGCCATTGCGCGCGCCCTCTATCAGGGACATCCGCTCTTTCTGGGCGACGAGCCTGTCGCCAGTGTCGACCAGCATCAAGCCAGTGAGTTAATTCAGCTGATTCACTCTCTGCATCTCACTAGCATCGTTGCGCTGCATCAGCGTGAGTTGGCGCTCACTCACTTCACGCGCGTCATTGGCCTTGGCAAGAACAGCGAAGGCCATGGCGCGGTACTGCTCGATATCTCGACCGACGGGCTGACACTGCAGGATCTCGACTGCCTGTATCCCGCTGCATCCAGTGCCGGCCCGCACTCCCCCGACGAGTCAACTGGCGAGAAGTTCGCTCAGCAAGACGTGTCTCAAGAACATCGCAATGCTCACTGATATCTCCCCTGCTACGCCTGTCGTATCCAAACCACCGCCTTGGTGGAAGGCACGCAGCGAAGGTATGCGCTTACTGCGGCTAGGCGCGGGGCTGATTCTGGCCATGCTGGTGTTAGCCCCGTTCGGCGATCTTTCGATTACCTCACGTGACCCGTGGCAGGAGCTACTCCGCATGTTGGCGGGGTTGGTGTCTCCCTCACCCAGCCTGCTGGAATCGCCACTGCATGCTCTGATACTAACGGTGTCTTTCGCGCTGTGGGGCACCTTGCTGGGCGCGCTGCTCGGCCTGCCATTGGCACTGGTCTACTCACGCTCACGGCTGCTGCGCGGCGCATGTGCGGGCCTGCGAGCCATACATGAGCTGTTCTGGGCGCTATTGCTGCTGCAGGTCTTCGGCCTTTCCGCCGTCACGGCGTTGGCTGCGATCACGATTCCCTACGCAGCGACGTTCGCCAAGGTCTACGCCGAGATACTCGAACAGCTACCCCAGGCGCCGATCAAGGCACTGCCTGCAGCCACCTCACGCCTGATGCGCTTCGTCTATGCCGAGCTACCGATGGCGTGGCCGCGACTGGCCAGCTACACCCGCTATCGCTTTGAGTGCGCGCTGCGCGCCAGCGTATTGCTGGGCTTCGTTGGCCTGCCGACACTGGGCTTCTATCTGGAAAGCGCCTTTCGTGAAGGACGCTATCATGAGGCCGGTGCACTGCTGTGGATCTTCTATCTACTGATTGCCACGCTGCCGTGGTGGGGTCATCGTCGCCTATTGCCGGTGCTGGCTATCGCAAGCCTGTGGTGGCTAGGGCCGTGGCCCAACGTCAATCCCGCGCTCCTGTGGCGCTTTGTCAGCCACGACATCTGGCCGGCACCGCTCGTCAACGCCTCTCTGGAGACGGTCGTCTCCGGGGAACTGTTCTCAGGCATGCTCCAGTGGGCTGGGCAGCTCCCGCACTTGCTGCCAGCGCTCGGCAATACGCTACTGCTAGGCCTGCTGGGCACGGCCGGCAGCCTGCTGGTCGCCATGGCGCTGTGGCCACTGGCCAGCCGTCATGTCGGCAATCGGCTCACCCAACGCACCACTGGCGGCCTGCTGATCTTCCTGCGCACCACGCCAGAGCTGATGCTCGCCTTTATCCTGCTGCTGCTGCTTGGGCCATCTCTGCTGCCCGCCTGGCTGGCTTTGTCACTGCATAACGGGGCCATCATCGCCTTCCTGTGCGCACGTCATGCCAATCAGATTCAGCTGCCTCTCAGCAAGCCGCAAGGACGTCTGGAGTGCTGGCTGTACGAACTCAACCCACGCGTCGCGCCGGGCATGTTCGCGCTGCTGTTCTACCGCGCCGAAACCATTATCCGCGAGACGGCGATACTCGGCATGCTTGGTGTGGCAACGCTGGGCTTCCATATTGATTCGAGCTTCGAGTACATGATGTTCGATCAGGCATTTGCGCTGCTGCTGTTAACCGCAATACTCAATATTGCCGTGGATAGCCTCGCGCGCCGCCTACGTCCGAAGAGTGACATCTCGGAAGACAGCTGTGTCCGCTAGGGCTCAGACTCGACAGCATGGCGCATGAAAAGCGATACCACGTAAGTCAACACTCACTTTTGTGCCGCAGAAAAACACCTGGCACCGAAGCCTGCATACCCGCCTTTGATTGCGAGTACCGACATGCCCTCTTCGACTCAAACAGATTCGGCACTCAAGGCCAGCGCCAAGCGTGAAGCCCAGCGCATCACACTCATCGGAGCGGTGCTGGATGGCATATTGGGAGTCGCCAAACTGATCATCGGCAAGATGGTCGGCTCGCAGGCGTTGATCGCCGATGGCATTCATTCACTATCGGACCTGGTGACAGACGCCTTCGTGTTGGTGGCCACTCACTACGGCCGTCAAGCGCCAGACCACTCGCATCCGTGGGGGCATGAGCGCATTGAGACACTCGGCACCCTGGTGCTCGGCAGCCTATTATTGGCCGTCGCCGGCGCGATTGGCTGGGAAGGGATTCTGCGTAGCTGGGCACTGATATTCGGCACGCTGACAGCCCCGCTGCCGGGCGTACTGGGCATCGGCATTGCCGTCATCTCGCTGATCGGCAAGGAATGGATCTTTCGCGCCACGCTCAAGGTCGCCCATCGCCAGAAGTCCAAACTATTGGAAGCCAATGCCTGGCACTCGCGTAGTGATGCACTTTCCACCGTCGCGGTACTCGTGGGCCTGATTGGCACGCAGCTGGGTGCCGGCTGGCTGGACGGTATCGCAGCCATCGTGGTCGGCGTGATGGTGGGCAAGATTGGCGTGTCACTGGCCTGGGAGGCCTCACGTGAGCTGATCGATACCGCGCTGCCGCGTGAACAACAACACGAGATTCGTGAGTGCTTACTCACCCTGCCGGAAGTTCGTGGTGTACATGACTTGCGTAGCAGAACACTCGCCGGACGTATCGTATTGGAAGTGCATTTGCTGGTGGCATCACGCATCAGCGTCTCCGAAGGACACGCCATTGGTCACCATGCGGTGGCACGCCTCAAGCGAGAATTCCCTCAGCTCAGTGATGTGCTTTATCACATCGACCCGGAAGATGACTCCCATTTGACGCAGACCGACTCACCTCATCCGCCCTCTCACCAGCCACTGCCGTTGCGCAGTGAGATTATCGCCATGCTGGATGAGCGCTGGCAGCTGCAACCGCTGTGGCACGCGCGTAGCGGCATGACACTACATTATTTCCAACATCAGCAGCAGCCAGCAGCGTCATCCATGCCTGATTCGCCCACCACGCTGCCACCACATGTGGATATCCTGCTGGAGCTAACAGCAACTTGCTTTGAACCAACCGCGGAACGTTACCAAGATGCGAATAAACGCAACACTGAGATCACAGAAATGAAACGCCTGACCGACGATATCAACTGGCTAGGCAACCTCGAGCTCAGTGTCATTTCGCCTACTCCCACACGCTAGAGTCTGCGTTACACTGCACCATATATCAGTCACGACAACACTCGATCATCAAGGAGCACGCCCATGAGCAATGCATCCGGCGAAATGCACAAGACACGTATCATCAGTGAGCTGAAAGGCTTCATTCGCAAGCTGCTGCAAGACCCGAAGATACTCGAACAGTCGCTGATCGTGGCGCGGGCGCGCCTCAAGGAAGGGGCAGAACAGGGGCAAAGCGAAGCGCAGATGCTGGCCATCATCGCCAACGAAGTGTCCGACACTACCAGCATTCATATCCCGGAAGATCCGGCAGAGCACTCCGATGCCGACAAACTGTTCCTGGAGCTGCTTAAAGATGTCGTCGAGGAAGAAGAAGCGCTTTATTGATCGTTTATTCGCTGCAATAAAAAACCGCCCCGTAGGGCGGTTTTTTATTGCCTGAAGAAGATCTACTAAGAGGCAGCATTTGCCTGACAACCAGCAGGTACGAAGCTTTCTTTCCAGCCATCAGTTCCAGATGAAGCAATACCACAAGTCCATACACCACTGGTATCGCGACTTAGAGTTATAATTGCACCAGAAACAACAGGTGCTGCTTCATTACCCAAGGTTACTTCAAGAGTACCGCTTCCTGCAGCAACAAAGGTAGCTATATTAGTTCCGATCACGCCAGTGGTAATATTAGAAGGCACATATCCTAGTTCATCATTCGTTATAGCAACATCCCCACGCACCAACGACTCTTCAACAGCAGTTTTATACGTAGCTACCTCAGAGTAAGCGCGGCTTACCTGAGATTTTGCAATATAATCTTGGTAACGCGGAATAGCAATTGCCGCCAGAATACCGATAATCGCCACAACGATCATCAGCTCGATCAATGTAAAACCAGATTGCTTACGTGTCATGTGTAAGTGCCTATTCAAAATTAATCGTGCGCTCAGCGCCATAACCGTCGAGCAGCCGGTGCAC
>NZ_JEMF01000035.1 GCF_000591415.1 Cobetia crustatorum | reverse complement strand
TGGAGGCGTCCAGGTCGTTAGGGTTTCACCCATGGCGAGTGGTCCTCTTGAATCGTGTTCTGACAGGAACATCCTGATTCTACAAGAGAAAACCACTCGCCATCTTCGTTTTCAGGTCGGCCTCATGAATAAGCCGGGATATGGTGAAAAAGAGATTTGAGCCTTAATTGAAGCTTTAGATCCTGATAAATAAAGGCACGCCACGGATGTATAGAAATTTGCTGTGCAATTTCTATACATCCGGTTGAACTAAAGGATTCTCCTTTGAATCCATATGTTCTAATGAGTGGCTTAAATTCACTATTCGTAGCTTTTCTTTGCTTCGCTCAGTAGTCGTAAGGCGGCATCGTCATATGACTCACCTGGACGGGCCAGCCTCTCTATAACATCCATAGGTATGCCATAAAGAGATCTTGGAACCTTATCACAGTCTGTAGCAGATTTTTTTTGAGGAGTCTTTTTCTTTTCTTTTAGCTTTTCACCAAAGACAAAACAAAAATGACTTATCTTCCTCCCTGTTTTCTTCTGCTCCCATTTTACCCATAGAGGTGAGTGTTTGTTAATTTGTTCAATAGCAGGAATGATCACCCAGCGCTTAAAATCTTTTATCGCAGGATACTTGTCACCTAGCTGGAATGCTTCACGAAGCCACTCAGTAGATACTTCCCTCTTACCTGCATCACGCCATTGGCACAGTAGCTCATATAAGCGTACTGCATGAGCACTATCCATATGGGCTACATCTGCTAATGCATATCGTGTGAACTGTGCTGATAATTGAGATAGGTATGGCACCATATCTGTACCAAAGCGTAAGGCCACCATCCCTTCACTATCACGATACTCTATAGTCTGTACCCAACGCGTAAGCCTGACTCTCGCTTGGCCATGACCGTTCGGAGCCTCTTTTAATGTAACTTCACGACGATACAGTCGTTCCGCTGCCGCCTTGAGGTTCTGATAAGCGGTACCTAACTTTGTACCAGTAATATCGGCAATTTGTTGTGCGCTGACCGTATAAAGCTGCTGATCGGTCAATGGAGCATCCCGCCGTACCTGAGAGATACAGCTCAAGAGAATGCGCTGCTCATAGACGCTGAGGCGGTAAGATGCCTCAATCAGAGCATTGGATTTGTAGATCAATGCTGTATCCATAGGAGGCACCATTAAGGGAGTGTTTTTAATTGCTCCCTTGATACCATCAATCCCTCCCCTCTTCAACCATCAATCCCTCCCCTTTTAACCATCAATCCCTCCTCTTTTAACCATCAATCCCTCCCCTTTTAGGCTAAAAAAGCCTTTAAAATCATAAAGATACGCATGCCTAAAAGGGGTTAAAAGGCAAAAGGGACATAAAAGAGCGCATAGCGCTCACCTACCCTCCGCTTCGCTCCGCCCGGCCTCCGGCCGCCTGAAATTGCCTGCGCCATAGGCGCAGAAAGGATGCCATCGAGGGGCTACGCCCCTGGGCATCCTGCGAAAGGGCTGGTCGCTAAAGAAATCCAGCCACAGTGGTCGCTAACCCAACTCAACGCGGGAACACAGGCGCTACGCGCCGGGTTAGTCAGTAGTCAGGTGTTTATGGTCGCTTGGGGGGACGACCTCCGCGCCCTGCGGGACGCAGCTCCCCCTTCGGATTGAGCCAAGGCCCACGCAAGTGAGGTTCCCAATCCTCGTAGACTCCTGTCACTTCCAGGGTCCATCGGCAAGTGCGCCAGTAGTCATAGGCCGTCGCAGGGGAGATATCCCCCAAACCATCTTTCATCACCCAACGTACGTGCTTGGCTTTCCATTGCCAGGGATGCTTCACGCCGAAACGCTCATGAATCAACTTCTGAATTCGCACCATCCGGCGACCATGAGCCCGGACCCCCCGTTGCTTTCGCGGATCGCACTTCAACAGGTTTTCCAGCATGTTGCCGTCGACCTGAATCGGGGTGCCGTTTGCGTAGAACATCATTTGCGACCTCCTAGGTACGCCACGGTGACATCGAGGCGGTTATGTCCAAGTTCCTGGCTGATCAGTCGGCGTGCCAACTGATCCTGAGATTTGTGGGGTGAGAGTGAGCCGCTGACGGCAGGCGCAGGGTGGCCCGTAATCACCGCATAGCGAGCACAGGCATACGCGGCCCGGGCATCGTGGAAGCCACTGAGACCATGCGCTTTCAGGATGGGGCGAGCACGATTGAGCTCGCCTTGCCGAGCTGTCGCCAGATCCGCATAGCGCTCCTCAAGTGCCAGTAGATTTCGGCTTCCTTCTGGACGTACTGAGCGTGCATAGGCCAGAGCGGCCTGCTGAGGCTCACTGACGGCGATTAAGCGCTGTGCCGACCTTCCGCCCTTGGTGCCTTCTTGCACGTCTACAGCGCCCTTTCTGGACGCCTCACGATGCCATCGCTCCAGGTCCGCCTTGATCGCTTCTTCACGGCGAACCCCGAACGCGGCAGCCAGCTGCAGGACGGCAGACGCGCGGGGTAAGCTGCTGCCTCCAGGGCTCGGCAAGTCTGGGTGACTTTATCGGTGTCCAACGCTGTCGGGGCTGTCTGTCGCACATTGCTGCGCTTCCCGGCGTACTGCGACGGGGACACCCGCACTCTGTGATCGCCGCGCAGGGCCAGAAAGGTCGTATTGGCGCTGCTCAGGAGATTCTGGGCCGTCGAGACGGCGATATCTCCCGACATCACCTGTGTCTGAAGGTGTTCGGCATAGCGTTCCAGCAGTGCCTGGTTGGGTGTCGTGGCGAGATCCTTCACGCCATTGTCCTTGGCCCACTGGGCAAACTGGCCCCAGCGGTCCGAATGCGTGGCCACTGTCGAGTAGTGGCCTCGGCCATAGAGGCTCACCAGGCCTGATGCCCGGCGTAGGCCATTTGCTTTCCATAGCCGTAGTTACGTTTCGATGCGTATTTACCCATCACGAAGCCTCCTGCGTCGTGGTGATAGGGAGTGTCGAAGTCGCTTCCCGGTGTCCTGCCAAGACGTTCGGTAAGTGTTAAACCGCTTTTGGGCGCGGTCAGACCTGGGAAGCGTGTCGTCTCGTGACATGGCCGCCGGAATCGTCCGGAAATTTTATGTGCGCATCCGATCGCGACACTCAGTGAGTGGGCAGGGGATCGTGGTGGGAGGTGGCAGCTCCTACGGTCAAGGCGCGCTCATTGCTGGCGACACAGGGCAAGGTCATGCCTACCAGCCAGGTAGGTGGCGCGAACGCCGGACAGCGCGATGTGCAGGTGTCAGCAATGAGTTTTGGTGCAGGGTTTGGTGACGCTCGAACCCGCGGGGGCATTGAGCCCCCGTGGGTTCGCGGGCGCCTGACGGCGTCCGTCTCTGTGCGGTGGACAGAGACGGACACGCCGCTACCTGCACGTTTCGTGAACGCCTCAATGGCTGCTCTCGAGGTCGCCTGAGCGAGTCTCGTGCCAGAGGGCAGTAGCCGGGCGTTCGATTATTGGTCAGCCGGACTCGTCGCCGCATGCACGTGAGGCAGTGCCAGGAGTTGCCGCTCTACGCCGATGACTGTGGCGATGAAAAGTAGAGACGCAACGCGCTAGCACTGAGCACACGGGCGTGTGACAGCAAGGCCGGAGCCACTTTTTTGGGAGTTTTGGCGCAAGATCGTGAGTTTAGGTGCAGAATTCGGACTCACTCTGAATTCAAGACGCACCTTCCCCTCAATCGCCGTCTGAGCTTTCAAACGCGATTTGGCTGGACCCTGAATGTGCTTGCCATCAGGCTCGTAGCCAGTGTGGGGCTTACGCCACCTGGCGGTGACTGGATCTTGCTAGTAGCGGTAGAAGATATCTCTAGGCTACTGATTTATAAGTACTATTACGGACTTCATTATGTGCCAGGCGGGTACGCATTCGTTGGAGACATGCGCTTTCCTGGTCTTGTTTCAGAGGTAGACCCGTGGCTACACAAATGACCGTTTTTCTACGGGACGGTCGGGCACCTATGCCGCTATGCGGACATCTCTGAGACTAGCACGGCTTTTCATGCAGAACAGCTGATTTGTGATCAGAGAGGGCTAGGCCCATTCTGTCGGGCAAACGACACATCAACCCTACAGGGGTCGACATGCCAGAATTGACGGTTGGCCGTATGGCAAAACTTTACGGATTGCACCGCTCTACGCTCTATGAAGCCATTTCTCGAGGCCGTATCACGGCTGGATTGAATGGCCATGGACAGCGTGTGCTCGACTTGGCGGAAATGATCCGGGTCTATGGCGAAGCTCCGACAACGCCCGACACCACTTCGACAACTGGTGCCAAAGGGCTTTCCGACACCCCGACAGCAACGTCGGAAAGCACAGAGGAACTGGTAGGACTCGTGAAGGAGCTGCTGGCCGTCACGCGCCGGCAGGCGGAGAAAATTGAAGCGCTGGAGCAGCATATGCGCCGACTTCCCCTGATGGGATCAGAGGCTGATGAAAACCAGGCACAGGTAGTGTCCAAGCCGCCGACGCCCTCTCAGGTTCACGACAAGCATCCCTTCGCCAGGGAAATGGCAGCTTTGAAAGCGCGGAAACACGAGGAGTGAGCTGAAAGAAGGAAGAGGTGGGCAGGGCAAGAGCAGATATCGAACGAGTGACCCGAAGCTGGACGAACGACGTCATTCCCACTATTTCCCAGCAACCATGCGGGATTCAGCGTGGGTCGTGAGGCCAGGCTCTTTCATGAGATGGCCGAAAATACCGGTTTATGGCCATAACATCAGGAAAAAGGCGAGTTTATCTATCTCGATGGACGGCATCGTTGCTTTTCACGTCATTCCCACTATTTGCATTAAAAACAAGTGGTTATGATAAGTTTTGGTGCCGCTATAGACCCTAAGAGTCGCCATCAGCGATAGATATCGCGCCGATGGCCGATCCGGACGACAAGCACGCAGACTCGATCATCTTCGATCTGGGCGATAAGACGATAATCGCCGACACGGTAGCGCCATAGCTCACCCAGCTGTCCCTGGAGAGGCTTTCCCAGCTGTCTCGGATCCTCGAGTGGCTGGATGCGCTCCCGCAGGTAGTCACGAATACGCTTGGCCTCGGCATGGCCGATCTTCTTGAGCTGCTTGTGTGCGGCTCCGGTCAACTCAATTTGCCAAGCCAAGGTCCTGCTCCACGTCGTCCAGAGAGTGCGTGGTTTCTTCCCCACGGCGTAGCTGCTCGAGTGTCTGTTCTGCGAGATAGATGTCTTCCAGATCCTCCAGGTGCTCGAGGATAGCCTCACGAGCGTAGTAGGTCTTGGTGCGGCCAGTGGCCTTGGCCAGTGCCTCGAGACGTTCCTCGATGTCACTAGGTAGTCGAATCGCTAGCATGGATAAGCTCTCCTGAGTATTGCTATACGTGTATAGCATACTGCTGACGACACGACTCATCCAGCGATACGAAGGCATGCCAAAGCGGGTGAAGTGCCAAGCCTGCATTAGTTCCATCGCATTTGCGCGACACACCTCCGCCGTATCGGCCCCAAAACGCCAAAATTCAAGATTATCCGCCTTGAGGGGGGAGATGTCAGAAGGCCAGCTTCTCGAACTGTCGGCCGGTCAGCGTCGTATACGCGACAGTGTTCTGAATGTTGGCGTGTCCCATGTACTGCTGCACGGTGCGAAGGTCAGCGCCCTGGTTGATCAGATGAACCCCACAGGCATGACGCAGTGCGTGAGGATTCCATTTGATGCCCATGACGGACTCGCTCAAGCGATGGAACATCTTGCGAAAGCCATCGATGCTGACCGGCCCGCCACGTTCATTAGTGAAGACGTAACCGTGTGATCGCGTAATCTCACGTTGGTAGCGCTTCAAGGCTCGTACTGTCTCGCCCTGGAGCGGATGCGTTCCACTGACCGACCCCTTTACTCGCTGTATGTTGAGCTGGTGATTTCCATCGAGATCTACCTGTTGCCATCTGATACTCACGAGCTCAGAGATACGTAGCCCGTGCTGATACGCCATTAGGATCATCAGTGAGTCACGTGCCCCATAGCGGTTTTTTCTCGCTTCCCTTGCCAGCTTTAGCACTTCATCGCGTGTCAGATACTTGCGTCCTCGTGCCTGATCATTGGCGGATCGAGAGATGACTGTCCGCATTTCAGTTGCCCGAGACGGTTGGGCGACAGCGTCAGAGACCTTGTGGCTCATGGGTAGGCTCCTTGAAACTGTCAGGGTAATAGTCAGAAGCCGGATAGTGTTACTCCTTCCTCGATCCGCGCCAATCCAGCATAAACCCAAGCGGTTAGGTTTATGCTAGACTGCCCTCATGCCAACCATTCTCCGTTTCGATGGCCTGAGAGCCGTCATCTACCCCAACGACCATCGACCGGCGCATGTGCACGTCATCGGCAAGGGCGGTGAAGCGGTCTTCATCCTGCACTGCCCGAGTGGTCCCTCCGAGTTGCGTGAGAGTTACCAATTCAACTCGAAGGATCTCAACCGGATCGCGTCGGCACTGTCAGAAGAACTGTTGGCGTTATGTGCCAAATGGAGGGAAATTCATGGCCATTACTGATGATGTCATCCAGCAGGCAGAGGCCCGCATGGCCGCCGAACGCGACCATGCCCATGCCGTTGCCGCACGCTACGACCGCCGCACCAGCCGAGTGATCGTACGCCTGCACTCCGGGCTCGAGCTCGCGATCCCTCCACGTCTCGTGGAAGGCCTCGCCGATGCCACGCCAGATGCCTTGGCCGAGATTGAGGTGTCTCCCTCCGGGCTTGGCCTGCACTGGCCTCAGCTCGATGCCGACCTCTACGTGCCCGCCCTCTTGGAAGGGCAGTTTGGCTCTAAGCAATGGATGGCACGCCAGCTAGGCGCCGTAGGGGGCCGCAGCCGTAGCCCAGCCAAACGCAATGCAGCCCAGGCCAATGGTGCCAAGGGAGGGCGGCCACGGAAGATTATGTTGCCGGAGACGCATGCAGATTATTCAGAGGCATCGTCGCTGCGATGATTAGCGGAAATTACGTCTCAAAAAACATCTCAAAAGAGCTTCTATACCAACAAGCCGAGAGTGATTTGTCATGAAACAAAAAACAACAATCGGGGTGGGAGTGATAGTTCAACGCCCTGACGCCAAAATATTATTAGGGTATAGACACAAGAAAGGTGAAGAACCTTCTTGGTGTTTTCCTGGCGGCCATGTTGAACCGGAAGAGTCATTCGAAGAGGCTGCATTAAGAGAGACTGAAGAAGAAACAGGCCTAAAACTTAGCAACGCCACAATAACAAATTTTGTTCAGAACATTGGGGGCGGCGCCTCAAACCTTACAGGAGTTGCTTATTCTGAACTTGATTCACCCCAAGAGGCAGACACCAGAGAACCCGAGGTATTTAAGTACTGGAAATGGTTCTCACTCGATGAAATTCCACACCCTTTATTTCCAGCAACCCATGCAGCTTTGAGCGCCTGGCAAGGTTATGCCCTTGATCATAGGTGGAAAAACTATAGGGTAGAAAACTGATATGCCAAAGAGTCTACACATTTTTGATTTGGACGGAACTCTATTAAGGGGCTCGACTGCCAGCATATAAGTTTCCAAACAGCTAGGCACTCTTGAAAAAATCAACGAGCTTGAATTAGACTTCAAAAAAGGAAGAACTTGCACGAAATCATTTGCCACATCTATGAGAAAGGAATGGAGCGAGCTAACCAATGAAGTAGTTATTGACGCATTCAAAAACTCTTCCTAGATTTTAAACATGGAAAAGTGTTTTCCAACATTAAAAAAATGAAGGGAAATCAGTGCTAATTACTATGTCACCCAACTTTTTTGCAGACCTTCTTAAAAACCTGAATTCAAGCAATAAGCGCAGCACCTGCGGTATCCAGGCCTCCTGAGTATTCCCCTAGAAACACCTGCGCCGGTCATCAATCTCATCTGGGCGGTGCTCGATACCGACTCGGTTGGGGATCTTGCCCACCCCGGCGCTCTTGGCGTGCGTGCGGTGCTTATTGCGGCGTTTGGGCTGACGGAGATGCTCCCAAAGGTCACCACCCCGTGCCTTGTCGTCCCAGATCAAGGAGTAGATCCATTGATGACTGACACTAACGCCGGCCAAGGGCGCCATGAAGCCACTGATTTGCTGTGGGCTCCACTCCTCACGTAGCCGACCGGCAACGGCGGCCATCATGCCTGGAAGGCGCTTTGTCCACTTGGTAGCAGTGCGGCGCCGATGATCACTGAGTGTCTGAGCCTGCTCGGGATCATAGCCATCAGCGGTGGCGTTACGGCGAATTTCACGGCTGATCGTGCTGCTGTGGAGGTTCAGCTCCCTGCCGATCTGGCGTTGGCTCATGCCCAAGTCATAACGGGCGTGGATCTGGTATCGTTGGGTCAGCTGTCGGTATTCCATACTCTGCTTCACTTTGGTCGGTGAGCCGAGAAGGGTACCGGCGCTGGCCCTCCTGCCTCTACCGTGCGGTCCAAAGTGCTGCGGTTATTCTATGAATCCAGGCATTAAAGTCCCCCTTCGTATAGAGGGGGGATAATAATCAGCAAGTATTAAATTTTCTCTGGGCAGCAGCTTATAGCATGCTTTAAAATATCAGACTCTTCTGTCTGACTAGCTGATTCAAGCTTAATTTTTAGACGGCCACGGAATGTGCGAAGATTAGCATTAGCTGGGCTTGTTACTACGGTTGCAAAATCTTCACATGCTTCTTTTACAACAGCTTCAACTTGAGGTTTCACTTCCTCACCCTCTATCGCTTTCACACATAGAGAATTTATTTTTGATAAATATCTATCTATCAGACCTTCTTCGTGTTCTTGGTTCATGCCTAATCCTTATCGTAAGAAAATGAGTAGTATATAATATAGCTATCCCGTATTTTTCTAAATGACTCTATCATGCGAGAATTTATTTCTACACTTTTAATTTACCTATTAAAGTAATCTTTAGTATCAGTATCACGATACGGAAGGTCTGGTTCTACACCTTCGATTAAACCTTGACTAGGCGGCTCTTCATGAGGGCCATGAGGGATCTGTTCTTCGCCACGCATTAAGGTTGGAATCTGTCGTAGTGCTGGGCGATCTTCTATGGGTTTTGCTTGTTCGCTTGATGAAGCGAGCACTTGCGCAGAGAAACGGCTATACCGGAGCTTATCTCTTTTCTCTCCCCATGCGATGCGATCATTGATTCGATAAGCTAGGGCTCCTCCCTTACCTCCTAGCTGGACGACTTCTATCCACCGCTCAGACTCTAGCTTCTGAATTGCTTTTCGTACGGAGTTTCGATGAACAGGGTTCTTACCAGGAGGGGCCATGAGCTCGCCTAGGGTGGTTTGGCTTGCTACCACGGTGTTTCCGTCACCCATATGGGCAACGAGTACATGAGCAAGCCTTGCAGCCATAGGAGCTGTGGCTATCAGGGTTCCCCATGCTTCGTGAGCAGCCCTTTCCGTTTGGACCCAAGTTTTGTGCTTATTTTCCGTAGCTAGAGGTCGTCCGACCTGATGTGTTTCCCTCATGTGCACCCCTGAACAAGTTGATGTGCATACTGCACTTTCATGTGACCTTATAGCACAGCAAAGATGCACTTCATAGAGTGCAGTATGCACATAACCTGCACACTCTAGGGTGTGCACCCCTGCACACTCTAGGGTGTGCACCCCATCTCAGTAAGCTATTGATTTAAAAAGAAATTTAATTTCATGCCTCTTAAGTTCTACAAAATGCTTTTTCGAGCGCGATGCGCTCGCCTGCCCTTCGGTCGTTTCACTCCCTCGCCCCTCGCTTCGCTCGGCCTAACCCCAATGATGCCTCGACAAGTCGAGGAACGAGCAGAATGCAGGGCACTATGTGCCCGCTCTGCTCTAAGGCGGAACTTGGTATCTAAAGCACCAAGCAACGGTGGGCCTAAAAGCTTCCTGCGGGCACGTGTGGGCCTACGGCCTTTGTTTTTTGGAGTGAGGGGTGAGGCAAATGACTAAGGGAGCTTAGCGACCGTTCTGAAAGACCAACGGCACACTCCAAGATGTTGCCGCAAGCTGCGCCGATTTAGGCGCGCGCGGTGACATCTTGGTAAGTGCCAGACAACCGAAGGGCGTCAGCGCGTCAGCGACCGGCCGAAGGCCGGAGAGATACCTTAAATTTTTTTCATGAGATGCTGCCAGGATGACTTTTTCTTTCGGCTGAGTTTCATCGTTTTCTTAATTCCCAAATGGCAAACAAGCGAATGGATAGGATCTTTCTCATCTGCGAAAAATCTTTCTCTAACTGCTAGAAAAGTTTGAAAATTTTTTGTTGCTGTTATGGCCAACGGACTCGGACAAGGTATGCCTGCGTAACACATTTGTGTCACTTTCGGCTGCAAAATCGCTTCGCTTTCGTGCAACCTGGCGTCTTGCTCAGGGCTATGCCCCGAGACCCTAAAACTTGCTCGCTTCCGCTCGAATGTCACACGTGTCCCATGACACTCTGTCACGCGCTCAAGCCTTTCCAGCCCTAGAATGTCACACCGTCTGTCACACCTCCTGACCCATGCTGTCACATCGGTCTAAACTGAGTGCACACGATGCGAAGGGGAAGACATGGCATCTATCACCGTTAATGAAGCTGCCGAGCTTGTAGGGCGTAGCAGGCGCACCCTGTACCGCGATATGAAGCGCGGGAATCTGAGCTTTACGACACGCCGCGATGGTCATCGCCAGATAGATACGAGCGAGCTGGAACGCTGCTACGGAGCATTGAAGATGCCCGAGCCTGGCACGCTGTCTCGGGCCAGTAGCACAGCCAGCGATGACGTGCTGATCGCTGAGATACGAGCGTTGCGGGAAGAGTTGGTCGGATTACGCGAAGAGGTTGCCAAGATGCGCCGCTTGCCTGCCCCTGAGGCTGCGCAGGATGGGCAGGTGTTCGCACTTATGGACAACAAGCTCGCCGCTGAGATGGCAGCGCTACGAGCCAAGAGAGAATGGTGAGATCAGTGCCCCAAAGCTGGTCATAAGGCCGCCCCTGTCCTGCCCAGGAGCCCGTAGAATTGGGGATGGGGCCTAGATCCTCCAATGTATCGATACCACATTCATTCGCCGCTGAGATGACTGCTTCGGGAGAACCTCATGGGAAAAATGAAGGACGGAAGCTGAGTTATTTTGACTGAGGATATCTCCATTGCTACAATCTATCGGTCGAAGACCGATAGATTGTAGCAATGGAGATATCCTCATTAAATTTATCTTTAAAAACAACAGCTTACGATGAGGAACGTGGTGAGGATAGTTCCTATGGTTTGTGATTCCTCAGCTGAGGGATTACTATTTGCTTAACAACTGATCCCAGAAACCGGTGAGGCATGACCTCCTTGTGCTGGGAAGAAAAAGCCGGCGAAAGCCGGTTTTTTTGTGTCTGTACAAAAGGAAGCGTTAGTGTCGACGGAAATAGACAGTAGAAAAAAAAAAGCTAAAGACAAACATCTATATCGATGGTTATAATTTTTATTATGGGTGCTTAAAAAATACTAGTTATAAATGGCTTGATCTAGAAAAGCTTTTTTTCATAGAGATCTTACCGTCAATTATTTTTTCATTTGACGGTAAAGAAGTTGATTTTATAAAAAACAAAAAGCCTTGTATAAAGTTTTTTACAGCTGAAATAAGTGCAAAAATATCTGTTTCGGATGAATCGCTTGCCTCGCAAAGGTCGTACCATAAGGCATTAGAAAAAAAATGATAATATCAAAATAATACATGGTGATTATTCAATATCTAAAGATACTCCTTTTATAGCTACTCCCGATGGTCCCGATCGACCTAATGAAAATAGAGAGCGTGTGCATGTGCTGAAAATCGAAGAGAAGATGACCGATGTCAACATCTCTCTACATGCATATCATGATGCTATATCAGACGAAGATTTAGATGTTGTGGTGCTAGTTACTAATGATACGGATTTAGTTCCAGCAGCCGAATTTATAAAAGAATATACAGATAAGAAAATAGTGGTTGTCACTCCTACAAGAATAAAAGAAGATAGAAAAACCAATAGTGGCCTAGCCGAGAATGCCGATATTGTACGCCACAGGATTGATAATCTAGAGTTGGAAAGAAGTCAACTTGAAAGGGTTATACATGGTAAAAGAAAACCAATTACCAAGCCTATATCTTGGTATGGGAATCATGATGTCCTTGAAAAAGTTTTAGATGTAACAGATCGCATTAATGGTGGAAGCAGAAGCAAATCCTTTCAATGGCTAAATTCTACAGGTATAGAAAAATTAAATTACCAAAAGCCTATAGTTCTAATAGAAAATAGAGAACATGCTCTAAATATATTTAATATGGTTGCTGATTACTTATTAGAGTTAGAAGAGAAAAGCTCTTTGAGGCCATAATTCATGATTACGCGCCATATCGTGAGCTAGAATGACAGTTCTAGCCAATTTAACAAAAAATAATTACTTATAAAAAGGAATTTATAATGTCATGGAAAAGCAACGACTATATTGGCATGATAAAGTTTTTTCAAAGTGATAAAGAATTTTACCTAGACAAATTGTTGTCAGGATTAATTCATTGCCAGACTCCTGAGGTTTATAGAATTAGTGATATGGAAGGAGTCTCTGATCGTTTTGAAAGTTGTATACATTCTTATCGTCATGATAGAAATGATGATGATGTAAAAATAACAATAAAAAAACATAGTAGTGGGGAAGAAATTGAAATAACGGATGTTCTATCTTTAACTCTTTATCAAAGTGAACAAAAAGATTCATGGCTTAGTTGCTGGATGTCATTACGAATTCCAGAAGATGAAGAAGAGTTAGAAAATTTAAAAGACGATATAACAAGGATGAAAGCTAACTTCGGTAATAGCTTTGTGTTTTTACCGGTCAATAATGTAGGTGAGTTTTTCAAAAGAATAGAAAAAAGTACGACAGAAAAATTTACACATTGTGAGGTTGTGTATGATGGAGACCGCAATAATTGGGGGAGTTTTTGTAAATCATTAGATTATAGTTATCAGAGAGAATATAGACTTTCATTCGGAGAGTGTTCATCGTTAGAAAAAGAACCATATATGTTCTCATGTCCTGAAGGGTTTTCAGATATAATGTACAAAAACCCTAAAATAAAACTAGAATCCAAAGATAGAAGTCGAGTTTGGCTAGAAATTTAACTCTAGTTTATAAGGTAAAGAGGGCATAATGTTTACAATTAAGCTAAAGCATCTATTTGTCGTGCTGCTTTTTTTATCAAATTCTGCTCACTCTGAAGATACATTAGGAAAGACAAAAGATGAGTTCATGAATGATAGTAGGCAAATATGTGATTCTCAATGGAGAAAGAGAGGAATTCTTAATGAGAGCATGTATGCGTATTGCATGAATAAAAAAATAGAAAACTATAAAGAAATCAGTTACTTAAAGCCAATCGCCGATAAAGATTTTTCAGAAACAGCCTATCCTTATTGTTACGATGAATGGACTAAGCGTGGTTTGTCTGACACTAGGATGATTTCATACTGCCTCAAAAATGAGATAGAAGGAATAAAAGATGTTAGATATTATTATGAAAAATACGATAATAGCGAGGTTCAAAGAATAGTCAATACTTATATGACGAGGAGTGGGTCTTGGCATTTTACTGCATATATGCCCGCCTTATTCACGAGTGC
>NZ_JEMF01000034.1 GCF_000591415.1 Cobetia crustatorum | reverse complement strand
CAGTCACGTCATGGCAACTTTTCATCCACTCAGCGAATGCAGTTTGCAGCTGCTCAGCATTCACCAGGGCCATCACCCTGGCCAAGGTATCGTGACTCGGCACGCCAGCCTCAAAATCGCCGTACTGGCGAAGAAAGTCCAACTTCGCGTGGCCAAAATCTTCGATTTCATCCCAACCTTCTGCACCACAGATCACCGCACAGACGATCAGAAACAAGATATCCGACAGCTGATGCTTCACTTTCCACGCCTGGCGGAAGTCGGGAACAATCGATAAATGGTGCATAAGAGACGGTGTCAGCATCGGATCATCCATGAGCGAAAGCTGCTAAATGACCACATGAGGTCCTTTTGGTAAAGCGCTACGAGGCCCGTCGTAGAGCGGTTTTTCATGCATTTTCCCTGCTGATGCGGGCTACATCGGTATGGGCAAACGCCTGGATGAAGAAAAGGATGCAAGGAATTCCCGTTGCTGTATCGCGGCCAAGCGAGGCGGTATCAAGAAGATGGAAGAGAGTCCGATGAAAGAACTGCTGCTGAAGATCGAGCGGGCCAAGGCCAGCATCCGCGCCAAGGTCGAGCATCCGTTCCATGTCATCAAGAATCTCTTCGGCTACCGGAAGGTGCGCTACAAGGGGCTGGCCAAGAACCAGGCGCAGCTATTCAGCCTGTTCGGGCTAGCCAACCTCGTGCTGGCGACGCGATGCGAAGGACGCATTGACGGGGTCAGTGCATCTTGAATTTCCTCTACTAGCCGGATAAACCGCTAGTAGAGGAAATAGGCCATCTATACAGGTCAGAAAGCGACCGCTGTTGCGGTTGAAGCACCAGTCTGAGCGCTGCAAACGCGTAGAACCGAATTGATCATCGGTTCCCTAATGCAAAAAATCAAAAGAGGCTTTTATCAACATGAAAAACAAATATTAATCACTACCAAAAAGATCTCTGGTATAAACCTTATTTACCACATCGACTAGCTCTTCTGCCATGCGATTACTCAGGATGACATCGGCTTCCTGCTTGAATGCCTCGAGATCCCGCATGACGCGTGAACCGAAGAAGGTGTCTTCTTCCAGCACCGGCTCGTATACCACCACTTCCACGCCCTTGGCCTTGATGCGCTTCATCACGCCCTGCATGGCACTGGCGCGAAAGTTGTCAGAGCCGGACTTCATCACCAGGCGATACACCCCCACCACCTGCGGGTTGCGCTTGAGCACGGATTCCGCAATGAAGTCCTTGCGCGTGGTGTTGGCATCGACGATGGCCTGGATCATGTTGTTGGGCACTTCCTGATAATTGGCCAACAACTGCTTGGTATCCTTCGGCAGACAGTAGCCCCCATACCCGAATGACGGGTTGTGGTAGTGCTGCCCGATGCGCGGGTCCAGTCCCACACCCTCGATGATCTGCCTGGCATCCAGGCCATGCGACTCGGCGTAGGTATCCAGCTCATTGAAGTAGGCAACGCGCATCGCCAGGTAGGTATTGGCGAACAGCTTGATGGCTTCCGCCTCGGTGCTGTCAGTGAAGAGCACATCAACACCCTGCTTGATCGCGCCTTCCTTGAGCAGACCAGCGAATACCTCGGCACGCTCTGAGCGCTCACCGACGATGATACGAGACGGATGCAGGTTGTCGTACAGCGCCTTGCCTTCGCGCAGAAACTCCGGCGAGAAGATCAGGTTCTCGGTATTGAAACGCTCACGCGCCTCTACCGTATAGCCCACCGGCACAGTCGACTTGATCACCATCACCGCGTCAGGATTGATGTCGCGCACATCCTGAATCACCGCTTCAACACTGGAAGTATTGAAGTAGTTGGTGGTGGTATCGTAATCCGTCGGCGTCGCGATGATCACAAAATCGGCACCGAGATAGGCCTCTTCCTTGTCGAGGGTAGCGCCGAAATTCAGGTCCCCGCGGGCCAGAAACTCATCAATCTCGGCGTCTTCAATCGGTGCGACACCACGATTCAGCCCTTCTACCTTCTCTGGAACTATATCCAGTGCGATCACTTCATGATGCTGTGCGAGCAGCATGGCGTTGGAAAGTCCGACGTAGCCTGTGCCTGCGATGGCGATTTTCATTGCTGAATCCTGTGAATATGATGAAGTGGCGAAGAAAGCCAACATAGTGAAAATGAACGGCCATGGTAGCAAGGCCGGATATCAGACATCCTGGCTAGTCACCAGCGCTTAACACGTCACGATATAGCGCTTCCATGTTTCGTACTCTCTGTTGAATATCATGCTCAGCCTCTACCTTGCTCTGCCGGCGGTGCCAAAGCGGATACGTAAGCTAGCATTCTCGAGCAGCTCTACCAACGCACTGGCCAGAGAGCCAGCGTTTTCCACGGGGAACAGCAGCCCATTCTCCGCATCGCGGACAAGATGTCGATTTCCGGGGATGTCTGAGACGATGACTGGCAGCCCGCAACCCATCGCTTCAAGGATCGCCAAGGGCATTCCTTCCCACCGAGAAGGCAAGACGAAGACATCGCAGAGACGAAGCAGTTCCGGCGTATCAGTCCGCCACCCCAGAAAATGGACGTGTGGCTCAAGGCCCGCAAGCTTGACCCTAGCTTCCAGGGACTCCTTCAAGGCACCGTCCCCCACCAGTACCAGGTCTGCTCCTGGGTCACCTGACTCCCAGAGTTGGTAGTAAGCTTCAACGAGGCACGCCGGGTTCTTCTGCTCCCATAATCGCCCTATCATCATGACCAGTTTACGATCAGCTGGAAGGCCTGCCCCCTCTCTCAAGGCATCACGATTAGCCTCTGGAGATAATGGGTGGAATTTTTGAAGGTCTATTCCATTCGCCATGATCTCGATGCGCTCATCAGACAACCCCAACTCATCTCGGCAAATCCTGGCATCATCCTCATGTAGACAGACAACCCGATGAGAGCAGCGGGCGCCTATCCATTCCATCGCATGAAAGATTTTACGTTGCAGCGTGCTTGTCGCTGCGGGGAAGGCGAATCCATGCACGGTATGAACGATACATGGCACACCTGCCCACCTTGCTGCCAATCGGCCTATCACACCGGTCTTGCTGGAGTGCGTATGAACAACATCAAATTTTTCACGTCGAAAGCACTTCCAGAGATACCAGAGGGCTTTAATATCCCGTATCGGATTGATTTCCCGCACAAGATCCGGAGCCACGATAACGGCAGCACCGCTGGCTTCAGCGCCCTCGGTCAGAGGACCTCGGCTCTGACAGACCAAGACTTTCCTCGTTTCACTATCCAGCCTTTCAAGCTCATCAAGTGATACACGCTGAACACCACTCAAGAGGGGTAATAGTTGCAAGTGAGTAATACGAAGTGTTGGCGCAGTCATCGTGCCCCCTCAACCAACTGCTCCATCAACTTGATCACCTTGCGGTGTTGCTTGGGACGATCAAAATTGGCCTCTACACGAGCACGTCCTGCACTGCCCATGCGTTGCCTTTTATCTGGATTATCACATAGTTGAGCAATGGCATTGAGCAGTGCTTCATCATCATCCCCTTCCACCAGAAAGCCTGTTTCACCGTCAACTACGACTTCAGGGATACCACCTGCACGCGTACCAATGACAGGTCTACTCGCGGCCATGGCTTCAACAGTGACTTGGCCCATACCTTCCTGCCTGGAAAGAATCAAGAGACTGTCAATACTCGCCATGATCTGAGGTATATCTTCCCTGAAGCCAGTGTGAATGACATGAGGGTGGTCAACGTTAGGTAGACTTTGAAAGTACTCCTGAGAGTCATCCTCAGCCTCTCCAACGATAAGAACTCTTGCATTTGGGCAGCGTTCAGCCAGTTCGGGCATCAAGCGCAATATACGATCCTGTGCTTTGCGTTCATTGATGGAACCCACCATCGCGAAAACAATATGCTCAGGAACAAGTCCAAGACTAGCTCTAGCCGGCGAAATATCATCAAACCTGCTCAGCAACGCTCCATTATAGTTCTTGATAATACGCTTTCTATATAGACGTTTTTGCCAATCGGGGTACTTTACCTCTACTGCATCAGAAATCACGATATTCAACTTGACCAGAGGGAGTTGAAACCAGTCGAGGATGCCATGTGGCTTATCCAATTTATCCCAGATTACAACTGGTATACCAAGAGATTTTGCAGCAATGCCCATTGTAAGCAAACCACGCATATCATTACAGAAAAGGATATCCGGGGATATACCCTTCAACCATTTCCGAAGTTCCAAGATATAGTTTCCAAGCTGGAAAAGCATGCCAATCTTTCTACGCCAGCCATAGCGGTATATAGCGCCTCCATAAGTAGATAAAGACTCTGGGTATGGTAAGATAGTTGAATCAAACCCTTCGGCTTCAGCTGTATCAACAAAAGGCCCATGACTCGTAGTAGCTAAAATGGACTGATGCATAGCATTCCGAGAAGTCCCCAGCAAGCTCAATAGGGTTTTTTGTTGCCCAAAAATGACTTGAGGATAACTTTCAACAAATATTATTTTCATAAGAATTTTGCTTTCCAATGCCGAGATACAGAACTAGCACTCAATAACAAACCTGCCATTAACCAGATCGTTCTTTGCCTTAATCCATACATAGTAAGATTATAAGCAAGCAACAAGACAAATCCCATGGAGGCTGCTATAAACAACAACTTCATCTCTGGACTGACGATAACTCTTGTAGATATAATCAATGGCATCAAAAGAAATAGCAACAAAAAAGTTATTCCAACAACTCCTGTTTCAATAAATATCCCAGCATAGGTATTGTGTATCTCAGAGATATTGAACTTCGATCCATAAAGCTTTGGACCATTACCTAGAAAAATAGCGACATCCGCATTATCGATAACAACGGTAGCTTGCTCTTCTCGAGTTTCATCAAGCCCTTTGCCTTCCGTCATATTCTGATACATCATGACGACAGGCCTCTGCCAAGAAGGTGTCTTGCCTAATTGATAGACACCATCAAACATGCTCATTGCAGCAACAACATAGAGGACCAATCCAGCAACACAAGCAATGATTGAAACACCTAGATAGCCCCTTCTAAGGGTATTATTCTTGAACTGAACAATATATATAACTGCCATACAGACTGCTACTAGTACAATCAATAAAAAAGCAGTCCGACTACCTGTACCAATCAAGACCGTTGCCATACCTGCAATCAAGAGTAGCGAGATATTACGTAGTCTTTCTGATATCGATCTAGATACGCACCAAGCTAAAGCGATGACCATCAAAGGGATCAGATATGATGCCATCTGGTTCTCAAATTTGAAGGTGGAAGATATTCGTCGTGTAAACTCATCAATCGTCCAGGAAGGGGCAGTACCTGTCATAGCCCATAATCCTACGATGACCACGACAGCTGATCCGAATAGCCAGCCAATTATGCACCGTTTCCATTGAAACTCATCCTGAACAAGAAGCAATACAGTCCCGACCATCATGGCGCCATAAGTGATATTTAGAGTCTCGACCAGACTCTCTGTAACGTGTCCATAATAATCGATGTTATTGATAAAGAAGGAAATCCATTCGATCAACACAAACCCGACAAGGAATAGCATTGCTAGTATCTGATAATTTGACAAAGGAATACGGCGGCTTATCCACTGACGATTGACAAGCATCGCAGACCAGGTCATCAATATTACAACTTCCGTCAACCCTACCTTCTCTCTCAATGGCCCTAGTGAGATAGTATTGAGTATTCCAGATGCAAAAAAAGCAGTGTAGACGCCTCTTTCTGGTGCTTTGGCTATCCACCTGAACAGTAGCAAGAATACACAAGACGCCAGCACAAGTGATATATAAAATAACATCAGGCTATTCCTTGCCCCTCGCTAAGCCCTTGACTTGCCCTGACTTTCTTTTTGATGGCATTGGGTAGCATGGGATAGATCAAGCGCGCGGCAGGGAATAAAAGATAATAAGGTGAGAGTTTGAACCAAAATACTGACTGAAGTCCAAACCTAGCTAATCGCCGGTTCTGCTTCTGGGTCTTGAAGCGGCTCTGAAAGAAGCTTTCATTCCTTACATAGCGGCAAGCCAGTACGTCTGGAAGATTAGCAACCTTATACTTTCGAGCAACTCGCAAGAAAAACTCAAAATCAATCAGATAAGGTTGAGCCGGATCGTAATTAAGACCCTCATTGACCAATGACTTTCTAAAAGTGACACCACTATGTGTATAGGGAATGCACTTGGCACACTGTTCACGAATTTCTGCATCAGTCAAAGGATAAAGGCGAATGATATGCTCATCTCGTTGAGTATCACGACGCTCTTCGCCACACCCCACCCATGCATGATCCAAGTTTTCCTCTAAAAAGGAAAATTGAAGCTTTAATCTCTCGGGATAAGCAATGTCATCAGCATCCAGGTTAGCAATATATTTCCCCTTGGCTTCCTCACACGCTACCATCAAAGCTTTGGCCCGCCCCATCCGACCACCAAAGATGATACGTATACGTGTATCCCTTGCTGCTATATCAGCCAGTACAGCAGGTGTTGCATCTGAAGATCCATCGTCAACTATTAATATTTCTATATTTTTGAGTGTTTGATTGGCTAAAGACTCTATCGCGCGAACGATTAATTTTGGTTCATTATAAACAGTCACAATGGCTGTAATATCAATATCATGAGACATGCATCACCTAATGAATTTCATTGTCAGGACGACGGGCGTAAATTTATTTGATACTCGCTTTATAACCGCTTGCCAAGCATAGTAAGACTTCCAAATTGAACCAAAATAACTTGGATATATCAAATTGGGAATAATCGAAAGTCTAGCAGCTGTAACATGCATTGGAGTTTTGCGATTTTTAAATCTTTGTATTTGGCTATCTAGACTTTCAGATTGCTGGACTAGTGGAGGCTCTACACCACGGGCAAGCAAATCATTCTCTATTTTCAAGGGCCAATCTGATGTTGACCAAATCGGTAATGAGGCTTCATATAGGGCTTTAGCATCTGATATGCTCAAGTAATAAGCACATGCACCAAGAAATTTTCTGTAAGGTTTATAAAGAGAATACTTACGATTAATATTAATCCGCACTTTAGTAGCGTATTGTTGTTTATAAACGTGAAGAATTGTCAGTTGTTGATAAGCCTCCAATGGAAACTTCTTCATTGCGTATTCATAAAAATCTTCCATCAACACAGCATCATCCTCTAACACGATAGCTTCTGTGATGTTATGCATGATAAGATGGTTATAAATAGTGGCATGGGATAAAGCGCATGCCTTTTCCGATAAAGTAAGAGGTTCACCATTACGCTTTTTATACCATTCTTCATCAATGTACTTGTCGTATATTGATGAAAAATTCGGTAATCTACCATCTATAGCATCTACGATCTCATACTCAAGATTAAGTTTTGCAAGCTGATTTTGTATTGATTTCCTTCGTTCAGTAGCATCTAACAAACTTATTACATATATAGGTATTTGCATAACTTATTGGCCTACAATAATAGAGATTATAAAACTAGAGTAGCTTGTAATAGAGATTAATATAGCTTTCGGCCATTGTGCTTTCATCAAACAACTCGGACACCCGAGACGCCGCCTTATTGGCCATTTTATTTGCCCTATTTTTATCATCCAGCATAGAAATAATAGCTTTAGACAATTCCTCATAATTTCCTGGAGAAAAATAATCTGCAGTATTACTAGCGACTTCTCTAAACACAGGTATATCAGAGCAAATCAAAGGTGTTCTCGATGCCATGGCTTCAGCCACTACCAATCCAAAGCCTTCTTGCGAACCATCACTGGGTACAACCATCATTCTTGCCTGTTTGATCAGCCGGTGAGCGTCTTGCTTACTCATCCAGCCTGGAAACTCTACAGATGATAAAACATTCTGTTTTGCACATTGACATTCTAGATTATGCCTCTCCGGGCCATCGCCGACCAATATAAGCCTTGCATTGGGATGTTTCTCGATAACGTCGGCCCAGGCGCTAATCAAAACAGAGTGCCCCTTCACTTTCACAAACCGGCCTACAGTAATAACAGTAGGCCTATTAGGACTTATTAGATCTTTCACGGGCTTATCGAAGGCATGAACGTCAATACCATTCATGATAATACAATTAGAATCATTATCTGATGATCTAGAGAAACTCCTCGCGACAGTTGATGAAATATAAACCTGAGAATCGATGAATTTTTCTGTCAATCGGTCAGCGATGCGCCAATGCCGTGACATCGAACCACTTAACTCATGGCGCGTGTTTACTATCTTTACTTTATATAAATGAAATACGATGCGAGCCAACCAAGCAGGATTGATAAAATTGGCATGAACAATATCAAATGAGTTCTTTCTAGCAATATTTAATAAAGAAAAAAACAAGTATATTTGCTGATAAATTAGTGAAAAGAAGCCATTGGCAGTCGGAACGGGTATTCGGACTTCTCTAGTGCCCTCAGGTACTGGTAGTGTTTCTCTCTGTTGCCCATCATCCACTTTAAAGAAAGTAACTTCATGCCCAGAAAGTACCAATACAGTTGCAATGGAGTATAAAACACTCCAGATAGAATTGGCACCGCTTCTATCGATAAACGCTATCTTCATATATTAATCTGCCTTAGAAAGAATTCGGGAGGATTGCGATACCACTGTAACATCAGGTGGAATATTTTTACTCACTACGGTACCTGCTCCGATAATTGAACGAGCTCCAATATAATTTACAGAAGGTAGAATTATCACATTGGTGCCAATCCAGACATTTTCTTCTATTACCAATGTAGTGGACACTGGAACGCTGCGAGGATCATGACCATGAGTATGCGTATATAGCATACAACCTTCAGATATAAAAACATTGTCCTTTAACTCCAATCTACCTGTTATATCTAGCAAGGTATCTCTATTGACTTGCACATTACGTCCAATAATCAAACGGCTATTTTCGCTTTTAATCTCTCCCCAAATTCTGATATTATCACCAAGACTGACAGCGTCAAGTATAGTTATAGCATCTACATTATTGAACCTTATTCGGCGACCTAAATACAAAGAATTTTTTACTCTCAACCCTTTCATAATATAAAGGATAATGTAAAACTTCCTACACAAAAAACTATAAAGCCTGCCAATCAAATTAATAAAATTCAAATCAATCACCAGTTGTGCCAATTAATTTCAAGTATTTCCTATATGTGTTGTTTGCGTTAAACATTTCCCTTGAAGTATTGCGGCCATTAAGCCCCAACTCAGCTGACTTATTTGGATTATCAATATGCCATCTAATCAAATCAGAAAGCATTGATACGTCATGAGTAGGGAACCTATTCCCATTGACTCCATCAAGAATATATAAGCCTGAAGCTTCAAAGTCAGATGTGATCGTGGGTATACCTAAAGCCATCGTTTCAATTGCAGATAAGCCAAAACCTTCAAACAAGGAAGGCAGTACAGAAAGACTACAGTACGATAGCTCTTGGACCAGCGTCTCTTGTGAGAGGTGACCAAAAAAATGAGCGTTTATATTACTAACTGTAACTTTATGTTGTAATAATTTTTCCTGGTTGCCTTCGCCATAAAAGTCACTTCTTACCAGTTTTTTGTAGTCGCTAGGGAGATGATTAATTGCTGAGACTAATGTCATCCAGCTTTTTTCTTGGGATAGTCTACCTACGGCCGCTATACGAAAGAGCTTATTCGATCTTACAACTTTTTTTTGTTACATAAAAAATGATGATCGATGCCTCCTAGAATCGTCACGACCTTATTCGCACTTAGCCTAAGCTGATTGCTAATAAATGGTGAAACACAGACCACTTTATGGGAAAGTATAGTAGCTAATTGCCAGTACATTCTCTGCCTAACTCCCCAGGGAAAACGCATGAAAGCTTTCAGACCGCGAGAATGTCAGCAATATATGTCTCAACCAGTGCCGCTTTCTTCTGTTTCCGCCGAATTCCGCCTTTGAAAGATTTCTCTCCTTTCAGGTAATTCAGCGCAATATGCCGGACC
>NZ_JEMF01000033.1 GCF_000591415.1 Cobetia crustatorum | reverse complement strand
GTTGTCGTATCTGGCTGGCATATGAATACTCAATCAGTGAGCAGTGCTCAGCCGTTACCGAATTTCTCGTTTTCGCCCATGTCTGGCGTGTGGTGCTTGTCGAGGTTGGCACGCGCGATCTCGTAAAGCTGGTACGCCTTGCTGTCCTTGGCCTTCCAGTACTCGCCAAATTGAACCTTGATCTCCAGCAGGGTGACATCAGGGTCATCCTTGCCTTCGGGGAACCAGGCCGCCACAAACGGATTCCAATACTTGTCGATCAAGCCTTGGTCGCGGTGCAGATTGGCATGGCCCGACAGTGAGACGTAAGTGCCATTGCCCTGATCCGAGAAGCTCAGACAAACCTCGCTGTCCTGTTTGGTTTCGAATACTTTTTCGGCACTGGCCCGCGTGAAGAACCACAGGGTGCCATCGTATTCGTCCTGCACCAGATGCATCGGGCGGGCACGTGGCACGCTATCATCCTGCGTAACCAGCATGCCGACTTTCACATCCTTGATCAGCTTCCAGACCTTTTGCTTATGCTCTTGGCTCGACATCGTAGGTCACTCCTTGCGCTATTCGAATGAGAATCCGGCTAGCGGCCGTTACCCATGACCTTGGAGCAGAGCGTCACAACTTCAAGGTCTGTCGCATGTGCCTTGATCATCCCTCCCTGCCTTCGTTCAGCGTGCAGCAGGTGCCTGCCAGGCATCGCTGCCCCACAGCGGAACGCTGCTGAGAGCGTGCTTGAAGCTGCCACTGGTTTCCTTGGTGCTGTAGGCGATATAGAGCAGGCTCTGGGAGTTGCGATCGAGAATCCGGCGAATCTTGAGGCTCTTGAGCAGAATGCTCTTCGACTTGCGGTAGACCTCTTCGCCACTCTTGGAAGTGTCGATATCGGCGATCATCTCGGCGGTGATCGGGCCGGTCTGACGGCAAGCGATACTCATGTCGGAAGGATCGGAGAAGTCGAGGTTCGCCTCGATATTGCTCAGGTGGCAGGTGACGCCCGGTACCTGGGGGTCGATCAGGCTCTCGATCTTGATGTCCTTGGTGGTGAACAGGCCCAGCGAGACATCACCGACCTCATTGTCATCGCAGCCCGCCAGCAGCAGTCCCGAGGCGATCACACCAAGCAGAGCAGTGCGTGAGGCTGTGCGTGAAACAGTGCGTGAGTTCGTGCGGCGCAGTCGTGTCATGGTGCATATCCTTTGACAGCCAGGTGATGAAGCTTCTTGTTCGAGTCATCTTACCGCGTGGTGGGCACCCGCATGAATGCGTATCTATCAGGCGGCGTCGAAGGTGGCCAGATTGAGGGGGTGAGAATTGCCTAGCCACATCACGCCTTGGGTGTGGTCGAACAGATCATCGTCGGTGCCGACATGTACGAAGATATCCAGCGCGCCGCGATTCAGCGCCAGCCACGGTACGATATCGGCAAAGTCTTCTGCGGCAAACGACAACTGACAGCTCCACAGCGGGTGCGGACCGACAGGTTTCTCATGGAAGCGGCCGACGCGTAGCGTGAAGTGTTGCTCAGCATTGGCAGCAAGTGCTTGAGCCGCGGCCAGCCCCTGCTCGTCGTCATAGTAGAGATGGGCGTGGTAGTAGCTGATGCGGTGCGGCATGGTAAGACTCCGAGGTGTTCACAAAGGTCTGGGCAAGTCGTCTGGCTAGCGGGTTAGCCCCACGCCTTGTAGAGCAACTGCACGCCCACAATGGCCATCGCAATGATGATCAGGCGGAAGAACAGTGTCTCGTTGACGCGTGACTGCAACCACAGGCCGCTTTTCACGCCGGCCCAGGCGACGGGTACCAGTAGCAGTGAGGCCGAGAAGCTGGTGACGTTGATCTCGCCGAGGGCCAGATACGGTCCCAGCTTCATCAAATTGATACCGCCGAAGGCGACTACGGTAGTGGCGATGAACGCTGCCTTGGGATGCTGACGGGGAATCATGTACAGGTTGTAAGGCGGTGCGCCGGCATGTGCGAAGAAACTGGTGAAACCGGCAGCGGTGCCAGCTGGCAATGCCAGCCATTGCGGCAGTGGGCGTTGCGTGGTCGGCTTGAATAGCATGTAGGCGGCAAACAATAGCGAGATGATGCCCAACAGGCCGCGAATCATGTTCTCGTTCAGCTCACCGAACAGCAGGGTGCCGCAGGCGATGCCTATCGCTGCGCCGGGCAGGATCAGGCGTAATTCCGACCACAGCTGCTTGCCCCACCACGCCTTGATGCTCAATGCATCCATCACCAGCAGCAGTGGCAGCAACAGGCCCGCTGCCTCTAGCGGGCCGATCGCCAGTGCCATCAGCGGTACCGATAACGAGCCGAACCCACCGGCGAAACCGCCCTTGGAAATACCGGTCAGATAGGTGGCGGCAATGATAAGTACCCACGCCATCGTGGAGTAATCGGGCAGATTCAGCAGAGAATCGAGAAGATCGGTCACAGGCGTCTCGTGTTGGAGAAAGGCGGTTGAATGTCGAGGGGATATGGCTGAAGCAGATGCCAGTCCATTGTTTCTGTCAGGTATTGTTCAACAAAAGCTGGCGCGCATCATCCCCGCTGAGCACAAAGAAGTCTTTCCCTGACAGCATCAATGCGCTAAAAGGCGCATGCTGATGTAGGCATTTCGCCTGGCCTGCCGTGCAGGCATGATAGGCAGTAATTCCTGACGCCTGCTGCACGGCTTGGTGAGATGCTCCAAGCGCCGCATCGGTAGTCTGTAGTTGGGTAGTTATGATTTTCCTGTCGTTTGCTCTGCAAAGAGCCTGGTCATGAGGTGGCGATGTCACGCGCTCCGTTTGAAATCAGTGGTGCCCGGATCGCACCGGGGACACGGGCACAGGTCGATGTGCCGGTAGCCAAGCTATACACGCATGCACCGCTGCATATTCCGGTCGAGGTGGTGCATGGTCGCCAGCCCGGCCCGGTGTTGCTGGTGTGTGGCGCGATTCACGGTGATGAGATCAATGGCGTCGAGATAGTGCGCCGTCTGCTGAGAAGCACCAGCCTGTCTCGACTGCGTGGCACGCTGATTGCGGTACCCATCGTCAATATCTTCGGCTTCGTGCAGCACACCCGTTATCTGCCAGACCGCCGTGACCTAAATCGCTGCTTCCCCGGCAGCGAGAGCGGTTCACTGGGGTCGCGTGTAGCAGCGCTATTTCGCGAGCAGATAGCCGATCAGGCCACCCACATCATCGATCTGCATACGGGGGCGATTCACCGTACCAACCTGCCGCAGATTCGCGCCACCATGAAGGGCAATGACGCCACACGTGAAATGGCGGATGCCTTCGGGGCACCAGTACTGCTGAATGCCGAGCTGCGCGAGGGCAGCCTGCGTGCCTACGCCAGCGAGCGCGGTGTCCCTGTCATCACCTATGAGGCCGGCGAAGCGCTACGCTTCGATGAGTGGGCGATTCGGCCCGGTGTCAGTGGTGTGAAGCGCGTGATGCGCGCCATCGGCATGCTGGCCAAGGACCGTGATCGCAGCACCACCAAACGTGCGGTAGAGATGTCCAACGGTTCCAGCTGGGCACGTGCCTCTACCGATGGCATCGTGCAGAGTCGCGTGGGACTGGGCGACCGTGTCGAGAAGGGCCAGGTGCTGGGGATTGTGGCCGACCCCTTCGGCAACAGCGAGAGCGAAGTGCTATCGCCCGCCGACGGTATTATCATCGGTATGGCCAATCTGCCGCTGGCCAATGAGGGTGAGGCGCTCTATCACGTGGCACGTTTCCATGCGATTGATGACGCCGAGAACGCAGTGGATAATTTCCAGCAGTTATTCGTGCCTGATTCGATCTAACGGCCCAGTGGCAAATAAAAAGCCCCGCTCACTGAGCGGGGCTTTTGTCTTTCTGGCATGCCGTTCTGGTAGTGCAAGGATGTGCTCAGCCCTCGTTGAGCTGTGTATTGAGGGGCGCATGCCTTGATTCGGCACCATGCATCCAGTCCACCAGCTTGCCCGCGAAGATGAGCAGCAGCAGGCCGCCCAGCACGCCTGTGATGGCGATGCCGCCGAAGACACTCATGGCACCGGCTTCGCCAACCAATGAGCCGATCATCCCCGCCAGATAATTGGCCAGTGCGATGAAGGCGAACCAGGCACCCATCATCAACGCGCCCATGCGCACCGGTGACAGCTTGGTGACCATCGACAGGCCCACCGGTGACAGACACAGCTCACCCAGCGTATGGAAGAAGAAGGCTCCCACCAGCCACATCATCGAGGCACTGCCGGCGGTCTGCTGTTCCAGCACAGCACCGATCATGCAGACGAAGCCGACGCCCAGGAAGATCAATCCGAAGGCGAACTTGACCGGCGAGCTGGGCTCGCGGTCTTTCATGCGTGACCAGAGCCCGGCAAGCAGTGGCGACAGGATGATGATGAACAGCGGATTGAGCGACTGGAACCAGGCCGCCGGGACTTCAAAGCCCATCAGAATGCGGTCGGTGTAATCCTGTGCGTAGAGTGCCATCAGGCCACCGCCCTGCTCGAAACCGGCCCAGAACAGGATGGTGAACAAGCCCAGCACCATGATGACCTTGATGCGGTCTCGCTCTTCTCGGGTCAGCGGTGTCCTGGATGTCGCGCCCTTGCTCAGGCGCGCTTCACGTCTGGCGATCGGCTCTACGCCGAGATCGCCCAGATGACGTGGTGCGAAGATAAGCTGAATCGCCACCGCCAGCAGCATGCCGATACCGGCGACCAGGAAGCCAGCATTCCAGCCATAGCCCTCAGCCATCGAACCCGCGACGATACCGGAAATCAGTGCCCCGATATTGATGCCCATGTAGAAGATGGTGAAGGCGCCGTCGCGGCGATGATCGCCCTGTGGGTAGAGTCCGCCGACCATCGTCGAGATGTTGGGCTTGAACAGCCCATTGCCGATGACCAGCAGCCCAAGACCCACATAGAGCAGCATTTCGGCGTCGAGTCCGCTCATGGCTGGCGGCACGGCCAGTACGAATTGACCTGCCGCCATGATCAGTCCGCCGATCAAGATTGCACGACGCGCCCCCAGCCAGTTGTCAGCCAGCGCGTCACCGAATATCGGCGTGATGAAGACCAGTCCCGTGAAGATGCCATACAGCTGCAAGGCCTCGCCCTGGCTCCATCCGAGTCCGCCACTGGTGACGGTATCCGTGAGATAGAGCACCAGCAGGGCGCGCATGGCGTAGTAAGAGAAGCGTTCCCACAATTCAGTGGAAAACAGCAGGTAGAGTCCGGCTGGATGCCCGAACAGCTCGCGGCTGTTGGCATCAGCAGATGACGATTTGGACATGGAACCTCAGAGGAGTGTCAGCAGGAATAGCGTGCCTCAACTTACCCGCGTACAAGAGTACGCTGGGCGGTCATGGCGTTGTTGTATGGCAAGTCTCGTACTGGCGGACTGCGTGGGCCAGTACGACGACATCGACGTGTTATGGAGCGATGCTCAGTATTTTGCCTTTGATTACGTTTGTCAGACAATCACACAAAAGTCATGCATGTCCTTGTTTTAATAGTAGTTACTGGTGTTGATGTGCGAATGGTGTGTTGCGTATATCTGTTATCGCTCAAAAGTCTAACGAGGAAGCCACGTTCGCCAGCGGAAGGGAAAAGAGGGAAGGTCTTGAGGCAGGGCGGCATATCGTCGTGTTAAAACGCCGACACCCAGCACGGGGCTGGGTGTCGGGATATTGCCTATTGCCAAAATGAGCATGACGAATGGCGAAAGAGGTACGTTGTCTTGCCTCTCAGGCGCTCGCTTTTTCGGTCTGCTCGCTGTGCTCCGGTACGCGGGCCATGGCAGCGTCAATCACTTCAATACCCGCACCGGGCTTGTGGGCATTCTCTGATACATGACGACGGAACTGGCGTCCGCCCGGCTGCCCCTGGAAGAGTCCCAACAGGTGACGGCTGATGTGGTTGAGACGCACGCCCTCAGCGAGACGCTTCTCGATATAGGGGCGGAAGGCCCGCAGCGCATCATGACGGCTGGTGTGCGGGTTCTTGGCCTCGCCATACAGCTCGCTATCCACTGTCGCCAGCAGCCAGGGATTGTGATACGCCTCGCGACCGACCATCACGCTGTCAACATGCTGAAGCTGCTCATGCAGCTCGCCCATCAACTTCAGGCCGCCATTGATACCGATATGCAGTGACGGATGCGCCTGCTTCAGACGATGCACGCGCCCATAGTTCAGCGGCGGCACATCACGATTCTCCTTCGGTGACAGCCCCTGCAACCATGCCTTGCGGGCATGCACGCTGAAGGTGTCGCAGCCAGCATCGGCAACGGTAGTGATAAAGCGCTCGAGATCGGCATCCTCATCCTGATCGTCGATGCCGATGCGGCACTTCACCGTCACTGGAATCTTCACCTGCGCCTGCATTTCCTTCACGCACTTGGCGACCAGCTCTGGATGCTCCATCAGACAAGCACCGATCATGTTGTTCTGCACGCGATCACTCGGGCAGCCCACATTCAGGTTTACCTCGTCATAGCCCCAGCTCTCCGCCATCGCCGCGCACTCCGCCAACGCCTGCGGGTCACTGCCACCCAGCTGCAACGCCAGCGGATGCTCCGTCTCGTCATGGCCGAGAAAGCGCTCGCTGTCTGGATTGAACAGCAATGCCCCGGTGGTCACCATCTCCGTATACAGCAGCGTACGACGGCTCAACACGCGCGCGAAGGCGCGGTAGTCACGGGTCGTCCATTCCATCATCGGCGCAACGGAGAAGGTGCGGTCAATCGGTGTCATCGGCATGGCAGTCATATCGGCTGTTGAGGGAGCAGGGGATGAAAGAGGACAGCGATTCTAGCAGCTTGTGAGGTGGGATGCCGTCTCAAGCTCTCTAGCCTCGGCGCGGAAGGTGAGGCGCCGCTTGATACGGTTATTGCTCAAGAATGGCATCAAGATGTCTTTCTAGCGTTCAATTTTTTCTTACTCCATCGATTAGCTAGCCATTCAAATTCTTGGAAAGCAGTGGGGCTGTTTGTCTTGTCTCTGACGCCTTCCATGAATGGCTTTGCCCATTCATAAGTTCTTGTTATAATTGTAAATTGTGACTTCTTAAGCATGTCTTCGTGGTATATGCCTGCTTGAAGACCTACGCTGAGCCTTTCGTAATGGTTCAAGATGTACCTAATATTTTGTATTTGTGCTTCCTGCTCGTCAGTTTTGCAAACACGGTCGGGGTCCGCCCACAAACGGATGTTGTTATTGGAGTGATGGAGCTCTTTCAGCGTCCTTGACGCTTCGATAAGTCGGTCATCGGATCGGATAGCAAACAACAGATCAGCTGTTTGTTTCTTTTTAGCAGTGTTCCTCGCGCTAACCACAGAAATCACGGCAACAAGAACAGCTAAGACCATCACGGTGGTACGAACGATTTCAGGCATTGTCCAAACCACGTGTGCGGGTTCTGTCATCTGCTGAACCTTTTGTCTAAATGCCAAAAAAGGCGCTGAATGCGCCTTTTTTATGTTTTTGGGGGGGGCAATTATGAGAGTAACCACTACCAACTGTTAGTAGCCATCATTCTCATCCATGACTCGCTTGGTTGCACAATAAGTGATATTTGCAATCATTTTATTCCCTCCATCTGTGGGGCTTAGCACTGATTGTCGCTGAGAAGCAAGGAGTTTTTCTCACCCAAGCTGACAGAACATTGTGCAGTTAACACTACATCAAATTATATCATATCGCCATACAGCGAGAAATTTTGCAACTGATGAGCTGGGATCATCGGGTTGAGTGAGGCGGCCCAGCGCTATATGCCGTTCCAGCAAGCGTCTCAACAGGCTTGATTATGTACTACGGTTGCGATGCTGTCTCAAACGACATAGCAAAGCTGTGATCAATGCGCGCCAGTGTTGTGTACCTTCAGCGCTTCAATATCCTGGGCGATGTCTTCGGCAAGTTGATGCACGATCTCACTGTCGCCTTCACGTTGGGCGTAGGCGCGCAGGCCCATGACTTCGGCTTGCAGGCGGCGGCCGAGGCGTTCCGGCTGGTGAGCGGGGCGCTCGGGGTCGACGAGTTCACCGGCGTCGCGGGCATCGGCGAAGGCCTGGCGGAAGCGGGCTTCCATGCCGGCGAGCAGTGTCTCGACCTTGTCGCGTGCGGCCTGTTCTCGCTCACCGAGTTCCAGCAGGCTCTTGGCGAGCATGCAGGCGCGCGAGGGCACTTCTTTATCACGCAGACAGCCGAGTTGACGGATATAGGCCGCGAGGGCATCCAGTGGCGAGTCGTGGCTGGCCATGATGATTTCCATCTCACGCAGGCTACGGGTGGCGTAACAATCCAGCGCTTCCTGGAAGAGACCATCCTTGCTGCCAAACGCGGCGTAGATGCTGCCGGGACGCATATCCAGCGTGCGCTCGATGTCTTTCAGCGAGGTGGCATGAAAGCCCTTCTGCCAGAAGAGATTCAGCGCTCGGTCGAGAGAGTCCTGACGGTTGTGCAAGGTGGCGCGTGGCATGGCAGTCCTGAACGTTTAGGCTCGGCGAGTGTCTCATCAACCGTGCTGGTGGATGAGAGGTCTGTACATTACTCGTTCGAGAAGGTATTGAGTGAATACTCAATTTTAACTTGAATGAGCGCTCAAATCCAGTTAGTGTACTCCTTGACCACACGGTGATGCGGCAAATTCAGCAATTAAAATGAGTGAATGCTCAAATATATCGACGATTCATCTGGTTGCTACGTCGAGAGTACGGTTTCACATGACATTTCTGCTCACCGCAGGCACTGAATTTTCAGCGACTGAAGCTTGAATGGCTGAAGCGTGACCTGATCATGACAGCATTATTCCGTGGCGCATTTGCCAACTGCATAGCGCCGACTGTTTACATAAGAAGGAGTCACCATGACTGATTTCACACTGTATACCGCTGACAACGCCCCGCAGGATAGCAAGCCGCTGCTCGACAATTCCGTCAAGGAATTCGGCATGATTCCGGGCCTGCACGCCGTGATGGCTGAAGCGCCGGGCCTGCTGGAAGGCTATCAGGTGCTGCATCAGCTATTCCTCGACAGCAGCTTCGATGATGAAGAAACCACCGTTGTGTGGCAGACCATCAACGTCGAGCACAACTGCCACTATTGCGTACCGGCACACACCGGCATCGCCAAGGCCATGAAGGTTGATGACGCCATCACTGAAGCGCTGCGTAACGAGACTCCGCTGCCGACCGAGCGTCTGGAAGCCCTGCGGACGTTTACATTGGCCGTCGTGCGTGAACGCGGCTTCGTCGAAGATGCCACCGTGCAAACCTTCCTCGATGCTGGCTACACCAAGCGCAATGTGTTGGAAGTGATTCTGGGTCTGTCCCAAAAGGTGATGAGCAACTACACCAATCACCTGGCCAACACGCCGATCGATGCGCCGTTCAAGAACTTCGAATGGCACAAGCAGGGCTGAGAACCGGCGTGATAAGCGCCTGAGTATCTGAAAGAGGCAAGACTTGATCTGCGTCATTGATGTTAATGAAAATATTTCTCATTAGTATTGACGAGCGTGGCGACGCGTCCTACTCTGGGGTCATCGCTTCCCCGCCATGGGTAGCGGTGTCCCGGTCAGCGGAGTCAGGCCCCTTTCCGGGAGGCTTCTCATCAGACTATTTACGGTCCTTGCTAGCGGCTCCCATTGGGGGCCGTTTTTTTATGCACATAAAAAAGACGCCTCCCACGCGTAAGCGAAGGAGGCGTCTGGAAGCACCGTCCACCAACAATGTCTCGTACTGCGTTAAGACATCATTGCTGAGTGATGCTTCGTGCCCCGCCAAAGTTGGATGTCAGGTCCGTGGCGGGTATCTCATCAGGCCAGTCACGACCCTGATATTCTGTGGCGGCATGATACGTCAGCCTGCCGAGAGAGGCCAGCGCTGGTAAACAGGTAAACGCTACGTCAATGCTAATGAAAATATTTCTCATTAGTATTGACGGCTCGACAGGGAAGGCATACTCTCAATTCATCGCTTCCCGCCATGGAATGCGGTAGCCAGAACAGCGGAGTCAGGCCCCTGTTCAGGTTTCTCCTCATCAAGCTAGTCACGGTCTTTGGGCGACTCTTTGAGTCGCCTTTTTCGTGTGCGCTTTTCGCGCGCCACGTTCATTCGTCCAGCGCATCCGTATTCGCATACTTCTCGTTTAGAATGGCCTCATCGTATGCGTGAGCTGACAGCGACTGCCTGTCGATACGCTTTCATGCCAGTTCGGTCTTTCCGTCTGCTTTTTATACAGGATGCCATCATGATTACGCTTTATCGCCTCCACGACGATGGCCGCCTGCGGGGAGAGCACATTGTGCTGCCTGAGCGAGAGGCCGGGCAGGTAAGCACTGCCCCGCGGCTTGCTGATAGCCATGAAGAAGCCAGTGAGTTGCATGCGACGCAGTTGCTCAATGATGACTTGGCACCGCCAATACTGGTGCGCAGCGATGTGCTGTGGATTGACCTCTGTCAGCCTGATGAGCAGGAGCAAGCCTGGGTAAGCGAGCAGTTCACCGTTGCGTTGCCTGAGCTTGAGGAGATTGAAGAGATTGAATCCTCATCGCGCTTCTATCTGGCTGGCGATGGAATTCATCTGGTGTCGTTGTTTCCGCATCGTCGCGGGCGCGAGCCGAAGACCGTCAATATCGCCTTCCATTTACACGGTCGCCAGCTGATCAGCATGCGCTATGAAGATATCGGCCTGTTGCGGTTGTTCCGCAATCATCTGCGTCGCCAGCGCTTGAGTCCTGAAGATGGTTGGGAAGTGCTATTGGCGCTGCTGGCAATGAAGGTCGACTACCTGGCGGATGAGGTGGAGGACATCTACCGTGCGCTGGAAGTGCTGGGTCAGCAGGCTGTGCGGCCGCAAGCACTGGAAGACACGTTGCATGGCATCCTGTTGCAGGAGCGCTATAACGACAAGGTGCGCCAGTCATTGCTCGACAGTCAGCGTCTGCTGCGTCAGCTGACGCGCCATCTGCCAGCTTCACCGCGCCACAAGGGTCGTCGGCAGGAGATTCGCGACATGCTGCGCGATATCGACTCACTCAATCCGCACACCACCTTCATCTTCGAGAAGGTCAACTTCCTGCTCGATGCCTCGATCGGTTTCACCAATCTCGATCAGAGTCGCATCATCAAGATCTTCTCGGTCGCGGCCGTCGTCTTCATGCCGCCGACACTGATCGCCAGTATTTACGGGATGAACTTCCAGTGGATGCCGGAGTTGGATAAAGACTGGGGCTATCCCTTTGCGCTGGTCTTGATGGCAGCGTCTGCGCTGTCGACCTATCTGTTCTTCAAGTGGAAGAAGTGGCTGTAGGCACGAGATGATCACGATGGGCTAGGGTGACGCATAAAACGGTGGCGTATAAAAAAGCGCCTGGAGTCGAGTGACCGCCAGACGCGCAATAAACGTGCATTACAACACTGAAGATCGCCACCGAGGCCCGGGATGGGCCGACAGCGAAACCGCGCGTGGGGGCGTCGCCATGCTGGCCAGTCACCGAGACCCGGTGGGATGAGCAGTGCAACTACCTGAGCGCGAACCTGAACGACCTGACTGCGCCACGCAGGTCAGGTCATCCACGGTTTAGTCCGGAAGCAGGTAATCGATGCCGCGACATACCTGCTCCCGCATGTTCGAGGCCTCATTATAGAGGTCTTCGCTTTGGAGAATAAGCGCGTACAATCGAAAACTAGGGTTTCCAATATGGAAACTTGTGGCATTGATGTCCGTGCGACACGCCCATTCGCTAAGTGCCCATGATAATTCTGAATTCGGTGATGGAGATTGAATGGCAACTCTTGATGCCTTGCGTGTATTTGTTGAGGTAGTGCGCGTGTCCAGTTTTACGGCGGCGGCACGACGACTGGGGATTTCCAAGTCGCTGGCCTCCAAGCGAGTCGCGGCGCTGGAGGCGGAATTGGGTGTGAGTCTGATCAACCGCTCCACTCGCAAGCTGCACCTCACCGAAGCGGGGCGGATTTATTACGAGCACGGTCTGCGCATCCGTGAGGAGCTGGAGTCCGCTGAAGCGCGAGTGCAGTCAGTCACTTCGCAGCCGATGGGTCAGCTGAAGGTGTCGGCGCAGGTGTCGTTTGGCTTCATGTATCTGGCCGAACCAACGACGGCCTTCATGCGCCGCTATCCTGATGTCAGTGTCGAGATTCTGCTCGAGGATCAGCGTTTCGAGCCGATTGATGAATCGGTTGATCTGGCGATTCGCATGGGGCCGTTACCGGATTCTTCGATGGTGTCGCGGCCGCTGTGCAAGGTGGTCTACGGACTGTTTGCCGCACCGGATTATCTGGCGCGCGTCAATGCACCGCCGGTACAGCCGCAGGACATTCGCGCCTTTGATACCATCTTCTACGGCAACTATGACCTGGGCGCGCACTGGCGTTTCACGCTCAATGGTCAGCCTTTCGATGTCGAGCCGGAATCGCGGCTGGTGATCAACAACCTGCTCGGCGTGGTGGAAGCCGCCAAGGCTGGTTTCGGATTGGCTTATCTGCCGACCTTTGCTGCTCGCTCTGCCGTTGCGAGCGGCGAACTGGTACCGCTGCTGCAGCCCTACTGGAATGAGCACGGCTCGATGGTGGTGCTGTTTCGCTCGCGCAAGTACCTGCCTGACAAGACGCGTATCTATCTCGATTTCATCACTGACTGGTTCCGCGAGCATCTTCAGCTCTAGCGCTAAAGGGGCCCATCAAAGGGGCCCATCAGTGTAATTACCACGCGATTGGCTTGCCGGCCCAGTCATGGAAACCGCCACTAACCTCTGGCGACAGCTCACCGGCGACCGTCAGTAGACGCCGTGCCACGAAACCTGCGCTGAACAACTTTCCGGTTGGTACGCGTGCCTGAAAGGGCGCGGAAAGTCCGGTGTCGGTCGTGCCCGGATGCAGCGCTACCAACAAGGCCTCGGGATTGCGCCGGGCGATCTCGATGGCAGCGGTGTGCAGCAGCATGTTGTGACTGGCCTTGCTGGCGCGATAGGCATACCAGCCACCGCTGCGGTTGTCGGAAATCGAGCCGACACGGGCCGATAACGATGCGAAGATCAGCGGCGTCCGGCGGCGCAGGCGTGGTGCGAGCAGGCTCAACAACAGCGCTGGCACGAAGGCATTGACTTGATGCACGCGTATCAGCGCTGACATGTCGAGATCTTCCAGCCGCTTTTCTGGCCACAGCTCGCTCTCTTCATCGTGTAGCAGGCCCATCGCATTGAGCGTCAGGGCAGGTGGCTGCCCCTGTTGCTGCTCATCATCCAGCGTTGCTGCCAACCACTTGCCAAGCGCCGCCATGCCGTCATCGGTGGTGAGGTCGACGTCCAATGTCATCAGCGCAGGATGACGTGGCAGGCGTGATGTGTCGCGGCCTACCGCCAGCACGCGCGCGCAACGCGAGTGTGCCAGTAGTTCCTCTACCATCGCCTGCCCGATACCGCCGCTGGCACCGATCACCAGTGCGCTGAAGCCCGCAGGCAGACGCGCGAAAACATCCTGTGCTAACGGCTGGTCTTCACGCGCGCTGTTGTCTGTTGTTGACGCTGTCGCCAGTTCTGTCGTCGCCATGCCTGGGCTCCTGTGACGCAAGGAAGGGGGTTAGGCACGTGCCATCAGGCGCGCCAATCGAGAGTCTGCCGTCAACGTGGTCGGCGTGGCATCCTCTTTCAAGTGGCCTTCTTCCAGCAGTGCCAGACGCGCAAAGCGTTCAAGCCCCAGCGGTTGATGGGTAATCATGATCAGGCTGCGCCCATCACAGGCGGCGAGAATCGCCGTCATTACTTGCTCGGCGCTGGCGCGGTCCAGTCCTTCGCACGGCTCATCCAGTAGCACGATAGGGGCGGGAGAAAGCAGCGCACGCGCTACCCCAAAGCGTCTGAGCTGCCCACCGGACAGCGAACGCCCCCCTTCATCAGGGAAGCTGGCAAGACCTTTCGGCTGTCGAGCCAACCACTCCCCAAGGCCGAGGCTTTCGAGCAGCGCGGTCAAGGTGGCGTCGCTGGCCGTAGGATCGGCCAGGCGTAGATTGTCGGCGAAGCTGGCACAGAACAGATGCGTGTCCTGCGGGCAAACGGCAAAGCTTGCGCGCAAGGTGCTTTCTTCCAGCGATTCCAGCGGGACGCCGCCGAGTGTGATGCTGCCGGATGCCGGGGCATGAAAACGACTCAGCACATCCAGCAGGGTGCTCTTGCCGCTGCCGGAGGGTCCGAGCAGCGCCAGATGCTCGCCTGAGGCGAGGGACAGCGAGACACTGTCGAGTACCGTAGTCTCGCCGTGGCGAACGCTGAGCTGTTGGAGTGCAAGGTCATGCCCGTCAGGTGTCTGTACGCTCTGCCCGACAGGAAATTGTGGCGCTGGCGTATTGGCTTGCACGCGATTGAGGCGCGACGCCGCCGACAGGCAGCGGCCCAGCCCTTGCCAGGCAAGTGGCAACGGAGCGAGCGCCTCGAAAGCGCCCAGCACCGCGAGCAGAAACAGTGCCAGCAGGCGTCCGTCGAGGGCAGATTCACCCGCTGTCACGGCACTGGCTGAGGGAGACATTTGCATCACGCCGAGCAACGCGATGGCGGCCAGTGTCAGGCCGAGCAGTGTGTGGCTCAGCCAGTTGGCGAATGCCTGACGTCGTGCCTGCGCCAGCTCGATGTGGTCTCGCGTGGCTTGTTGCTCGGCTAGTCCGCTCAGCTCACTTGCCCAGCGGCCATAGATGACCAGCTCACCCAGGCCATGCAGGCGTTCCAGTAGGCGCGCTCGCAGCTGGCTGGCAGACGCCTGATGGCGCATGGCGTCACCGCTGCCGCGCCACCAGGCAAGCCAGGGCACCAGTCCGCCGGTCAGTGTCAGTCCGATGATCGCGACCGCTGCCAGTAGCGGTGCAAAGATGCCAATCAGCGTTCCCGCCGCCAATACGGCACACAGTGCGACCAGCGAGGGGATCAAGACGCGCACATAGAGGCTGTCGAGCGCATCGACATCCGCACCCAGACGCGTCATCAGCTCTCCTTGCCCAGCGTGTTGCAGCGCGGCCGGTGATAGCGGTTCGATGGCCTCGAACAGGCGCCGACGCAGACTGGCCAGCAGACGTAGCGTGCCTTCGTGTGTGGTGAGGCGTTCACCGTAACGCCCGGCGGTGCGTGCCAGTGCCAGGCCGCGCACGCCCGCGGCCGGCGTGAAGAAATTGAAGGCCTGTGTCGCCGCAACGCTGAGGCCTGCGACCGCAGTGGCCGACAGGAACCAGCCGGAGAGCGCGAGCAAGCCGGTGGCGGCCAGCAGGGTGATCAGCGCGAGTAGCGCGCCGACGCCTAGCCAGCCACGATGCTCGCGCATCAGTGCAAGGTAAGGGCGTAGCTCACGCAATGCGGGGCGAGCATCTGCGTGGGTCTCCGCTCCGCTATTGTCTGGTGATGGATTCATGACTCACCTCGTGTCGGGGCATCGCTCAGGGGACAGTCTTCGGCCAACCTCCCCTCCTCCAGTCGAATCCGGCGCTGACATAGCGAGAGTAGTTCCGGACGATGGGTCAGCAGTAACAGGGTACGGTTCTCGCCCAGTCGTTGGAGTGCTGCGATGACACGCGCTTCGCTCTCGGCATCGAGACTGGCGGTCGGCTCATCCAACAGAACCAACGGTGCATCGTGCAGGAAGGCGCGCGCCAGTGAGAGACGACGTGCCTGACCGCCTGATAGAGGCTGGCCGCCTTCGCCCAGACGCGTTGCCAGACCGGCAGGCAGACTGTGCAGCCAAGACAATAGATCGGCATTGTTGAGTGCCGCTTCCAGCGCGCTATCACTGGCGTGCGGATGTGCGATGCGTAGATTGTCAGCCAGCGTCCCTGACAGGATGACGGTGTCCTGCCCGACCCAGGTGATCATGCCGGCAGGCAAGCCATGACTGAGCGGATGGCCATTGAGATACAGCAGGCCATCACTGGCGCTGACGAACCCCAGCAGCAGATTGAGTAGCGTCGACTTGCCCGAGCCGGAAGCCCCGGTAATGGCGATGTGCTCTCCGGCGTTGATGTGCAGCGACAGCGGGCCGAGTGCGGGAGTGCTATCAGGATACTGGCTCGGGTAGCGCACGGCGATGTCTTCCAGCGTCAGGTGTTGCAGGCCAAGATGGCTTGAGGCGACGCTCGTCTCCTGATGGGTTGCCGCGACAGTGCCGTCGATCTCAGTGTTCTCCCGATCCGCGAGTGGCGAGTTGCCCAGGATGGGCGCGAGATCCGTCGCCGCCGCTTCTGCCTCGGCCTTGGCGTGATAGTGCACGCCAAGCTCGCGCAGTGGCTGATAGAACTCGGGGGCCAACACCAGAATGAACAACGCCGTTTCCAGATCAAGCGGCGAATCGCCCCAGGTGCCGAACTGCAAGTGGCCGAGGAAGTGGAAGCCCAGATAGACCGCCAGCAGCGCAATCGATACCGCCGTGAAGAACTCCAACACCGTCGAGGACAGGAAGGCGAGGCGCAATACCCGCATGGTGCGCTTGCGGAAGGCGTGGCTGACCGCTTCGACCTGTGGGCCGCGTCGCGCGGCGCCGAACAGCTTCAATGTCTTGAGGCCGGTGAGCAGATCCATGAAGTGGCGACCCATGCGGTCCATCTCCTGAAATTGCTCCTCGGAGCGCTTGCGGGCCGCGATACCGACCAGAATCATGAAGATCGGCACCAGTGGGGCAGTGACGGCCAGAATCAGACCTGCCGCCCAGTTGAGCGGGAAGACCACCAGCAGCAGCAATAGCGGTATCAGGCCTGCCAAGCGCGTCTGCGGCCGGAAATCGGCGTAATAGCTGTGCAGGGATTCGACTTGATCCCAGACACGATTGGCAAGGCTGGCACGATGCTGACGGCGCACCCAGAGAGGGCCGAGCTCAGCGAAACGCTCCAGCAGGCGCTCGCGCAGTCGACGGCGAATGCTCTGACTGGCGCGAGTGCCCGCATAGCCGCGCAGGCCGCTGAGTGCTCCGCGCAATGACAGACTGGCGGCGAGCACGGCGATCGCTGGCCACAGCGCTTCCAGCCCGACCCTGTCGATCGCCACACCTTGCGTCAGATGAGCGATGGCCCACGCTTGCGCCAGTAGCACGAATGTCGAGAGCAGGGCACACAGGATGGCGAGCTGCGGCCAGCGGCCACCTGCGCGCGCCAGACTTTCCAGCCAGCGGCGCGCCACAAAGTCATCAGGAGGTGTCTGTTCTGGCAATGAAGCGGTGGCCAGTGCGGGGGCAGTATCAGGAGAAGTGGCGGTTCGAGTCATTCTGGCTCCTGCCGGTCAGGGGCAGAGATATTCGTGCACATGAACTTGAGCACATGAACTTGTGTGCAGGAATTTGTGCACGGAAATTCGCAGGGTGCAGCGCTAGGTAACAAGAGTGGCTGCCGAGTGTCATACGGGGCTGAGAGAGTGCCTTTGAGACCAAGCTTACCGCCGCGAGCACATTGGTACACGGTGGCGCACTGTCGCACATCTTCACCTTGCGTATAATATGCCCCCAGTGCGTACTGCCTTGGCAGTACCGTTGTTCTATCGGAACGTATTTCCCGTTTCTCTCCTTGAATTACTGGACTCCACATGACCGTTCGTACGCGCATCGCGCCGTCTCCGACTGGCGATCCCCATGTCGGCACCGCCTACATCGCCTTGTTCAACCAGTGCTTTGCCCGTCAGCACGGCGGCGAGTTCATTCTGCGTATCGAAGATACCGACCAGACGCGCTCCACCGGTGAGTCCGAGCAGATGATCCTCGACTCGCTGCGCTGGTTGGGTATCGAGTGGTCTGAAGGCCCGGATGTCGGCGGCCCACATGGCCCGTACCGTCAGAGTGAGCGTGGCGACATCTATGCCAAGCATTGCCAGCAGCTGTTGGACGCAGGTCACGCCTTCAAGTGCTATCGCACCAGCGAAGAGCTGGATGAGCTGCGTGACTCCCGCAAGGCCGAAGGTCTGCACATGGCGCTCAAGCCGTCTGATCTCGCCTTGCCGGCAGAAGAGGTCGCACGACGTGAAGCGGCGGGCGCGCCCTTCGTCATCCGCATGAATGTGCCGGAAACCGGTACCTGCGTGGTCAAGGACATGCTGCGCGGTGAGATTGAAGTGGAATGGGCGCAGGTGGATGCGCAGATTCTGCTCAAGTCCGACGGCATGCCGACCTACCACCTGGCCAACGTGGTGGATGATCACCTGATGGAGATCACCCACGTGATGCGCGGTGAGGAGTGGATCAACTCCGCCCCCAAGCATCAGCTGCTGTATGAGTACTTCGGTTGGCAGATGCCGGAACTGTGTCACATGCCGCTGCTGCGTAATCCGGACAAGACCAAGCTGTCCAAGCGCAAGAATCCGACGTCTATTCTTTACTACCGTCGCATGGGGTATCTGCCGGCAGCCGTGATCAACTACCTCGGTCGTCTTGGCTGGTCCATGCCGGATGAGCGCGAAAAGTTCACGTTGAGCGAAATGCAGGAGCACTTCGATATCCAGCGTGTCTCCCTTGGCGGCCCGGTATTTGATGTCGAGAAGCTCAGCTGGCTCAACGGTCTGTACATTCGTGATCTCACGGAAGACGAGCTGCTGAGCGAACTGCGTCAGTGGGCGTTCAATGAGAGTTACGTCAAGCAGATTCTGCCGGAAGTGAAGCCGCGTATCGAGACGCTGTCCGAGGCGATTCCATTGGCCGGTCACTTCTTCTCTGGCTTGCCGGCCATCACGCCACAAGACTTCGTCAAGTCCAAGCTGGAAGGTGAAGATCTCGTGCGTCAGATGCAGTTCCTGACTTGGAAGCTCGAGAACCTGTCCACCTGGGACAAGGAACATCTGCTGGCGGAAGTGAAGCTGCTATCGACTCACTTCGAGCTCAAGATGAAGGACTTCCTGGCACCGGTCTTCGTCGCCGTGACAGGCTCCGCGACTTCTACCTCAGTCATGGATGCGATGGTCATTCTGGGCTCTGACATGACGCGTGCACGTCTGCGTCACGCCGTGGCGGTGCTGGGTGGTGTCTCGAAGAAAGCGGCCAAGCGCTTCGAAAAGGAATATCGCGACCTGTAATGGACTGGCGTGATCATGCATCACGCCATCGAGATGGATCGCTCATTCACGGGCTGCGGGTAGTGCGATAAAAGTATTGGCGAGAATGATTGACGAGAACGAGGCTGGTCAGTAAGATACGCCTCGTTCTTGAGAGACGGGGCCTTAGCTCAGCTGGGAGAGCGCAACACTGGCAGTGTTGAGGTCAGCGGTTCGATCCCGCTAGGCTCCACCAAGTTTCTCAAGCAACTGCGTCCCATTCGTCTAGTGGT
>NZ_JEMF01000032.1 GCF_000591415.1 Cobetia crustatorum | reverse complement strand
ACTGAGCTACACCCACCACTGTATGGACAACTTTACATCGTCTGGTCGTAACCATCAGATTCACAACACGCAATCTGACTTCCATCCACATGACAAATATCATGCTGATGGTACGCCCAGCAGGACTCGAACCTGCAACCTACGGCTTAGAAGGCCGTTGCTCTATCCGGTTGAGCTATAGGCGCAGAAACTGACACTGCGAGTCAACTCCGGATAAAGTTTGAACACCACCCTAAAAGGCATTGCATTCAAATGGTCGGGATAGAGGGATTCGAACCCCCGACATCCTGCTCCCAAAGCAGCGCGCTACCAGACTGCGCTATATCCCGAAACCGTCTTCAACCGACTGTCGAACCCCGTCGATGCGAGGCGTATTCTACCAAACTTCCGTCTGCGGTCAAGCCCTTACGTGATTTTCTTTCCAAAAGAATCACGACATGAAAAAAACGACGTATCGCTCCGAGACACCTTTGCCTCGAGTCTTGCTTCTCAATGCTCATACCAGACTATACAGCTGAACTATCACGGCGAACTCTTGCGCTTAGCCATGCACCATTGGGCAACATTACGTCAGCATTCAGTCGACATATCGCCACCGTTTCGACCAAGGTCGTCATTCGGCGTTGACTGGCGAGCAGGGCATGCGAAAATTGGCGGCAGTTTTCCCTCCTGCATCTATCGCCCACGAGAAGGAATGATCGCTGATGGCAGCACAACTGATTGATGGTAAGGCCATCGCCGAACGCGTACGTCAGCAAGTCGGCCGCCAGGTCGATGCGCGCCGCAACGCCGGTGAACGTATTCCGGGACTTGCCGTCGTGCTGGTCGGTGAAGACCCCGCGTCCGAGGTTTATGTCCGTAACAAGCACCTCGCCTGCGAGAAGGCCGGCATTACTTCCACTCAGCACCGCCTGTCTTCCGATACCACGCAGAGCGAGCTGGAAGCATTGGTTGACGAGCTGAATGCCGATAACAGCATCGATGGCGTCCTCGTTCAACTACCACTGCCGGCACACCTTGATTCGCGCCCCATCCTTGAGCGTATTCGCACCGACAAGGATGTTGATGGTTTCCATCCGTACAATCTGGGCCGTCTGGCTCAGCGCTTGCCGGTCATGCGTCCCTGCACGCCCAAGGGCATCATGACGCTCTTGAGCGAGAGTGGTCTGCAAGTGCGCGGCATGGATGCCACTATCGTCGGTGCATCCAACATCGTGGGCCGCCCGATGGCACTCGAGCTAATGCTTGCCGGTTGCACTACTACCGTCTGTCATCGCTTCACCAAGGACCTGGAAGGCAAGGTTCGCCAAGCTGATCTGGTCGTGGTCGGCGTCGGCAAACCGGGACTGGTCAAGGGTGAGTGGATCAAGGAAGGTGCTGTCGTGATCGACGTGGGCATCAACCGCCTTGAAAACGGATCACTGGTCGGCGATGTCGAGTTTGCACCGGCCGCTGAGCGCGCTGGCTGGATCACGCCGGTACCAGGTGGTGTAGGGCCGATGACCGTCGCCTCGTTACTGGAAAACACCCTGTTTGCTGCCGAGCTGCACGACGCACGTCTCGCGACTGAGTAACGCCCTCTTTTTTCCCACGCCGCCTCTTGATCACGAGGCGGCGTGTCGTTTGCGCTAAAGGACTCCTACATCATGTCTCTCAAGACACTTGGCATCATCGGTGCCATGGCCGAAGAAGTGGCCATTCTCGCCAAACTGCTGGAAGACAGCACCACGTCTAGTCACGCTGGCTCTACCTTCCATATCGGCCAGCTACACGGTATCAAGGTCGTGCTGCTGCAATCGGGTATCGGCAAGGTCAACGCTGCCGTCGGTGCCTGCCAGATGATTGAGCGCTATCAACCAGACGCCATCATCAACACTGGCTCCGCCGGCGGCTTTGCGGCAGACCTCGAGATCGGCGATGTCGTGATTTCCAGTGAAGTGCGTCACCATGATGTCGACGCCGTGGTCTTCGGCTACGAATACGGCCAGGTACCGCAGATGCCGGCCGCCTATCCATCTGACCCGCAACTGGTGAAAGTGGCACGCGAGTGCGTCGAAGCTCAGGGCGAGATCACGGCGCGTGAAGGCCTGATCTGCACCGGTGATATCTTCATGTCCGACCCAGAACTGGTCGCTCTCACCCGTTCACGCTTCCCGGACATGCTGGCCGTCGAGATGGAAGCCGCTGCTATCGCGCAGACCTGCTTCGTCTACGACATGCCATTCGTGGTCATTCGTGCGCTATCTGACATCGCCGGCAAGGACAACAACAGCCAGTCCTTCGAGGAATTCCTGCATGTGGCGGCACGCCAGTCCTCACGCATGGTCGATGCCATGGTCAAGCGACTCGCGAGCTGATCAAGCGCTGCTGCCTGAACGATGATGACTAAGCACTGATGGCTATCAACGTAAAAAGCCGCCGTCCCATATGGGCGGCGGCTTTTTATTTCCAGCATATCAATCACACACGAGAAGCATGGCCTAGCCTTCCAGCACCCAGGTCGTCCCCTCACGGGAATCCTTGAGGATGATGCCTTGAGCGGCTAGCTCGTCACGAATACGATCCGCCCCTGCGAAGTCCTTGGACTTCTTGGCGGCGGCGCGCGCCTCGATCTGCTGCTGGATATCTTCTTCTGACAACGCCAGCCCTTCGGTATCGCCCTTGAGGAAGGCCGCCGGATCCTGTCCGAACAGCCCCAACAGACTGCCGAGCGAGGTGAGTTCAAAGGCCAGTGCCGGCGCCTGCTGCGGGGCTTCCTTCTTGGCACGATTCAACTCACGCGCCAACTCGAATAGCACCGACAGCGCACCGGCCGTGTTGAAGTCGTCATCCATGGCTGCAATGAAACGTGCACGCCACTCATCACTCACGTCGCCCTCTTCGGGCGTAACATTCTCTAGCGCGTTATAGAAGCGCTCCAGTGAACGCCGCGCCTCATCCAGCGAGTTGGCTTCATAGCTGATCGCGCTGCGGTAATGGCTTGCCACCAGCAGATAGCGCACCACTTCAGGATTGTGCTGCTCCAGCACGTCACGGATAGTGAAAAAGTTACCCAGCGACTTGGACATCTTGTCCTGTCCCACGCGCACGGCACCGGCGTGCATCCACACATTGGCGTATTGCTGGCCAGTGGCGGCTTCAGACTGGGCGATCTCGTTCTCGTGGTGCGGGAAGGTCAGGTCCGGGCCACCGCCGTGGATATCAAAGGTGTTGCCCAGGCAGCAGGTCGACATCGCCGAGCATTCGATATGCCAGCCCGGACGTCCGTCTCCCCATGGTGATGGCCAGCTAGCCTCACCCGGCTTGGCAGCCTTCCACAGTACGAAATCAAGCGGATCTTCCTTGGCCGCTTCAATCTCGATTCGTGCCCCGGACTGCATGTCGTCCAGCTGGCGATTGTTGAGCTTGCCGTAACCTTCAAAGCGGCGCACGCGATAGTAGACATCGCCATTGCTGGCCGCGTAAGCGAAGCCCTTATCGATCAGCGTCTCGGTCATCGCGATGATATCGGCGATGTGAGCGGTAGCACGCGGCTCTATATCCGGACGCAAAATGCCCAGGCGCCCCTCATCTTCGTGCATCGCCTGAACCATGCGTTCGGTGAGCGCCTCAAAGGCCTCACCATTCTCATCAGCGCGCTTGAGGATCTTGTCGTCAATGTCAGTGATATTGCGTACATAGGTGACCTCGTAGCCACGTGCCCGCAAGTAGCGAGTAATGACATCGAAGGCCACCATCACACGCGCATGGCCGATATGGCAGAGGTCATAGACCGTCACGCCACACACGTACATGCTCACCTTGTTGCCTTCCAGCGGCACGAAGGGTGCCTTGGTACGACTCAGTGTGCTGTAGATCGACAGCGTGCTTGATGCATCTGCAAGGTGGGTCATGCGTGGTCGCCCTTGGCTCTGAGCCGACAAGAAACGTCTGTCGGCCTTGCGAAAATTAAGCGGCCCGCCATCAGCGACCACTCGCCTCCATCATGAAGTCACGAGTGGCCGCGATGCGGGCCGTGAAGCTAAACACCCTCCTGTCCTTGATGCGATACAGAAAGCAAGAGACAGGAGGGCGACACTGGCAGGAGCCTCAAAAGACACCCACCAGCATAAAATCAGCCCTTTTTCTGAGCCTTGGCCCAGCCATCCTTGAGGCTAACGGTGCGGTTGAAGACCAATGCACCTGACGTGCAATCATGACGATCAGCCACGAAGTAGCCGATGCGCTCAAACTGATAACGCGTCTCCGGCTCAGCATTACGCAGGCTTGGCTCGCCATAGCCCTGCACGACACTCAATGACTCGGGGTTCAAGTGATCGAGGAAGTCGACATCCTTGTCACGGTCCGGCTCAGCTTCAAGGAACAGATTCTCGTACTGACGCACTTCGATCGGCACCGCGTGAACCGCACTGACCCAATGAATGACACCCTTGACCTTGCGCCCTTCCGGATTCTTGCCCAGCGTATCGAGATCAACACTGCAACGCAGCTCAATAACTTCACCAGCCTCATCCTTGATGACTTCATCACAGCGGATGACGTAGCCATTGCGCAAGCGCACTTCCTTCTCTGGCGCGAGACGGAAGAACTTCTTGGGTGCATCTTCCATGAAGTCTTCAGCGTCGATCCACAGCTCACGGGTCAACGGCACCTGACGCGTGCCCATGTCGTCACGTGCCGGGTGCCCAGGCACTTCAAACAACTCTTCGTGACCTTCCGGCAGGTTAGTCAGCACAACCTTGAGCGGGTTGAGCACACACATGGCACGCAGCGCGTTGTCTTCCAGGTCTGAGCGGATGGCATGATTCAGCATGCCGAGCTCAACCATACCGCCATCTGCGCGACTCACGCCGACCATATCGCAGAACTTGCGAATGGAGGCGGAAGTGTAACCACGGCGACGCATTCCAGAGATGGTCGGCATACGTGGGTCATCCCAACCATTGACGACACCTTGATCCACCAGCAGCTTGAGCTTGCGCTTGGAGGTGACGGTGTAATCAAGATTCAGACGTGCGAACTCGATCTGACGCGGCGTACACGGCACCGGCAGGTTGGCCAGGAACCATTCATACAACGGACGGTGATCTTCAAACTCCAGCGTACAGATGGAGTGAGTCACGCCTTCCAACGCATCCGACTGCCCGTGAGTGAAATCGTAAGACGGGTAGATTTTCCACTTGTCGCCGGTCTGATGGTGGCTCGCGTGGCGAATGCGATAAAGAATCGGGTCGCGAAGATTGATGTTCGGTGCTGCCATGTCGATACGCGCGCGTAGCACCTTCTCACTCTCGCCAAATTCCCCCTTTCGCATGCGCTCGAGCAGATCGAGATTTTCCTCGGAGCTGCGCTCACGATACGGGCTTGGACGTCCCGGCTCCCTCAGAGTCCCGCGGTATTCGCGAATTTCGTCCGGAGAAAGGTCGTCGACATACGCCTTGCCTTCACGTACCAGATGTTGTGCCCAAGCATACAGCTGATCGAAATAGTCGGAGGCAAAACGCACCTTGCCGGCCCACTCGAAGCCCAGCCATTCAACGTCTTCCTTGATGGCATCAATATAGGCTTGTTCTTCCTTGGCCGGATTGGTGTCGTCGAAGCGCAAGTGGCAATCGCCACCAAGCTGCTGTGCCAGACCGAAATTCAGACAGATCGACTTGGCGTGTCCAATATGCAGGAAACCGTTCGGTTCCGGCGGGAAACGGGTGACAACCTTCTCTGCACGGCCAGCCTCGAGTTCTTCGCGAATCTGGTTAAGAACGAAGTTCGGAGCGCTCTGGGTCTCGGTACTCATGAAGTTTCGCTGCACCTCTATGTGTTCTTGGGCGTCGTGTTCCTGAAGCTACCTATGCTCAAAAGGCAACAAGACGGATCGCGGAGTCTGCATCTGGGGCCTGCCGCTCGCTCAGGCTTTCGTCACTGGATGCAAAGCCGCTATTATAGCGCGACGCCTGCAGGCGATGCCATGTAACCGCGCCTGCCTGACACTTCAGCAACACAGATGACCGGGAAGCCCGAATGATCGTTCTTCATACCAACTACGGCGACATCACACTCGAACTCGACTTTGACAAGGCGCCCAAGACCGCCGCCAACTTCGAGCAATACGTGCGTGACGGCCAGTATAGCAACGTGCTCTTCCATCGTGTCATTCCGGGCTTCATGGTTCAGGGTGGCGGTTTCGACACCGACTTCAACCAGAAACCAACACGTGGCGTGATCGAGAATGAAGCCGACAACGGCCTCAAGAACAACCGTGGCACCATCGCCATGGCGCGCACCATGGACCCGCACTCCGCCAGCGCGCAGTTCTTCATCAACGTCAATGACAATGACTTCCTGAACTTCACCAGCAAGACCAGCCAGGGCTGGGGTTACTGCGTGTTCGCCAAGGTCGTTGAAGGCATGGATGTAGTCGACAAGATCGAAGGCGTCAAGACCACCCGTCGCGACGGCCATGCCGATGTGCCGGCTGAAGACGTGATCATCACCAGCGCTGAAGTCACCGAATAATCGCCTTCACCTGATCACTGATCTGCCGCCCGGTCTTGCCTCGTGCCCTCGAGTGTCAGACTGGGCGGTTTGCGTTCTACTCTTCAACTCATTGACGTGACCCTTGGCTTCCTGCTCTCCGCCCCATCAACTCCGGACCCTGACCATGACTGCCACTACCCTGTTCATCTCCGATCTACACCTGCATCACGAGGCACCGGAGATAGCCCAAGGCTTCATCGATTACCTGGCACGCCTCGAAACCTGCACGCCGGTTGCCGAGCGCCTCTACCTGCTGGGCGATATCTTCGAGGTCTGGGTGGGTGATGACTACCGTGACGAGTTCACGCGTACCATGAGCACCGCCCTCAAGCGTGTCGCAGCGCGTGGCACCACCATCTTCTTCATGCACGGCAATCGCGACTTCCTGGTCGGCGAGACCTTCGCCGCCGAAGCCGGTGTCACCCTGCTCCCCGACCCCAGCGTCATCACGCTGGATGGCGAGCGTGTACTGCTGATGCACGGCGACAGCATGTGCACACGCGATGAGGCCTACATGAAATTCCGCGCCATGACTCGTGACCCTCAGTGGCAGGCACAAATTCTGGCGATGCCGCTGGAACAGCGTCTGGCGCTGGCACAATCATTGCGCATGCAGTCTGGCGAAACCAATAGCGCCAAGGACGAAGCGATCATGGATGTCACGCCAGAAGAAGTCATCAAGCACATGCGTGAACATGATGTGCGCACGCTGATTCATGGTCACACTCATCGCCCTGCCGTACATCCGCTCGAAATCGAGGGTGAGCCGGCACGTCGTATCGTGCTCGGCGACTGGCGCCCAACCCAAGCTTCGACATCATCTCGCATGGGCAGGGTCCGGAACTACGCGAGTTTGCCCTACCCCTTGCCGATGCAATCACTCATGGCTAACGCCACCTGAGCGGAAGCTGCTCCTGAAAATCAAAAAGCCCCACTACCTGAAGAAGGTAGTGGGGCTTTTTTCATGCCACCCGACATATATCCAAACTGCTATCAGGCCGGTGAAGAGGTTCTGCGACGCGCGCGCCCTTCAGCGGACTCCACCAACTGATGCCAGCCCAGCACTGCCGGTGCATCCGAGCCAGGCAGCTCCTCCAGCAGTACCTTCAGACGTGCACAGCGCTCAGCATCATTGCCATCGACTAGACGCAACCACGTCGCCAGACCCGCCGCCTCATGATGCGGATTACCCTGTTCAATGGCATAAGACATACCTTGCTCGATCAGCGAACGCACGCGCTCAGTCGGCAACCCCTGTGCAGTCCGCAGCGCCGCAACCAGATAGCTGACCTCTGCCAGATAGAAGGAATTACGCTCCTGAGCGACCAGCAGCACCTTCTCCATGTACTCCTCGGCAGCCGCATGCTCACCCAGCGCCATGACTGCATCCATGTACCATAGATTCGGCCGCTGATGACGCTCGCGCCCAGTCAGCTCGGCAAACTCGTTGATACTCGACTGCAGCATGGACAGGCCATCACGATCGCCATTCATGGCGCGAGCCCACCCCAACACACCATGCGCTGCCATGTGCCACAGATGTAGATCTGCGGAGCGCGTCAGTTCCAGTGCGCGTTCGGCACGCTGAGTCGCAAGATGGGTATGACCCAACTGACGATATAGCGAGGTGGAGAACATCAGTGCCATTGCCAGTGAACCGGGCTGACCAATCTCTTCTGCCATGCGAATGGCCGCCTCGGCCTGCTGCTCGGCCTTCACATAATCGCTGCGCAGACAGGACGTCCAGCTCTGCAGACAGGCAGCCGCGACCTGCGGGTGATCACTGAACGGCAACCACTCGAGCACCATCGCATTATTGAGCGGATCAATTTCGTCGAGATGCTCACCAGCGACCTGCACACGACCCGCCCAGAATTCACAATGCGCCTGGGCATAATCGGCCAAGCGACGATAGCGAATATCCGATAGCTCCTCGGCCAGCTCACTAAGGCCGGAGGCCAGTGAAAAAGCATCAGCATGAGCATGACGCTCACTGCACCCGACCCACAGGCCCCATTTGACGATGAATGCCTGCTCAAGATCCGGCTCGTCATCCTCGACCAGTGCTGGACTACTCAGCAGGTTACGCGCCTGCACGAAGCTCTCATGCGCAATCCGAGAGCCATGTCCTTCCAGCGCAAAACCAGCCTGGCCGCGCACGGTCAGCAGACTCACTTCACGCTCTTCCTGGCCATCAATATGCTTGAGACACGCCAGGCCATTATCAGCCATTTTCAGTGCCGTACGGTTGGCGCTGATCTTGAGCGACTCACGTGCAGAAAGCTCGAAATAGCGCGCAGCGCGACCGAAGTTCTGCGATTTACGCAAATGAACAGCAAAATAGCCGGGGTGACGTCCGATCCAAGCGGGATACTTGTCTTCAATAAGCCCCACAACCTGATGATGAATCCGACGTCGTACATCACGCGGGCAGGACAGGTACGCAGCTTCTTGAATCAGCTGATGAGTAAACTGGTAATCAAATTCGCTGTCGTTACCGCATGTCTCGATAATTTCCAGACGCTGCATGTTCTCGATGGCGCGTTTGAGTCGTCCTTCCTCAAATTCACAGCTCTGACGCACGAAGCTAAGCTTGAACACACGCCCCAGTACGGCAGCGGCATGTGCAACGTCACGACCTTCCTCCAGCTGATCAATACGACTGGAGAGCAGCCCGATCAAGCCCTTGGGCAGCTCATCAAGTTGCACTGGACGCCCTTCGCGGCGGTCCATGTCGAGACGGCGACAGATTTCCTGCAGGTAGAGCGGCACGCCATCGCAGCGCTCGATCAACTGACTGCGCATGCGCGGGCTGAGGTGCAGACGATAACGACGTGACAGGTGCGACAACAGGCGTGAGACCTGCATTGGATCAAGGCGGCCCAACGCAATGTGTTGATCCCAGTTGAGCTTGACGGCAAGGCTATCGCGGCCATTATGGCTGGCTGCCAGCATGAAGCCGATATTGATCGGTAGACGTGCCTGCAAGCCAGCCAATACCTTGAGCGAGGGCTCATCGAGCCACTGCAGATCATCGATCATCATGACCAACGGGCGCAGACTGGCGGCTTTCTCGATCACCAGATGCAGTACACGGACGACGCGCTCGACCGTCTCGCTGCTTTGAATCAATACTTCGTCTTCGTTCGACTCTTCCGCCGTGCCCAATATGGCATGGAAAGAGCGACGCGCTTCCTCGCTAACGCTCTGCAGCGCCTCGGAGGTCTCAAACAGCTGCTCGACGGCATCACGATCGACATGGCCATCGAGACGCCAGCGAATGAGTGCACGCACCACGCTATAAGGCTCAAGCTGAGACAGGCGCGTCGTCGGCATCCAGCACAGCCCCACATCCTGACTCTGCTCCAGCTGACGGAAATTGACCATCAAGGCCGATTTGCCCATACCAGAGTTGCCACTGACCAGCACACTCTGACGCAGACCGATGCTGGCGCGTGCCAGCGCATCACGCAGACGCCGCAGCTCGCCTTCACGCCCAATCAGCGTTGGTAGCGAAGCCTCGCGGGTCGCGACGCTGCTACCCAGCACCAGGGCACGCAGGCGTACACGACCATCGGCAGCCAGTAGTCTGGATGTCAGACGCGGTTGAAGATCAAGCGCCGGCGGCATGTGCTGGCTGGCCTCCAGAGAGATCACCAACTCACTACCCTCGGCAGCCGTCATCAGCTCCAGCGAATACTGGGTGACCTGACCCAGCGGATCCGCCAGCTGACGCTCAGGCAGATAGATGACCTGACCGGAATGCAGACCTGCCGACAGCGAGAAGACCGGTGGCTTGCCTTCACCGTCCCATAGCTTGGCGATTTCATCGGACAACGCCTTGCTGCAATGCTCATAGAGCGCGACAAGTTCGGCCAGTTGATGTGCCGGACCGTGGGTCCCGAAGCACGCAAGACCCACACCGCCCGTCGCCCCCGGCAGCCAGAAGCCACCCAAGTGATGGCATTGCTGCTCAAGCCAACGCAGTAACTCGATCTGCAACGTCAAACAGGCACGCGCCCAGACACGGTCACGATGGCTGTCCTTGACGCTGAGGCGAATCGCCATCACTGATAGCTGACGGTGATCGATTTCATCTTCACGCAACGGTGCGCTATCCAGCGACAACGTGCGCGAGATGGCACCCTGTGGCGTGAGTGCGCCCATCGCTTCGCTCTTGCCATCCGACCAATAACGCGCCAGTTGCAGGAATCCCGGATCAGGCTGTTGACCAGACAGCGCCAATTGCTGCAAGAACGCATTGAACTGCTCATGGGCCGCCGCCGACTGGCCGTCTTCCGCCAACTGGCGCACCAGGCGTTCATGGAAGGGACCATAACCTGAAAAGCGACTGACCAACGTGCGCAGCACGTCGTCCGAAACAGGTTCATCAGTTGCCAGCACACGCTCCGCAAACTGGATGACACGCTGGCGCCATTCACCGCGCACCTTGATCATCCAACGCTGGAAGTCAGGGCATTGTGTCAGCGATAACTCTTCGACCAGATCACCACGGTATAACGCGAGGATCTCAACGAGCGTAGCCGCTGAAATAGGTGCCAACAGCAGCGCATTGAGCTCGTCGAGGTCCAACTCCCAATATTCCGGCAACGTGAGCGCGATGGTCTGGCGAGAGACTGTCAGCAGATTGTCCGCTTCTTCGCCAAGGCTTTGACGCAGGCAATGCAGCGCGTGGCGCAGATTGGTGCGTCCGGAGGATAGCCCTTGGTCTGGCCAGAGCAATTCGGCCAGACCGCGCGGGAGACGGCCTGGTCGTGCAGCAGCAGATGCAGCAGCAGCGCCTTGACCTTGTCGTAGCTGAACTGGGTCAGCGTGTCATCACCCAAGGTCAGCTGGAAATGTCCCAGCAGCGCCAGTTGAGCTTGACCAGATGTTTCCTGCGTCATGTGTCATCCATTTCAAAGTCGCGAACGAAACGCCAGCCCTGCCATGCGCCGGTGATCCCCTGTTCTTGAGCCTTGCCTTTGTTGTCTGCCGCGCGTCAGCCCACCCTGACTGACGCACGCTGTTCTCGCCGCGAGACTGGCAGACCACTGTGGAAGCGGAAGGAAGAATCGGGGGTTTCGATCAATTCCTGTTCCACTGCGCGCAGCACCGCGAGACGGGGTTCCAGTGGTTCATTGGTATAGCGTTCCGCCAACATGAGGTAATCCTCATAGTGGCGTCCTTCTGACTTAACCAAAGTGCGATAGAACTTTGCAAGCTCTGGCTCAAGATAAGGGATGAGGCGTGCGAAGCGCTCGCAAGATCTGGCCTCGATCAATGCACCGATCAGCAGGATATCCACCAGTCGCTCAGGGTCTTCATCTCTTACCTGTTGACGTAGTTTTTCAGCATAACGAGAGGCCTTGATATGACGATAGACGATTCCGCGCTTTTCCATCAGGCCCACGACCTGCTCAAAGTGCAGAAGCTCTTCTCGCGCCAACTGAGACATCTTGGTCAACAATAGCGGTCTGTCCACGTAGCGGTACATCAAACTCATCGCGGTGGAGGCCGCCTTCTTTTCACACTGAGCATGATCAATCAGCAGCAACTCAGGATTCTCAAGTGCTGCCTCTATCCAGCCCAATGGCGTACGGCACGGTAAAAAAGCCAACAACGATGCCGGCAACAGAGCATCGGTATCTTCATCATCAGGACCTTCCGGCGCCGAAATGGCATAAGGCATATCGTAAACCACGGGAGCTTCAGTCAGAGAAAAGCCAGGATCTGTCGTCACAATCATCGTGTCATTTATCGTATCAGTCATTGTGTCAGTCTTTTTCTCCAGGCACCCACTCCTCAACGGGAGTAAACATCTGGCTATCTGAATTCATGTCATTATCGGCGCGTCTTGTGGCTTCCACCATGATTTCATCGTTTATCTGCGAAAAAAGGCGCTCCGGATCAAGTTTATTCCCTATTTCACGCACTGTAAGACCATACGCTTCAAGATCACGAATCCGAGTGCGCCCAACACGCAAAAGCTCCACGGCACGCGAGAGCGCCGACTGCCCCTGACGAAAGCGGATGCGGTGACGCTCCATCTGCGCCGTCAGAACTGCCTCGTCGTGGACGATCAACCAACGCGCAGCCACGTGGCTGCGCAAGGCGTCCAGCTCAGCCATGCGCTGTGAGCGCTGCTCGCTGTCGTAGCCAAACCAGTCAAGAATCTCGTGATCGTGGCGCTGACAACCACGACAGACAGTGTCACCGACAGTGGTGGAGCAAACCCCGACACAGGGAGAAAGAATACGACTCATGGTGCCCTCGAATTGAGGCGGAAAATTGAAGCGGAAAAACACGATCATCATACCCCGCCCACCCTGCCCTCAACAGTCACCTCCGACGCACGCTCAATAGCAGCCACCCTCCTCGTATCGCGACAGCGCTCTCCTCAATACAAGCCCTTTATCTATCAACACGGGCCTCATATCTCTCAATACCTGCCAGGCACACCACGAGAGACACCAACTACAATCAAAGATTAATAACTTAAATATCAATGTGTTATACAAATTAAGGCGACCAAAGTTGCAGTCTCTTTCAAAGGGCACTCCTTAACATTGTCGACAAAGTTGAGTAGACTCCGTTTCGCCTCGTAGCGCCTGACTTACTCGCGATAAGACGCTTGATTTACCCGCAAGAAGCCTCGAGATGCGCAGGCCCGTCTTGTAACGACCGGCCTGCGCATCTCGACACGATTACAGATGAGGGTCTCCCACGTGCTTGAAGCCTACCGTCAACAGGTTGAAGAACGCGCCCAGCAGGGCATCCCGGCGAAGCCGCTGACCGCAGAGCAGACCGCTGATCTGGTCGAACTGCTCAAGAATCCGCCGGCCGGTGAAGAAGAGTTCATTCTTGACCTGTTCACCAACCGTATTCCCCCGGGCGTTGATGAAGCCGCTTACGTCAAGGCTGGCTTCCTGACCGCCATCGTACGTGGCGAAGCCTCCTCACCGCTGATCGACAAGACTCACGCCACCAAGCTGCTCGGCACCATGCAGGGCGGCTACAACATCGCCACGCTGGTCGAGCTGCTGGACGACGAAAGCCTGGTCAAAGAAGCTGGTGAGCAGCTCAAGCACACCCTGCTGATGTTCGACGCCTTCCATGACGTCGCTGATCGCGCCAAGGCGGGCAACACTGTCGCGCAAGAAGTGCTGCAGTCCTGGGCCGATGCCGAGTGGTTCCTGTCCAAGCCGGCACTGGCTGACAAGATCTCGCTGGCCATCTTCAAGGTGCCTGGCGAAACCAACACCGATGACCTGTCTCCGGCACCTGATGCCTGGTCGCGTCCGGACATTCCGCTGCATGCCAACGCCATGCTCAAGAATCCGCGTGAAGGCATCATCCCGCAGGAAGAAGGCGTTACCGGCCCGCTGGCCCAGATCGAAGAAGTGAAGGCCAAAGGCTTCCCGGTCGCCTACGTCGGTGATGTAGTCGGTACCGGTTCCTCGCGCAAGTCCGCCACCAACTCGGTGCTGTGGTTCTTCGGCGATGACATCCCGTTTGCACCGAACAAGCGTGCCGGCGGCTTCTGCTTCGGTAACAAGATCGCGCCCATCTTCTTCAACACCATGGAAGACGCTGGCGCCCTGCCAGTCGAAATGGATGTCGACAAGATGGCCATGGGCGATGTCATCGACATCTTCCCGTACGAAGGCAAGGTCTGCCGTCACGACAGCGATGAAGTGGTCTCCACCTTCTCGCTCAAGACTCAGGTCCTGTTGGATGAAGTGCGTGCTGGCGGTCGTATTCCGCTGATCATCGGTCGTGGTCTGACCGACAAGGCGCGTGCCGAACTGGGTCTGGACGCCTCTGACGTCTTCCGCCTGCCGGAACAGCCGAAAGACACTGGCAAGGGCTTCACCCTGGCACAGAAGATGGTCGGCAAGGCCTGCAACATGAACGGCGTGCGCCCGGGCATGTACTGCGAGCCGAAAATGACCACCGTCGGCTCACAGGACACCACAGGGCCGATGACCCGTGATGAGCTGAAGGATCTGGCATGTCTGGGCTTCCAGGCTGACCTGGTGATGCAGTCCTTCTGCCACACCGCCGCCTATCCGAAGCCGGTCGATGTCGAGACTCACCACACCCTGCCCGACTTCATCATGAACCGCGGCGGCGTCTCCCTGCGTCCGGGCGACGGCATCATCCACTCGTGGCTGAACCGCATGCTGCTGCCGGATACCGTCGGCACCGGCGGTGATTCCCACACCCGCTTCCCGATGGGCATTTCCTTCCCGGCGGGTTCTGGCCTGGTGGCCTTCGCTGCCGCCACTGGCGTGATGCCGCTGGACATGCCGGAATCCATTCTGGTGCGTTTCAAGGGCGAGCGTCGTCCGGGTATCACCCTGCGCGACCTGGTGCACGCCATCCCGCTGTACGGGATCAAGCAAGGCCTGCTGACCGTCGACAAATCCAATAAGAAGAACGCCTTCTCTGGCCGCATTCTGGAAATCGAAGGTCTGGAAGATCTGACTGCCGAGCAGGCATTCGAGCTGTCCGATGCCTCTGCCGAGCGCTCTGCCGCTGGCTGTACCATCACGTTGTCTGATGCAAGCGTGACCGAGTACCTGACCTCCAACGTCACCCTGCTCAAGTGGATGATCAGCAACGGTTATGGCGATGCTCGTACCATCGAGCGTCGTATCGCTGGCATGGAAGAGTGGCTGGCCAACCCGAGCCAGATGCGTGCCGACAAGGACGCGGAATACGCCGAGATCATCGAGATCGACCTCGCCGAGATCGACCAGCCGGTGCTGTGCGCGCCGAACGACCCGGATGACGCTCGCGTGCTGTCCGACGTCGCCGGCCAGAAGATTGACGAAGTCTTCATCGGCTCGTGCATGACCAACATTGGTCACTTCCGCGCGGCAGGCAAGCTGCTCGAGAAGCAGCCAGCTGGCAGCCTGAAGACCAAGCTATGGCTGGCACCGCCGACCAAGATGGATCAGCACCAGCTGACCGCAGAGGGCTACTACGGCATCTACGGCCGTGCTGGCGCTCGCATGGAAATGCCGGGCTGTTCACTGTGCATGGGTAACCAGGCACGTGTGGCCGCCAAGTCCACCGTTGTGTCTACCTCCACGCGTAACTTCCCGAACCGACTGGGCGACGGCGCTAACGTCTTCCTGGCCTCTGCCGAACTGGCCGCCATCGCAGCCGTCATCGGTCGTCTGCCGAGCGTAGAGGAATATCAGGGCTACATGGGCGAATTCGATGCCATGGCTGGCGAGATCTATCGCTACCTGAACTTCCATGAAATCGAAGAGTACCAAAACGCCGCTTCCAGCATCATTCCGGTCACCCAGGAAGCCTGATCCCGTGTGACGCCGCTGCCTATCGAGCTGATCGGTAGCGGCGTCATGCAGACAGCCACCCGGTGATGTAAAGGAATACAGCGTGTGGATGTGCTGCCAAGCATCGAGCCATTCACACGACGAAACGGGCCGCCCCTTGAAGGGCGGCCCGTTTTTCATGCCTGGCGATCGTCGAATGTGATTAGAACTTGTAGCCGACTGATGCCGTGAAGGCATCGACCTGGTAATCGCTGTCGAAGTCGTAACGCTCGTATTCGGCACGAATCAGGAACGGATTCAGGTTGATCTGAGCGCCGGCACCATAGACAGGATCAAAGCCGTCGTTGTCCTTGAGGTCAATACTGGAATCGCCCAGGTTGCCGTCGACATCGGTTTCCCACTTCGCCATACCCGCCTTGGCGAACAGTGAGAAGTACTGGCCAATCGGCAGGATACCGACCACGTTGACACCATAGGCCTTGGACTTCAGGTCCGTGTTGCCGAAATCGTTACCCTTGAGCTGTACGGTGCCCAGGTCGGTATAGAACGCTTCAGTGGCGAAGTACGGGTTGTACTGATAGCCCACGAAGGCCTTGTAGACGTTGTCATCGTCATCTACATCAAAATCATCACTGCCTGATTCAATGAAGTCACCGGCATCGTCAGAGTCATCATTTTCCAGGCTCGAAAAGCCCGTACCAACACCGATATAAAGACCTTCATTGGCATTCTCTGCTGCGTGCGCAGTGCCACTCAGTGCCAATGCCAGAGCTGCAAAAGAAACGGTAGCCAAGGGTGCGGCCAGAAAACGTGACTTGCTCATATGAAGCTCCTTGAATCAGAAGACGGCACAAGGACGATACGCGCCGAGAGGACAGTCAGTAGCAGCAGACTCTACCGCTAGTGTGTTTACATCGTGGTAGATATCGAACAGTGTTTCAAGAGTGGATTTTTCGCTACTTGAGACGTCGCCAGTCAGCTACATTTGCAAGAGTTTCCAGGGCATTTCCTGATCGATTCAATCAGAAACCTTAGCCCTTCGCACAGGTGCAAAGGCCTGTCATCTGGGGCATGCTGAGGTATATGGCAGTGCAGCAACCATTCAGCAAGGGCGCATCAGCAAGGGTGCAATAGCGACGTGATACTCGTGCAACCCCCTCTCGGCCCGTACGGGCCTGATCAGCACAAGGAGCCAGACACATGACCCACCCCATCTCCACTCCCGATCTCTGCGACGAGTTCCCTGAAGTTCAGGTACTTGATCCGCTCTTCATCAACTTTGGGGGCGTCGAGTCCTTCGGTGGTGAGGTCGTGACGATCAAATGCTTCGAGGACAATTCACTGGTCAAGGCTGCCATCGCCGAACCAGGTGCCGGTCGTGTGCTGGTCGTCGATGCAGGTGGTTCCATGCGCTGCGCCATGCTGGGCGATATGCTCGCCGAGCAAGCCTCCAAGAGTGGCTGGGCTGGCGTCATCATGTATGGCTGCATTCGTGACGTGGATGAGATCCATGCCACGAATCTCGGCGTTCAGGCACTGGGCTGCTACCCGCGACCCAGCATCAAGCGCGGCGAAGGTCAGCGCGATGTACCGGTCACCTTCGCGGGCGTCACCATCGTGCCAGGCGATTACCTCTATGCTGACAACAACGGCATCGTCACCGCCAAACACGCATTGATTCGTACTCAACCCACACCGTAATCACTCTCAGCTTTACCTCTTCACGAAAACGCCCCCGCAACCTTATCGATTGCAGGGGCGTTTTCCTGTCGGACAGCTACTGGGATTAGCAGCTCATCACTTACAGCTCGTGACTTAGCAGCTCGTGACTTAACGGGCGCTGGCAGGCTCGACGGCCGACGTTTCCTGCGCCGTGACGGCTGCGTCATCGGCACGTGCAAAACGATCCACCACCGCAGCGCATGCGGCATCACCGGTGATGTTGAGTGCGGTACGCGTCATGTCAAAGATACGGTCCAGCGCGAACAGCAGCGGCAGGCCTTCGATGGGAATACCCGCGGCCAGCAATACCGCCACGACAAGGAAGGATGGCCCCGGCACTCCGGCCTGACCAATCGCGCCCAGCGTGGCAGTAAAGATAATGGCAGCATAGGCAGATAAGCCGAGATCGACATTGAAGACCTGGGCGAAGAACATCGCGACAAGTCCGTAATAGATCGCGTTACCGCTCATGTTGATGGTCGCGCCCAGCGGCAGCACGAAGGCCGTGGTGGCGTTCTTGAGGCCCAACTCCTTCTCGCAGACTTCCATGTTGACCGGTAGCGTCGCCATGGAGGACGCGGTGGAGAGTGCCACGGCCTGCGGCTTCTTCATCGCCGACATGAAGCGACCTACCGGTACATCCGAACCGAACTTGACGATCAGCGGATAGAACACGAAGCCGTAGATGAGGATGGCGCCCATATAGACGAGGAACAACTTCATCACCAACGTCAGCACGTCAAAACCGAAGGTACCTACAGCGTCCGCCATCAGACCGAACACACCAATCGGTGCGACCCACATCACCACGTTGATCATCCATACGAAAGCTTCGATGACAGTGTTAAGACCTTCGATCAGCGGCTTGCCACGCTCGCCTGTCTTGGACAGGCCAATGCCGAGGAACAGGCAGAACACCAGAATCTGCAGGATGTTGGCATCGTTCAGTGCGCCAAAGATATTGGTCGGCACCATGCCCAGAATCGTATCCATTACGCCCGGTACATCACCCTTGTCAGCATAGGCATTGGAGAACATGCCCTTGGCACTGTCGAGGTCCACACCACTGCCCGGTTGGAAGATGTGCCCCATCACCAATGCCAGCACAACGGCCACGGCAGAGGTGAGCATGAAGAAGGCAAAGGTCGACAGACCAATCTTGCCCGCTGACGGACTGTCACCCAGATTCGCGGCACCCGAGATGATCGACACCGCGATCAGCGGCACCACCAGCATCTTGATCAGATGAATAAATAGCTCACCCAACGGCGCAAACATGGAGGCACTCTCCCCCATATACGCACCCACACCGGCACCCAGTACCATGGCGATAACCACCTGGACACCAATATTCTTCCACAGAGACTGTTTCACGTTACGACTACCTTAGATTTTGTCCGAAAAGTCGGTTGCTACACACCGTCGTATTGCTGGCTACCGGTGAGGCTTGCCATCGTCGCCACCAATGATCTTGTGGTCAGTGGGGTGGCAGGGATTATAAAGGACTGCATTTCTTACATAAGTCAGGAAGATACTCATTTAGTCGCGCTTTCGAGATCGTTTTGTTGCTATTTGTTACTAAACAACGAGAAATGACGAATCCATTCGCCATTGGTCTAAGGCAGCTACGCCGGTTTGCTCCATTCCTGCCAGAGCACCTCAGCCTGACCAGATATTCAGTTTCTGCGCCCTGAAATGAAAAGCGCCCATTGCACATAGGGTGCAATGGGCGCTTCAAACAGGGAGCCGGGTACTGACATCCGGCTTACCCTTTCAGCAGAAAGAGGGCATTACACCAACTCTTTATCCGCTAGCATGAACCAGGTTTCCAACACGGAATCCGGGTTGAGAGACACGCTGTCGATACCTTCTTCCATTAACCACTTGGCCAGCTCCGGGTGATCTGACGGCCCTTGGCCACAGATACCGACATACTTGCCCTGTGCCTTGCAGGCACGGATCGCCATCGACATCAGTTGCTTAACCGCCGGATTACGCTCATCAAACAGGTGAGCGACGATACCGGAATCGCGATCCAGCCCCAGCGTCAGCTGAGTCAGGTCGTTGGAGCCGATGGAGAAGCCATCAAAGTGCTCGAGGAACTGATCCGCCAGCAGCGCGTTGGTCGGCAGCTCGCACATCATGATGACGCGCAGGCCGTTCTCACCACGGACCAGACCATTTTCGCCCAGCAGCTTGATGACCTGCTCTGCCTCACCAACGGTGCGCACGAAGGGCACCATGATCTCGACGTTGGTCAGCCCCATCTCATCACGCACACGCTTGAGCGCACGGCACTCAAGATCGAAGCAGTCACGGAAGGCTTCAGACACATAGCGTGATGCGCCACGGAAGCCCAACATCGGGTTTTCTTCACCCGGCTCGTACATCTTGCCGCCGATAAGGTTCTCGTATTCGTTGGACTTGAAGTCCGACATGCGCACGATGACTTTCTGCGGGTGGAAAGCAGCCGCCAGCGTGGAGATACCCTCAACCAGCTTGTCGACATAGAAATCCACCGGGCTTGTGTAACCGGCGATACGTGCATCGATGGTCTGCTGCAGCTCGATCGGCAGCGTAGCGTAGTCGAGCAGTGCCTTGGGGTGCACACCGATCATGCGATTGATGATGAACTCAAGACGGGCCAGGCCCACACCCGCATTCGGCAGACGCGAGAAGCTGAAGGCGCGGTCCGGATTACCTACATTCATCATGATCTTGAACGGGATCTCCGGCATCTCGCTGACGCTGGTGACAGTACGATCAAAGTTGAGGATGCCGTCATAGACATGGCCGGTATCACCTTCGGCGCAGGAAACCGTCACTTCACGGCCTTCAGCGAGTACAGCCGTCGCATCGCCACAGCCAACCACCGCCGGAATACCCAGTTCACGCGCGATGATGGCCGCATGACAGGTACGTCCACCACGGTTGGTGACGATGGCAGACGCACGCTTCATGACCGGCTCCCAATCCGGATCCGTCATGTCGGTGACCAGCACGTCGCCGACCTGCACCTTGTCCATGTGCTCCGGGCTTTCGATGATACGTACCGCACCCTGACCGATACGCTGACCGATGGCACGGCCCGTCACCAGCGTGCGGCCCTTCTCGCGCAGCTGGAAGCGCTCGAGATTACCGCCCTCTTCCTGGCTGACCACAGTCTCCGGACGCGCCTGCACGATGTAGAGCTTGCCGTCATCGCCATCACGCGCCCATTCGATATCCATCGGACGCTGGTAGTGCTTCTCGATGATAAGCGCCTGACGCGCCAGCGCCTCGACATCGCTATCGTTGAGGCAGAATCGGTGACGATCCGGCACCGGCACATCAACGGTCTCGACGGAGCGACCCGCGCTGGTGTCATCGGTGTAGATCATCTTGATCAGCTTGGAGCCCAAGTTGCGACGCAGTACCGCCGGACGACCCGCTTCAAGCGTAGTCTTGTGGACGTAGAACTCGTCAGGATTGACAGCACCCTGCACGACGGTTTCGCCCAGGCCCCAGGAGCCCGTCACGAAGACGGCATCACGGTAGCCAGATTCAGTGTCCAGCGTAAACATCACACCAGAAGAAGCCGTTTCGGAGCGCACCATCTTCTGAATGCCTGCCGACAAGGCCACCAGTGAGTGGTCAAAGCCCTTGTGCACGCGGTAGGAGATGGCGCGATCATTGAACAGCGACGCGAACACCTCGTGCACTGCACGCTTGATGTTATCGAAGCCTTCAATGTTGAGGAAGGTTTCCTGCTGACCCGCGAAAGAGGCATCCGGCAGATCTTCGGCCGTCGCTGATGAGCGCACGGCGACTTTCAAGTTCGGGTGACGGGCCTGCAGTTCACGGTAAGCGCGCGCCATTTCGGCTTCAAACGCCGGCGGCAGTGGTGTATCGATGACCCACTGACGAATCTCGGCGCCCACGCGGGCCAGTTCAACCACGTCATCGACATCCAGCGCGTCGAGCGCCGCATTGATGCGAGTATTCAGCGACTCATGCTCGAGGAATTCACGATAGGCGAAAGACGTGGTAGCAAAACCGCCAGGCACGGTAACACCCGCATCTGCCAGATTGGAGATCATCTCGCCAAGCGAGGCATTCTTGCCGCCAACGCGATCAACATCGTTCATGCCGAGTTGATCGAAGTCGATGACGTATTCGGATATGGCTTGCTGTGACAAGGGAACCCCCTGGTACCAATGGATTAAGAACAGTGAACCTGAGAACGAAGAAAAAGTGTCTCAACAGCCAGTGGGGAAATTTTCCAGTCCGCCAGCTGAGCACCGAGGTCGATACCAAGAACAGACCCCGGTGCAGCGATGCAGCCACCCTAACAAGCTCCCTCTAGCATTAGCCATTAGTCTAACCGGCTAGTCAATGGAGGAGGACTACAACCGTTACACTGACACGTGCGTAATGTCGCCAACGTCGGCGAAAATACCGATAGTCGATAATTCCCCGCTACAGGAATGTAGTTTCACCTACTGACACCCTCTTGTTGGAAAGATTGATTTCTTCTCTGGCAACCCTCTAGACCAGCAGGATATTGCAAGGTAGACAGTGAACACCGACACTTGAGTCTTCATCCAGGGACAGCTTGCGCCGCCCAGCACCCTCTTCGCCTTTCACGAGTGCCTCTCATGACCCGAACCGCCTTCTTCATTTCCGATGGCACCGGCATCACTGCCGAGACACTGGGACGCAGTCTGCTGGCCCAGTTCGAGAACACCGATATCCGTATGGTGACCAAGCCCTATATCGACTCTACCGAGAAGGCAACGGCACTGGTCAAAGCCATTGAAAGCGCTCACGCCAACGACGGCGAGCGCCCAATCATCATTGATACCATCGTCGATGATGATGTCCGTGACATCATCTCGGGATCCTCCGGTTTCAAGGTCGATATCTTCTCCACCTTCCTGAAGCCACTGGAAGAAGAACTGGATACCCACTCTTCTTATAGCGTCGGCAAGACTCACTCCATCGGGCAAGACGATGTGTACATGAACCGCATCGACTCAGTGCACTTTGCACTCGACAACGATGACGGCGCGCGTACTCATCAATACGACAAGGCGGACGTTATCCTGGTGGGTGTCTCGCGCTGCGGCAAGACACCGACTTCGTTATATCTGGCACTACAGTTCGGCATTCGTGCTGCCAACTACCCGCTGACCGAAGATGATCTCGATGAGTCCGGCTCACTCAAGATGCCCGCCTCATTGGCTCAGTATCGCCACAAGCTTTTCGGGCTGACCATCGACCCGCGCCGACTGGCCGCCATCCGTACCGAGCGCCGCCCCAACAGCCGCTACTGCTCCATTGATCAGTGTCTGCAGGAAGTCGAACAGACCGAGGCGCTGTTCCGGCGCTCCAAGGTCCCGTTCATCGACACCACGCGCTTTTCCATTGAAGAAATCTCGACACGCATGATTGCCGAGACCGGCCTGGCACGCCGCTTTTCACCGCGCTAAGCCGCTCGTTGTCAGTCGTCGTTAGTCATTGGCCTTTCAACAGCACGCACAATACCCACATACGTAATAACACCCACGACACATCACTCTCATGCAGGAAGCATCACTATGTTCCAGACCAATCACTACTTCGATGGCCAGGTAGCCTCCATTGCCTTTCAGACCGCCGACCTCCCCGCCACCGTTGGTGTCATGGGCATCGGTGAGTTCGTGTTCTCCACCAGCCAACGCGAGTACATGACACTGACCAGCGGTGACATGCAGGTGCTGCTGCCGGGCGCGGAAGAGTGGTATCAGCTGGCGCCCGGTGAAAGCTTCATCGTCGAAGCAGGTCAGAGCTTTGAAGTACGTACCACCGTCGAGTCGGCTTATCTGTGCAAGTACGAAGACGCCTGATCAACACTGTCACTCCCGAGATAAAAAGCCGCCGCAGCCTTAAAAGGCTACGGCGGCTTTTTCATTGATAGGCCAGTACCCACCCACGAAACAGCTCAGGCTCGGCGACGTCGTTTGAGCACCGTACGCAGCGCCAGATAACTGATTCCAGCCATCAGCAGGTAACTTGCCGCTACCCCGACGAAGATACCGACCACGCCAAAAATCTCTCCGCCCAGCCAGGCCAACGGCACCAGCAACGCAAACAGTCGGATCAACGATAACGTCATGGCGCGCGAGGTTTATGCAACGCATTGAGACTGGAGTTAGTGAGGATAATCACACCTTGCGCTCCCAGCGCTGCCGGAATCAGCCACAAATAGGTACTGACTAGCCTGGCCACCTCCTCAGTCTCCGCAAAGCGCGCCGCTATCCATCCCCCACTCAATCCCAGACCCAGCCACACCGCCAGCTGCCAGACGAGAATGAAGCCAAGCACACCATGAATGGCTCGCCATACACGTGCCTGCTGACCCGCGCCGTCGTTCTGGCTGATGAAGGGTGACAACGTCATCGATAATGCCAGCACCAGAATCAAGGCCAGCGACTCGATGCGCGAGCCAATACCAAACGCGGCAACGGCGGCATGACCATGCTGGCTGACGATACGCGTCACCAGCGCCGTGGCGATCGGTGTCATCACACTGGTCATAGCAGCAGGCAAGCCTATCGCGCCCACCTCGCGGCAGGAAGCCATCATGCGCGTGAGACTTATCTGCCGAATATCCAAGCGGGCGCGCAACATCGGCAACGCCAACAAACCCAGTGTCATCGCCAGCCATGACACCACTGTCGCTAGCGCCGCGCCCGCCACGCCCATGCCTTGCCAACCTCCGACACCAAAGATCAACAGTGGGTCCAACGCGGCATTAAGCAGCCCCGCCGCCGCCATCACCAAGGACGGCACCAGCGTATTACCCTCAGCCCGCAACACGCTGCCCAGAACACGGGGCAGCAGCACGAAGGGCGCACCGAAGTACCAGACCTGCATATAGTCCTGAATGTGAGGCATCAGAGCATCATCTGCCCCCAATAACCGGAACAAGGGTGCAATGCTCGCAAGCCCTCCCGCGGCTAGTCCCACCCCCAGCAATAATCCGAGCAAACCGGCATCAGTGGCGCGCGCACGTACGGTCTCGATTTCTCCACGGCCTAACCTACGCCCAACAACTGCCGTCGTCCCGATGGACAGACCGATGGCAATGCTGATCACCGCGAAGGTGACAGGGAAGGTAAAGGTCACTGCCGCTAGCTGCGCCGTGCCCAGCTGGGCGATAAACCAGGCATCGACCAGATTGAATAACATCATGGTCACGATGCCGCCGATGACCGGCCCTGTCATACGCGCTAGCGTTGTCGCGATTGGGTCACGTATCAGATCGCGCCGACCACGCGATACAGGGATGGCACCAGTAGAAGATGAAGAAGTGGGTGTGGCAGGGTCAGACATGCAGGCTCCGGACAGAAAACGGCCCCGCCAGACAAGATGCCTGCGGGGCCACGTAGTGTAAGACATCACTCTGCCAAGAGCAGTTCCCGCCTGAAAAGTAGCAGTACTTACTCACTTTTCAGCGCTCGGCTAGTTACCCTGCATGAAGGGTGATACGACCTCTCCCCCTGCTTCACGCCAGGCAGCAAAACCACCGTCAAGATGCGCGACCGGCCCAAAGCCCATGTCCTGTAGCGCTTTGGTCGCTAGCGCCGAGCGCAGCCCGCCAGCGCAGAAGAGGACATAGCGACCTTCGCGAGCAAACTCAGCGCGGTGATAGGGCGAGGCAGGGTCAACCCAAAACTCGAGCATCCCACGCGGAGCATGAATTGCCTCAGGGACACGTCCCTCACGCTCCAACTCGCGCACATCACGAATATCCACCAATGTTAGCGGCGTACCACCACTGCGAGCCTCTTGTAATGCGACGTGTAGCTCGCTGGCCGACAGAGTCTCCACCTCGGCATTAGCCGAGGCCACTAGCTCACTCACCGGTCGAATCATGTTCACTCCTCTTGCTGCTGTGGCGACGGCTATTGACTACTGATCATGACTACCATCTACCGACTAGTAGCCGCCATTATTGGTCTGCACATACTGATCTGCACACCCTGAACCAATAGCTCAGCACCTCTTGCCAATCACACCCTACACATCGGCTTCGCCCACACGGTAAAAGCGCTGAATGCTTGAGAAGTCCAGTCGCCCGGCCCCCTGCGCCGCATGCTGCACGAACAGGTTACGCGCCTGAGCCCCCATCGGCACCGCCGACTTTGATCCCAGTGCCATTTCCCAGGCCAGCCCCAGATCCTTGGCCATCAGGTCCACCAGGAAGCCGCCTTGATAGTCATTGGATGCCGGCGCAGCCTCCATCACACCCGGCCACGGGTTATAGACATTCAGCGCCCAGTTACCACCGGAAGACTGTTTCATGACTTCTGACAGCACGGCGGGATCAAGGCCGTTCTTGACGCCAAGCGCCAGTGCCTCTGCCGTGCCACTCATCAAGATACCCAACAGCATGTTGTTGCAGATCTTGGCCACCTGACCACTACCGGCAGGCCCAGCGTGGAACAGGTTCTTGCCCATTACCTCAAGCAGTGGCAAGGCACGTGCGTAAGCATCAGCGTCACCGCCGACGATGAAACTCAAGGTGCCAGCGCGTGCTCCCCCAACACCACCAGAGACCGGCGCATCCATGAAATCAATACCGCGCTCAGCAGCGTGACCGGCCACCAGACGCACGTCATCAGGCGCGATGGTCGAGGCATCGATGACCAGCACAGAACTATCGAGCGCTGCCAGCAAGCCGCCCTCACCATCTTCCTTGTCACCCAGATAGAGTCTGCGCACATGCTGCCCTGCAGGCAGCATGCTGATCAGCACCTCAATGTCTTCACAGGCTTCACGAGGAGAAGCAGCGCGCTTGGCACCTGCCTCGGTCAGTACCGTCATGGCCGACTCGACCAGATCAAACACCTTCACGGGATGGCCGGCCTTGACCAGATTGAGGGCCATCGGCCCCCCCATGTTGCCAAGCCCGATGAATCCGATGGACGTCATGGCGTTACTCCTTATTCTTATAATAGAAATTTCTATCATGATGAATATTGATAATCGACACGTAAAAAGAGCGTCACCTCAAAGACACTGCGCCCGACAGTGCTTACAGATCCGCTAGCGGATGCTCGTCCTCTTCCCACAATGGGGCGAAGAAGCCATCGATATATTCCTCCGATACCTCAGCGATTCCGCGATAGGCCCACTGCGGCTGTTTATCCTTATCGATCAATAACGCGCGTACGCCTTCAGCAAGCTCAGTTCCCAGACAACAGCGCACGGAAAGCGTCAATTCATCACGGAAGGCTTCGGCCAGTGAAGAATGGCGATGACGCGACAACATGCGGAACACCAGATGCGGCGAGCTGGGACAACCTGAGGCGAGTCGTTCACGATTAGCATGTAGCCAGGCATTGCAGTCCTTGCGTGCTTGCGGATCATCGAGAATCTGCTGACAGGATTGTTGCACTTCTTGACCCGCGACCAATTGCTGCAGGTGATCAAACAACGGTGCGACTTGCCCAGGGGGCGCGAGCTCGCGATGCTCGAACGCGCTCAGCACTCGGCCAAGATGGCGCATCGGGTGCCGACCAAACTCGCCATCGCACAACGCCTGTTTGAGCGCCTCACGCTCGCCATCGGGAATCAGTCGCGTCGCAATGCCAAGATCCAATGCATCACGTGCATTCAACTGCGCCCCCGTCACACCAAGATACTCACCCAGCCCACGCGGCAAACGATTGAGCAACCAGCTGGCACCTACATCCGGATAGAGTCCGATGCTGACTTCCGGCATCGCCAAGCGTGATGTCTCGGTGACGACGCGTTCGCTGCCCCCTGTGAACAGGCCCATGCCGCCGCCCATCACGATACCGCCCCCCCAGACCAGCAGCGGCTTGGGAAAGGTGTGCAAGCGGTGGTCCAGTCGATATTCCGCCGTGAAGTAACGAGTGGCAAAGAAGTCTTCGAGCGCTTCAGCATCACTCCCTTCACCCGCAGGCGCTGTCGTCATGGCCTGATAAAGTGCCACGATATCGCCGCCAGCACAGAGTGCCCGTTCGCCGGCACCTTCCAGCCATAACATGGCGATGCTGCTATCGAGCTCCCATGCATCCAGCTGAGCTCAATACGTTCAATCATCTCAAGCGACAGCGCATTCAGTGCACGCGGCGCATTGAGACGAATAATCGCCAGCTGTTTACCATCGCGTGCACGACGCGTCTCGAAAACAACCGATGCTTCGGTAGCGGCCACCGATGTACTGCTGACCCCTTCGATATGACTCATGACTGCTCTCTCCCTTGACCCTCGCCGCTTGTCACCCACTGAGGCGCACGTTTCTCGAGGAAAGCACTGACGCCTTCCTTCTGATTGGGATCATCAAACAGCTCGACAAACAGCTCACGCTCCATGCGCAGGCCGTCACTCATGCCACGATGACGTGACGACATTATCAGCGCCTTGCAGCGCGCCACGGCGCTCGGGCTCTGGTTGGCCACGCTTTCGGCGATCGCCAACGCGCGTTCAAGACTCTGGCCTTTCTCGACCACTTCTTCTGCCAACCCGATACGACCCGCCGTCTCGCCATCCACCTGCTCACCGCACAGAATCATGCGCTTGGCCCAGCCTTCACCCACCAGCCACGGCAGATGCTGAGTTCCCCCTGCACACGGCAGCAAACCGACCTTGGCCTCCGGCAGTGCCAACCTGGCTTGACGCTCAACAATGCGAATATCACACGCCAGCGCACATTCCAGTCCACCGCCCATGGCATAGCCGTTGACGGCAGCAATCGTGACACCCGGGAAGTTGGCCAGTCGCTCAAAAGCCAGCCCGAAACGGCGCGCCATGGTTGAGGCCACGCCCTTGTCTCCATCGGCGAAGGTCTTGAGGTCGGCACCGGCGGAGAAGAACTTGTCGCCTTCGCCGGTGATCACTACCGCACTCAAACTGCCATCGCGTTCGAGTTCATCGAGTAACTGCTCCAGCTCGATCAACGAGGCTTCCGTCCAGGTATTGGCCGGCGGATTGTTGATGGTGATCCGTGCGATATGACGGTCTTTCTCAAGAACGAGACACTTGTTTCGTGCCTGACTGTCCTGTGCTTGACTGGATGACATCGCGTAATCCTCTGAAAAAATTGCGACAAGTTAACCGTAGGGGATGGGAGGCCTGGATCAGCCACTCAGACCAGCGACTCAATCATGCCTGGCGTCATCAAACGACGCGCAATGATCAAACGCATGATCTCGTTGGTGCCTTCCAGAATCTGGTGCACGCGTGTGTCGCGTACCAGCCGCTCCAGCGGATACTCGCGGATATAACCGTAGCCGCCATGCAACTGCAGCGCCTGATTGCAGACTTCGAAGCCCATGTCAGTGGCGAAGCGTTTGGCCATCGCACAGTGGGCACTGGCCTCGGCATCCCCTTCATCGAGCTTGAAAGCCGCCAATCGCACCAGCGTGCGCGCCGCCGTCAGCTCGGTCGCCATGTCGGCCAACTTGAACTGCAGTGCCTGAAATTGACCCAACTCACGCCCGAACTGCTTGCGCTCACCGAGATAATCACGCGACAACTCCAACGCTTTCTGTGCTGCACCCAGCGAGCAGGTAGCGATGTTGATGCGGCCACCATCCAGCGCCTTCATGGCGAAGCGGAAACCCTCGCCTTCTTCACCCAGTCGATGGTCTGCCGAGACGCGCACACGATCGAAATTCACCAAGCGAGTGGGCTGGCTATTCCACCCCATCTTCTCTTCTTTCTTACCGTAGCTGATGCCGTCTGCATCCGCGGGTACCACGAAGGCAGAAATACCGCTCGCGCCGCTGTCTGGTGAACCAGTGCGTGCCATCACTACCAGCACGTCAGTGGCACCGGCACCGGAGATGAACATCTTGGACCCGGTCAGGTAGTAGTCATCGCCTTCACGCTCAGCGCGGGTGCGTAGACTGGCGGCATCACTGCCGCTGCCCGGCTCCGTCAAACAGTAGGAGCCCAGCTTTTCGCCACTGACCATCGCCGGCACCCACTGCTCACGGCACGCATCACTGGCAAAGCTTGAAATCATCCATCCCACCATGTTGTGGATGGTGATATAGGCCGTAGTGGAAATGCAGCCGGTGGCCAGCTGCTCGAGAATGATGGAGCTATCCAAGCGCGGCAGGCCCAGCCCACCATGCTCTTCGGCGACATAAAGCCCCATGAAGCCGGCCTCACCGGCCTTGCTGAGCGTCTCGATGGGAAAGTGAGAGGTGGCGTCCCACTCTGCAGCAAAAGGCGCCAGCTCAGCATCGGCGAAGGCGCGCGCCCCCTCCTGCAGGGCACGCTGGTCATCGGTCAGCGAAAAGTTCATGCAGGTGCCTCCTGTTGTCCTTGGTCATCAGCGATCAGTCGCTAGGCTTGGCGCACCTGAAGGGCCATCAGCACCTTCAGGTGCCATCAGCAGGCTGACAAAAAGAGCCATCAGCGGGCTGGGTAAAAAGCGCCTTCAGCGCATCTGAATAGAGAAGTTCGGCTGGTTGCTGTCCGTGGGCTCGTCATCGAACCAACGTGCCGTCACCGTCTTGGTCTCGGTATAGAAACGCACCGCCTGCTTGCCATAGGCATGCAGATCGCCGAAGAAGCTGCCGCGCCAGCCGGTGAAGGAGAAGAACGGCAGCGGCACCGGAATCGGCACGTTGATCCCGACCTGACCCACTGCGATCTCGTTCTGGAAGCGGCGTGCCGCCCCGCCAGAGCGAGTGAAGATTGAGGTGCCGTTGCCGTAGGGGTTGTTGTTGATCAGCTCGATGGCCTCGGACAGATCTGCTGCCTCCATGCAGCACAGCACCGGCCCGAAGATCTCCTCGCGATACAGCACCATCTCCGGCGTCACCTTGGAGAACATGCACGGCCCCAGCCAATTGCCATCGGGATATCCCTCGACGGTAATGCCACGACCATCCAGCAGCAGCTCGGCACCTTCCTCGACGCCCTGGCCAATCCAGCCCGTCACACGTTCCAGCGCCTGCGGCGAGATCAACGGCCCGTAGCTGGCCCCCTTGTCATTCCAGCCACCAGGACGCACTTCAGCCAGCGCATCGCGCACGCGCTCGATCAGTGCCTTGGAATCGCCGACGAATACCGCGACGGAAATCGCCATGCAACGCTGACCTGCTGCACCGACACTGGCTCCCACCAACGCATTCACCACCTGGTCTGCCGGGGCATCCGGCATGATTACCATGTGATTCTTGGCACCCGCGAAACACTGGGCACGCTTGAGATTATCCGTTGCGGTGCGATAGATATGCTGACCAACCGGCACCGAGCCAACGAAGCTGACCGTCCGTGGAATCTCGTGAGCCAATAGATGATTGACCTGATCACGGCCACCCTGCACGACCGTCAGGATGCCTTCAGGTGCACCGGCTTCCATGAACAGTTCGGCCAGGCGCAGCGTGGTCAGCGGTACCTGTTCAGAAGGCTTGAGGACAAAGGCGTTGCCGCAGGCGATCGACAACGGGAACATCCACAGCGGTATCATGGCCGGGAAGTTGAACGGCGTGATGCCCAGGCATACACCCAACGACTGGGTCACGGAGTAGCTGTCGATGCCGGTGGCGACGTTTTCTACCGTCTCACCCATTATCAGGCTCGGGATATTGGCGGCGTGCTCGACGACCTCGATACCACGCCAGACATCGCCCTTGGCATCATCAAATGTCTTGCCCAGCTCGTGGGAGATGATCTCGGCCAGTTCATCGTGATGCTGCTTGAGCAGGTGCTGATAGCTGAGCATCAGACGGGCACGCGTCGGTACCGGCGTGTTGCGCCAGCGCAGAAAGGCCTGCTCGGCGAGCTCTAGTGCGTCATCCAATTCACTCAGCGGCGTGAGTGGTACCCGTGCCACTTCAGTATTCGTCGCCGGGTTGGTCACGCTGATGTGCTGATCAGCAGTACTTTCCACAAACTGCCCATTGATCAGTTGTGGCAGTACCAGCGGCTGGCTTTCGCCGGCCACGACAGCGCGCAAGCGCGACAGTAGTTCGAGTGCACCACCAGCAGAAGGTGTGGGAGTAGAGAGAGACGAAGACATGGCGTGGCATTCCTATGACTGTTGTTGTTAGGGAGGACGGCTACGTGACGCTCTTCATTACACAGACGGGCGTGAGAAGATGCGACCTGACTCAACCTAGCATCTGCTTGGTTGGATGCAAATACTATTACCCTTTACGTTAACGTAAACAATGCTAGGCTATAGCAAAAAGCGGCTAGGTGCCGCTGGCAGCCTCTGCGTCATGGGAATATTTCACTACGTAACTCGTACACGGAGCGGCAGCGCCCATGACAAACACGACGACTCAACACACTTTTCTGGATACTCCGATGGATACCTCTTCAGAGCCAAACGCTCCGGACCCGACGGCAGAGGCAGCACTTGCCGCCCACGAAGATGGCCTGCTGAGCAGCACGACTTCCGGTGGCATCCGCCCTAGTCAGCGCACCTGGAGCATCGGTGAGCTGGCACGTCACTTTGATGTGACCACCCGTACCATCCGCTTCTATGAGCAGGAAGGCCTGCTGCATCCAGAGCGTCGCGGCCAGACACGTGTCTATCGCGACAAGGACCGCGTGCGCCTCAAGCTGACCCTGCGCGGCAAGCGGCTAGGCTTTTCGCTGGCCGAGATTCGCGAAGTAGTCGATCTTTACGATGCAGCCGATGGCGGTGGAGAGAAGCAGTTGACGCGCTTGCTCGGCATTCTGAGCGACAAACGCGAAGGACTCGAGCGCCAGCTGCACGATCTCACCACCATGCAACGTGAGCTTGACGATGTAGAAAGCCGTGCCCGTGAAGCACTCGCGCGTTTGAAGACGGATGATTGAAGACAGCACACTTGAATAGAGTGCTTGAAGACAGGCATCAACAAGACTTGATGTAGCACATGGCGCCGCCGAAGAGCGGCCCTATCATGTTTTAGCCTCACCACCCCGCCTAACGGCGACTCCCCCTGCACAGCCTTGCCACGCCAATAACAACCAAGGACACAGGACTGCACCATGCCACAGGACGCCATTGACTCACGCCATCCCGCCACACCTTCATCATTCAGCGCTCACGATGTCAGCTATCTTAGCGCCACTTCCGACACGCCACTGATGGGCGAAACCATCGGCGACTGCCTCGATCGTATCTGCGCTACCTACCCGGAGCGTGACGCACTCATCAGTTGTCATCAGAACCTGCGTTATAACTGGACTGAGCTACACCAGGAGGTCGAGCGCGTCGCACGCGGACTTCTGGCGATGGGCATCACGCGCGGAGACAGAGTCGGCATCTGGTCACCCAATCGCGCCGAATGGACCTTGATCCAGTACGCCACCGCCAAGATCGGCGTGGTGCTGGTCAACCTCAACCCTAGCTATCGTGGCCACGAACTGGCCTATGCACTCAAGCAATCCGGCGCGGCCACGTTGCTCTTCCAGTCACGTTTCAAGGGCTCTGATTATGTGGCGATTCTTGAGGAGCTATTCCCGGAATCATCTCAACAGCAAGGGCGTCATGGCATTCACAATGTTGCTCTACCGGATCTCAAGCGCCTGATCTGTTTCGAGCCGGGAGATGCACTCCCCGGCATGCTGCATTGGCAGGATGTATTGAGTGGTGCCGACAACGTGACGCATGAAGCGATGATTGAGATTCAAAGGAGCCTGACCTTCGATGACCCGATCAATATCCAGTACACCTCCGGTACGACTGGTGCCCCCAAGGGCGCCACGCTCTCGCATCACAACATCCTCAACAACGGCTTCTTCGTCGCCGAGCGCATGAATCTCAGCGAGCACGACAAGCTGGTGATGCCAGTGCCGCTCTATCACTGCTTTGGCATGGTGATGGGCAATCTGGGCTGCCTGACCCACGGCGCTGCCATCATCTATCCCGAGGCGGGTTTTGATCCGCTAGCGACGCTACAGGCAGTCAGCGAGGAAGGCGCTACCGCCATGTTTGGCGTGCCGACCATGTTCATTGCCGAGCTTGAGCACCCACGCTTTGGCGAGTTTGATCTGTCGAGCTTGCGCACCGGCACCATGGCGGGTTCCATCTGTCCTATCGAGGTCATGCGCCAAGTCATTGAGCGCATGCACATGAGTGAAGTCACCATCGCTTATGGCATGACCGAAACCAGTCCCGTGAGCTTGCAAACCACCCGCGAAGCCCCCCTCGAAAAACGCGTCTCCACCGTCGGTACACTGCACCCGCATCTGGAAATCAAGATCGTCGATCCAGACACTGGCCGTGTGGTATCGCGTGGTGAAAAAGGCGAGCTGTGCACGCGCGGTTACAGCGTGATGCTGGGCTACTGGAACAATCCGGAGTCGACCGCCAAAGCCATCGACAGTGGCCGATGGATGCACACTGGCGACCTCGCTACGCTGGATAGTGACGGATACGTCACGATTGTCGGGCGCATCAAGGACATGATCATTCGCGGAGGCGAGAACATCTATCCACGCGAAATAGAAGACTTCCTCTATACGCATCCAGCGGTATCGGATGTGCAGGTGATCGGCGTGCCCGATGAGCGTTATGGCGAGGAAGTGATGGCGTGGGTCAAGCTCAAGGACGGCGAGCAACTCGATGCTGAGGGTCTGAAAGCGTTCTGTCAGGGGCGCATTGCCCACTTCAAGGTGCCGCGCTATATCAAGTTTGTCGACGAATTCCCGATGACCGTGACTGGCAAGATCCAGAAATTCAAGATGCGCGAGACGGCCACCGCCGAGCTAGGGCTAGATGAATGAATGGCCAAGGAAGGGCCAGAAGATACAAAAGGTGATGATGGGATAAACCACACCAGAGGCCGGCCATGAGCCACGAACGGCCGGAGAATGAGATGACAGAAAACTATCGTGAGGATGAGCCCGGCGGCTCAACCTCACGCCACCTGAAAATGGCCTGTGATCAGGTATCCCACTACGCGTCCGCCAGCCGTCATGCAGCACTCAACAGCGCGCTGGAGGCGCTGCTGAGTGCTTATCCGCCCAGTGAGGTACCGGTAACGGCACTGGCCGGATTGGACCAGTTACACCTGGGTGGCGTGGGAGGCACCCACGAATTACTTGCATTGGCCAAGCTGCAGAAACCTTCCTCCTTCACTCCACTCAAGATTCTGGAGCCGGCGCCGGGCTCGGCGGACTGGCTCGCCATCTGGTAAGCCAGTCCGCACGCAACGGTGTCCAACATCATGTCACCACACTCGATCTCTCGGATAGTCTCTGCCAAGTGGCTATCGCCCTGAATCGGGCTACGGGACTGAGCGAGCATATCCGCGTTCTTGAAGGCGACGCCTGCTACCCCGAGCTGCACCCGGCACTACCCGGTCGGCGTTTTGATCGTGTGTTAAGTCAACATCTGCTGGTGCACCTCAGTGACAAACCTGGCGTGCTGAAGCAGTGGCATGACTGCCTGGAGGATGACGGTTATCTGATATTGCATGAGCCAGTGCTCAGCGTGCAGGCACAAGCCTTCGGCGAGCGACCTGAGCTACCGGTACCCTGGGCGCTGACAACGCGTGCCGATCAGCTCGCGACCTGTGAAGAACTACATGAAGCCATGGCCAACAGCGGATTTGAGGTTGATACACATGTCGAGCTGACTGATCAGGTGCTCGCCTGGCAAGCACGCCGCCAGCAGCATGCCCGTTCCTCACATCAGAGCGATAACGCTGAAGATCCGCTCGGCAGCTGCGATGCTCAAGAGCTATCAAACGCCATGCTTGCCGCGAGAGCATTGACGCCCGAATTGATCTTTGGCCCGACGTTCGCACTGATGCAACGCAACATCGCACAGGCCCTGGAGGCTGGCTGGCTGGAGGTACATCTGTGGCGGCTGCGCAAGCGTCCTGCACAGCATGCATCAGGCACTGGCCGCCCTCACCTCTGACAAGGAAAAGCCGCGAAATGGCCATTGTGGTAAAAATTAGGAAACAGCGCTCTAAAATTGCTGGCGTCGCGTTGCGTCAACCGTTATTCTTGCAAGTACAGTCCCGTTCGGGGGATAAACCGTTCTTTACCCGTTGGCATGTGAGGGTAAATATTCTCTCCATGACGACCGCACTGCTTCGTGTTCTTTCATTACCCACGAATCAGCGCACAGTTTCCCGATGCTCGCGCAATGTTTCTCCGGGAATCTGTTCATCAAGGAGGTGATCTGATCAATCAGCTCCGACTGCATCAAAGATTCCTTAACGGGAAAACCGAAAGGGCCTCCACTTGGAGGCCCTTTTTTTGTGCAAAGCGCTTGATCACACCTGCCAGGCTTTCAATGCCCTCAAGTAGTCACGGCGTGCCTGACCCGGCGTTACCGCGGCCAGCCGTACACGAGTACCCGGCACACATTGCCCCAGCTGTGCACATGCCAGTGGCGTCAAGGCGCCGATACGCGGGTAGCCACCAATGGTCTGACGATCATTGAGCAATACGATCGGCTGGCCATCCGCCGGCACCTGTACCGCGCCGAGCGGAATCCCTTCCGAGACCATTCCCGCCCCATCGCGCTCCAGTCGTGGACCCGTCAAACGCACGCCCATCCGGTCAGCGCGGCCATCCACTGCCCAGTCACTGTTGAAGGCACGATAAAGACTATCACCACTGAACTCGGCGATTTGCGCTCCAACCACCAGCGGCAAAATGATTGCCGTCTCCTGGTCGGCAGGCGATAGACCTGTTTGCCAGTCCAGGGCAGCTTGCGGCAGCTTGCGCAAGGACAGCTCATTGCGGGCAGCACGCAGCTCATCACCGCTGGCCAGCGCGCGGCCTTCACCGTCCAGGCCGCCAAGACCATCACGCACCACGCAGGCAACACTGCCCAACACCGGCGCCACATCCAGCCCGCCCGCAAAGGCGAGATAGGCTCTCAGACCAGTCACGGGGCGCTCGAACTTGATTACCTGTCCTGTCGTTACCGTGAATGCCCGACCGGGCAACAGCGGCTCACCATCGAGGGTCGCGGCAAGATCTGCCCCATGCAGGGCTAGAGTACCTCCCTGCTCGACCTTCAAGCTCAGCCCCCCCCCCAAGGGTAATCTCGAGCGCCGCCGCATCAGGCGCATTCCCCAGCAACCAGTTGGCCCAGCCCAGTGAGACCCAATCGGCAGCGCCACCCTGAGTGACGCCAAGATGACGCACGCCGAGACGCCCGCCATCCTGCACCAGTGCCAGGGCGCCACTTCGCTCGACGCGTAAGGTGACCACGCTTTCTACTGCTGATGCGGCACTCATGAACGCTCCTCCAGCGGTGTGACATCGCCACCCTGACGCAGAAATTCTTCGCGGCTGACCGATACGAATCGTACTCGATCACCAGGCATGAACAGACTCGAAGGCTCGCCGGCGGCGTTACGCCCAAACAGTGTCAACGGTGTGCGCCCCAGGATATTCCAGCCCCCGGGTGAGCGTGACGGGTAGATGGCGGTCTGGCGATCAGCGATACCGACACTGCCCGCCGCCACCTTCTGACGCGGAGTCTTGAGGCGCGGAGTCGTCAGCGCATCTTCCAATACGCCCATGAAGGCGTAACCCGGCGCAAAACCCAGCGCAAACACACAGTAATCATGCGCGCAATGTCGTTCGATCAATGCCTCGACACTGATACCAAGGCGCGTGGCAATAGGGACGAGTTCTGGTCCAACACTGTCGTCGTACCACACGGGTACCTCGTGAAGCTGGCCCTGCTGGCCGTTATCGGGTGATAGATTTTCAAGCGCTTGCGATACCCGTGCACGCGCCTCGCTCTCTTCAAGCATCGTCACATCGTAGTGCAGCAGCAATGTGGTATAGGACGGCACCAGGTCAATCAGCGCCGCTCCGAATACCTGGCGCAGCGCGCTATCTGCCGCCAGTACCCAGCCCATGTTGGACTCTTCAATACTGTCGAACAGCCGCACGATCAGCGTGTCCATGCCGACTGTCTCGAGACGCAAGTGAGGCACGTCACTCGTCTGTATGCCAGCGCCCGCCATCAGGCACCCGCCAAGGTGTCGAAAGCTTCACGAATGGCGCGAACCGCCGCCACGGACTCGGCATTGTCACCGTGCACGCACAGCGTGTCGGCCGATAGCACTAGCTGGCCACCGCTGCTGTCCGTCAGTGCCTCACCGCGTGCCAGGGTCACTGATTGCGCGATGATCACCTCGCTATCGTGATGCACGGCTCCCGGCTCACGACGTGACACCAGATGGCCACGGGCGTCGTAGGCACGATCCGCGAAAGCTTCAAACCACAGCGTGATGCCCATCTCGTCGGCCAGCGCCTGCATCGGAGCAGGATCAGCGGTTGCCATCACCATCAGCGGCAGGCTGGCGTCGTAACGCACCACGGCCTGCATGACGGCACGTAGCAGTGTCGGGTCAGCGGCCATGTCGTTATAGAGCGCACCATGTGGCTTGACGTACTGCACACGGGTGCCTTCAGCACGACAAATACCTTCGAGCGCGCCGATCTGATAAAGCAGCATGTCTTCGACTTCGGCGGGCGAGCAAGCCATGGAGCGACGCCCGAAGCCTTGCAGGTCCGGATAAGCGGGATGCGCACCGATGCGCACGTCATGCTGGACGGCCAGGCGTACGGTACGACGCATGATGTTGGGGTCAGAGGCATGAAAACCGCAGGCGATGTTGGCGCAATCGACAAAGGGCATCACCTCTTCATCGAGGCCGATCTTCCAGTTGCCGAAGCTTTCGCCCATGTCACAGTTGAGCAGAGGGAGGGCGGGAGCAGAAACGGAACGGGACATAGGGACACCTCACAGGCTGATCTTGTGTGTTGTTATGCCTCCACTCTATGTAAGGCCATGCCTTGGTATCCAATCGTATTTTATGATTCGTTATATCGAAGAAATCTTTCATTACCTGAGGAAATGCAAGTATTGGCACCCGATTGCTTGCCCAATCTCTGGCTGCGTGTTTCTGTCCCTTCAGGCTGCCTGACCCTCGCAGTCTATCGACAAGACTGCCTACAAGGCTGTCTGCAAGACTGCCCACAAGATCAGCCGCAGACAGGCACAATAATCATAAACGACTACATGAGGAGCCTTTTCCATGGCCGTCAGCGATCCGTTCCATCTCGCCATTCAAGTCCACGATATTGAAGAAGCGCGGCGCTTTTATGGTGAATTTCTCGGCTGTCCCGAAGGTCGTTCTTCTGATAGCTGGGTCGATTTCGATCTCTACGGACACCAATTTGTCTGCCACCTGAATACCGAACTCGCCAAGCAGGGCGTGGCACAGCACAAGAACCCCGTCGATGGTCACGGCGTCCCTGTGCCTCACTTCGGTGTCGTGCTGGAAATGAACGCCTGGCAAGCCTTGGCTGACCGCCTGAAGGCGGAAGGTGTCAGTTTCGAGATTGAACCCTACGTGCGCTTCAAGGGTGAGCCCGGCGAGCAAGCCACGATGTTCTTCTTTGACCCCAGCGGCAATGCGTTGGAATTCAAGGCATTCAAGGACCGCGAGAGCCAGCTGTTCCGCAAGTGATCACGTCAGCGGGCCAACTCTGACCCGCTAGAACACTGCACGCCCCGTGATGAAAGCTGACGCCCTGCGCTGCATGCGGCAAGATGGGCGATCATCACGATTCATCACGGGGCACCTGCCATGTTCGACTTCAAGGAACTCGAGGCCTTTGTCTGGGTCGTGCGGCTCGGCTCGTTCCGCAAGGGTGCGACCAAGCTGCACCTGACCCAGCCCTCCATCTCGGACCGCATCAATCGTCTGGAAGCGACCGTCGGCGAATCACTGCTGGAACGCTCTACACGTCCCATTCAGCCCACCTTGCGAGGGCGTGAATTCTTTGCGCATGCCGAGCGCCTGCTAAGTGGCCGTGAAGAAGCCATGCGCCTGTTTCAGGAAGAAGGTGCCTTTTCCGGCACCCTGCGTCTGGGCGTGATCGAGACGATCGCCAACAGCTGGTTTCCTGCCTTCATGCGCCAACTGGCAGAACGCTACCCCAAGTTGACGCTGGAAATGACCGTCGATATCTCGCCCTTCCTGCATCAGCGGCTGGCCGAGAACGATCTCGACATGCTGTTTGCAATGGATAGTGCTGCCATGGGGCCCTATGCCACTCAAGCGCCGTTGTGCACGTTCGAAATGGGCATGTTCGCCTCCCCTGTGCTGGCTCAGCAGCTAGCGGAAGGCACCAGTCGCTTTGCCAATACACCCTTCATTTCCTTCAGCAAGCAGGCACGCCCCTACAGTGAGCTGGTCAGTTATCTGTCAGAGCTAGGCATCAAGCAACCCAAGGTGCACTGCACCAGCACGCTGATGACGATTCTACGCATGAGCAGCGAAGGACTAGGTATCGGCGTACTACCCGTGGCCACCGTCGAGGATGTCATCAGCCACGGCGAGCTGGTGCGCCTGCCGCTGGATACGCCACTCCCCCCGATGATCTACGAGGCTATCTGGCGCAATGCCAACTACCCTGATTTTTGCGCCAGCGTCGCTCGTCTGGGCCGTCAATGTGCCGAAACCTATGCCCAACAACATGCCATCGTGCCAGCAGAGCCATCTGCTGAAACATGACCATGGTGGCGTGTCGTGTTGACACATCACTTGCCGACCTTTGACACGCCATCCAAGCTGCCAAGAGGCGGCAAATGACTCGTAAATCCACCAACAGCCTTATTCGACCAAGGTCTATAAATATCAACAAAGTCTTTCATTACCCACAGCAATGAAAGGTTTTAGCGATACTGTGAATCAGAATTAACGATTGGACTGAACCGGCTGTCGCTTGAAGAATGAAATTGTCTGCCGAGAACTTTCAATAATAATGAGGAACGAGACATGCGTAAGCCCAACTCTTTCGTATGGCTGGCCGCCGCGGGTGCACTGGCGTTCAGCGGCACTACTCTGGCTGCCCAGTGGAACCTCGCCACCCCCTATGGCGATGCCAGCTTCCACACCAAGAACACCAAGCAATTCGCTGAAGAGGTGACAAAAGCCACCGATGGTGAGTTGACCATTACCGTTCACAGCGGTGGTTCATTGATCTCCCACGGTGAAATCAAGCCTTCCGTGCGTCGCGGTACCGTCCAGGCCGGCGAGATCTTCCTGTCGATTCTCTCCAACGAATCGCCGATCTATGAGCTGGATACCCTGCCCGGGGTCGCTTCCAGCTATCCGGAAGCCATTGCGCTCTGGGAAGCCTCCAAGCCTGACATTACCAAGCTTTTCGCCAAGGAAGGTCTGTTGCCGCTGTACGCCGTCGCATGGCCAGCGCAGGGTATCTACACCGATTTTGATCTGACTGACGTGTCTCAGCTCAAGGGGCTGCGTATTCGCGCGCCCAACATCAATACCCAGCGCTTCGTCGAGAATGTCGGCGGCAAGCCCACCGAGACCGAAGAAGCCGATATCCCGACGGCCTTCAGCACCGGTCGCGTCGACGGCATGATCACCTCAAGCTCCACCGGCAAGTCCATGTCGGCGTGGGATTACGTCAAGCATTACAACGACGCCAAACTGTGGCTGCCGAAGAACATCGTCTTCGTCAACAAGCGTGCCTTTGATCGTCTCGATGAGAGCAGCCAGCAGGCTGTGCTGGACGCCGCCAAGGCCGCCGAAACGCGTGGCTGGGAAGCCAGCAAGGCTGACGCGGCAGAAAGCGCCAAGATGCTGACGGAGAAGGGCTTCACCATCACCGAGCCGGATGCCAAGCTCGCTGAAGACCTCAAGGCCGCAGGCGACAAGCTGTTCCAGGATTGGAAATCACGTGCCGGCGAAGAAGGCCAGCAACTGCTTGAGCGCTATCAGGCCGACCTGAGCTCCTGATCGTCAGACGTTGAGCCTTGCCACTGGCAAGACAATGCTCGCGAGTCAGCAGTCTGTCCCTCTGTCTGTCCCCGCCACGCGGTAGCGGTTGCAAGTCACCCGTATCGCGTGGCCACCCTCACCTTCCCTGTGAGCGCCCGTCATGACCTACTTCTTCGACAAACTCTACCGCCTTGGTGCGTGGGGTGCGGCGGCCTGCATGCTACTGATCTGTGCTGTTGTCAGCCTGCAAGTCTTCCTGCGCCTGATTGATGCCATCCTGGTGACGTTCGGTGCCGAGCGTCTCGGCTTCGAAATCTCCGGTGTCTCGGAAATGGCTGCCTTCCTGCTGGTCGGTGCCACCTTCCTGAGCCTCGCTTACACCTTTACGCATCACGCCCATATCCGCGTGACGCTGGTCATCAACCGCCTGCCGGCTGCAGGCCGCGTATGGATCGAAAGCCTGGCGCTACTGATCGCGCTGGCATTGAGCGTATTGATCACCCGCGAGCTGGTGTTACTGGTCGGCGAAAGCTTGAATATCACGATATTTCTTCCGGACTGCTGGCACTGCCGCTGTGGATTCCGCAGAGCGTGCTGGTGGCCGGTACCAGCCTGTTGTGCCTGGCGATTCTCGAGACACTGATCGCCACTCTGCGCACCGCCTTCACCGCGCCCTCACGCTACGTGGCGCCTGAGCCCGAAGACGGAGCCGAATGACATGCTGACACTCATCCTCGTCACCCTGCTGACCCTCGCCCTGCTGTTGGGCGGTGGCGTGTGGGTCGCCTTCTCGCTGATCGGTACCGGCTGGATCGTGCTGACCTTCTTCTCGACCTTCGATACCGGCCCGATCCTAGCCTCTGATTTCTGGGGCGCCAGCTATGGCTGGGACCTCACCGCTCTGCCGATGTTCGTGTGGATGGGCGAGATCCTGTTCCGCTCAGGACTGGCCGACAACATGTTCCGTGCCTTGGCACCGTGGCTCAATCGTATGCCGGGGCGTCTGCTGCACTCCAACATCATCGGCAGCGGTCTGTTCGCCGCCGTCTGTGGATCCTCTGCCGCCACCTGTGCCACCGTCGGCAAGATGACACTGCCAGAGCTTGAGCGGCGTGGTTACGACAGCAACCTGGCCATCGGCACCCTCGCCAGTGCCTCGACCCTTGGCCTGCTGATTCCGCCGTCGATCATGATGATCGTCTACGGCGTGGTCACCGAGCAGTCCATCTCGCGCCTGTTCATCGCGGGCGTACTGCCGGGCCTGCTGCTGCTGGCACTGTTCATGGGCTACCTGGCGATCTGGTCCAAGGTCATCGGCGAGCCACAGGGCCGCGCCGGGCATGATGAGCCGCACATGAGCTTCATGGCCAAGCTGCGCAACAGCGCTCAGCTGATTCCGCTACTGGCGTTGATCGGCGGTATTCTGGGCAGCATCTATGGCGGCCTGGCATCGCCGACCGAAGCGGCTGCTGTCGGCGTGGTGCTGTCACTGATCATTGCGCGCCTCAACGGCCACATGAGCCTCAGTACCTTCAAGACCTCGCTGTTCGCGGCGCTGCGCACCTCGTGCATGATCGCCTTCATCATTGCCGGTGCGTCGTTCCTGTCTTCCGCGATGAGCTTCACCCAGATTCCGATGCAGTTGGCAGAAGGCATTGCCGCGCTAGGACTGTCACCGACCATGCTGCTGGTGGTACTGACACTCTTCCTGCTGATCCTGGGCTGCTTCCTTGACGGTATCTCACTGATCCTGCTGGTGACGTCCATCATCATGCCGGTGATCCAGGCGGCCGGTTTCGACCTGATCTGGTTCGGTATCTATCTGATTATCGTGGTCGAGATGTCTCAGATCACACCACCCGTTGGCTTCAACCTGTTCGTGATCCAGAGCCTGACCGGCAAGGACATCATCACCATCACCAAGGCAACACTGCCGTTCTTCCTGCTGATGATCTTCTCCATCGTGTTGATGCATATCTTCCCGGAGATCGTGCTGTATTTGCCGCAGGCCATGAATGGCAGCTAGGCCAAGCCTTGCTGTACTCGGCTGACAATATGAAATTCTCTTCAAGGCCTCCCACTCGGGAGGCCTTTTTTGTACCTTCACCTGACCGAGCCAAGTCGTTAGGCTTGTCGACAGCTCATAGCCCTCTCACCTCGCCGGACGACACCGTGCCCGATTCCCGCCCTGCTGCCTCATCGACTTCTCGCGCATCCCCCGAGATGACGGGCACCCTTACCTCGCCTGCCACTGCCTGGCGCCACCGTCAGCGCCAAGGCGCCAGATGGCTGTGGGTCATTGGTGTGCTGGTCGTGCTGGCCTGCCTGCTGGATATCAGTCAAGGCAGCGGCCAGTTGACGCTAGCCCGCCTGCTACCAGCGTTATGGCAGCCGCAGGCCGCTGATCCGCTCGCACACGTCATCCTGTGGCAGTTGCGTCTGCCGATCGCGCTGATGGCGGTCGTGGTCGGTGCCGCGCTGGCGATGGCCGGTGCCCAGATGCAGACGCTGTTGCACAATCCGCTGGCCGATCCCTTCACGCTGGGTGTCTCAGCGGCGGCCAGCGTCGGTGCTGGGCTGGGGCTAATTCTACATTTCGACCTGATTCCTGCCGGTCTTGCACCGCTGACCTTCCTCAACGCCGCCGGGCTCGGCGTGACGCTGAACGCCTTCGTGTTCGCGCTCACCGCATCACTGATCCTGTGGAGCGCCCAGCGCCTACCGGGAGTGGGTGTGCAGACGCTGGTGCTGCTGGGTATCGCGCTGATGTTCTTCTTCAATGCGCTGCTCGGCGTACTGCAGTTCGTTGCCTCACCGGAGGCGTTACAGCAGTTGATCTTCTGGTCAATGGGCAGTCTGGAACGCAGTAGCTGGCCGCGTTTGGGCGTGCTATCGGCAGTGATCCTCGTGTGCGGAGTGATCTTTCATCGCCGTCGCAGCGAATTGACCGCACTGAGCCTCGGCGAAACACAGGCTCGCGCGCTGGGAGTGGATGTACGTCGCCTGCGCCTGACCGGCCTGCTGTGCACGGCACTGCTGACCGCCACCGCCGTCTCCTTCGTCGGTAGCGTCGGCTTCATCGGCCTGGTCGCACCGCATATCGCACGTCTACTGGTCGGCGAGCAGCAGCAACGCTTTCTGCCCCTCTCCGCGCTGCTCGGTGCACTGTTGTTGTCATTGACCTCGACTCTCAGCAAGTCGCTGATACCGGACGTACTGTTGCCGCTAGGCATGATCACTGCCCTGATCGGTCTGCCGTTCTTCGTCAGCCTGATACTCAAGCGCCGAGGACTGGACGGATGATTGAGGTGAACGCTGAAGGCCTTGAAATTCGCGACTTGAGCGTCAGCCGTGGACGTACTCGGATACTGGACAGTCTGCCCGAGCTACGTGCGAGACGTGGTGAGCTGACCGCGCTACTCGGCCCGAACGGTGCAGGAAAATCGACGCTGTTACAGGCGATTGCTGGGCTGTTACCGACTGACGGTGAACTATCTCTCGACGGCAAGAGGCTGAATGAGCTGTCCGCCCGACAGCGTGCCGCACGTATCGGCTATCTACCGCAGCTCAGTGAGGCGGGGGCAATGCTTGAGGTATTCGAGTCATTGCTGCTCGCACGCCGTCTGGCAGGCCATCACGATGACGATGCCAATCTGGCCCACTGCGAGCAGCTCGTCGAGGCACTCACCCTTGCGCCACTCGCCTCACAACGGCTGGGTCAGCTGTCGGGAGGACAGCGTCAGCGCGTGGCGATTGCCCAGGCACTGGTGCGCGAGCCGACACTATTGATGCTCGATGAGCCGACGAGCGCGCTGGACCTCCACTTTCAGCTATCCGTACTCGAGTGGTTGAGCCGCGAAGCCCGCGAGCATCAGCGCGTGGTGATCGTGGCGCTGCATGACCTGAGCTTGGCGGCCCGCCATGCTGCGCATGTCTGGCTGCTTCACACCGGGCGACTCGTGGCCTGCGGTAGCCCACGTGAGGTATTGACGCCCGCAAGATTGCGCGAGGTCTATGCCATCGAAGCACGTGTCGAGTGGCCGCAAGACGGCAGCCCACCGGCGATCATTGCACTGCATGCGCTCTAATCAGCCCCCTCCCAGTCATCTTGCAGACACAAAAAAGCCGCCCTCTACTCGAATCGAGCAAAAGGCGGCTTTTTCACTTCTCGCGAACCTGAATGGCGATCAGGAAATGCTGGCGACCTGTGCTGTGGCAGTGCTATCCAGCATGGCGTGCGGCTTTCCACCACCATGACCGCCGCCGTGCCCATGACCATGGCCGAACAGGCCACAACCACTCAGCGCCAAGGTAGCAGCCACGAGGACAATCGCAGGAATCAATGATGTTATACGCAAGACTTTCTCCTTGAGGTGGGTAAGGGCCGCTGTCTGTGGTCTGTCAGCAAGCCCTCACTATCAAACACCACTTTACTCCCGGGAAGCCTCAACGTTAATCCTGCATCCTCCCATTCCTTGTTTGCTGCACAGCTTGTCAAAGACTGGCGACAGGGACTGTCGTTGACCACGCTAGATGTCAGTACTGATCTCTAGCCCCGACTGCACCTCGTTCCCCGACGCATCCGGCTGGGTATGGTCCTTGCCAGCATCGGGATGATGATAAGGATCATTGGTCGCACTGATCGTGGGCTGGACGGACACCTCACGTCCCCCGCAACCTGACAGCACTACCAGGCTTCCCAACGCCAGGATGATCAATAGCTGCTGGTTCCCTCTGGATATGATACGTGAGGCATTCATCATCGAATTGTTCCTTATCAAGAGAGATGGTCAGTACTGACATCGACCCGGACTGGCACAGGCCAGTAGCAGCATAGTCACTTCAGAGGACACCCATTTCCAGCAAGCGCGACCCATTGGCCGCGCCAGACGCGCATGTGTCACCTCAACGCGTCTTGAGACCGCGCATGTGCGCCGGAATCACCATGCGCTCGAACAGCTCGAATAGAAGCTCTGCACAGATGGCGAGCAAGGCTGCCGGAATCGCGCCATACAGCACCAGATCATAGTCATTGAGCGACAGCCCCGTCACGATCGGCTCACCCAACCCGCCAGCACCGATAAAGGCCGCCAACGTCGCGGTACCGATATTGATGATGGCCGCCGTTTTGATACCGGTCAGCAGGTTCGGCGTCGCCAGCGGCAGGATGACGTGCCGCAGCTGCTCGCGGCGCGTCAGGCCCATGCCGCGCGCCACCTTGACCAACAGCGGGTCGACCGTCAGCAATGCCGTGATGGCAGAACGGATGATCGGCAGCAGCGAATAAACGAACAACGCGATCACCGCCGGTACCACACCGATGCCGAACAGCGGGATCATCAGCGCCAGTAGTGCAATCGACGGAATCGTCTGCAACAGACCGGTCACGTAGAGCACCACGCGCGACACCTTCGGGTTGCGATATACCAGCAGCGATAACGGCAAGCCGACCAGACATGCCAGTAGCAGTGCCGACAGCGTCAGCTGCAGATGCTCGATCAGATTGGTACCCAGCTTGTCCCACTTGGCGCCGCTGACCACGCGCTGCTCGCTCGTGATGCCCTGCTCCTGAATGAAGCGACTGGCCACCTGCGCGAAGCTCTTCTCATCGGTGGAGACCTCGGCATTCAGCGCCTGCATGCTGTCCTCATCCAGACTGCCCGCCAGCTGGTTGAGCGCCGCGACGGCCTTCTCGGGCAAGGCGGCATTCACGAAGGGCACCGCCAGATACTCCGGGAAGTAGCCCTTGTCATCTTCCAGCAGCACGAAGTCGAAACGCTTGATGTCGCCCTCGGTGGAGTAGGCGTCGGTGCCATCGATCTTGCTCTCGCGCAGCGCCTGATAGGCGATGCCGTGCTCGATACCTCGCGGCACCTGCGGCAAGTCATAGGCCGCCGCCAACCCCGGCCAGCCATCCGACCGCTTGACGAACTCATGTGACATCGCCAGTGACAATTCAGGATGCGCCGCCAGATCACCGATAGTGGCGATACCGAGCGACTCGGCCTGATCGCGGCGCATACTGATCGCATAAGTATTGTTGAAGCCCAGCGGCTTGAGCACCTTGAGGCCGCGTTCGCGACTCAGTGCATCCAGCTTCTCAAGTGAAGGCACGTTATCCAGCTTGAGAATGGCGTGCGCCAGCGTACCGGTGTACTCGGGATAGACATCCAGCTCGCCTTCCGCCAGGCCCTGATAGGTGATGATGGTCTGCCCCAGCCCCAAACGACGCTCGACCGTGTAGCCAGCGTCCTCCAGCACCTGCGCAAACATCTCGCCCAACAGATACCCCTCGCGATCCGCCTTGGAGCCGATCACGATGGGCTTGTCAGCCGGCCATTCGGCCACCTCTTCTGCGGCCATGGTAGCGGGGCTTGCCAGCAGCGTCCCCAGGCTTGCCAGCAGCAGGCCGACGATCAACAGCATATTGGTCAGTGCAGCGCGTGCACGCAGAGGAATCGAGGTCATCATGCGCGTGCCTCCAGCAGTCGGGCCACACGCTCATCCGCAGGCGCCTTGGCAATGATGTCGGGACTGGCGGCCTGCAACACCACGCCGGGCGCCATCACCACCATGTGATCGGAGAGACTCAACGCCTCATTCATGTCATGCGTCACCATCACCACGCTGCGTGGCTCCTCCTGCTGCATGCGCTGGAACTGGGCATGCACCTCGATGCGCGTGATTGGGTCCACCGCCGAGAACGCCTCATCGAGCAGTAGCAACGGTGGCTCCAGCATCATGGCGCGGCACAGTCCGACACGTTGTGCCTGGCCACCGGAAATCTCATGGGGATAGCGGGTCAGTAGGGCCAGATCGAGATCCATCATCGCGAAGAGTCGCTCGATGCGTGCCTTGACCCGCGATTCCTCCCACTTCTCTCGATCAGCAAGAATGGCAATGTTGTCGCGCACGCTGAGGTGCGGAAACAAGCCAATCTGCTGCACGGCATAGCCTATCCGGCGCCGCATCACGGGCAGATTGGTGTAATCCACCGCCGCGCCGAACACCTCGACCTTGCCGGCGTCCGGGCGAATCAGCCCATTGATCAATTGCAGCAAGGTCGACTTGCCGCAACCACTGGCACCGACTAGTGCAGTAATGCGATCTCGCGGCAACTCAAGGTCAATGCCTTCAAACAGGCGCTGACCGGAAAAGCCCTTATGCAGGTCGCTAAAGCGAACCGCCGGGGCACTGTCATCACTCATCGGGAAGGTCCTTCTTGCAGGTGAGAGGCAGGCCGAGGGAGGAAAGATGCCTGAAGGTTGTTTTACGAACATGAACACCAGATTACCAGTCGACCGATTATCAGGCGAAAAAAGTGTACGTCATCATGACAACAACACAGCGTCTTCCATGACAACAGCATAGTGCCGTGCGACCTTGGTCAAAGCAGGCGACTATAACCTTTACGTTAACGTCAACTTTGACCTAGAGTAGATTAATGCACTGCACTATCGCCAAACCCTCAGCCTCTCAAGACAGGAATCCTGACCATGCACAGCCTCTACACGCCGCTGGACTTCGGACTCGACGAGACTCATACCATGCTGCGCGAGCAGGTCAACGCCTTCGCACGTGACGAGATTGCTCCGCGAGCGGCTGAGATTGATGCCAACAACGACTTCCCCGCGGACCTGTGGCAGAAGTTCGGTGACATGGGCCTGCTGGGAATCACTGTTCCAGACGAAGATGGCGGTAGCGGCATGGGTTATCTGGCCCATTGCATCGCCATGGAAGAAATCTCGCGGGCCAGCGCCTCGGTAGCCCTCTCTTACGGCGCGCACTCCAATCTGTGCGTCAATCAGATCAAGCTCAACGGCAGCGCGGAGCAGAAGGCTCGCTATCTGCCGAAACTGATGAGCGGTGAACATGTCGGTGCCCTGGCGATGTCCGAACCGGGCGCGGGGTCTGACGTCGTCTCCATGAAGCTCAAGGCCGAGAAGCGTGGTGATCACTACGTGCTCAACGGCAACAAGATGTGGATCACCAACGGCCCAGACGCCCACACCCTGGTGGTGTATGCCAAGACTGACCCGGATGCCGGCTCCAAGGGCATCACTGCTTTCATCGTCGAGCATGACTTCCCGGGCTTCTCCACCGCCCAGAAACTCGACAAGCTCGGCATGCGCGGCTCCAACACCTGTGAGCTGGTGTTCCAGGACTGTCAGGTGCCCGCCGAGAACGTACTCGGCGAGGTCAACCGCGGCGTGAAAGTGCTGATGCGTGGACTGGACTTCGAACGCACCGTACTGGCCGCTGGCCCCATCGGCATCATGCAAGCGTGCATGGATATCGTGGTGCCCTATCTGCATGAACGCCGTCAGTTCGGGCAGGCAATCGGTGAATTTCAGTTGGTGCAGGGCAAGGTGGCCGATATGTACACCACCCTGAATGCCTGCCGCGCCTATCTTTATGCCGTCGCCAATGCCTGTGACCGCGGCCAGACCTCACGCAAGGACTCCGCCGGCGTCATCCTATATTGCGCCGAAAAGGCGACCCAGATGGCACTGGATGCCATCCAGTTGCTGGGCGGCAACGGCTACATCAATGAGTACGCCACTGGCCGCCTGCTGCGTGATGCCAAACTTTATGAAATCGGTGCGGGCACCAGCGAGATTCGCCGCATGCTGATCGGGCGTGAGCTATTCAACGAGAGTGCATGAGGAATCGCCTTGCCTCTCTCATGTCTGTTGTTCCCTTGATGTCCGACGGCTGGGCAGCCTCTCCTGCCCACCTGTTTCCCTGTTCACTTATTCCACTGAGGGAGCCGCCACATGGCCATTCTGACGTCCCTGATCAATCCGCGTAGCGACCAGTTCCGCGCCAACGACGCAGCGCTGCGGGCCGAGGTCGAGCGTCTGCATGCGCTGCTGGAAACTGTCGCGGCGGGCGGTGGCGACAAGGCCCGCGAACGTCACGAATCGCGCGGCAAGCTGTTCGTGCGCGAGCGTATCGATCACCTCATCGACGAGGGCTCTCCGTTTCTTGAGCTATCGGCACTGGCAGCACATGAGGTCTATGACAGCTCAGTGCCCGGTGCGGGATTGGTCACCGGTATCGGCCGCGTCAGTGGCATCGAATGCGTCATCGTCGCCAACGATGCCACCGTCAAGGGCGGCACCTACTTCCCGCTGACGGTGAAGAAGCACCTGCGCGCGCAAGAAGTGGCCCGCAAGCATCGCCTGCCGTGCATTTACCTGGTCGATTCCGGGGGCGCGCACCTGCCTCATCAGGATGAGGTCTTCCCGGACCGCGATCACTTCGGCCGCATCTTCTACAACCAGGCCACCCTGTCTGCCGAAGGCATTCCGCAGATCGCCGTGGTGATGGGCTCGTGTACCGCAGGCGGCGCCTACGTGCCAGCCATGGCCGATGAATCCATCATCGTGCGTGAGCAGGGCACCATCTTCCTCGCCGGCCCCCCGCTGGTGAAGGCCGCGACGGGTGAAGACATCAGTGCCGAAGCCCTTGGTGGTGCCGAGGTGCACTGCAAGATCAGCGGGGTGGCTGATCATCTGGCCGACAATGATGCCCACGCCCTGCAGCTGGCACGCCGCGCCGTGTCACGCCTCAACTGGCAGCGCAAGGGACAGCTCGCACTGCGGGAATCGCGGCCGCCGCGGCTCGATCCACGCGAGATCTACGGCATCGTCGGCACAGACCTCAAGAAGCCTTTTGATGTGCGTGAAATCATCGGGCGTGTTGTCGATGACTCCGATTTCGATGAGTTCAAGCGCTACTACGGTGAGACCCTCGTCACCGGATTCGCCCACATTCATGGCCACCCAGTGGGCATCATCGCCAACAACGGCGTGCTGTTCTCCGAGAGCGCCGTCAAGGGTGCTCACTTCATCGAGCTATGTGCCCAGCGCAAGATTCCGCTGGTCTTCCTGCAAAACATCACCGGTTTCATGGTCGGCTCACGCCATGAGCACGAAGGTATCGCCAAGCACGGCGCCAAGCTGGTGACGGCGGTGGCCTGCGCCAAGGTGCCCAAGTTCACCATCCTGATCGGCGGCAGCTTCGGGGCTGGCAACTATGGCATGTGCGGACGCGCCTATGATCCGAATCTGCTGTTCATGTGGCCCAACGCACGCATCTCGGTCATGGGCGGTGAACAAGCCGCCAACGTGCTGGCACAGGTCAAGCGCGAGCAACACAGTCGCGAAGGACGCGAGTGGCCACAGCAGGCTGAGGAAGACTTCAAGGCGCCGGTGCGCGATCAATACGAGCGTCAAGGGCACCCCACCTATGCCAGTGCACGTTTATGGGATGACGGTGTGATCGACCCTCTGCAGACTCGCGACATCCTTGGCCTGTCACTGGCGGCCGCGATGAATGCCGAGATAGAAGAGAGCCGCTTCGGTGTATTCCGGATGTAACCAACCCCACGAAATACTAGTCGTCAAAATCGATTTATTTCTCTATCCATGATCTTTTTGCTAACAAGGTGGATAAAGTCGCGATGAATACCCACAGCCAGTTCAGCCGACTCGAGATCGATGCACGCGGTGTGGCGACACTGACGCTGACGCGCCCTGACGTGCATAACGCTTTCGATGACATTTTGATTGGCGAGCTGAATCGCCACCTCGAGACGCTGCATTCACTCGCCTTGTCAAACGAGGTACGCATCGTCGTGCTGGCCTCTGAAGGCAAGAGCTTCTCCGCCGGTGCCGACCTGCGCTGGATGCAACGCATGGTCGACTATTCGCTGGAAGATAATCTGGCTGACTCGCGTGAGCTGGCGCGCCTGATGCAGTTGCTCGACACCCTGCCTTGCCCGAGCGTGTGCCGTGTACAGGGGGCCACTTTCGGCGGTGCCGTCGGTCTCGCGGCCTGTTGCGACATCGTGTTGGCTGCCGAACGCGCCCGTTTCTGTCTTTCCGAGGTACGTATTGGCCTGGCACCGGCGGTAATCAGCCCCTATGTGCAACGCGCGATTGGCGTCCGCCAGATGCGCCGCTATGCGCTGACGGCTGAGGTCATCGACTCCGCGACCGCGCATCATCTCGGCCTGGTGCATGAGATCTGCGCGGGAGACACGCTCGATACACGTCTCGACGAGATGCTGAACACGCTATTGGCCACGTCGCCGCAGGCCAGCCGCGCCACCAAGGCGCTGCTGGCTGAGGTCGCGAGTGGGTCACATGACGATGATGGCGCCGCCCTACGCGAACGCTGCTGCCAGACGATCAGCCAGCTGCGTGTCAGCGAGACAGGGCAAGCGGGGCTGGCGGCATTCTTTGCTGGCACGCCAGCCCCCTGGACGTCGTCATGACGCCAAATGACCCGCTCGCTTCTTGACCGGCTTGATGACCTGAATTGATGGCGTTTTTGATCATCGCCTCTATCTATCGACTCTACCTTCACCTTCGCCACGGGATTTTGCCATGAACGCCAACCGCGACACTGAACAGCACCTGCCCACCGGTTGCGGCGCGATCCGCAAGCTACTGATTGCCAATCGTGGCGAGATTGCGGTGCGCGTGATGCGCACTGCACGTGCCATGGGTATCAGCACCGTGGCGGTCTACTCCGACGCCGATGCCAATGCCCTGCACGTTCGCGAGGCGGATGAAGCAGTACGCCTTGGCCCGGCCAGCGCACGCGAGAGTTATCTTGATGTCGACAAGGTCATTGCAGCCGCGCGCTTGAGTGGTGCCGACGCCGTGCATCCCGGTTATGGATTTCTCTCCGAGAACGCCACCTTCGTACAGGCATTGCATGCCGCCGGCATCATCTTCGTTGGCCCGCCGGAAAGCGCGATTGCCGCGATGGGTGACAAGTCCGCCGCCAAGGCGCGCATGCAAGCCGCGAGCGTGCCACTGGTGCCGGGCTACCACGGTGACAATCAGGAAGATGGGCTGCTCAAGTCAGAAGCGGATCGCATGGGCTATCCGGTGTTGATCAAAGCCTGCGCCGGAGGAGGCGGCAAGGGCATGCGGGTGGTGGAAAACACCGTCGACTTCCAGGCCGCACTGGAGAGCTGCCGCCGTGAATCGCGCGCCGCCTTCGGTGACGACCGCATGCTGATCGAGAAATACCTGACGCAGCCGCGTCATGTCGAGGTGCAGGTGTTCTGCGATGCCTATGGCAGCGGCGTCTATCTATTCGAACGTGACTGCAGCGTGCAGCGTCGCCACCAGAAGGTGCTGGAAGAAGCGCCTGCCCCCGGCCTGACCTCGGCGCTACGTCGTGAAATGGGCGAGGCAGCCGTGCGTGCCGCACGTGAAATTGGCTATGTCGGTGCCGGTACCATCGAGTTTCTGCTCGATGCACCCGACGCAGGTAGCGAGCAGCACGGCGCCTTCTATTTCATGGAGATGAATACCCGCCTGCAGGTCGAGCACCCCGTCACCGAGATGATCACCGGCGAAGACCTCGTCGAATGGCAGCTACGTATCGCGCGGGGCGAACCCCTGCCTCGCCAGCAGGATGAGCTAAGACTCGAAGGCCATAGCTTCGAGGCGCGTCTTTACGCAGAAGATCCGGACAACGACTTCCTGCCGGCGACCGGATTGCTCGAACGCTTCCGCCTGGATCTCGCCGGTGCTGGTCTTGATGCCAGCCAGGTGCGCCTCGATTCCGGTGTCGCCGAAGGCGATGAAGTCTCGATGCACTATGACCCGATGCTGGCCAAGTTGATCACCTTCGGGCCAACGCGTGAGCAGGCGCTGGAAGTTCTGCTGCGCGCATTGGCCGCGCTCGAGGTACGTGGCGTTACCACCAATCGCGCCTTCCTGACTCGCCTAGCGGCGCATGAAGATTTCCGCACTGCCAGACTGGATACCCGCTTCATCGAGCGTCACCACGCTAGCCTCTTCCCTGTCGCTGAGCTTGATCACATTACCGTGGCTTCCAGTGCGCTACTGGCACTTTCACGCCTCGCGGAACAAGCATCGAATGAAGGTCACAGCGAGCAACCCGCTAGCCCGTGGGCGCGCCGTGATGGCTGGCGTAATGGCACTCGCCAACAGATACGCCTCGCGCTGTGTCTGCCCAACGATGCGGATGCCGATGAGAACAGCGACAAGGTGGCTCACGTCATCGCACGACGCCCCTATGCCAGCGCAGCGTCTACTCCGCCAAGTCAGTGGCAGATTGAAGTGACCACTCACTTGTCCGGAGAAGCAACAACTACAACACATGAAGGTCATCTCGACCCTCTCTCGGGCAATGCGATTGCCGTAACACTGGATGGCCATCGCCGCCGCCAGCAGGCCAGCCACGCATCTGCCACGGGTGGCGAGGTCTTGGTGCTGGCAAGCCCGCACGGCGAATCACGCTTGCTGTGGCGCCGCGCCGATGCGGTCAATCACGCTCAACACGAGACCCAGGCCACCTTGAACGCGCCGATGAACGGCACTGTGGTCGCTCAGCTGGTTGAGGCCGGTGTCAGCGTGACGGCAGGCACGCCACTGATGGTGATGGAAGCGATGAAGATGGAGCACACCATGAACGCGCCGACCGATGGTCAGGTCGCACAGTTCCACTTCAGCGCCGGCGACAGCGTCACCCAAGGCGATGTACTGCTCGAATTCGTCGCTGATACAGATGCTGCTGACATCGACGCTGCTGACAGGAGTAAGTGAGCATGCACTTCCCTGAAAACGTACGAATTGTCGAGGTAGGCGCGCGTGATGGCCTGCAGAATGAGCCAACCCCGGTCGATACCGCGACCAAGTTAGCGCTGATTCGCAAGCTCTCGGAGAGTGGCCTGCGTCATATAGAAGCCGCCAGCTTCGTATCGCCCAAGTGGGTGCCGCAGATGGCTGATCATCGCGAGATCATGCAGGCATTGGCGATGGAGGGTGAAAAGTCAGTAACCACTTACTCCGCCCTCACACCAAATTTGAAGGGACTTGAGGCTGCCCTGGAGTGCGGTGTTCGCGAAGTGGCGGTATTTGGTGCCGCCAGCGAGTCCTTCTCGCAGCGCAACATCAACTGCTCGATTGCCGAGTCGCTGGCACGCTTTGCGCCGGTGATGGAACGCGCGCTTGAGGCCGGCGTGCGCGTACGCGGTTATGTCTCCTGCGTGATGGGCTGTCCCTATGAGGGAGAGATCTCGCCTTTGCAGGTCGCCGCTGTCGCGCGCGAACTGAGCGACATGGGCTGTTACGAAGTTTCGCTGGGCGACACCATCGGCACCGGCACGCCGCTCAAGGCCAAGCGCCTGCTGGAAGCCGTCACCCGTGAAGTGTCTGTTGAACGCCTCGCTGCACACTTTCATGACACCTATGGGCAAGCGCTCACTAACCTGTACACCGTTATGGAAGAAGGGATCTCGGTCATCGACAGTTCCGTGGCAGGCCTGGGGGGATGCCCTTACGCCAAAGGCGCCTCGGGCAACGTTGCGACCGAAGATGTGATCTACCTGCTGGAAGGATTGGGGATCGACAGTGGCGTGAATCTCGCTCAGCTTGCGCGCACCGGCGACTGGATCAGTCGTCAACTGGGCCGCGCCAATGGCTCGAAAGTCGGCCAGGCCCTGATGGCAAAGTGATGATGTCCCGGTATTGACGGCCACCGTTGCGACCAAGGGCCGCAGTCCATGGATGCTACCCGGCAATCGGTGTAGGCTTGCCGGCGTTCGCGCACCGCTTGAGCTCGATGCGTGCCTTCTTCCATTACGTCATCCGCCTCGGCGGACCGCCAAGGAAACCGTCATGAGCGCCCTCCCCCATTGCCCGGCCTGCAATTCCGAATTCACCTACGACGACGGCATGCAGTTCGTCTGCCCTGAGTGTGCCCACGAGTGGTCAAAGGAAGCCGTTGCCGAAGAGACGGGTCCGGTGTTCCGTGATGCCAATGGCAATGAGCTGGTCGATGGCGATACCGTCACCGTGATCAAGGATTTGAAGATCAAGGGCACCTCTTCCGTCGTCAAGGTTGGCACCAAGGTCAAGAACATCCGTCTGATCGAAGGGGATCACGATATCGACTGCAAGGTCGATGGCGTTGGCCCGATGAAGCTCAAGTCCATCTTCGTCAAGAAGGTCTGATTCGTCGCGAATTCACCTCTCAGCAGTACACTGAAAAGCGCCCCACCGGACATTGCCCGGCGGGGCGCTTTTCATTCTGACAGTTCCTGAACACACTCAGTCCAGACTTCACCTGAAACACGCACAAGGGCTCCCGCATGACACTCACGCACTCCCCTCGGAAAGTGGCCTACATCACCGGCGGCGCACAAGGCATCGGGCGCGGCATCAGCGACCACCTACTCGCCAACGGCTGGCAAGTGATGGTGGTGGATATCGACCATGAGGCTGGCGAGCAATACCTCGCCGATCAATGCAAAGCGCAGCAAGAAGACAGCAACACACGCCTGAGCTTTCAGACTGTCGATGTGTGCGATGAATCCGCCGTCGCGGCCAGTATCGCGCAGACGGTTGAGGTATTTGGCCGACTGGACGCCGTGATCAACAATGCCGCGATCGCCAATCCCTTTCAGGGCGCACTGGAAAGCCTGTCGCTCGACAGCTGGCACCGCGTGCTGGATACCAGCCTGACCAGCAGCTTTCTGACCGCCAAGCATGCGGCGCGTCATCTGCGCGAGCATGGCGGCAGCATCATCAACATGGCCTCCAGCCGCGCACTGCAATCAGAACCAGACAGCGAAGCCTACGCCGCCAGCAAAGGTGGCATCGTCGCCCTCACCCACGCCATGGCCATGAGCCTGGGGCCCGAGATTCGCGTCAATGCCGTCAGTCCCGGCTGGATTGACGTCTCAGACTGGCAGAAGACGGCACAGCCAGAGACGCTGAGCGCGCAGGACCACGCCCAGCATCCGGTGGGTCGTGTCGGTCATGTCGAGGACATCGCTTCGCTGGTCGCCTTCCTGATCTCGGACAAGGCCGGCTTCATCACTGGCCAGAATCACGTCGTCGATGGCGGCATGACACGCAAGATGATCTACCAGGAGTAATCAGGCCACTGCGAGGTGAGGTCTCCTCAGACAGTGTGCGGTGCCAGCCACTGCTTGAGCTGCCCTGCCTGCATCACGCCGGCCTGACGTGCTAACTCCTGCCCCTTCTTCATCACCATCAGCGTCGGAATGCTACGGATGCCGAAACGACCCGCCAACGCCTGTTGGGCTTCGGTATCGATCTTGGCGAAGCGCATCCGGGTGCCCATTTCAGCGGCGACGCCATTGAAGATCGGTCCCATCGTCTTGCACGGACCACACCAGCTGGCCCAGAAGTCGATCACGATCGGCAGCTCGCTGCGCACGACCAGTGCCTCGTAATTGGCACTGGTCAGCTCCAGCGGCGCCTCAGGCAACATGGCACTGCTGCATTTCCCGCAACTGGGGTTGTCATTCAAACGCTCGGTGGCCACGCGATTGAGGGCAAGACACTGCGGGCAAGCCAGCACAAGAGATTCGGACATCATCGGACTCCAGGAGAAGAATAGGCACTGAGCGCTCCACTGATGGCACAGAGCGCCCCACTGAGAGAGCCACCCCGACCACGCGTCAGGCGCAGGTTGAAGGTGATCATACGACTCGTGAGCCAGGAAGCAATTGACGCGGTGCATCGGGGTGATCAGCTCTCTATATGAGTACTTGCTGCGCCGCCTGTAGTCCCAATGAGACGAGCCCTGCCAATGATGGCAGGGCTCGTCTTGGCAACATCAAGGGGATCAGATGCTCGCCAGTCCGAACTTGATGCACAGCGTGACCAGCACCAGCAGGAAGACGGTCTCGAGCACCATCAGGATGACGGGCTTCCAGCCCACCACTGCCAGCTTCTGAAACGACGTCTTGACGCCCAGCGCCGCAATGGCCGCGACCAGACACCAACGTGACATGTCAGTGAAGCCATCCACCACGACAGACGGCACCCAGCCGAGACTGTTGATCAATACCAGCACCACGAAGGCAATCAGGAAGGTGGGGAACATCGGCACCTTGCCACCTTCATCACCATTGGCCTGACGCGCATTGCGGAACAGCAGCATGAAGACCATCACCGCTGGCACTAGCATCGCCACGCGCAGTAGCTTCACGAAGGTGGAGACATCGCCGGTGTGCTCGGAAATGATATAGCCCGCCCCGACTACCTGCGCCACATCATGAATGGTGCCGCCGAGAAAGATACCGGCTTCGGCATCGTCCAGCCCCAGCACTCTCACGATCAGCGGATAGGTGATCATCGCGATGGTCGACAGTGTCGTTACACCGACCACCGTCATGATGGTGTGACGCTCACTGGTGGCGTTGCGCGGCATCACCGCCGACAGCGCCAGTGCCGCAGAAGCGCCACAGATCGCGACCGAACCGCCCGTCAGCAGGCCCATCTCACGGTCCAGCCCCATCAGTCGCGCCAGCAGTGCCCCGAACATGATGGTGGCGACCACGCCAAGAATGACCGTGATGACGGGGCCCACACCGAGACTCGCCACCTGCTCAAGCGTGATGCGGACGCCCAATAGCGCCACGCCGATGCGCAGCACCGTCTTGGAGGCAAATTCGATGCCGGCGCGACATGGCCCGTCTTCGGATAGAAAGTGCAGCGACATGCCAAACAGCAGCGCATACAGCAGCGTGGGGCCGCCGTAGTGATCAGCAATGAAAGTGGTGGCAAGCGCAATGATGATGCAGATCAGCAAGCCGGGCATGACGGCCCGCACGCACGCTTCCAGCTTGCGCAGAGGCGCTGACGATGTGTCGGTCACCGTCGGCTTGTCGAGCAATGAAGATGAATTATCGTTATTGGCCACGCTAACACCTCATAAAAACCTGAATTCAGGAAGCAATGAACGCCTGATAGCGGCGCTGAATCGCGTTAGCTGGCTTTGGCCATCTCGAGCTGGGCAGCTTGATCATGTCCGAGGCTTTCTCGGCGATCATGATGGTGGGCGCATTGGTATTGCCGGAGACGATGACCGGCATGATCGAGGCATCAACCACCCGCAGCCCTCTCAGTCCGTGCACGCGCAGTTCATCATCGACCACCGCCAGCGCATCATTGCCCATCTTGCAGGTGCCCGCCGGGTGATAGATGGTCTGGCTGAACTGGCGCGCGGCTTCCAACAGCTCTTCATCGCTCTGGTACTGGGCTCCAGGGACATACTCTTCACTGATGACCGCCGCCAGCGGCGCTGCCTGAGCGATACGACGTGCCACCTTGACGGCATCTACCACGACACGGCGGTCTTCCTCAGCGCTGAGGTAATTGGGCTGAATGGAGGGATACACGCTGGCATCGGCGCTGGTGATGCGCACATAACCACGGCTATGGGGACGCAGCTGGCACACCGAAGAGGTAAAGGCAGAGAAGGGATGCACGCCATCTGCCGGCTTGTCGGCACTCAATGGCTGCATGTGGAACTGGATATCCGGGCGTGTCAGTCCTTCACGTGACTGGGTAAAGGCACACACCTGACTGGCCGCCAACGTCAGCGGCCCCGTACGCGTGAAGAGGTACTGGGTGCCGACCGCCAGCTTCTTTAGCGGACTTCTCACCTCATCATTCAGCGTGCGGCATTGGGTCTTGAAGACCAGTCGCACCTGAAGGTGGTCTTGCAGATTCTCGCCAACCCCCGGCAACTCATGCAGACATTCGACCCCGACACTGGCCAGGTGCCTTGGATCACCGATGCCGGAGCACTGCAGAATCTGCGGGCTGCCAATGGCGCCACTGGAGAGCACGACTTCACGCTGTGCCAGTGCGCGTGACACCTTGCCTTTCACTTCATACTCCACGCCGATGACATGCTTGCCCTCAAGCAGCACGCGTCGGCAATGGGCATGCTTGGCCAGCGTCAGGTTGCCGCGCGTCAGCGCTGGACGCAAAAACGCCTTGGCGGTGCTGCAACGCAGGCCCCTATGGGTCGTCTGCTGGAAATAGCCCACTCCCTCCTGACGCTCACCATTGACATCTTTATTGAGCGGAATACCCGTCTGAATGGCCGCCTCGATGAATCGTTCGGCGATCTCACGCTTGAGACGCAAATCCGATACATGCAGCGGCCCATCAGTGCCATGCCATTTATCGGCACCACGCGCCTGACATTCCGACTTGCGAAAATACGGCAGCACCGACTTGAAATCCCAACCCTGATTACCTGCCGCCGCCCAGTCATCGTAATCCTCGTGCTGACCGCGAATGTACAACAGGCCATTGAGTGAACTGGAACCACCCAAGACCTTGCCGCGCGGCCATTGCAGGCGACGGCCATTGATTCCCGAATCAGGATCAGTGAGATAGCACCAGTCCGTCGCCGGATTGTGCATGGTCTTGAAATAGCCGACTGGCACATGAATCCATGGATTCCAGTCTGAACCACCCGCTTCAAGCAATAACACCTTGATTGACGGGTCTTCCGTAAGGCGATTGGCGACCACGCAGCCGGCAGAACCTGCACCGATCACGATGTAGTCGTAGGTGGTTGTGACGTCTTCGTTGGCATAACGTATTGTTTTCATTATTTTCTCAACCATATTGAGACATTTTGTCTCGTAATAATGGTATCGAAAACAAAATTCGTCAAATACGAAACGTACTGTCTCGATAATTTTGCCAAATCAAGATAACTGCCCTACATTGAGATTTGTCTCGTTGCTAAAGCGCGATGTACGGCTAGAGAGTTAGTCAAAAGTACACATGCATAGCACAGCTCGAAAACGCCAAGAAAATGCTGAGACAACGCCCGTGACGTGACGCCACGGAGCATCAGCAAGACCTGCATCCCACCACAAAAGCAAACACAACACCGGGAGCACTACCATGCCTACGCCACTCAGCAAGCTGTCTCGCCGTGACTTTCTCAATATCTCTGGACGCTTCGGACTAACCTCGACCCTCTTGGCCGCATCAGGTCTCGGAGTGGGTCTGACCGCCTCCACACTGGCTCGCGCCGCAGATGAGCAGCAGCAGAAACGCTACAAGACCGCGCCCAAATTCCAGCTGCGCTTCGGTGCTTCAGGCTTCAACGAGCGCAACCTCGATATTCAGAAGTCTGGTCAGCTGTTCTTCGCGCGTGATCTGGAAGAGCGCACCAATGGCGCCATCCGTGTCGAATTCATGGGCAGCAACGAAGTCTGTAATCAGCTCGATTGCGTAGGCAAGACACAGCAAGGCATCGTCGATATCTATTCAGCCTCGACCCAGAATTCCTCCGGCAGTGCGCCCTATCTGAATGTGCTCGATTTCGCGTACATGTTCCCGACCGTCGCCTCCATGTTCCACTTCTTCTATCACAAGAAAAGTGAGCAACTGCTACGCCAACCGCTGCGCGAGCGCCATAACCTGCAATTCCTGTTCACCCACTGTGATCTACGCGGCATCATGCTCGGCTTGAAGTGGCAAGACCGCCCGCTCGTCACCAGCATCGATCAGCTCAAAGGCACCAAGAACCGTGTGACCGGCACCCAGATGGGCCGTATCGCCATGGAGCAACTGGGCCTGAATCCGGTACCGGTCGCATGGGAAGAGACGTTGGATGGTCTGCGTCAGGGCCTGCTAGATGGCGCCGAAACCTGGATGAGCGCCGTGGCCTATGCCGGCATGGCACCGGTGGTGTCACAGGCTGTCGATTTGCGCTTCTTCGCGGGGACTGAGCACACCGGCATGAACCTGGACAAGTTCAATAGCCTGGGGGCAGAGCTGCAGGACCAGGTGATGGAATCCGCCTACTGTGCGCAGATCTTCACTCAAGGCATGAACGAGGCAGGTCGCTTTGAAATCGTCGGCGCCACCGAGCATCCTGCGGCTGGCACCGTGTTTGCCGAGAACAATGTACGTGTGGCGCCGCTTTCCGATGCTGAACGTGCACGCGCCGAACAGATGTGCGCGCCAGAATTCAATCCTGAACCGTGGGAGCAGTGGCGTGAACGCCTCAATGGCTGGTCGGGTGGGCTCGACATCTATAAAGAGATTCACAGCGTCGCGCGTGAAATCCCCCGCGACATGGCCGCCGTCAACGTCAAGCCGCAGCGCTGGTGGAGGGGGTAATGGGCGATACCACCATATTCAGCCGTCCCTCGACCAAGCCCTCCCTCAAGAAGGCTGCCCCCTGGGCACGTCCCTTCCTGTGGCTGGATGCCCATCTGGAACAGGTCATCATCCTGGTCGCCTATTCCGGCATGGCCGGCATCATCTTCGTCGAAGTCATTCGCCGCTTCTTCTTCGGCCTGCAGGCTCCCTGGAGCACCAGCATTCCCGTACTGCTGTTCCTGTGGCTGACCTGGTTCGGCGCCTCACTCAACGTCAAGAAGCGCACACACCTGAGTCTCAACGAGATCCGCATGAAGCTGCCGCGCGGCGGCCAGTTCGCCTGCCTAATTCTTGATGCCGTGCTGTGGATTGGCTTCGGCATGATGGTGATCTACTTCACCACCACTCAGGTCGAGCTGGCCTACAACAACTACGCGATCGTGCCAGGCACCGATAACGTCATGCAGTGGTGGTTCTACCTCGCCACGCCACTGGCCTGGATTCTGATCATCTATCGCGTGCTGCAAAACCTCTACGCCGACTGGTTGACGTATCGCCGTGGCGAGTCCTTCAACCTCCAACCGTCCATCATGGATTAAGGAGATCATCATGGCTGACAGTATCTGGATCTCCCTCATCACGGCAGGCGTGACGGCCTTCTTCCTGCTGGGCGTGCCTATCTTCCTCGTCATTGGCTTGTGGGTCGTTGGCGTCAGTCTTGTCATCGACTTCACCTTGGCCAACGTCGGCGTCACTCTCTTCCAGGGACTAAGCTTCTTCGGCTTGCTGGCCCTGCCACTGTTCATCCTCACCGGCGATTTGATCAACGCCGCAGGGATTGCCAAACGACTCTCCGACTTTTCCTACTCCACACTGAGCTGGATACGCGGTGGCATGGGCATGTCGACACTGGGGGCCTGTGGCCTATTCGCGGCGATTTCCGGCTCCAATGCCGGCACCACCGCCACCATCGGCTCGATCATGCAGCCGGAGATGGTCAAGAACGGTTATGACGAGCGCTTCGCGGCGGCGACGGCAGCTTCCGGCGGCACGGTGGGCATCATCATCCCGCCCAGTATCATCTTCATCGTCTATGGCTTCATGATGAACCTGTCGATCAGTGACCTGTTCATCGCTGGCATGCTGCCAGGTGCCATGATGGTGATCGCGATGATGGTGGCCTGCTATCTGGTGGCGCGTAAAAATGGCTGGGGGCAGGTTCAGCCCTTCAAGATGGGCGTCAGTGCCACGCTGGCACGCAAGGCTTATCTGGGCTTTGCCACCATTGGCGTGGTCATCTATGGCATCTATTCCGGCAAGTTCTCACCGACGGAAGCCGCCGCCATCACGGTCGGTTTCACCATGATCGCCGGGCTTTTGATCACGCGGGAAATCAGCCTGAAGAAACTGCCCACCATCATGCTTCGCTCGGGTCAGATTGCAGGAATGCTGGCACCGCTGATCGCCATTTCCGTCGTCATGCAGCAACTGCTATCAGTACTCGGTGCAGGTCAGGCACTCAGTGAACTGCTCAGCGGAATCGACAACTACTATCTGACGCTAGGCACCTGCATGCTGATCATCCTGCTGGCAGGTATGATCCTTGAGAGCCTGCCGGTAACGATCATTCTTGCGCCCATTCTTGCGCCTATCGCACAACAGGCAGGCGTTGACCCAATCCACTTCTCGGTCATCTTCCTGGTCGGTGCGGCGATTGGTTTCGTCACACCGCCCTTCGGACTGAACCTGTATGTTGCCAGTAGCATCACCGGCATCTCCTACGTGCGACTGGTGAAGTATGTCATTCCCTACTTCATCGCCCTGATGGCCTGTTGGCTGGCTATCTGCCTCATTCCATCCCTTTCCCTGTTCCTCGTAAACCTGTAACACTAGCGTTATCGACAGCCCCGCAAGGGGCTGTTTGCGTCCCCTCAGCAGCTTGCGTCTCGCCATTCTTGCGAGAACGATGAAAGAGGGAACGTCACCGAATTTGGCTACCCGGGCACTGATGCGTGACCTGGATGAACGACACTGATGAATCGATGCACTCAATGCCGCCCGATACCTGACGGCCTTGGATGTCCCGACAGGCAGGAAGAGGACACTTGATGAGCAAAGACACTCCCACGAATTCGACGCTCTTCCGTGCACTTGGCTTGCTGGAAGAGGTGGTCACGACTCCACACATGATCACCGCTGCTGATCTCGAGAAGCGTTTCGACATCCCCAAACCGACCATCCATCGTCTGCTCAAGCAGCTGGAAGAACAGCAGTTGATCAGTCGCGACCTGGACGGTCGTCACCTGCTGCCCGGTCAGCGTTTCCGGCGCATGTCGTTGGGTGCACTGGCCAACGAAGGCCTCAAGGCTCCGCGTCGCGTATTGCTGGAGCGACTGGCGAAGGAAGTCGGCGAGACCTGCAACCTGACCCTGCTCGATGGCCACGAAGTGATGTATTACGACCGCGTCGAGACCAACTGGCCGGTACGTATCCAGCTGGCACCCGGCTCGCATCTGCCATTGCACTGCACCGCCAGCGGCAAGCTGTTTCTGGCGCTGATGCCGTTGCATCGCCGCCGCGCGCTGCTGGCAAGCCTGGCACTTGAAACGCATACCCCGTGCACGCTGACTTCTCAGACAGCACTGGAAGGTGCGCTCGGTGTCATCGCGCGCAATCAGCTCAGTACCGATGACGAGGAATTCATTCAGGGCATGGTGGCTATCGCCGTGCCAGTGTTTGATGAAGTCGGCCAGATTCAGGCTACCCTCGCCATTCACGCCCCGCGCCTGCGCCACTCCATCGAATCACTGCTGGAATGGGCACCCTTGATGCGCCAGATCGCTTCGGAGCTGGAAGGCACGCTTTAACGCCTCGTAGTGACAATATTCCGGACTCACTGCCGCTTGAGAACAGCGCTTGATAGAAGACGAAAAGCCCGCCTCAGCAGAAATACATCTCTGCTGAGGCGGGCTTTTTTGGGCTCAACCAAGTCTGATATCAGGGCGTGGGTACCACCACTACTGGAATGCTGGAACGCTTGATCACGCCCTTGGTGACCTTGCCCGCGTAGGACGCCACGAAGCCACGCTTGTTGGTCGCCATGATGATCATGTCGCAATCATGGCGGGTGGCGTAACGGATGATTTCCGAGGCCGGATAGCCTTCCACTACGTTCAATCCGGCAATGGCAGGACGTGGATCACCGTTATCATGTGTCTTCCAGAAGGTGTCCATCATGGACTCCAGATTGACCTTCGCCTGATCAATCCGCTGCTGTATCAATCCTTCCAGGGTCGGTTTGTGTCGGATATTGACCTTCAAGGTATTCATCACATCATCTGATAGCGACTTGACCGCGTGCAGCACATGCAGTTCTGCCCCTGTCGCACCCGCCAGCCAGACGGAACGTGCCAGTACCCGTTCGCAGTCACCGCGCAAGCCCACACAACACAGAATTCGTCTGACTTCCGGCATGGTCTTCTCCTCGAGCGTGTCGTCAGTAACCCATCAATCTGGGTAGCCACAGCGAGATTTCTGGCACGTAGGCAATCAGGAAGATAGCCGCGACCGAACCTGCTGCAAAGGGTAATGCCTTGACAGAAATCTCTTCGATGGAAGCCCCGCCAATTCCCGAAGCCACGAAAAGGTTCTCCCCCAATGGCGGCGTCTGGAAGCCAATCGCCAGCGCACATACGATGACAATACCCACATGCACGGGGTCCATCCCCAGCATATACATGATCGGCAACAGCACTGGTGTCAGAATCATTATCGCGGCCAGCGTCTCCATGAACATACCGACGAACAGCAGGAAGACGATGATCATCGCCCAGATAAGATAGAGGTTATCCGTCATCGCCAACATGCTTTCCGCGATATGCGCTGGCACGCGCTGCTCTACCAACAAGCGCCCGAATACTGTGGCAGTAAATAAAATCAGTAGTACGCGCCCAGTAATCCAGGTGGTGGTTTCCAGTGTGCGCAGCGTCGGCTTCCACTTGAGTTCCTTGTGCAGAAATATCCCGACGATCAATGTATAGACGATAGCGACGATGGCAGATTCCGTTGGGGTGAACAGGCCACTGTAGATCCCGCCCAGAATGATAAAGGGAGCCAACATCGACCAGACACCCTTCTTCAAGGTGGCGCGAATATGCGTCCATGACCAGCTATTGGTCAGCCCGCGATAACCACGTTTCTTCGAGATGACATAGTTGATCAACAGCAGGAAGCTGGCGATCACGATGCCCGGCATGACACCTGCAATGAACAACTTGGGAATCGAGAGAGTCTGGAAGTCACCGTACATGGCCACGGCTTCAGGGGGTGGCTGAAGCCCCATGCCCGAAATGCCGAAGATCACCATGGGGATCGATGGCGGAATCACCACACCCAGACCACCAGAGGAGGCCGTGATGGCCGAGGCATAACCACGATCATAACCACGGTTGGCCATGGCCGGGATCATCAGCATTCCCACGGCTGCCGTGGTAGCAGGACCGGAGCCTGAGATAGCCCCGAAGAACATGCAGGCAAAGACGGTCGCGGCAGCCAGTCCGCCAGTTACGGGGCCAGCAAAAGCTTCTGCAATATCGACCAGTCGTCGTGAAATCCCAGCGGCTTCCATCAACGCCCCCGCCAGAATGAAGGCCGGCAATGCCATCAGCGGAAAGGATCCCACCGAGGTAAAGGCGATCTGCACGAAGGCCATCGGATTTTCATCGATGCTCAGATAGGTCGCCAGTGCTGCCACCCCCAGAGACACCGTGATAGGCGCCCCCATGACCAACAACAGGAAAAATACGCCAAACAGGATATAGATGATGGTGGAGTCAATCATGGTGTCCCGCTCCCGCGCTTTTCGTCATCATTGACGGATGATCCTGCCTGCTTCAGCTCCTGCATGGCCTGGGAATCCGGGTCCACGATATCTTTCTTACGCACGAACTTGAGGTAGTTGTTTTGCAGAATACGTACCGACATGGCGGTAAAGGCCAGCGGAAGAATCAGGTAGAAATACTTCATCGGTACGCCCAAGGTCTGTGACTTCCAGAACAGATTCATCTTGTTGAAGACAAAATCGTAGCTGTAATAGATAAAGACGGCATTGAACGCAATCCAGATGATATCCGTCAGGACACCACATGATGTTTCCACCCAGCGTGGCAAGAACCTGAATTGGAATGTCACTCGGTTATGCGCCGACATGCGCGTGGCATATACCGCGCCTAGATAGGCGAACCAGATAAAGGCATAGGTGGCCAGTTCGTCTCCCCAGGGAATTGAATAACTGAAAATATTGCGCAGCATGATTTGCAAAAAAAGGATAATGACAAATAGCACCAGCAAGCACTGGCACATATAGTTTTCAACATTATCCAGAAACTTCCCCACTCCCTTCATGGATAACCCTTTCATGGACACGTCTCTCCTGACATCAACACGATTACCGAATCAGCACCCCGCCTTCCCTGCCCATTACATCAACAGGCAGGGAAGGTCGAGCGGGCATGAGAAGCCTCAGTAGATCAGTGCTGACTCAAGGTGCAGACGCTGGATCACGTCCCAGCACCTCGAGCACTTCGACCAGCTTGTCGCGACCGCCAATGCTGTCGTAGAAGTCCGGCCAGATACTGGAGGCCTGAGCGATCCACTCTTTCTCGTCATTGGCAGGTTCAGTGATGGTCATGCCGTGGTCTTCCACCAGCGACTTCTTGATGGAATCTTCGGTGGCCAGCAGATAGTCATAGCTATGTGCGGTAGCCTCTTTGGCGGCGTCCAACACCAGCGTTTGATTGGCTTCACTCAGGTCCTGGAAGGCGCCTTCACCCATGATCAGCGGTTCCAGCGAGAAGACGTAACAGCTATCGGTCACGTGATTCTGTACTTCATAGAACTTCATCGCATCGATGGTGATGTAGGGATTGTCCTGACCATCCACGACACCCTGCTGCAGGGCGGTAAAGGTTTCGGACCAGGCAAGCGGGTTGGGATTGATGCCCCAGGCCTGATAAGAGGAAATCATGATTTCGTTCTTGGGCACGCGAATGACCATGCCTTTCAGGTCTTCCGGCGAGGCCACCGGCCCCTTGGAATTGGTCAGACGACGACAGCCGGAATAGGCCCAGCCCAGTATGCGAATACCGGCATCCCGTAGGGTATTGTCGCGCAGTTCATCACCAATCTTGCCGTGGGTAAGCGTCTTGGCATCTTGTGGGCCATGAATCACATACGGCAACGTCAGCACCCCAACGCTTGGCGAAAAAGGCGTCAGGTTATTGATGGCCACCACTGACAGGTCAACAAGCCCCATGTTGGCGTTGTTGACGGTGTCCTGCTCACTGCCCAGCTGGCCATTGGGAAACATCTCTACCTTGATGTCACCTGCGGATTTCTCTTCCACCAGACGGGCAAAGGTCTGGCCCAGTTCGTACTGGGTGCCGCCGGCTGCATCGCCCAGCGCCATCTTCCAGGTGGCTGCCGAGGCATGAGACACGAGGCCAAGACTGGTCGCCGCCATCGCGATCGCCAGCGAGCACTTGAGCCCTGAGCGATTGAAACCTGAGTGCTTGAGTCCTGAATGTGCCAGCCCTGAATGCTTGAAGTCGATCATCGTGGTGTCCCGTGATTATTGTTGTAGCGGGCTTCTGACGATTGCGCGTGGAGTGCTTCTACGCCATCTCAGAAGAGGGGTCGAGTCGCGCTGTACTTGCGTTTTGCTTGCCTAGTCACTTTCTGCCCCTGTGTCAGCCATCGATAGAACCAGTCAGATGTCATCGATAGGTCCAGCTGAGCACGTCACTTGCCCTCCTCCTCGCGGTCTGCCTCAATGCAGGCATACTCTGCTTGAGTCGTCATATGCAGCCCGGGATAGCTAGCGCCAGAAAGAGCGCGTATTTCAGGCACATGAAGGCTTCAGGTATAACAATGCATTAAATACAAAAACATAACGCAGACATCCCCACCGGGAGCTGTCGTCACATATCTGCCGTTATATCCATCGAGAACATGCATGAGTCATCCGCTGTTTCACCTTGATTCCCGCCGCAAGGAAAGCCTGCAGTTCCAGATTCGCGAGCAAATATCACAGGCCATTCTGGCAGGCCATCTACCACACGACGTGGCGCTGCCTTCCAGTCGCAAGCTAGCGAAAGAGCTGAATGTGGCGCGCAATACCGTGATGCTCGCCTATGAACAGTTACTGGAAGACGGCTTTCTGATCGCCCGCGAACGTAGTGGCTATTTCATCAATCCCGAGATTCTCAAGGGCCGTGCCGACACGCCGGTACGTTTGAATGATATTGATGCCGATCGTCTCGATTGGGATGAACGGCTCGCGCTCAAGCCGTCTCGCCAGCGCGCCATCGACAAGCCGGGTGACTGGCATCAGTACGACTATCCCTTCCTTTATGGTCAGCTTGATCCGGAATTCTTCCCCACTCAGCACTGGCGCGAGTGCAGCCGCGATTCGATGAGCGTGCCGTCTATTCGCAGCTGGTCGGTAGACCACCTCAATAATGATGACCCGCTGCTGGTGGAGCAGATTCACCAGCGCCTGCTGCCTCGGCGTGGCGTGTGGGCCAGTCCTGAAGAGATCCTGATCACGGTCGGCGCTCAGCAGGCGCTGTGGATCAGCTGCATGTTGCTTCTCAAGCAGGGGCAGCGATTCGCGATGGAGAATCCCGGCTACGTCGACATGCATAACATCGCGCGCACCTTCACCGACAACATCCAGTTGATGCCAGTGGACGAGCAAGGCATGCAGCCCGATGCGTCGCTCAAGGACTGCCGGCTGGTCTATGTCACACCAAGTCATCAATCACCGACCAGTGTCACCCTGCCACTGGAGCGTCGCCGCCAGTTGCTGGACATGGCCGAGACAGACAACTTCCTGATCATCGAGGACGACTACGAGAGCGAGAGCAACTATGCCGATAATCCGACGCCTGCACTCAAGAGTCTTGATCGCCATCAGCGCGTCATCTATGTCGGCAGCCTCTCCAAGACCCTCGCCCCCGGCCTGCGACTGGGCTACATGGTCGCGCACCCCACGCTGATTCGAGAGGCGCGCGCCCTGCGCCGCCTGATGCTGCGCCATCCGCCGACCAACAATCAGCGTGCCGTGGGACTCTTCATCGCGCGGGGCTATCACGACAGCCTGCTCAGTCAGATGCACCAGGTGATGCAGCGCCGCTTTCTGATCATGCGCGAGGCCATCCTGCGCTATCTGCCCATGATGAGCACACCCTCGACCTACGGCGGTTCCTGCTTCTGGATGTACGGCCCTGACACCCTGGATGCAGAGATGCTAGCGAGCCTTGCGCGTGAACAGAGCATTCTGATCGAGGTGGGGGATCTGCACTTCTTCTGTGGCCGCGACGCGCATCGTCACTACTTCCGTCTCGGATTTTCAGCGCTGCCGGAATCACGTATCGAGGCTGGCATCATGAAACTGGCGGAGCTGGTTCCGCTGGCCATTCGCCAGCATGAAATCAGCTTAGGCAACGAAGTATAATCTATATAAATTATCTTTTAGATAATAATAACGCTCCTGCATCTGCCATTTATCGTTGGCAGATACAGGAGCGTTTGCATCGCGACGAAGCGATAGTCGTGACAGAGCAATCGTCGTCACGGAGCAATGGCGGGTGTCTTCCTTCGCCTTGTTACTTCGCCTCATCCTTCATCGCATACCAGCGGTACAGACAACGCTGCCCAGTCCGCCGGAACGGCGCGAAGATGGGTGACTCGATCTTCTCCAGCACATTGGGATACGGCAGGCGCGACTGGAAGATAGGCAACACCAGGTCCGCCGCATCCTTGGCGATCCACTGCGCCAGACGCTTGCCCGCCTGGGCGGAATACATCACGCCATTACCGCCATAACCCATCGCGTAGTAGATGCTCTGCTTGGGGTCTGGCTGATGGATACGCGGCATCATGTCGTGACTGACATCGACCCAGCCCCACCAGGAATAATCGACCTCGATACCGGTCAACGCCGGAAACTTGCGATGCAAGTCCGCGATCAGCTGGTTTTCGTATTGCGCCTTGGGGGCATCCTTGCCGGCCACGGCACTGCGACTGCCGATCTGCACGCGATTGTCTGGCAGCAGCCGATAGTAGTGGCGCAGCACACGGGTATCGGTCAGTACCTGAGTGGTGTGGAAGCGGGTTGCCTCTATCTCCTGCGGCGTCAGCGGACGTGTCACCAGCGAGTTGGACAGCACCGGCATCAGACGATTGCGCAACTCCGAATGCATCTTGCCGGAGGTATAGCCGCCAGTCGCCATGCCGACCGAACGCGCCTTGACCACGCCCCCTGGCGTCTTCAGATAATGCACGCCATTGCGGGTCTCCCAGCTTTCCACCGGGCTGGCAGGATGAATCTTCACCCCCAGACGCCGTGCCTTGCGCAGATAGCCGAAGGCCAACTTGCCGGGATGCACGCCGATGCCTTCCGGCTCGTGCAGCGCGCCGCAGGCCTCTTCATCACCGACCCATTCATTGCGCACCGTCGCGCCATCGAGAATGCGTGCATCGTAGTTGAAGGTCTCGCGCAGCAGGCGCGCTTCCTTCTCCAGCCCCGGCATCATGCGATCACGGTGCGCGATGTAGAGATGCCCTCCCGGCTGCGGATCACACTCGATATCCTTGATCAGCGCCTTGAAGTTCTCCATGCCCTCGACACATTCGCGGTGCAGGCCAAGCGCCGTCTGCAGGCCATAGCGCTCTATCCACTGCGAACGCTTGAGCCGCCCGGAAGCACACTGCGCCTGGCCGCCATTGCGCGTCGAGCAGCCCCAACTGACACGATTGGCTTCGAGAATGGTCGCCTTGATGCCGTACTTCTCGGCCAGCACGATGGCGGTGGTCAGGCCGGTAAAGCCCGAGCCGACGATCACCACGTCCGCATCGATATCGCCCATCACCGGGCCATCATCTTCCGGCGGCTCACCAGCAGTCGCCACCCAATAGGTCGGCGCATATTCACGGCCACGGCCAGGTGTTGCACTGACCAGCGGATCATAGGCCGGATCATACGGCTGGGACGGTGGTGTCGCCTGTTGCTGGCCAGACTCAGTACCTGCCGCGGTTGGCCGGGCGCCGTGTTGCACGAAAGCTTCCATCTCGAACACCTCCTCTCACCCCCAAGGCACAGGTTGCGCCGTAACACCTCGGGGGCAAAGACAGCTTCAGAAACGTCTTTCCTCATCAACTCGCCAGTGGCGCTCAGACGTTGACGGGCGGACGGTTCTTGCGGAAGGCATTCTTGATCGCGATCTTGCCATCACGCAGCGTGAAGGCATCGATCATGCGCGCTTCGCTGCGCGCACCATCGGCGGTGGTGCCGGTGTAGGTGCTGATGACGAAGCCACGCTCGCCATCGGCGAAGATTTCCGCGTCGATCCACTGGGCATCCGGAGCATTCTTCCAGGCAGCGGAGAGTCCGGCGCGCACTTCATCCTGCCCGGCAAAGGTCTTGCCCTGCAGCTCGGCACCGCCGACGGCGAGGAATTCGCAGTCATCGGTCATCATTGCCAGACAGTCGTCGATGTCGTGACGGTTGAGGGCATCACAGAAGGCAGTCAGCAGTTCAATGGTGGCTTGGCTCATGGGTCGGGCTCCGCGGATGGATATTGTTGTTGGTCGTCTCGGTGTTGATCGTGCCGGGCTTCAGCAATCGCTGCGCCATGTCCCGAGACTACGCCCACACCCGCGCCACCCTTTAGCACCAGTTGGCAGCCGCCTATTGGGCCAGTTGATCCTATTGCTAGCTGACCCTGTTGTTAGCTGACCCTGTTGCCAGTCGACCTCATCAACATCTGAGCCCGTGGCGCTCTCCCTGCCGTCAACCGGCGAGCGCCGCCTTCCTCTCCACGCCCGGCGGCGTAAAGGCGTCAGCGACATGAAGCTCTCACGGCCCAGCAGGAGGTCACTGAGCAGACGGGTGGCGGCGGGCGCCAGCACCAGGCCATTGCGGTAGTGGCCCGCATTCACGTAGAGGCCGTGAAGCCCCGGCACCGCGCCGATGAAGGGCGTGCCGTCCGGTGTGCCTGGGCGCAGGCCTGCCCAGTGATGCTCCGGCGCCAGCTCGCTGAGTGCTGGCAGAATGCTCGCGGCGCTGGCATGTAACGACTCGCGCGCCTCCGCAGTAGTGCTCTTGTCGAAGTCTTTATGCTCCAGCGTCGAGCCGATCAGAATCCGCCCATCGCCACGCGGAATCAGATAGCGGCCATCACAGAGCACCACGCGGGACAACAGCGGGTCTTCCACGCGGCAAAGCCCCGCCGCCACCGGATTGAACACCATCATCTGGCCCTTCACCGGACGTACCGGCAGCAGTACGCCGGCCTCGGCGAGCAGCTTGCCGCTCCAGGCACCGCCGCAGACCACGACTTGCCCTGCCTTGATGACGCCCTGGGCTGTCAGTGTACCTGCAACGCGCTGATCATCGCCGATCATCAGCCGCTGCACGTCACAGCCTTCGCGCACCTCGACACGCGGGTGCTGCATCAAGCAGGCACGCAGCGCCTGCCCGAGACGCGGATTGCGAATGCTGCCCAGTGTCGGCATCCACAGCGCCTCGTGGTGACCCGTCGCCAGATGCGGCTCGCGTGCGTAGAGCGCCTCCTGCCCGATCACCTCCAACGGCTTGTGCTGAGTACGCGCCCAATCCAGCGCCAGTGCCTCGTCCTCCACCCGCAGGTAGATCAAGCCCTTCTGGCGATATTCAGGGTCAATCCCTGTCGCCTCGATGAGCGCCTCGGCTAGGCGCGGATATTCACCTTCTGACCAACGCGACAGCGATGAGATGGCGGTTGAGTAGCGCCACGGATACAGCGGCGAGACGATACCGCCGCCGGCCCACGACGCCTCGAGTCCGCACTGGCCACGCTCCAGCAGCGTCACGTGCTGACCAGCATCTGCCAGTTGCCACGCCATCATCATGCCAATCACACCGCCACCAATGATCAGGGTGTCACTCATCTGCCTTGCTCCTGCCAGGGAATGAATAAACACAAATCTCATATTTCGGTACAATTTGCATTGTTTTTAGAAACAAGGCTATATTCGGAGCCTTGCTGCTGCCCATGACACGGGGGCAACAGGGTCGATTCAATCGCCCCTCTTTTCAGAATGCCCGATGGAGATCACCACATGAGTGACGCCAGCCCGTTAGATTCTCGTCCGCTCGATCAAGACAGCGATCACGGCGCCCAGCCGCTGCCCGCCGGCCAGATGCAGCCGACCGAACTACGCGGCGTGCGTGAGCTGTTCAATATCTATAGTGATCTCAAGGTGCCGGTATTCCTCGAGCGCGATGCGCATGTGCCGGAAATCGATACGGCCTATCGCTTCAATCCCGATGTCACCCTCGCCATCCTCGCCGGCTTCACCAACAACCGCCGTGTGATGGTTCAGGGCCTGCACGGCACCGGCAAATCGACCCATATCGAGCAGATCGCCGCGCGTCTCAACTGGCCGTGTCTGCGCGTCAATCTCGATGGCCATGTCAGCCGGCTGGATCTGGTCGGCAAGGACGCCATCGTGATTCGCGACGGCGTGCAGGTCACCGAATTCCAGGAAGGCATCGTGCCGTGGTCACTGACCCGCCCCATCGCGCTGATCTTCGATGAGTACGATGCCGGCCGCCCGGACGTGATGTTCGTCATCCAGCGCATTCTGGAGCGCGATGGCCACTTCACGCTGCTGGATCAGAACCGCGTGATTCGCCCGCATCCGCAGTTCCGGCTGTTCGCCACCGCCAATACCGTGGGGCTGGGCAATCAGGATGGGCTCTATCACGGCACCCAGCTGCTCAACCATGCGCAGATCGACCGCTGGAACATCGTCGCCAAGCTGGATTACCTGCCGCGTGATGAGGAAGTGAAGATCGTGCTGGCACGCGTGCCGGCCAAGGACAACGAGCGTGGCCAGGCGCTGATTCGCGCGATGGTCGCGGTGGCGGATCTCACCCGCAAGGCTTCGCCAATGGCGATCTGTCGAGCCTGATGTCGCCGCGTACCGTGATCACCTGGGCGGAGAACTGCGAGATCTTCCGCAATCCGGCACTGGCCTTCCGTCTCTCCTATCTCAACAAGTGCGATGAGCATGAGCGCCCGCTGGTCGCCGAGTTCTATCAGCGCTGTTTCGCCAAGGAGCTTGAGGAATCCGCGGCGCTGATGTAAAGCGACCTGATGAGCGAGGAAGGAGTGGACACGACAACCACTGGCAAAGGGGCACAGGCATGAGTGCGGCCCAGCAGGTACGCCGTCGTCAGCAGTATCTCGAGGAACTTGCAGCGGCGAGCCTCGGGGCACTCAGCGGTCAGGCCGGCTGGGCCTATCGGGGGCGGCGCCTGAGTCGGCATGCTCAGCCACTGCCACTGCGCACGCCACATCTGCGCCTTGAAGAGGATGATTGCACGCTGGAGGACTATCGCGCCGTCAGTGATGCGATTGCGCTGCGCCTGACACACACCGATGAGGCGCTGCATCTGGCGGCGCGTCCGGGGCTGCCGGAAACCCGCTTGATCTACGACCTGCTGGAGCAGCTGCGCGTCGAGGCACTGGTCGACCCCGACATGCCCGGCGTACGGGAGAACCTTGCGCGGCACTTCACCAACTGGTGTCTGGCCTTTTATCACGCGGGCCTGACCGAGACGAGCAGCGGCATTCTCATCTATAGCGTCATCCAGTCGTGCTGGTCGCGCCTGATGGCCTGCGCGGTGATCCACGAGACGGAGGATTACATCGAGACGACGCGCGCCTCTTTCTATAAGCCGCTGGGTGCGGACATGGCGGGCTTGCGACGCACGCGTTTTGATCAGGCGGCCTATCAGCAACATGCGCTGAATATCAGCCTGTGGTTGGAGCAGGAGTTGGCCGAATCGCTGGAGGAGCAGGACGGCGAGGAGGATGACGGCTCCGATGCCAGCCAGCGCTTCGCGCTGTTTCTGGAAAACGAGGATGAGGAAGCGAGTCTGCTGGAAGAGCAGCAATCACCGTGGCTGGGCAATCGCCGTGATGCGCCTGAAGAGGTGCTGCCGTATCAGGTGTTCACCAGTGCCTATGACCGCGAGCTGGAACCGGCCAGGCGCATGCGCGCGGCCCTGCTCGATGAGTATCGTCAGGCGCTGGATACGCGCCTGGCGGAGCAGAAGATCAACGTGCGGCGCTTGGCACGTCAGCTGGCGCGGCATTTCAGTGCGCCACAGCGCGAGGGTTGGCACTTCGGAGAAGAAGAAGGAATCATTGATGGGCGTCGCCTGAGTCAGGTGATTTCCTCGCCTGCTGAACGGCGGGTCTTCCAGCGTGAGCGCTGGGTGCCCGAGGCCAGCGCGCAGGTCAGTTTCCTGATCGACTGCTCCGGTTCGATGAAGGTGCATGGCGAAGCGGTGGCGATGCTGATCGAGATACTCACCCGTGCGCTCGACATGGCCGGTGTGCCCACCGAAGTGCTCGGCTTCACCACTGGCGCCTGGAATGGCGGTCGCTCTCTGAAGGACTGGCGACGCGCCGGCAAGCCCGCGCGTCCGGGTCGCCTGAATGAAGTGCAATATCTGGTATTCAAACCCGCCTCACTAGCGTGGCGATGTGCGCGCCGCAACTTCGGCGCCCTGCTCAAGGCCGATCTCTACCGCGAAGGCGTGGATGGCGAAGCCGTGCAATGGGCCTGCTCACGCCTCGCCGACTGTGCCTCTGCGGGGACAACCGGCGCCCCTGCCGGCGAAGGCGCGCGCCGTCTGCTGGTCGTCATCTCAGATGGCAGCCCCTGTGACAGCGCCACCAACATGGCCAATGACGAGCACTACCTCGACAGCCACCTCAAGCAGGTTGTCGCGCAACAGACCCGATCCGGCCGCCAGGCCATTCTCGGCCTCGGCGTCGGGCTGGACCTCAGCGCCTACTACCCCCACCAGCTGATCATCGATCTCGAACGCACCCTCGACAACGCCCTCGCCGATGAAATCGTGTATCACATGGCGCTGGCGTGTCGGCATTAGGCTCGAGATAAAACATCACAATAATTATTAATTGTATTCATAATGAGTTTTCTTCAACACTTCTGTTGGAGAGTAAAATCCAAATTTTCTTTTACGTCCAGTCTCAGAATATAAATATAAATATTTGCGAGCGCGTGAACCTATAACATATAGCAATTTCTTTGAACTTAAATCTTTTTCCTTTTCAGTGAAATGAGGAACCATTCCATCTAATAAACCAAAGGCTATAACCACATCATACTCTCCACCTTTTACACCGTGGATTGTAGAAACATTAATGCCTTTATTGGCATCAAAAAAGCTTTTAAAGTATTCAATACTATCTGCACCCTCTATATTTTCTTTTTGCAACCGCTCTATACGTAACTTAGAGCTTTCGAAGAAATATTCGTTCTTGTGAAGAAGGTATTGGCACTCAGCTATATCGATATTGCAAGCACTTAGCGCTTTATCAAAGAAATCTTGCAGATATTCCAGTCCATTAGCATGCATTATATTTAGCGTATTACAACAACGCAAAAACTTTCTCTCGTTTATTTCATCTAAACATACACCACACTCGCTTAATTCCTCTAAGATTTCCTTAGCCCATCTCATTCTACGCATATACATTTGAGGTGAGGGATCAGTTAAGGCAATCCTTGACAATTTATACCAAAAATTTTCTACATCTCTGGCAATTGGAGACAAACCAGGTCCATTAAACTTATACATTGGCAATTTAGAAGCTAGCTTCCGTGTAATTGATGCTAGATAAAACCACTGTGGGGCAATGATACAGATTTGATCCGGTGAAATATTATGGTCGTCTACACTAGCAACAACTTTTGATGCTATTTCATCCACGATTCTTTCACTATTTATATCCTTGTTATATCGAACTACACTCGGATATTCCTTGTTATGCCCTTTAGGTATAATATTTGAGTCAAAAACTTTAAAGCATTGATAATAATCAATAATCTTAGAGGAAGACCTATAATTAAAGTTGAGTGTAAATTCTTCAATTTCCATATCCGTAATATGTCGTAATTCTTCAATGGTAATTGGGTACCCTCCCAAAGAACCATATATCGCCTGATTAGGGTCTCCCACTAAAAAAAAGTCGTGTTCTATCTTTAGCAGAGCTCAATATTGAAGCTAATATAGAGTATTGAACTTCCTTTGTATCTTGAAACTCATCTATTAAAATTATCTCAAATAGTGATGAAAGAAGACGAGGTATTTTAGGGTTACTCGCAATAAGATCATGTGATATTTTAAGCAGCAACTCAAAATCAATCAAATTACAAGATCTTAAATAATCAAAATAATTCTCTAGAACGATTGAGATATTGCCATGTTTATTTTCATCCTTACATGCTAGAATTATTTTTTTGCTTGTATAGTAATAATCACAATCAAAATTAGTTATTTTGGGTGATTTGAGTTCATTGCACAAACTCTTTAGCAGCTCCTCACGCTGATGCATATCAATAATATTGCAACCGCTACTTATTCTTTCATCATAAATACAATAAGGTTTAAGAATCCACTCCAAACAAAAAGCATGAATTGTACCAATCCATAACCTTGCTGTATTAATGCCTAAATCTTCAATACGTTCGCGAATTTCATCTGCGGCTCTATGAGTATAAGTTATAGCAACAACCTTTCTATTATTTATCGATGAGCAAGACAGCTCGTAAGCAATTTTGTATGTTAATGTTTTTGTTTTACCACTCCCTGGACATGCAACAAGAAAAATGTTCCTATTATCTTTTACTACTCTTGATTGATCTTCATTTAAATCTTCATCTGACCAAGTAAACATCAATTAATCTCCTCAAGAATTTCATTTATTTGGTCGTTTTTCAAATAAGAACTCATTAAACTCTTAAACTCCATTAAAGCTATATGTCTAGATTTGTAGCTTTCTATATAACTCATTGCTTCACAATACTTATCTACCTCAACAATTTGATCAGCATAAAGTTTTTTTAATCTGTAATTATAAATACTCGCGTACTGCTCAATTGTTAAGCTTTTCTGAGAAGCTAGAATAGCTTTCCAAATATACGCTGGAATTATAGTTCTATAATCAATTTTGCTTCCAAGCAAAATTGCAAACCAACCTTTACCTAAACTTTCTGCCATTGTTAATACTCTCTGCCCGTACAGTTCGATATTGCCTGAAGATAACTCCTGCTTAGATAAATCAATGGTTGACTGACTTGTATAAACATCTTCGATAATTTTATCAATATATCTATAATTACCAGATTTAATGAAATCAACTTCAAACGTATGTTCAGCATAAAATACTGACAACCAATTATTACCAGAAACAAAGCTATCTAAATCTTTTTGCCTGCTGGCCCCCTTAGACTGAGAACCTGCATATTTTGATTTTCTTTTTTCTAACGAGGACGTATCGGTTTCACTATATGTAGTATCAATAAAAGCAGCATCTAAATCTGTAATGATACTGCAATATTTTTTTATTCTGCAATCGTTAAATAGTATGGCAATATTTTTAAATCCTGTACTCCTAATATTTATCAAGCTTATCCCGAGCTCATCCAATGATAAGCCAGTCACCTGTTTAAACATTATAGGTATTAAAATCTCTTCTGCATCACCTTCAACAAGAATTGTGCTTTTTGCAAATAACAAGTTACTGCGCACAGCATCTAGATATCGTTGTAAGTTACGTATTTCACTAGCACTGAGATTATTTGCAGGCTGGTATACCTCACACCCATTACTCCCTTTAGTGATAATGTTGATATTTTTTATATTAGAAACTTCAGATAGATGTGTAGAATGTGTAGAATATATAATCTGAGTATTATGGTAACCAATGCGATCGAAAAGGGTTTTTTGGATATGTGTATGTATATGTGCTTCAGGTTCTTCAATAATTAAAAATTTGGCTATCGCATCTTCCTCTTTCTTATACTTAAACTCTAACAACTTAAGTGTTAGGAAGATTAAGTTGGCTCCGCCAAGGCTTAACTCACTAATGTTATCTTCGTAGTCGTCTTCTGATTCACCAACAAAGAGCTTTAGCGACTTAAATAACTTGTCAGCCTCTTCAGGTAAATCAGATTTAACAGATAGTGATCGAGGAGCATAAGTTTCTCCTGCAGCATCTTTTATAGTACTAAGTATGTCAGACCTTACTGATTGCACCTCATCCAGCGATTCAATAGATTCATTTAGCTCAAGTACTTTATCAACTATAGGTTGCATGGTTACTTCTGAAATATCACCGCTTTTCACCTTTAAAAGTGCTAACAATGGGTTAGTCCTATTGTTTCTGAATTCAGAAACCACATCCCTGAGTGCTTGTATGTATGTGAAAGATATATCTTTCGAAAGGGATAGATAACGAGGTAATTTAACACCAGCTAATGAAGTATTAACAACCCCATTGAACTTACAATTATTAAAGTCTCCAACAACCATCATGTAATTAACTGGGATTGTGAAGTCAATCGAACTTCTCCCTGTGTATTCTGTCTCATAATCTTCTATTGTTATACTTTCCCGTATTCTTTCAAGTTCTTCAAAATCCCCATCCTCAATTTTTGCTAACTTCTGTCTTATTGATGCTTTAGGCCTAAAGACCAGATTATATACGGCAGTGCCAGAGTCATCCTGGTCAATGACTTCCGCAGAGTGATTAAATAGAGCCTGAATAGGCTCATCATTGGACAACTCACTAAATTCCGCACTAATGATAATCCAATGACCTCTCCAAGTCCCCTAATCCACGA
>NZ_JEMF01000031.1 GCF_000591415.1 Cobetia crustatorum | reverse complement strand
GCTTCAGCTTGGGCGGCCTGCTCAGCAGCAATGCGATCAGCTTCAGTCTGGGCGGCCTGCTCAGCAGCCGGCGCCTGTTCAAGAGCCTGTTGCTCGAGGGCCTGCTGTTCAGGGGCTTTCTGCTCCTGAGCCTTATGTTTCTTGCGCTTGAAAAAACCGAACATGGCGAGACAGTCCTGAACTCGTGAAAGTGGCGTCATCCTACCATCCCTTGTGGGCTTAAGGTACGCACCACGCGGCATCCGACGTCGCACATGGTAGACTCGCGGCATGAAAAAACGCGCAACCTCCAAAGGCCCCACACGGGGTAAATCCTCAGCGCCCTCGCGTTCCGATATGCAGAGCGGCAAGCAGAGTCAGTCGACTGGTGGTGCCGGCCGCCTGCGCATCATCGGCGGGCGCTTCAAGCGTCGGCTGTTGACCGTGATCGATGCACCGGGCCTGCGCCCGACACCGGACCGTGTTCGCGAAACACTTTATAACTGGTTGGGCGTTCATGTCGGAGGCGCTCGTGTGCTCGACCTCTTTGCCGGTAGCGGCGCGCTGGGCCTTGAAGCCCTGTCTCGCGAAGCGGCCCACGTGACCTTCGTGGAGCGTGACAGCCGTGTGGCCCGCGCTCTTCAGGCGAATCTCGCTACGCTGGCGAGTGACGAATCATTACCCGCCAGCGTGATGAGTAATGAGACCATACACTGGCTCGATACAGCTCAGCCCCCTCAAGGCGGCATGGACCTGGTGCTACTCGACCCGCCCTTCCGACTTGATCTCGCGGCCCCCAGCTGTGCCTTGTTGGAATCACGGCACTGGCTCAGCGATAGCGCCATGATCTATCTGGAAGTCGAAGCCGGCCTCGACCCTGTCGTACCGGCCAATTGGCAGCTACACCGCGAAAGCCGTGCTGGCGATAGCCATGGCCGCCTGTATCAACGTCATCCGCCAGCCTGATTCGTGGAGAAAAAGGCTTACCGATCGACAGCCAAAGCGATCGCAGTACGGTTTTCGCTCTTGTGTCGGCTCAGGCGGCGTCGTAGTCTGCCTGCAGGCGGGTATCGCTGCGCCATCCGGCAAGGACTTCCGGAGCGGCTGATCTTCATCGCACCAGCATTCACCGCATACGTTTACCGCCCTTAACGAACATCCTCGAGCCGCCAACGTGGCTCGACAAGGAGATAGCATGAGCACCGAACTCTTTACCCAACTTGAGCAGAAAGTCGGCCAGGCCATCGACACCATCGAAATGCTGAAGATGGAAGTTGATGAACTCAAGGAAGAGAACCAGCGTCTAAGCGAAGCCAAGAATGGTCAAGGCGAAGAGCTTGAGCAGCTGCGTCAAGTCAACACCCGTCTGCAAGAAGAACGCGACCAGTGGGCTGGCCGTCTGGAATCTTTGGTAGCACGCTTCAGCGAAACGGAAACCCAGGACGCCTAAGCGCTCTGGAAACTGCAGCATCTGAAGACTGCAGCGCCTGACAACAACAATGCCGCCGACAGGAAACTGTCGGCGGCATTGTTGTTTGTGATGGTACGCAAAGCATGTCTGCAAGACCTAAACGTCGCATCAGCTCAGCGGACAGGACATCAGCACGGCATCCTCACGTCTCCCATCAGTGGCAGGGTAATAACGCTTACGAATGCCGTCCTCACAGAATCCGGCACGCACATAAAGTGCCCGCGCGGAGACATTGTCTGCGCGCACCTCCAATAACAGCCGCTCCAAGCCTGACTCGCGATGCCAGTCACCCGCGCGCAGCAGCGCACCTTTCAGCAGCTGCTGCCCGATGCCCCGTCCACGTTGCTCAGCATGGACAGTGATCGCTTCGACTTCCGCTTCAAAAGGGCCACGCGCCACCACCACGAATCCCGTCAACAGTTCAGCCTGCTGCGCCGTCGCTGGCAGATACACGCCCAGCACACAACGAGTGGTATCGCTGAGCACGCCCACTAGCTGATACTTGCTCATACCGTGCGGCTGACTCGCCTCAATGACGAGCAGCGCAGCCAGAGTGGCATCATCGAGCACCAACTCACGTAGCACTCCTGCCATCCGATTCATGCTGAATCGCCTGGAGTGGCACTCTCACTCTTCCAATCACGCCCCCAGCGTGCCAACAACGGCCATAGTGAGCGCTTGGCCTCACTGGAATGCGCCAATGCCGCCAACGAGGGGCCGTGCCAAACAGGAATGTTCAGCAGACTCGACTCGCCAATGCCATTCATCGATGACGTGACGCCCAATACCTTGCAGAGCGTTTGGCTGCTCTCGTCGTTGCCGAAGACAAGTAGACGTTCTGGCTGCCAATCGCGCCGCGCTGGCCCTGACAGGAAAGCTCGCAGTCCTTCCTGAGCTTCTTCCAACGGAGCACTGGCCTTGAGATTGGGCAACAACGGCCAACGGAAATTACTGAACGTGAGCTGAGTTGGCTCAGTGATTCCTGCCGCGCGCCATAACGCCTTCAGCAGCGCCTCACCTTGCAGATGTGGTGCCTCATCGCCGGGCAGCACTACCAGCCAACGCCCGTCGAGCGCAGCGATCTGCAAACTGAAGCGCAGCGGAGACTGATCAGCCGGCGGCGCAATAGCCGCTTCGTCAGCTACCTCAACTGGTGCAGGCATCTTGTCAGGCGGCGTCCCCCAAGAGGCGGTACTACCCTGCTCCGAAGGCAGTGAGGCCGACGCCGCGGGAGCTGACAAGGCCGACGCCGCCTTGGCGACTGACGCTTTCGATGGTTGGACAGACTCTGCCATGCCCAGCAAGGCACGTGCACTCTGTGACGGCGGCGGACCCGCGGGACGAGCGGGGGTGTCATGCGCGAGCGCAGCCAAAGACACCGCCGGCGGTGTCGTCGGACGTGGCGCCTCATCAATCAAGGCATGCAAGCGCGACTGGGGAGCCACGGCCTCGGGCGTGATCGGTTCCGGCCATTCACATGCCTGAGTGGGGAGTGCATTGGGCAGTTGATAACGGCCAACCCAAGCCGTCAGTCCCATGGCATCCAGATATTGCAGGCGTTGCGGTTCAGGAGTCATGGTCAATGCTTACCGTCGCTCTTCCCGCCACCCAAGCAGTTGGGAGAATCAGGGATCTCGCCGCCACGCGCTGTCCACTCAACCGGCGTATAGAGATGTAGCGCAAGTGCATGCACAGGGCCCTCGAGCTCTTCCTTGAGCAGTGCATATAGCAGCTGATGGCGCTTGACGCGCATCAGGCCGGCAAAACGCTCACTGACCAGCGTGACCTTGAAGTGCGTCTCGGAATTGGCCGGAACGCTGTGCATATGGCTCTCGTTGACCACCTCGACCATCAGGGGGGCGAGTGTCGTGAGCTTAGTGTCGATCTGGGTCTGGATGCTCATGCGCGATCTCCTTGAGGGTGGCGGCCGCACGATAGGCATGCGGACAAAGGCGTTGGCGTCGACGGTATGATAGAACGCAAATGGCCCCGGACACATCGCCCGGGGCCATTGTAACGTCTGTCGCCATGACTGACAGCGGTCGCTATCAGTGGAAAGACAAAGACGTTGCTAAAAACGTCTCTCAGTCGAGATCGGCGAGTAGCTCGTCATCCACTTCGCAGACTTCAAGCGGCGCCTCGTCATCGAGATCCACTGCCAGATAGCTGTGCTCGACGGTGATAAAGCTATTGAACAGCGCCTTATCCAACGGCTGGGGCCAATGGCGGGTGTCTTCTTCCCAGGCACGTAGCTCACTTTCAAGCACATCCAACCAACGCTCGGACACGAAGCCATCCAGCGCCTCACGAGTATCCATCTCGGGAATCAGGTAGACGGTACTCTCCTGATTGACATCCTCCAGCGCTAGATCTTCGCCTCCCTCACCATCGGACTCCAGCGAGTTGATCCAGTCGACAAACGCCTGGGTCGGCTTGACGCTCAGGGCGGAACGGTTAAGCAGCTTCATTCTGCACTCTCCAGGACATTCAGGGACAATTCCCAAGATAAGACACACCGCTCGCCTGCCGTGCGTGACATGCCACACGCACATAAAGGCCGGTGAATCTCGGGGCGCTGCTGTCGGATATCATCGTGTAAAAAGGCCGACAGACAAGACGCCGACCATTATGGCCGCTCGCAGGCGACAAAGCCAAGCGTCGCCGCGCCTCGTCGTTCATGACGCGACGCAATGTACCGGCTCACGCACACGAAAAACGCCCTCGATCATGAATCGAGGGCGCTGAGGAGCAGCGGTGCTGTTCGTCACTCCGCCAAGCGACTTAGTCTTGCTGCGGACGCATCGCCGGGAACAACAGTACGTCACGAATAGAGGCACTATCCGTCAGCAGCATCACCAGACGATCAATGCCGATGCCTTCGCCAGCTGTCGGTGGCATGCCGTATTCCAGCGCGCGCACGTAGTCAGCATCGTAGAACATGGCTTCGTCATCACCAGCATCCTTCTCGGCCACCTGTGCCTGGAAGCGTTCCGCCTGGTCTTCTGCGTCGTTGAGCTCCGAGAAGCCATTGGCGATCTCACGACCACCGACGAAGAACTCGAAACGGTCAGTGACGTGCGGGTTGTGGTCATTACGACGCGCCAACGGACTGACTTCGGCCGGATATTCAGTGATGAAGGTCGGCTGGTCGAGACGGTGCTCGGCGACTTCCTCGAATATCTCGGTCTCGAGCTTGCCCAGCCCCCAGATCGGCTTGACCTGAATACCCAGACGCTCGGCCGTGGCGCGCGCTGCCTCGAGAGTAGCCAGATCATCATCGCTGATGCCATCGCTGTACTTGATGATCGACTCACGCATGGTCATCTGAATGAAGGGCTGGCTAAGATCGTACTCGCTGCCCTGACAGGTAATCTGCATGGTACCGAGCACTTCCTGTGCCGCCGTGCGAATCATGTCCTCGGTGAGGGCAATCAGGTCACGATAATCGGCATAAGCCCAGTAGAACTCCAGCATGGTGAATTCGGGGTTGTGTCGTGTGGACAGCCCTTCATTGCGGAAATTGCGATTGATCTCGAACACACGTTCGAAGCCACCCACCACCAGACGCTTGAGGTACAGCTCCGGCGCGATACGCAGATACATCTGCATATCCAGCGCATTGTGATGCGTGATGAACGGACGCGCCGTCGCACCACCCGGAATCTGCTGCAGCATCGGCGTCTCGACTTCCATGAAGCCACGGTCGCTGAGGAAGCGACGGATGGAGGCGACGATACCGGCGCGCATGGCGAAGGTGCGACGCGACTGCTCGTTCATGATCAGGTCGACATAACGCTGACGATAGCGCATTTCCTGATCAGACAAACCGTGGAACTTGTCCGGCAGCGGGCGCAGGTTCTTGGTCATCAGTTGGGCAGTTTCGATCATGACGTACAGATCGCCCTTGCCGGACTTGTGAACCGGACCGCTGGCGCCAACGATGTCGCCAATGTCCCAGCTCTTGATATCTTCGAGCAGCGCTTCCGGCAAGCCTTTCTTGTCGACGTAGAGCTGAATCTGGCCGGAGACTTCCTGCAGCACGATGAACGGGCCACGTTTACGCATGATACGACCAGCGACGGCCGCCTTGCGATCGAGGGTCTCGAGCTCGGCCTTGTCTTTCTCGCCAAGCTCGGCCAGTAGATCAGCGGCGAGGCTGTCACGGCGGAAATCATTGGGGAAGGCGCTCTTGCCTTCGGCAGCAGCCTGCTCGCGACGAAGGCCAAGTTTGGCGCGACGCTCGGCAATCAGGTGGTTTTCTTCCTGGGCCTGTTCGGTGGCCTGCTGCTCATCAACGGCGGGGGTCTGCTCTGTCGACATGGAGGTGCCTGTCTCGTGTCAAAGGGTCATGGCCAACAGGCCACGACAGATCATGATCAGACTGAGAGGAGTCTCCGCCAGCTCTGATCGCGATACGGGAATTCATGGCCTCCACCGCACTGAGCGGTGGAGGCGAGGGAAGCCCCAAGGGTCAGCGAGTGCCGAACCTTAGAGCCCCATCTTGAGGCTGGCGACGATGAAATCATCAAGATCGCCATCGAGCACCTTGTCACAGTTGCTCGACTGGACGCTGGTTCGCAGGTCCTTGATGCGCTGGTCATCGAGGACATAGGAGCGAATCTGGCTGCCCCAGCCGATATCAGACTTGGAGTCCTCGAGTTCCTGCTTGGCCGCGTTGCGCTTTTGCATCTCGCTTCGTAGATACGCGCCTTCAACATCTTCATGGCACGATCACGGTTGGAGTGCTGGCTACGCTCGGTCTGGCAGGCCGCCACGATGCCCGTGGGGACGTGGGTGATACGTACCGCCGAGTCAGTGGTGTTGACGTGCTGACCACCTGCACCCGAGGAACGATAGGTATCGGTACGCAGATCAGCCGGATTGATGTCTATCTCGATGTTGTCATCGATTTCCGGCGATACGAACACGGACGCGAACGAGGTGTGACGACGGCCGCCGGAGTCGAAGGGGCTCTTGCGGACCAGACGGTGCACGCCAAGTTCAGTGCGCAACCAGCCGAAGGCGTAATCACCTTCAACATGAATGGTCGCGGACTTGATACCGGCCACTTCACCGGCACTTGCCTCGACGATTTCAGTCTTGAAACCGTGATGCTCAGCCCAACGCAGGTACATGCGTAGCAGAATATTGGCCCAATCCTGCGCTTCAGTGCCGCCGGAGCCTGACTGAATATCGAGATAAGCGTTGTTGGCATCCATTTCACCGGAGAACATCCGGCGAAACTCGAGTTTCTCGAGACTGGCCTTGAGGTGGTTAAGCTCGCGGACAACTTCGTCCACGGTGCCTTCGTCCTCTTCATCAACCGCCATTTCCAGCAAGTCGCTGCAATCGGTCAGACCGTTGCTCATGTCGTCGAGGGTCTTGACGACCAGCTCCAGCGACGCGCGCTCCTTGCCAAGCTTCTGAGCGTATTCCGGGTCGTTCCAGACGTCCGGGCTCTCGAGCTCGCGGGAGACTTCCTCTAGCCGATCCTGCTTCTCGGCATAGTCAAAGATACCCCCTCAGGACTTCTGCCCTTTCGGACAGGTCCTTGATGAGGTTCGTGATCGGATTGATCTCTTGCATGGTCGTCCTGTCTTGAGGCGATGATGCGTGAATGGGTGCGCGGCGGCCCTGTCATGAACAACAGGTTGCAAGACGTGCGTGCGAAGATGCACGCGCAAGCCGACGACGCGCAAAGCCCGATATTGTAGCCATTTCCCTGCGTGGCGACCATGCCCGCCCCATGATCCGTGGCCAACTTGCTGATTACACGTTGGCCTCCGTCACACTTGCAGCCAAAGGCTCTCTGCTTCTCTGAGCTTCCAGACGCAGGCCCAGCAATGCTCAATCCTCGAGAATGTCGCCACTCTCCTCTCACTTTTCGCGAAGCTGTCGACCTCTTGCACGCTTTTTGCGCGACTGCGACCAAAGTCATTCAAACGACTGTAAGTCATCAAATGCCTTGTTTTCCGCGTCTTGCATGATGCTTATCGAATACATGCATAGCCTATCCATTTTTTAACATGGACAGCATGACGTCGAAGGCTCAATGGTAAAGGAAGTAGGCTCATTGATAGAGCACGACTGGTTAGACCACTAACAACAATAGCGAGAGACTCCCTGACTATGGCATTGCTGCGCACCCCATCACATCACACTACATCCCATCGCACCGCTCCTCGCCTACCGTTATCGCGGCTGGCGGCCTCTCTGCTGCTGGCAGGTGGCCTTGCAGCCTCAAGCGGCGTACTCGCTGACACTCTAAAACTGGCCATCATGGGCGAACCGGCCTCGCTGGACCCACAGCAAATCTCAGGCACTTGGGAAAATGACGTGGTAGGCGACCTGTTCGAGGGACTGGTCACCGAAGGCGCCGATGGTGAACGCATCCCCGGCGCGGCGAAATCCTGGACAGTGTCTGATGATGGCACCACCTACACCTTCTCCCTGCGCAAGAATGGCAAGTGGTCTGACGGAAAACCCGTCACTGCCGAGGATTTCGTGTTCGCTCTCCAGCGCATCATGACGCCATCCAATGCCTCGGATTACGCCTACATCCTGTATCCGATCAAGAATGCCAAGGCCATCAACAGCGCGAAAGCAAAGCCTGAAACACTCGGCGTGCGTGCCGTGGATGACTACACCCTCGAGATCACGCTAGAGCGCCCAACACCTTACTTCCTGGATCAACTGTCGCATTACACCGCTTACCCGCTGCCCAAGCATGTGGTCGAGAAGTACGGCAAGGACTGGACCGACCCGGGCAAGATGGTCTCCAACGGTGCTTTCGAGCTGACCGATTGGCAGCCGCAATCGAAGATCGTCGCGGCCAAGAATCCTGAATTTCATGATGCCAAGGATGTCGCGCTGGATGAGGTGATCTATTACCCCATCGAAGAACGCAACAGTGCTCTGAAGCGCTTCCGTGCCGGCGAGATAGACATCGCACGTGAATTCCCGACCCAGAAATATGGCTGGCTGAAGGAAAACCTGCCGGAAGCCACCCACGTTGCACCCTATCTTGGCATCTATTACTACGTGCTCAACTCCCGTGATGGTCACGCCACTGCCGACCCGCGCGTGCGTGAGGCGCTCAACCTTTCCATACGCCGTAAAATCATCACCGACAAGATTCTCGGTACTGGTGAAGTTCCGGCTTACAGCTTCGTGCCTACGGGCGTGAACCACTACGAAGTTCAGGAGATGCCCTTCAAGGACATGTCGATGGATGAGCGCATGCAGAAGGCCAAGGCGTTGATGGCGGAAGCGGGGTACGGGCCGGACAATCCGCTGGAACTGACGCTGCGCTACAACACCAGTGAAGACCACAAGAAGGTGGCCGTCGCTGCCGCTGCCATGTGGAAGCCGCTGGGCGTCAAGGTCAACCTGTTCAACTCTGAAGTCGCGGTGCACTACGAGGACATGCGTCAGGGCAAGTTCGATGCAGGCCGTGCTGGCTGGATTGGCGATTACAACGATGCCCAGAACTTCCTCAATCTGCTGGAAACCGGCGTGCCCAACAACTATGGCGCGTATTCCAACCAGGCGCTGGATGACGACATGAGCAAGGCCGCCAACACGCTCGACATGGATGATCGCGAAGCGCTGATGCAGGACGCTGAGCGCAAGGCACTGGATGACTATGCCGTGCTGCCGATCTACTACTACGTGTCGCGCAATCTGGTGAGCCCGAAACTCAAGGGTTGGCAGGACAATATCGAGGATATCCACCGCTCGCGCTGGGTCTCGTTCTCCCAATAACGCTTCACGCCCAAGCGTGAATGCGCTCCCGACCTTTTTGCGTCGGGAGCCTCCGCCCTCTCGCTATCCATGCTTCATGCAGCGATAGCCAAGAGAGTGACGTCCGCCATGGATGGCAATGACGCGTCGCCCTACTGGCGACAAGGAGCCTGCAGCATGAACCGTTTTCCCCCTGTCGATCGCCTTGCTGGCGCTCGTCTTGGCGTGGCCGCGCGTCACGTCTCGCGCCAATCACTACCCGCGATATTCGTAAGTACCGGCCTATTACTGTCAGGCCTACTTCCTTTCTCACCGGCACAGGCAGCTGACACCGAGCCGCTCTCACCTCAGCACGCCCCGCAAGTATTGCGCATCGCCAATGGTGCCGAGCCCGGCTCACTCGACCCCCAGCGGACCAATGGCACTTGGGAGACGCGTATCACGCGCGACCTGTTCGAGCCGCTGATTGCCTACGCAGCTGACGGGACGCTGATAGCGGGACTGGCCGAGCGCTGGGAGGTCTCCGATGATGGCCTACGCTGGACCTTCCATCTGCGCGAAGGTCTTGAGTGGTCCGACGGTACTCCGCTCACTGCACAGGATGCTGTCTTTGCGTTACGTCGTTTGATGACACCCGAAACGGCGGCGCATAACGCCACGCTCTACTATCCGATCATCAATGGTCGTGCGGTCAATACTGGCGAGCTACCACCGGAAAAACTCGGTGTCTCGGCACCCGACGCACAAACACTAGTCATCTTGCTCAGCCATCCTTCCGCGACGCTCGAACAGACATTGGCGATGAGTGAAGCCGCGCCACTGCCCCGCCATATCATCACTGCCAGCGACAGTCAGTGGACGCGCCCCGCGAACATGGTCAGCTCTGGTGCCTTCGTCCTGAAGGAATGGGCACCGCAGTCACATATAGAACTGGCGCCGAACTCGCACTATTACGCTGCAGGCAAGGTCGCGCTCGACACGGTGGTCTATCTGCCCATCGAGGAAGGCCACGCCGCGCTCAATCGCTTTCGGGCCGGTGAGGTCGATATTGCCTATAGCGTGCCCGCCAGCCACTTCGCATGGATAAAGAAGCACCTGCCTGAGGCACTGCATACCTACCGATTCTCGGGGAGTACTTCTACGCATTCAATCTACGCGACGGCTCACCCGTCGCAGACCCACGTATTCGGCGTGCGCTGAACCTGGCCACTCGTCGTGACGTGATCACCGAGCGCATCCTTGGCATGGGGCAGATCCCCTCGCTGCACTTCGTGCCAAATGCGCTCACTGATCACACCGGTGGCCGGTTTGATTTTGCTGACTGGCCAATGGAAAAGCGCATGGCACGTGCCCGCGAACTGATGGCAGAAGCCGGTTTTGGTCCAGAACATCCTCTGGCACTGGAGCTGCGCTACAACACGCTGGAAGACCACAAGAAGATCGCGGTGGCATTGGGCGCAATGTGGAAGCCACTCGGCGTTGCCGCCACCCTGACCAATACCGAGGCTGCCGTTCACTATCGTGATTTAGCACAGGGCAATTATCAGGTGGGCCGCTACGGCATGATCGCAACGATTGCCGATGCCTACGACTTCCTGAACGCCTTCACTTCCGATAACACCTCGAACGCACCCGGCCTGCATTCACCGACTTATGACGCGCTGATCTCCGCTGCTGCGAGTGAAGGCGATGCCCAGGCACGCCGCCAGCACTTGCATGAAGCCGAACAGTACCTGCTCGATAATGACGTGGTACTGCCGCTTTACGACTACGTAACTTCGAGTCTAATTACGCCGCGCCTAGAAGGCTGGGCACCCAATGCACTGGATGTGCATCCTAGCCGCTTCATGCATTTCGAGGCCTCACCATGACGATCCTTCAGGGCCCATTGCTGATGGCTTGATTGCTGACAGTCCATTACCGCGACGAATCATCCCTACCAACAACAACGACGACCTACAGCCGGGCCATTGCCCGGACGGAGCACGCGATGCTGATCTACACACTCAAACGACTACTGCAGGCGGTCCCCACCCTGCTGATCGTGATTACCCTGCTGATCGTGATTACCCTGTCGTTCTTCTTGATGCGCGTTGCCCCCGGTGGGCCATTTGATGGCGAGCGACGGCTGCCGCCCGAGATCGAACAGAATCTGCGCGCGGCCTACCATCTCGATGAGCCGCTACCAATGCAGTACCTGCGCTATCTCGGGGATCTGGTGCAGGGCGATCTCGGGCCATCCTTCAAGTACAAGGACTTCGATGTCAGCGAGCTGATCAGCCAAGGCTTCCCTGCGAGTCTGGAACTGGGGATGTGGGCAATCATCGCCGCATTGCTGGTCGGTGTGCCATTGGGGGTGATCGCTGCGCTCAAACGCAATTCGACGGCGGACTACGTAGTAATGAGTACGGCACTGGCCGGCATCGCGGTGCCCAATTTCGTGATTGCCCCGATGCTGGCGCTGGTCTTTGGCGTACTGCTGGGCTGCCTGCCGGCGGCTGGAACGATGGTGCCTGGCAGAACCTGCTACTGCCGGTCGTGGCGCTATCCATTCAGCAGATTGCGTATATCGCCCGCATGATGCGCGCCAGCATGATCGAGGTATTGGGCAGCCACTACATTCGTACCGCGCGCGCCAAGGGCCTCAGCGAATGGAAGGTGATTCTGCATCATGCGCTGCAACCCGCGATGCTGCCCGTCGTCTCCTACCTCGGCCCAGCGATCGCCGGCATCATCACTGGTTCGGTCGTGATCGAGCAGATCTTTGGTATCCCCGGCATCGGTCGCTACTTCGTACAAGGTGCGCTCAACCGCGACTACACCCTGGTCATGGGCACAGTGGTGTTCTACGGCGCCTTGATTCTGGTGCTTAACCTGATCGTCGACCTGCTTTACAGCGCGCTCGACCCACAGATTCGCTACGACGACTGAGACGAGGCCAACATGTCCCACACTACTCCAACGCCTCACGGCCACGCCGCTGCCAGTATCCTTGATGGCAAGCCACCTGCTGCACCAGCCGGCGACAGTCTGACTCGCGATGCCTGGCGCCGTCTCAAACAGAACCGTGCTGCCATGTGCAGCCTGGTGGTAATGGCCGTGATCATACTGGCCTGTCTGGTCGGCCCTTGGCTGACACCCTTTGAACTCGACGAAGTGGACTGGGATGCCATTGGTACTGGGCCAGACCTTGCCTCCGGCCATGTGTTCGGCACTGATGTCAACGGTCGTGATCTGCTCACTCGCACCCTACACGGCGGCCAGATCTCACTCTCGGTGGCACTGGTGGCCACCTTCGTCAGCCTGGTGATCGGTGTGCTGTACGGCGCGATTTCCGGTTACTTCGGTGGGCGGGCCGACAACCTGATGATGCGCTTCGTCGACATCATGTATTCGCTACCGTTCATGTTCTTGGTGATCCTGCTGATGGTGGTCTTCGGCCGCAATATCTTTCTGATCTACGCGGCTATCGGCGCGGTGGAATGGTTGGACATGTCGCGCATCGTGCGCGGCCAGGTACTGGCACTCAAGAAGCGTGAGTTCGTCGAGGCAGCCCATGCGCTGGGAGTGCGTGACCTACAGGTCGTGACCCGTCACCTGATCCCCAATGCGCTAGGCCCGGTGATCATCTACGTCACCCTGACGGTGCCCAAGGTCATTCTGTTGGAGAGCTTTCTGTCGTTCCTCGGCCTCGGCGTACAGGAACCACTGACCTCATGGGGCGTGCTGATTTCCGAAGGCAAGGACATGATGGAAACCGCACCCTGGATGCTACTGGTACCGTCGATCTTCCTTGCCGCCACCCTGTTTTGTCTCAACTTCCTCGGCGATGGCCTGCGTGATGCCCTCGATCCCAAAACTCGCTGATACCGGAGCGCTGCTGATGACCACTTCCCACTCCCTCTCCGGTACTGATCACCCTGTCGATGGCGCTTCGCGTCCTTCAGAAAACGCCGGCAATGCACCTCTCAGCGCTGGCGATCAGGCGCGTGCCGACACTCTCTCCCGCCTTGGCCTTGAGGCCGAGGTACCAGGCACACCATCTCTGATGGAAATCGAAGATCTACGTGTCGACTTCCAACTACCGGACGGCCCCGTCCCTGCGGTCAAGGGCATAAGTTTCACCCTCAACAAGGGTGAGACACTGGCACTGGTGGGCGAGTCGGGCTCCGGAAAGTCGGTGACATCTACGGCTATCCTGCGCCTGTTGCCGGAACTCGCCGAGGTGCAGGGCACCATCCGCTTGCGTGGCGAGGATCTGCTGACTGCCTCGACACGGCGTATGCGCGAACTACGCGGCAATCGAATCGCGACCATCTTTCAGGAGCCGATGACCTCGCTTAATCCGCTGCACCGCGTTGGGCGCCAGATTATCGAAGTCCTCTCTCTGCATCGTGACCTCAAAGGCCGTGCAGCGCGTAACAAGGCTCTGGAACTGCTGGAGCAAGTCGGTATCCCAGAGCCCGCGCGGCGTATTGATAGCTATCCCCATGAGCTGTCCGGTGGCCAGCGTCAACGCGTGATGATTGCCATCGCGCTGGCCTGTGAGCCGGACCTGCTGATCGCCGATGAGCCCACTACCGCGCTCGACGTCACGGTGCAGGCTCAGATTCTTCGTCTGCTCAAATCTCTGCAGAAGCGCTATGGCATGGCGATTCTCTTCATCACTCACGATCTCGGTATCGTGCGCCACTTCGCGGACCGCGTATGCGTGATGCGCTACGGTGAGCTGCTCGAAAGCGGCACGACACACGACGTGTTCGACAACCCTCAGCATGACTACACCCGCATGCTGATCGATGCAGAGCCTAGCGGTGAAAAGGCGCCCGTCGCCAGCGATGCTCCCGTATTGCTCTCGGCACGCGATGTACGCGTCAGTTTCACGATCAAGCGACCGCTATTCGGACCCAAAGTGGCCTTCGAGGCCGTGCGCGGCATTGATCTGGATGTTCGTCGCGGCCAGACCATCGGCATTGTCGGCGAGTCCGGCTCTGGCAAGTCGACCCTCGGACGCGCCCTGCTGCGCCTGCTCAAGAGCAAGGGCCAGATCAATTTCGATGGTATCAATCTCTCACCGCTGGATGCCGCAGCGCTGCGTCCGCTGCGCTCACGCATGCAGGTCGTCTTCCAGGATCCCTTCGGTTCGCTGTCGCCCCGCCTGACCGTGGGCGAGATCATTAGTGAGGGCTTGCGTGTACATCATCCTGAGTTCAATCGCGCCCAGCGTGATGCCAAGGTCTGCGAGGCACTTGACGAAGTCAGCCTCGATCTCTCCATGCGCAACCGCTATCCCCATGAATTCTCAGGAGGTCAGCGCCAGCGCATCGCTATTGCGCGGGCACTCGTGCTCAAACCCGAGTTTCTGCTACTGGACGAGCCAACCTCGGCGTTGGACCGCTCGGTGCAGGTCACGGTGATCGACCTGCTACGCGACCTGCAAGCGCGTCACGGGCTGACCTATCTGTTCATCAGCCATGATCTGGCAGTGGTACGCGCACTTTCCGATCACCTGATCGTGATGAAAGACGGTGAGGTAGTAGAGAGCGGCAGTACGCGCGCCATCTTCGAAGCGCCTAGCGAGACCTATACACGTGAGCTGATGCAGGCTGCTTTCGCGCCAGATCTCGGGTAAGCGCTCATTCGTTGACTGAAGACAGGATTCATCACGCTTGATGGGCGCCACGCGCGCCCATCAAGACCCCGTTTTGCCTTGAGGAAGGTGTGCTACATGCCGCTGATGCCTGAGAGATAGCAGTAAGCGTCCAGATACCTTCCAAGAGTCAATGGAACCGGCCATGACAATAAAACGAACGTCGGTTTTATACAGAGTGCCAACACTCTGACACGTTCCGAAGCAGGAGGCTTCGGTATAACCACCACCCCTTGGGTAATCAAGAGAGACGATGATGCACAACACAACAAAAGCCAGCATCCCGACCCTGACGCTCACCCCTTCACGTTTGCGCCGCATCTGGCAGACAGGGCTTCTCGGCACAGGGCTATTGGCAATGGCAAGCCCCAGCCAAGCCTTCGATGTCTACAAGACAGACACAGACCGTGTCGAGTTCAGCGGCCGTTTATCAGCCTACGCCGTCTTTCAGGATGGCAAGGACGATGAGATCTACAATGGCGGTTCGCGCGTGCGATTGATCCATGAACATCAGTTTCAGCAGGGCTGGAGCTCGATCATTCGAGCCGAATGGGGCGTGGACCCCTGGTTCAAGGATGGCACCGATGCCCACTACAAACGCATGCTCTACGCGGGGGTCGCGCACGATAAATGGGGCAGATTCACTGCCGGCAAACAGTACGGCCCTTGGTACGACATGATCGCGGTCAATACTGATTGGTTCTGGATCAATGGCGGTGAGGCTTCCGGCACCTTCGAAGGCAGAAATGGCGATGGCGGCCTGCACGGCACCGGTCGACCGGACAACTCCCTCTACTGGAAGAAGGACTTCGGTCAGTTCACGACAGGTGTAATGTATCAGCTAGGGCATGACGGCAAGCATGGCAATGACTCACCCGTGTTCCAGAACGGCGTGATCGTGACAGATGACAACGGCCTTCCTGTCATGGAGCGCGAACTCTCCGGATATGAACGCGACTACAGCTACGAAACCGCTCTCAACTGGCAGCCCAATGAAGACGTGACGATCGGTGGGGTCTATCACCATACCGAGCTAAGCGATTACGACAATAACGGCGCCAGCGAAAACGGCGATATCGATGCCTGGCTATTGGGCGGGCACTGGTCGCCAGGCAATTGGTATATCGCCCTCGTAGGCGGCGAATATCGCAATCACATTGCCGGTAGCACCTTGGACTCTTCAGAGGCGTTCGTCGACAAGGCGCGTGGCGTCGAGTTCATTACCCACTACAGCTTCAAGAATCTCGTGCCCGGCAGCGATGCCATCGAGGTCTACGCCGGCCTCAACCACCTGAAGGATACTGATAGCTGTCGGGTTCCGTCTGATTGATTACAGCTTGAGTAAACAACTCCGGTCGTTCGACCTGCCATTTCTTTATTGCTGCTATAGGCGCTTTGTGGTGTAGTGCCTTCTGAGGAATGTGGTAGTTATATAGCCAGCAATAACGCTCGAGCGTCTGTTCCAAGTCCTCACTTGAGTCATAGCGCCGAGTCGCCAATACATCACTGATACGGCCATTGAAACGCTCCACCATCCCGTTCGTCTGCGGTCTTCCCGGTTTGATCAATCGATGTTCGATACCATGGCTTTGGCACTCCTGATCGAAAAGATGGCGCCCGCTGGGATTACGCTCACCACCCACGGTGAAGCGATCGGTAAAGGATTTACCATTGTCCGTGAGCACGGTTCGAATCGTGAAGGGAGCCTCCTCTTCCACACGCTTCATGAACGCCCGGGCATCCTTTGCAGATTGACTTGATCTGACCTCCAGATACACCCACCGAGTGGCACGATCAATCGCGACGTAGAGATAACGCTTGTGATCTTCGTCAGGCATTTGGGGCAGATGCTTGATATCTATGTGCACATACCCGGGCTCATAATCCTTGAAAGGCCGATGCTTAGGCTTCTCGTCGCCTTCCGCGTCTCGACGCGCCAGCTTGGCGAGAGTTGGCACTTCACGCCGTTTGAGCATGCGCTGAAGCGCGGAACGTGACAGTTTGGGGTTCAGGAATTCACGAGCAACGACAAGTAGATCATCGAGTCCCAGCCGTAGTAACTCACGAGCGGCGATGACTATCTCTTCCTGTTCTGAGGTCAGAGTGGCCAGTAGGTTATGACGTGTGTGAGAACGATCCTGGACATCATCACTATAACGCCAGCGCTGGATAGTTGAGACGCTGACCCCAAACTGACGAGCAAGATCTTTGTTGGTCAAGCCGGCAGGAGCTGCTTGGATGTCGGCACGAATTTTCGGTGTCGTCGTCGCTTGCTTATGCAGCTTGATGTCCATGAAGCCTTTCCTGAATAAATTGCTTGATGAGCTCACGCGAGACTAACAAAGGATAGCTTCGTTGTGAAATCCGATCATCCGGCACCTTACAGATAGCGAAGCTCGCTACGCCTATCAGATTCTCGGCAGCGCCTGGCTGATCGATGACTTCGTTTTCTCTGCCGAGTACCGTTTCGACAATAGCCGTCAGTCAGATGGCAGCAAGTACAGCGAAGAACGTGACCAAGTCATGGTTCTGGCACGCTATGACTTTTAGATAACGTCAATCATCAACAAGATAGACAAAAAAAATGCCCGGTCATGTGACCGGGCATTTCTGTATCAAGCATGGCGCTCAGCAGCTCATGAAGCGGCGCCATTCAAGCTCGCGTTAGAAGCGATATGTCGCACCCAAACCAAAACCATGCGCTTCGTTTTCATATTCAGCTTCATATGTACCGCGATTGGGCTCGCTCAGGTTGACAGTCGCTGTATCTTCCCAAAGATAGGTGTAGGCCATATCGATGGTCAGCTCAGGCATCGGTGTCCAGCCAGCACCCACAGAGAAGATGGTGCGGTCACCGGATGGGATACGCGCACTGCGGTGCTCATCGACAGTCGGGCTATCATCGAAGGCCAGGCCCGTGCGCAGAAGCCACTGCGGATTGAGCTGATAGCTGAGACCCACGGCATATTGCCAGCTATCCTTGTAGCCCTGCTCCTCGACAATATCATTCATGTTGTCGACTTCCACCGCAATTTCATCGAAGCGGCTCCAGTGCACCCATGTCACGCCTGCCATCAGTGTCCAGCGGTCATCCAGCTGATGGGTCATGGATAGATCGATGCTTTCTGGCAGCGTGACATCCAGTGATGCATCCTGCTTGGTGCTGAAATTGCCAGTACTGCCGTTGAAGACATTGTTGTATTTGGCATCACCGTCGAGGCTGTAATCCACCTTGGAGCGATAGGACAGCCCGAGGCGCGTGCTCTCGACCGGCTGGAAGATCACGCCAACGTTATACCCCCACGCCGTATCATCCCCCTTGATCTTGACCTTGCCATCACCTGTGCCAGTGAAGTCGGCCGTGTTCGACGTCAGCTCCCCCTTGACACTGTTGTAGGTCACGCCAGCACCCACCGCCCACTTATCGTTGATGCGATAGGAAACCGTCGGCTGAGCGGTGACAACCTCAACCTCACTGTAGTTGGCAAAGTAGCGCCCCTTGAAATCAGAGCCGTAATCAGTGATGACACCGAAGGGTGCATAGACCCCGAAACCTAACGTGACACGATCATTGACTGGCTGAACATAATAAAAGGAGGGGATAGCAGTCCCCGGCACCATGTCGCCATCATTACCACCCGAGACAGGTCGTCCAGCGGCATCCGTGGCAGTCGTAACATCGATATCCGTATTCACATCGAGATACGTCACGCCACCCGTGATCTGGGCACGATCAAGGAAGGACATACCGGCGGGATTACCAAAGACAGTAGAGGCATCATTGGCATTGGAGGCGCGGCCAGCGAATGAGGTGCCCTGAGAACTAACGCTTTGTTCGTTTAGCTGGAAAGCACCGGCTTGGACGCCACCAGCATAGGCAGTGGCAGCAGCTGCCAGTGCAACTCCGAGGGTTAGTTTATTGATGTTGTTTTTCATTATTGATGGCGTCCCATTGCAGATGGCTTGGAGAGCTGCATGTTGTTGTTATCGTTCGTTGATGCATAGCCCTGTCACATACGTTGTGGGCGAGTCGCGCGCCCAAGTCAAGGCCGAACGTTTGTTTGAATGTGGAGATTTCTAGTATTCGGGGAACTTTCAGTCACAACGGTAATAGCGCTAGATCGCTAAGCCTATGTCCTGCGGCCTGTTTGCACGTTTAATCGTAGCGTTTAAAACACTCGGCTCCGCGCAAGATCTTCTCTAGCCTATTGGTCGAATATCAGATTTATTGTATGTAGATGATCGCTTGACCTATGTGCAGCACATAGGTCTTACACTGATGATCGACATCAAAGGCATATGCCTGAAAGGCTGATGACAGACTTGCCAGATACGTTTCAGGCCTCAAGAATCTAAAGGGAGGTTGTGCAATGAAAGTCGCTGAGCTGGCCCACGCCGGTGGCGTCACTGCCGAGACGGTTCGCCACTACACCCGCCAAGGTCTGATTACCGCGCAGCGTGATCCTGATAACAATTATCAGCGCTTTGATCAGCACGCACTGACACGTCTCAAATTCATCAGCCAGGCACGCCAACTGGGCTTCAGTCTGGCTGATATCAGCCAGATTCTGGAGCAGGCGGATCATCAAGACTCACCCTGCCCGCTAGTACGCGACCTGCTGAAGCAACATCTACCGAGAGTCCGTGAGCGCATTCGCGAGCTGGAAGCGCTGTCCGAACGCATGGAGTTAGCGCTTGATAGCTGGCAGAAAATGCCCGACGGCGTACCAGACGGTAATAGTGTCTGTTGCTTGATCGAGGGGCTTCCTCAAGAAGCTCTTAGCGATATTTCTACCACTGAACATTCTGACGGGAGCACATCATGAGTCAGGTAACACTCCCCGAAAAACGCCTACTACGCACACAAGGCCTGAGCTGCCAAGGATGCATCAGTGGCATTCGTCGTACGCTGCTGACGCAGGATCCACAGGCTGAATTGATCGGCTCACCCGATGATCAGTTGTTACTGATCCATAGCCAACTGAGCGAAGAAGCGCTGCAGAAAGTCGCACAAGAGAGTGGTTATCCACTCGAGCGGGCTACACTACCTGAGAGTCGCACAGTGTCTCTGGAGGTGCATGGCATGCACTGCCAGAAATGCGTGGCCAAACTACGCACAGCCCTCCAGCACTGGGATGAGAGTGCCGAGGTCAGTGGTGTTCCGGCTGACAATGCCTTGCAGGTAGACAGCGCTCTACCGCGAGCACTACTCGAACGCATAGTGCTCGATAGTGGTTACTCGCTAGAAGCCGTTGAAGACTCTGATGCTGCTGTCGAGACCGTGGCTACCACTACGCAAACGACGGTTGAGGACAATCCGGCGCCGGTAACCAGCGCCGCTTCCGGGAACAAGGAGTTCTCGCTGGCGGGCATCACGTGCGCCAGCTGCGTTGCCACCATTCAAAAAGCGCTGGATGGGCTCGAAGGGGTGGAAAGTGCAGAGGTCAATTTCGCCTCGCGCAGTGCTCAAGTGAAAAGCCAGCTTGATGAACAAGAGATCATCAAGGCGATCGAGGGCGTCGGCTACGGCGCTAGCCCCGTAGCCGACCCTCAGGCCAGCGATCAGCAACAGCAAGAGGATGCGCAGGACGAGTACCGCACGCGGATTCGCGACAGCGTGCTGTCACTCGGGATCGGTATTCCGTTGATGATCAGCATGTTCTTTCATCATCCCGGATTCGAAGGAGCGGAGCGCGGCGTCTGGCTTGCCATCGGTGCCGCTGTCTTCGCGGTGCTGGCAACAGCAGGCCGCGGCTTCTTTACCAGCGCATGGAAGGCGTTCACCCATCATCAGGCCAACATGGACACCTTAGTGGCGCTGGGTACCGGTGCCGCGTGGTTGTACTCGATGGGCGTGCTGCTGTTCCCCGAAATTGTGCCCGAGGCGGCACGCGGGCTTTATTTCGAAGCGTCGACCATGATTGTCGGTTTGATCAGTCTGGGGCAGGCACTGGAAGTCCGCGCACGTGGTCGCACTCAGCAGGCGCTACGTTCGCTGCTTGACCTTCAGGCTCGCACAGCTCGAGTGATACGCGAAGGTGAAGAGCGCGAAATCGATGTCGATGACGTGCGCAGTGGCGACAAGGTACGTATCCGCCCAGGAGAGCGTATCCCTGTCGATGGCAGCGTGGTCGAGGGCCAGAGCCACATCGATGAATCGATGCTCACGGGTGAGCCTTTGCCTGTCTCGCGCGGCGTCGGTGATGACGTTGCCGCTGGTACGCTCAACACACGCGGTAGCCTGGTATTCGAAGTCAGCCGCATCGGCAGTGATACACGTCTTGGTCGCATCATCAGCCAGGTGCGTCAGGCGCAGAACTCACGCCCTCCCATCGGACGACTCGCGGATACCATTTCCGGTGTCTTCGTTCCCAGTGTGATGATCATCGCGATCATTGCTGCGCTGCTCTGGTTCAATTTCGGGCCTGCTCCGACCGGTGTCCACATGCTGGTGGTCGCAACAGCGGTGCTGGTGATCGCCTGCCCATGTGCCTTGGGCCTGGCGACGCCCATCTCAACCATGATCGGTGTCGGCAAGGCTGCAGAACATGGTGTGTTGGTGCGTAGCGGCGAGGCATTGCAAACAGCCAGCCGCCTCACGGCCCTGGTCGTGGACAAGACCGGCACGCTGACGCGCGGCAAGCCAGAAGTCACTGAAACACATATCGTGGCAGGGGAAGACGAAAGCAGCGTACTGGATGCTGCTCATGCTCTGGAGCGCGGCTCCGAGCACCCGCTGGCTGCTGCACTTCTGACGCATATTGAAGCTCAGCGGCCACAGGCATCTCGCGCCAGCACCTTCAGCGAGTATCACACGCTCAGTGGACGCGGTATCAGCGCCAAGGATGATGAAGGCCGTGTCTGGCGGATGGGCAATGCTGCAATGCTGGAAGACGCCGGGATCAGTCTCGCACCGCTGGCCGACGTTATCTCAGTGCTTGAGGACAATGCGCGCACCTTGATACTGATGGCTCGTGATGAGGCATTGATTGCCGCTTTCGGCCTGGCAGATCCGCTCCGTGAAGATAGCCGCGAAGCAGTGGCTCGCCTGCATGCCATCGGACTGAAGGTAATCATGCTGACTGGCGACAATGCGCACACTGCAGCAGCAGTCGCCCGTGAAACAGGCATCGATGATTATCGTGCGGGTGTCTCGCCTGATGACAAGCATGATGAGATAGCACGCCTACAGCAGGCAGGGCACGTGGTCGGTATGGTCGGTGATGGCATCAATGATGCACCGGCGCTGGCGCTGGCAGATGTTGGCTTTGCAATGGGAGAAGGTACCGATGTCGCCATTGAGACCGCCGGGATCACACTGATGCAGCCGTCATTGGGAGGCATCGCCGATGCCATTTCCATCAGCCAGGCCACATTGCGCAACATCAAGCAGAATCTGGTCGGCGCGTTTGGCTACAACCTGATTGGTATCCCCATTGCCGCCGGCATTCTCTACCCATTCACAGGCATCTTGCTCTCGCCCGTCATTGCCGGACTGGCCATGTCACTGTCATCCGTCACCGTGGTGACCAATGCCAATCGTCTGCGTGGGTTTACACCACCTAGCGGCACTCAGACACGCACTGAATCCAACACCTCGCAAGGAGACTCAGCATGATGTGCATACTCGTCAACGTGATCGGTCTAGCCCTGATGGCAGCGATTGTCTGGTGGTTCTGGCTCGCCAAGTCATGAACCACG
>NZ_JEMF01000030.1 GCF_000591415.1 Cobetia crustatorum | reverse complement strand
CGTCTTGAGCGCCTTGAGGTTCGCGCTGGCCGTGGGTGATGCCGCTGGTGTAGCAGAGGCGACTGATGGAGCAGCGGCGACCGGAGTGACAGAGGTATCTGCTGCCTCACTGGCGGATTTCAGCGTCGCCTCGGCGCGGGTCAACGTCTCGCGTGCAGCATTGGCGGCCGCCTCAAGCGCGGCGATATCCCCTTCACCATTTTCCTGTGCGAGCTTGAGCGCCTTTTCGGCTTTCTTGACCGCGATGTTGGCGGCGGCGCGCGCCGTCTTGAGTGCCTTGAGGTCAGTCATCGCATCTGGCGCGGCTGTTGGCGCTGAGGTCGTTGTCGCTTCAGAGGTCGTCGTGGCCGAGGGTTTTGCACGTGCTGCCGCAGATTGCTGTGCCGCCTGAGCACGCTGCTTGCGCTTGGCGTCTTTCTCGGCATCTTCGCGCGCTAGACGTGCCTGCTTGAACTCGAAACGATGACGGGCACGTTCTGACTTGCGCGCCTCGTGCTGAGCGCTGCGAATCTCGCCCTTGGCGAAACGGTAATACTGCACCAACGGAATCTGGCTCGGGCAGACATAGGCACAGGCACCGCACTCGATGCAGTCGGCCAGGTTGTAAAGCTCCGCCTTGTCGAATTCGCGTGCCTTGGAGAACCAATAGAGCTGCTGCGGCAGCAGATCAGCGGGGCAGGCCTGCTCACACATGCCACAGCGGATGCAGGGTTGCTCAACCGCAGGTGCCGGCAGTGCCTCGTCAGAGACGGCCAGCAGGCAGTTGGTAGTCTTGATGATGGGCAGTGCATCGCTTTGCAGCGTGAAGCCCATCATTGGCCCCCCCATGATCAGGCGCGCGATACCCGCCGGCGAAGGTGCGGCCAAGCGCAGCAAGTCGCTGATCGCAGTACCGAGTCGTGCCTCGACATTATGCGGATGGCCCAACGCTTCGCCTGTCAGGGTGATGACGCGCGAGATCATCGGTTCGCCGAAACATACCGCGCGCTGCACGGCACGTACCGTACCCGGGTTGTGCACCACCACACCGACATCGGCAGGCAGGCCGCGGCTAGGTACCTCACGGTTGGTCAACAACTTGATCAGCTGTTTTTCGCCGCCGGAGGGGTATTTGGTCGGCACGACCACCACTTCCAGACGTGCATCGAGCGCGGGCAGCCGAGTGTCGGCCTTGCGTGCACGAATGGCCTGTTCAAGCGTGATGGCGGCTTCAGGCTTGTTATCCTCGATGCCGATCAGAATGCATTCTGGCCCGATCAAACTAGCGAGAATCTCAAGCCCCTCGATCAGTGATTCAGGGTGGGTGCGCATGGTCAGGTCGTCAGCGGTGATGTAAGGCTCACACTCCGCGGCGTTCATGATCAGCGTATCGATGGCATGGCGTTCGCGCACACGTGCCTTGACGGCGGCAGGAAAGCCCGCGCCGCCCTGGCCAACCACGCCGGAATCTTGCAGACGCTGAATCAGGTCCTGGCCGTCCTGTTCGCGCCAGTCGCGCCAGGCGTCCATCTTGACCCATTCATCACTCTCACCTTCGCGGGTGATCACGATGCACAGATCTTCAAGACCCGAGACGTGGGGAATCTGGCGCTTCTCTATCGCTGTCACGACGCCGGTGATGCTGGCATGCACGGGAGCTGAAATCATGCCCTGCGCACGGGCGATCAGCTCGCCGGTGCGCACGCGCTGTCCGACCACGACCAACGGTTGAGCCGGCGCGCCAATATGCTGATTGAGCGGCAACACGACCTCGCTCGGCAGCGGCGCGGCGACCAGCGGTGTGCGATTGGAGAGCGCCTTGCGCTCTGGTGGATGAATGCCGCCATTGAAATCGAACACCTTGTGCGAGGCATCACAGCCTGAGTCGGCACCAGATGTACCACTCATCGCGCCATTGCGACCCTTTCCGCGGGCTGAGGAGGACGTCACCATGGATTTGAGTAGCGAAAGAACCATCAGGCGACATTCCTTGCAGATGATGCGGAAGCAGTATTCGTGTTGTTGCCAGCAGCATCCGTGGCGATCAGGCTACCGCTGAAACGGATGTTGTCGAGCATCGGTCCGGCGGGTTTTGGCCAGTGCCAGCTACGCACATCGGTGGCTACTGGCAGCATGTCGATGCAGTCCACCGGACAGGGCTCGACACATAAATCACAGCCGGTGCACTCATCGGCGATCACGGTGTGCATGTGCTTGGCGGCACCGAGAATGGCGTCTACCGGACAGGCCTGAATGCACTTGGTGCAGCCGATGCATTCATCCTCACGGATGACGGCCACCTTGGGTGTGTTGTCGCTGTCGCCATCCAGGGGAGTTGCCTCGCGACCGAGCAGGTCCGCCAGTGCCGCGATGGTGCTTTCGCCACCCGGCGGGCACTTGTTGATCTCATCGCCATCGGAAATGGCCTGTGCATATGGCTTGCAGCCTGGGTAGCCGCACTGGCCGCACTGTGTCTGGGGTAGCAGATGATCGATCTGCTCGACGATCGGGTCGCCCTCGACCTTGAACGCGACCGAGGCAAAGCCGAGCAGCGCACCGAACACGACCGCCATGGCGACCAGTGCGACGATGGCGGAGATCAGGGTATGGTCGTTGAGAAAATCGAGCATGTCAGATCTGCACCAGTCCGGAGAAACCAAGGAAGGCCAGCGACATCAGGCTGGCGGTGACCATCGCGATCGCGGGCCCCTGGAAAGGGCGCGGCACATCGGCGACGGCCAAGCGCTCGCGCATTGCAGCGAACAGCACCAGCACCAGCGAGAAGCCGACTGCAGCGCCGAAGCCATACAGGGTGGCTTCCATGAAGCTTGAGTTGCGATTCAGCGTCAGCAGTGCCACGCCGAGCACTGCACAATTGGTCGTGATCAGCGGCAGGAAGATACCGAGTACCTGATAAAGCAGCGGACTGGTCTTCTTGACCACCATCTCGGTGAACTGCACGACGACGGCGATCACCATGATGAAGGCGATGGTGCGCAGATACTCAAGCCCAAGCGGGGCGAGGATGTAGTGATAGGTGAGATAGGCGCACATCGAGGACAGTGTCAGCACGAAGGTCGTTGCCAGTGACATGCCCATTGCCGACTCGAGCTTGTTGGAAACACCCATGAAGGGGCATAGGCCGAGGAACTGCACCAGTACAAAATTGTTGACCAGAATGGTGCTGATCAGGATAAGAAGGTATTCACTCATCAGGGGCGTCGCTCGGTCAGGGTATTTCGAAGGCGCTCTACTGTTCACTGTCGTCATGCTGTCGCACACATTCAGACACGCTGGTGCATGCAGTCACGATAGCGTATGGCAGTACTCTGCTGCACGGGCAGTTGTCAGCGTTCAGGCATGCAAGCATGTCACTGCTGGTCTGCCGCACGCTGTCAGGAAGCGATATGGCAAAGTGATTGCTGAGCGCGGCGTATTATACGCAAGATACTACTTATCGATAGCCTGCGACGCGGCCAGTAAGGCGTATTGTGGCCAGTATGTGGCGGGTATTGTTTCGTGTTTTGCTTGGCACTTGAAGTAATAAAGAATTATTCCTTTATAGCTTTTTGATAATGCTGGTGTTCGTCAGAGACTTTTCATCAGTAAGGAGTAGGTATGCGTGGAGCAGGTTCGCGGGGCAGGCGGCCGTTATGGGTCATCATCATCGTGGTCGTCATGGCGGGCATCTCCCAGCTGTCTGGCAATGGCAACTTCTCGCTCTCCCAGTTGTGGAGTGGCTTCCAGTCACCGAGCGCTGAGGTTGCGCAGGGTGCGGGCACCGCTACCGCGGATGAAAGCCGTCTGCGTCGCGCCATCAGCGCTCAGCAGAGCGATGTGCAGGTGCGTGGCACGGGGGAGGTGATACGTCTGCTCCGGGATGATCTCAAGGGCAGTCGTCATCAGAAATTCCTGATCCGTGTGGTGGGGGGGACGACCATTCTGGTGGCGCACAATATCGATCTCGCGCCGCGTATCGACAGCCTCAAGGTCGGTGATCGCCTCGGCTTCTACGGCGAGTATGAATGGAACGACAAGGGCGGAGTGATTCACTGGACGCATCATGATCCCGGTGGCCGCCATGTGGACGGCTGGCTGGAGCACGCAGGTCGACGTTATGAGTGACAATCGGTCTGCCTGATACAAAAACGCCCCGCCAGAGAATCGTTGGCGGGGCGTTTTGCTGAATGGCTCTCAGCTTTCGGTCATCAGTGGATCAGGTCACACGCTGGCCCGGCTTGGCGCCAGTATGCGGCTCCAGCAGGTAGATGCCTTCATCATCACCGGCGGCCAGCACCATGCCTTCTGACATGCCAAAGCGCATCTTGCGCGGGGCCAGGTTGGCCACCATCACGGTCATGCGGCCTTCCAGGGCTTCCGGCGCGTAGGCAGACTTGATGCCGGAGAATACGGTGCGAGTCTCGCCACCGATATCCAGCGTCAGCTTGAGCAGTTTAGCGGCCTTCTCGACGTGTTCTGCCTTGACGATCTTCGCCACACGCAGGTCGGTCTTCATGAAGGTATCGAAGTCGATCTCGTCTGCGATCGGGTCTGCTTCCAAGGCACTTTGCGCTGCAGCCTCTGCCTTGGCGCTACCGTCCTTGATCTTCTGCTCCTCGACCAGCACTTCGCGCGAGGCCTCGAGCATCTTGTCGATGCGTTCTGGCTCGACACGCGTCAGCAGCGGGGTGAACTTGTTGATCGCATGGCCGATCAGCACGACTTCACGGCTGGCCCAGTCAAGACTATCGACATTCAGGAACTCGCGCGCCTTGTCGGTCAGCGTCGGGATGACCGGTGCCAGATAGACCATCAGCTGACGGAACAGGTTGATACCCACCGAGCAGACCTCAAGCACTTCCTGCTCACGCCCGTCTTCCTTGGCCATTGCCCACGGTGCCTTGTCGGCGATGTAGGTGTTGGCCTCATCAGCCAGCTCCATCACCTTGCGCATGGCGCGGGCGAATTCACGGGCTTCAAAATCAGCCGCAATGCCTTCACCGGCGGCGATGAAGCGGTTGACCAGTGCTGGCTCGGCGCATTCGGCGGACAATTTTCCGTCGCCGAACTTCTTGACGAAGCCTGCGCAGCGGCTGGCGATATTGACAACCTTGCCGACGAGGTCTGAATTCACGCGTGCCGTGAAGTCGTCGAGATTGAGGTCAAGATCATCCACACCCGCCGTCAGCTTGGCAGCAAAGTAGTAACGCAGGTATTCCGGATTCAGGAACTGCGCGTAGGTGTCGGCCTTGATGAAGGTGCCGCGCGACTTGGACATCTTGGCGCCATTGACGGTCACGAAACCGTGGCAATTGACGCTGGATGGCGTGCGCATGCCTGCGCCTTCCAGTATGGCCGGCCAGAACAGGGCGTGGAAGTAGACGATGTCCTTGCCGATGAAGTGGTGCACTTCGGCGTCGGAATCGGCGTTCCAGTAGCTGTCGAAGTCGAGGCCTTCGCGCTCGCACAGGTTCTGGAAGCTGGCGAGATAGCCGATCGGTGCATCCAGCCAGACATAGAAGTACTTGCCCGGTGCATCCGGAATCTCAAAGCCGAAGTAAGGTGCGTCGCGGGAGATATCCCACTCGGCCAGACCCGCTTCGAACCATTCCTGCAGTTTGTTGGAAATCTGGCTCTGTACGCGACCGCTCTTGGTCCACTCCTTCAGGAAGTCTTCGAAATTCGGCAGCTTGAAGAAGTAGTGCTTGGAGGTACGCATTTCGGGCGTCGCGCCGGAGATGGCAGACACCGGATTGATCAGCTCAGCGGGAGTATAGGCGGCGCCGCAGGCTTCACAGTTGTCGCCGTACTGGTCTTCGGTCTTGCACTTCGGGCAGGTACCCTTGATGAAGCGGTCGGCGAGGAACAGGCCTTTGACCGGATCGAACATCTGCTCGATATCACGGGTGGCAATATGGCCAGCATCACGTAGTGCCAGATAGATACGCTCGCTATGGGCGCGGTTTTCCGACGAATGTGTGGAGTGATAATTGTCGAAGGCCACGCCAAATTTGGCGAAGTCGGCCTGGTGCTCATCACTCACACGCTGGATCAATTGCTCAGCGGTCACACCTTCCAGCTCGGCACGCAGCATGATGGCGGTGCCGTGAGCATCGTCGGCACACACGTAGTGACATTCGTGGCCACGGCTTTTCTGGAAGCGTACCCAGATATCCGTCTGGATGTACTCAAGCAGGTGACCCAGGTGGATCGACCCATTGGCGTAGGGCAGGGCACTGGTGACCAGAATCTTGCGCGCTGACATGAGGCCTCGTCTTGATGGTAAAGGGCGCCTACTGCACGGACAGCAGAGGTTTGCCGGAATGACTCGTGATTCGGGCTGGCAGAGCCGGCCGACGGGATGCCAATACTATATCGCGAAGGTGCGGGCGGCGCGAAGGGCACGTCGCGTAACTGGCAACGCCTCCATGCGCGACCCGTACTTCGAATCGCGCCCGAGGGACCCCATGAAGAGAGTTGATCGTGATGATTCAGTTCACGTTCATTCAGCTCACGACAGTGGAGGTATTTCATGTCCAGCAGATTATCAGTCGCCGGCCAGATCAATCGTCTTGTTCGTCAAGTGATGGCCCCCGGCAGCAACGCCAGGCCCAATGATGTGCCTGGCCCTGAGCTTTCGATGGCGGTATTGCTGTTCGAAGTGGTACACGCTGATGATGATCTGGATGTACGCGAGCGACAGGCATTGGCGCATCAGCTGGCAGATCGTTTCTCGCTCGCGGATGACGAGCTGGCCAGTTTGCTGGAGCAGGCCGAGCACGACGCTGAGCAAGCCACTGACTACTACCGTTTCGTCAAGCAGATCAATGAGCACATGAGCCTTGAGGAGCGTACTGAGCTACTCGGCATGATGTGGGAGCTGGCTTATGCTGATGGCGAGTTGGATGCCCATGAAGAGCATCGTATCCGTCGTCTCGCCGGACTGTTGCACGTCAGTCACAGCGAGTTCATTCGCACCAAGCTGGCGGCGCGTCCCGAAGACGACTCCCGTCACTGATTGATTCCGCTGCACCGCCTTTCTGGGTAACAGCACCGACTGTCATCCTTTCGTCACATTTCTCCTTCTCAGGGGCTGTTTTGGTAGACGGCCCTGCCTGTCTCGATAATAGTGAAGTGCACGCCATGTGCCGAAGAGTGATGGTGTTATCGTGCTGGCAAGTTAGAACGCCTATAAAAACAATGCATTACGCTGGTTTTTTGCCGCATTCCATGAGGAATGTCTCTCGCGTTCCTGTCGTCAGCGTGGTGTCTGGCGTCATTAGGTGAATCGTGTAATTTGCCGCTTCCAGAGTGGAGAGCTCGTACGTGATTCAGCGGCGGAATATCCGGCAAGGCCAAGGAGTTCTGGATGATCACTACAGCGATATCCAAGCATGACACGCGCCGCCCATGGGGTCGCGCTGGGTGGACCGCTGCGGCATTGATTGGTGGCATGAGCTTTATGCCACTGGCGAACGCCGCCGAGATAAAGAACGTGATTCTGATGATCGGGGATGGCATGGGGCCGCAGCAGGTCGGCATGTTGGAGACCTATGCCAATCGTGCCCCGAATTCGATCTACCAAGGCGCCCGACAGCGCTCCATCAGCTGGCGAAAGAAGGGGTGGTCGGAGCGTCACTGACGCATCCGGAAGATGCTATCGTGGTCGATTCCGCCTGTTCGGCGACGCAGCTGTCGACGGGAATCTTCTCGGGCTCTGAGGTGATTGGCATCGACTCGGAGGGCAATACGGTCGAGACAGTGCTGGAACTCGCCAAGCGCGTTGGCAAGGCGACAGGCCTGGTCTCTGATACACGTTTGACTCATGCCACACCGGCCGCCTTCGCAGCGCACCAGCCGCACCGTTCGCTGGAAAATGCCATTGCCGAGGACATGCTGACCACAGGGCCTGATGTCATGCTTTCCGGTGGCCTGCGTTATTTCGTGCCGCAGTCAGTCAGTGAGCCGGGCGAAAGCGCCGATAGCGTTGCCACGCTGATGAGAGGCGCCTGGGCACCTGCTTCCAAGCGCAAGGATGAACGCAATCTGCTACAGGAAGCGGCAGATCAGGGCTATGGATTAGCTTTCACTCGCGAGCAATTGGCGGCACTCAAGGGTGACAAGGTGTTGGGGCTGTTCGCCAACTCCGGCATGGCTGACGGTATCACCTACCGTGATAGCCACGATGATCCACAGCGCCAGCAGCCCACGTTACACGAGATGACTCAGAAAGCGCTCTCGATGCTGGAGCAGGACGAGGATGGCTTCTTCCTGATGGTGGAAGGTGGTCAGATCGACTGGGCAGCGCATGCCAATGATGCCGGCACCATGCTCAATGAAATGGTCAAGTTCGATGAGGCCGTGCAGGGTGTCTATGACTGGGCCAAGGGGCGTGATGATACGGTCATTATCGTGACGGCGGACCATGAAACAGGCGCCTTTGGCTTCAGCTATTCCAGCGCCAATTTGCCGCCTGCGCAAAAGAAGTCAGGTCCGGCTTTCAAAAGCCAGGATTACGCACCTAACTTCAACTTCGGCGATTTTGCGATTCTGGATAGCCTCTATGAGCAGAAGCAGAACTACTACAATCTGCTGAGTGACTTCGAGGCGCTACCGGAGGCTGAGCGGACGCCAGCGCAGCTGATGAAGATGGTCAATGCCAACAGTGACTTCCAGATTACCGAAGCGCAGGCAACGGATGTGTTGGCCAGCAAGCCCAATCCCTACCATGTCGAAGGACACAGCTATCTGGGCGTCACTGAAGTGCCGGCGATAAAGGACTTCGATGCCTTCTTCCCTTACAACGATCGTGGCAACTTGCTCGGACGTGCACTGGCGACTGAGCAGAATACCGTCTGGGGTACCGGTACGCACACGCATACGCCAGTTAACGTCTTTGCCTGGGGGCCAGCAGAAACCATTCTGCCAGTGTCTTCTATCCTGCATCACTCTGAGGTGGGTCAGTACCTGAAGACGCTGGTCGCTGACTAGTCATCAGGCCCGCTTTACCATGGTGTAGAGTGAAAATGTCATGACGTAAAAAAGCCCGCCATGCGTATTGCATGGCGGGCTTTTTTATCGCGTTCTGATGATCAGTTGCGATAGAACAGATGCTGGCCGATGCGTGCGGTGCGCACGAAGCGCTTGGCCCAATAAGGCGTGGCATAGCGTGCGTGGAAGTAGAGTGCGCCATCAGTGGTGTCTTCCAGCTGATGATTTAGCGCCTGACGTGCCACGTCGCGTGCCTGAGCGTAGGCCTTGGGTTCACGTACATCATCCGAGCGTCCGTCGCACCACCAGGAGAACTGACAGCTCCCCGTTTCGCCACCTTGCTTGATCACGCCACACAGACTGTCAGGGAAGCGCGGATCAGCAGCGCGATTGATCACGACATTGACGATACCCTGCATACCGCTCTTGCCTTCACCCTTGGCTTCCCAGTAGGCAGCGCGGGCCAGACAGGTCAGCGGGTCATCCAGCGGGCGCTGACCGTTGGGATCAATGGCACGGGCGCCAGCCTGAGTCAGCAACAAGGTGTCGGGAATGTTGGTCTCGCCCTGTACCAGCAAGTTTTCCAGGCGCTCAGCCTTGACTACTGCGCTGGTGGCAGTGCTGGCGGGCGCATCCGCAGCCTGTGGAGCGGAGCAGCCCGCGGCCAGGGTAATACCAAACACCAGCACCAGGTGGCGTAAAGTGCGGGTAGTACATGGTGCGTGGCGCATAAGGTGGTGTAGACGCATACGAATTACCTGTGAACATGACCTGAGGGCATGGCCTGAAGAACATCATGGCCTGAGGAGCATGGAGAGACTTGGCGGCGGGCGATGGCTGTTCAGATGAGAGGTGACGCTCATTCTGATGGGTCGCTGGCCGATCGATTCGGCAGTCACCGCCGGTCTTTGATGGCGGCATTTCACGGACAAGCCCGATAGTTTGCCTGACTCCATGTCGGCATGACGTATGAATAGCTTCAACGCAGTTCTTGTTAAGCACAGTACTGTTCAACGTCACTCTGACGGTGTCCGGCGCAAAGGGTTCCGTGCCCCAACGGGCAGAGTCGTCGTGTTGTGCCCGCTGCGCGCGACCCAATAGAATATCATTTCTCGTGACACGACGCCTACGAGAGGTGCTGAGCGATCCCGTGGCATCATGATTCGGCCGTGTCATCGTTGGCGCATGCCGTTATCATGGCCGGCTATTTGTGATCGCCAGTCAGGCATCCCCATCTTCTGCGTGTTTCTTGCGTTGCCGCTTTGAGAGTCTCCCCATGACCGAACCCGTCCGTCTGTCCAAGTTTCTTTCCCATCAGCAGGGTATCTCGCGCCGTGAGGCCGAGCATCTCATCGCCAGTGGTGTGGTCCGTGTCGCGGGTGAAATCGTCGAAGCGCCGTTCTTCAAGGTCACTGACGAGATTGTCACTGTCGATGAGGGCGCCAGCATGGAGCCTATCGAGCCGCTGACCCTGGTGTGGTATCAGTCCCCCGGTGAAGAGCAGATAGACCCGCTGACGCTACGTGATGGCGCCCCCCGCAGTGCGCTGGATAACAGTGGCGCAGATTGGCTCAAGGTGCATTTCCTGTCTCAACATCCACTGGCAGAGCTTGGCGAAGGCGAGTCAGGGCTGGCAGTCTGGTCGCAGAATCGCGGTGTCATCCGCAAGCTCGGTGATGACCTTGATCAGCTCGAGCAGGAATATATCGTCGAAGTGGAAGGTGAGCTGGATGAAGAAGGCCTCAGGCGTATCGGCTATGCACTGTGTGCCGATATTCGCGGACGCAAGCCTAAGGTCAGCGTCAGCTGGCAGAGTGATATTCGCCTGCGTATCGCGATGAAGCGCGTGCCGCCGGGCGGTATCCGTGCTGCGGTTGAGGCACAAGGCCTCAAGGTGAACGAGGTGCGTCGTCTGCGTCTGGGTGCCGTCACCCTGGGTCGCATGGCACCGGGCGAGTGGCGTTTCCTGCCGGTTGATGTGCGCTTCTAGTCCGCTCCCCACTGTGTGGAGTCGATGCACCACTGGCATGTGACGGACGCTGAAGAGTTGACGTCATCGTGACGGGTTGGCTCCCGTCGCGGAGGGAAGGCATACTGTGCGCATCGTGTTTCACAGCTCATTTCGCTGACAGTTCAGACGGCTGCGCCTGCGGTATTCATGGGCATTGAAGCTCGCAGATCATCGCGGCGGGCCGTCACAGGAGTCTCAAAGTATGGAAGGCATCAAGCACATCGTCGCGGTCGCTTCTGGCAAGGGTGGCGTCGGCAAATCGACTGTCACTGCCAATCTGGCGCTGGCACTGGCAGGTGAAGGTCTCAAGGTCGGCCTGCTGGACGCCGACATCTACGGCCCGAGCCAGGCGCAGATGTTTGGCGTACCGACAGGGCAGCGTCCGGAGATGGCTGGCGAGCAGGTTTTCAGCCCTATCATTGCGCATGGCATCAAGACCATGTCGATGGCCTATCTGGTCGACGTCAAGGACCCGATGGTCTGGCGTGGCCCGATGGTCGCGGGCGCCTTTCAGCAACTGCTGAACCAGACCGCCTGGGGCGAGCTGGACATCCTGTTGATCGATATGCCGCCGGGCACGGGCGACATCCAGCTGACGCTGTCGCAGAAGGTGCCGGTTTCTGGTGCCGTCATCGTTACCACGCCGCAGGACATCGCGTTGCTGGATGCCCAGAAGGGCATCGAGATGTTCCGCAAGGTCAAGGTGCCGGTGCTGGGTGTGGTCGAGAACATGAGCACTCACACCTGCACCCAATGTGGCCATACCGAAGCGGTCTTCGGTGCGGGCGGTGGTGAGCGCATCGCGGGCGAGTATGAAACACGCCTGCTGGGTCAGCTGCCGTTGACCCTGAGCATTCGCGCCAATGCCGATGGCGGACGCCCGAGTGTCATCGCGGAGCCGGAAGGCGAAGTGGCCGAAAGCTTCCGTGTCATCGCTCGCCAGGTCGCCGCGGCACTGGATGGTGCCGATGCCGAACAGGGACCGAGCATCAGCTTCAGCTGAGGCAACGATTGCCAACGGCGTAGCGGTATCCAGTAGAGCAGCGGGCCGGTATCATGCTGGCCCGATTCTGCATGGCGTGTACGCGCGTCTTTATCCCATCAGTCAGTCAGGTACGCTCGATGAGCATCAAATCCGACAAGTGGATCCGTCGCATGGCGGAAAGCCACGACATGATCGAACCCTTTGAAGCCGATCAGGTGCGCTTTCACGACGAACGCCGTGTGATCTCCTACGGCACCTCCAGTTACGGCTACGATGTGCGTTGCTCGGATGAGTTCAAGGTCTTCACGAATATCCATTCCGTGATCGTCGACCCGAAGAATTTCGATGAGAAAAGCTTCGTCGATGTGAAGGGCGATTCCTGCGTGATTCCGCCCAACTCCTTCGCATTGGCCCGCACCGTCGAATACTTCCGTATTCCGCGTAACGTGTTGACCATCTGTCTGGGCAAGTCCACCTATGCGCGCTGCGGCATCATCGTCAATGTGACGCCGCTGGAGCCAGAGTGGGAAGGCCACGTCACCCTTGAGTTTTCCAATACCACCAACCTTCCGGCACGCATCTATGCCAATGAAGGTGTGGCACAGATGCTGTTCCTCGAGTCTGATGAAATCTGTGAGACCAGCTACAAGGATCGCGGTGGCAAGTATCAGGGCCAGCGTGGTGTGACATTGCCACGCGCCTGATCGCGATGGCAGTGCAAAAACGCGTCTCTTCGGAGGCGCGTTTTTTTATGCGTCGGATTCCGCCGCCAGGCCAGTCTCATTAGCCTGAAGTTGTATGAAACAACCGATTCAATTGAATGTTTGTTGCCTATGCTGTGAGTGGGTCGCCTTGACGGCCTGCGCCAATAAAAATTCGAGCAAGGGGCACATCATGTCATCTGGATCACGCAGCAAGAGAAGCGGGCTCGCCAAGCACTTCACCTTGAGCAGCCTGGCGCTCGCCATCAGTAGTGCCTTGCTGGCCGCGCCAGCACAGGCCTACTCCAACATGTATATCTTTGGTGACAGCCTGAGTGATTCCGGTCAGTTCCCGGATAGTGATCTCGGCGGCATCAACAGCCTGCGTTTCACCAATCGCAGCGGGCCGGATTACGAGAATTCGCCTTACGGTAGCGTCTCGACCCAATTGCTGGCGACGGAGCTTGGGTTGTCGGCAGACCCTTCCACCTCGGTCATCTATCAGCTGGCAGGCTTCAATGATGGCAACAACTACGCGGTGGGTGGCTATACCACCGCGCAGATTCTGGCCTCGGTGACGGAGGAGGATGGCTCCGAGGTGGCCATCCCCGTGGGGAGTCCGGGAGCGGGCACCGTGCTGCGTAGCGAGGATGGCTATCTGATCAGAGCCGAGGGTAGCGCTGACCCGAGCGCGCTCTATTACGTCAATGGCGGCGGCAATGACTTCCTGCAGGGCGTGATCACGTCACCTGCCACGGCGGTCGCTTCTGCGGGCAATCTGGCCTCAGCGGTCGAGGCGCTGGCGGCAGCCGGGGCCACGACCATCATGGTCTCCAACCTGCCGGATGTCGGTAGCACCCCGGCAGGGCAATCAGGTGGTGCCGCCCAGGCCGCGGGCACCTCTGCCTTGGTCTCTGTCTTCAATGATGCGCTTGGTGCGCGGCTCGCCGCGCTGGATGGCCAGGTCAATGTCATTCGTCTGGACACTGTCGGTATCCTCAATGAAGTGTTGGCATCGCCGGCCGAGTTCGGTTTTGCCACCGATGTACCGCTGACACAGGTGTGCTTCTCTGACAGCTGCAACGTCACGGACTATGGACTGGGCGGGGCCGCGGAAGACCCGAGCAAGTTACTGTTCAATGACGGCGTTCACCCGACCACCGCTGGTCAGGAGATTCTCGCCGACTACGCCTATGCGATGCTCGCCGCGCCCTCGGTGCTGGGGCTGGCACCGCAACTAGGTAGCGGTGCGCTCAATGCCAGCCAGCGTAGTCTCTCTGATGAATTACGCCCCGGTGCTCAGCAAGAGAATAAGGGAGTACGCGTCTTCGCCATCGGTTCATCCAGTGACGGTACCGGCGATAGCAAGACTTCCAGTGGTCAACAGGGCTTTGATAGTGAGCAGCGCGGTGCGGGAGTCGGTGTGATGTTGCCGCTGGATAATGCGCTGGGTGAGGCATGGGGCGGGGTGGCGGTGAGTCGCCGTACTGCCGATTACGATGTCGATGGTGGTAGCGATCTGGAACTGGATGGGCAGGTATTCAGCCTGTTTGCACGCCAGCAGTGGGGTGCGGTCGGCATGCAGGCATTGGCCAGCTATGGTGACTTTGATTACGACCTGGATCGTACCGTCACGCTCGGCCAGTCGTCGCGTACGCTGTCAGGTGAGACCGAGGGCGACGGTTTCAGCGGTGAGCTACGCCTCGATTATCGTCTGACCAACGCCGATTCGCTGTGGTACAGCGGGCCCTTCGTGGCCTATCGCCATACCGAATCTGATATTGATGGCTACACCGAGTCCGGCTCGGCGGCCAATGCCTTGAGTGTCTCTGATCAGACATTGCGTGACCGCCGCGTAGAAGCGGACTCTACGGTGAGCTGGCCTACGGCAAGCGCCTTGACGATGATGCTGACAGTGCCGAAGTACGTCTGGCGAGCCTGTCGACCAATGCCTACAGCGCAGAGGACCTTGATCGCGGCAGTGATCACTATGTGCGCCTCGATGGTGGCTGGCGGATGCAGCTGGGGGCCAACGGCATGTTGCATCTTGGCGGTGGCATCGAGACGTGGGATGAGGTCAGTACACGCGTCGAAGTGGGGGCCAGCTACGCGTTCTGATAAGGTCTTGATCGGGTCTGTTCAGGCCGCAATGAGCCCCAGACAAAAGCCTCGCGACACAATGAGTGTCGCGGGGCTTTTCATAACAGCAAAGGCTATCAGCACATGAGAAGGTGTTGTGCTCAGCGCTTATTCGTCGTCGTCTTCCGGCAGCTCATCGCTGAGTTCTTCTTCCACATCAGCATGTGACAAGCGCAGTCCGCCGACCGGCAATGCGTGACCATCCAGCGTGGCCACATCGCCCTCAAGCTTCAAGCGGCCTTCCAGTGCCCAGCGCACCGCGATCGGGTAGATCAGGTGCTCACGGGTATGGACGCGCTCTTGCAAGCTCGCCTCATCATCGCCGTCCAGCACATTGGCCACCGCCTGAATCGCGACAGGGCCGCCATCCAGCGTTTCGGTGACGAAGTGCACGCTGGCACCGTGCTCACTCTCGCCGGCGTCCAGCACCTTGCGGTGAGTGCCGAGCCCCGGCCAGGCCGGCAGCAGTGACGGATGGATATTGAGCAGACGCCCGAAGAAGTACTGCACGAACAGCGGCGTCAGAATACGCATGAAGCCCGCCAGTACGACGAGGTCCGGCGAGTGACGCTCGATGACCTTGATCAACGCGCTATCGTACGCTTCACGCGAGTCATACTCTGTGTGTGGCAGCACGACAGCATCGATGCCGGCTTCACGGGCACGTACCAGCCCGTAGGCGTCGGCCGTATTGGAGACGACGGCAACCACGTCGCCGCCCAGTTCGTCATGTTCCTGTGCGTCCAGCAGCGCTTGCAGATTACTGCCGCTACCAGAAATCAGCACTACGACACTGGGGCGCTCTACCGTGTCATCGGCTTCGAATCCGTTACCGAATCCGCCGAGCGTGCTGCCGTCGGTGGGTGTGGTATTCGGATCAATCATGCCGACAGATTCTCCAGTTGGACCTGTTCTTCCTCACCCTGACGGGTGCGGATGCTGCCGAGGGTGAAGACAGTCTCGCCACTCGCTTCCAGGTGTGCACGTGCAGCGGCGGCATCAGTGGCCGAGACGACCACGACCATGCCGACGCCACAGTTGAGCACGCGGTGCATTTCGTGTTCTTCGACATTGCCCTGCTGCTGCAGCCAGTCGAATACCGCCGGACGCTTCCAGCTGGCGATGTCGATTTCAGCGGTGCAATCCTTCGGCATCACGCGCGGGATGTTCTCCAGCAGGCCACCGCCGGTGATGTGGGACATGGCGTGCACGCTGAGGCCGGATTCGCGCAGCAGTGACAGCAGCGGCTTGACGTAGATGCGTGTCGGCGCCATCAGGGCGTCAGCCAGCGGCTGGCCGTCGATGTCCTGCTCGAGCAGAGACGCATCAGCGACTTCAAGGATCTTGCGGATCAATGAATAGCCGTTGGAGTGCGGGCCGGAGGATGCGAGGCCCAGAATCACGTCACCGGCACCGACCTTGCTGCCGTCGAGGATCTCGGACTTCTCGACCACACCGACGCAGAAACCGGCCAGATCATAGTCGCTGCCTTCGTACATGCCGGGCATCTCGGCAGTTTCACCACCGACCAGTGCGCAGCCAGATTGCAGGCAGCCTTCACCGATGCCTGTCACCACGTCAGCGGCGATGTCGATGTCGAGCTTGCCGGTCGCGTAGTAATCGAGGAACTGCAGCGGCTCGGCGCCAGCGACGACCAGGTCATTGACGCACATGGCGACCAGATCGATGCCGATGGTGTCGTGACGATTGAGGTCCATGGCCAGGCGCAGCTTGGTGCCGACGCCGTCAGTACCGGTGACCAGCACAGGCTGGCGATAACCGGCCGGCAGTTCGCACAGGGCGCCGAAGCCACCCAACCCCCCCATCACTTCAGGGCGGTGAGTGCGCTTGGCGACACCCTTGATGCGTTCTACAAGGGCGTTGCCTGCATCGATATCGACACCGGCGTCCTTGTAGCTCAGGGAAGTCTTGCTAGGCGAGGAGTCCTGGGGGCGTTGCGTCATGTGCGGTTCCTGTCGGTGCGGCCTGGGCGGTGAGACACGATCGATCGGGGGGAATTGAAGGCGGCTATTGTAGCATTGCGCATCACGGCTGACACTGTGCCGATTCACAAAAACCACCTGAAATGTGAATGATGTGAACAGGTTGAGGCTTTCATGGCGTACCTGTCGCAAGGCATCCCAGCATTGGCGGTCTTCGTGCCTTGTGAGTGACTCGGGGACAGGCAACAATGACGCATCGAGTATGATCCGTTCCACGTGACATGGCATCGCCGCCATACAGGCACCTTTCAAGGAGTGATGATGCAGCGTAAATGGTGGTTGTTGGCAGCGGGCATGGCCTTCGTTGGTTTGCTGGTGCTGCTCGAACCGATTCTGATGCCGTTCTTCATCGGCATGATTCTCGCCTACCTCGGCGATCCGCTGGCGGACTGGCTGGAAGAGCGAGGCCTGTCGCGGCGTCTGGCCGTCAGCCTGGTGTTCAGCGTGCTGTCGGTGGTACTGCTGATCGCCGTGCTGATACTGGTGCCGCTACTGGGGCGTCAGCTCGCGCAGTTGATCAGCTTCATGCCGATGGTCTTCAACTGGATTCGAGAAACCGTACTGCCTGAGATTCAGTCATTCACCGGCATGGATTTCAGTGCTGACTTTGATCAGGTACGTAGTCTGCTGCTGGGTAACTGGAAAGAAACCGGCACCTTCGCGGCGGCGCTGCTGGGCACGGTCTCCAAGTCCGGGCTGGCGATGGCCATCTGGTTGGGCAACATCGCGCTGATTCCGGTGGTCACCTTCTATCTGTTGCTCGATTGGGACCGCATGAAAGACAAGCTGCAAGCCTTGCTGCCGCGGCACATGGAGCCCACCGCCACCAAGCTTGCGCATGATTGTGATGAGGTGCTGGGTGCCTTCCTGCGCGGTCAGCTGCTAGTGATGCTGGCGCTGGGAATCGTCTATGCCATCGGCCTTGCCATCATCGGCCTCAAGTTTGCGCTGTTGATCGGGCTGATCGCCGGGCTTGCCAGTATCGTGCCGTATCTGGGCGTGATCGTCGGCATAGTGATCGCCGCGACCGTCGCCTTCTTCCAGTTTGGGGAATGGTGGGCACTGCTGGCAGTGGGCGGCGTCTTTGCGCTGGGACAGTTACTGGAAGGCGTGGTGTTGCAACCGCTGCTGTTGGGCGACAAGATCGGACTGCATCCAGTGGCCGTCATCTTTGCGGTCATGGCGGGCGGGCAGTTGTTCGGCTTCACCGGCATTCTGCTTGCCTTACCGATGGCTGCGGTCATCATGGTGGTCTTGCGTTATCTGCTAGATCGCTATAAAAACAGTACTTTATATGACCAACAGCGAGATTCTCGCGGGGTGACCTCTTCCGCTGAAGCAGGAGCAGAGACCTCCGCGACTCAGGACTCTCATTGATGAGTCGCCGCGTGATGCTTGATCACGGTAACAACAAACAGCACAACGGATGGCAATGACTCAAGGACAGATGGCGCTCGGTGTCGGGGTACGCGACGCTGCCACCTTCAGCAACTATCACTTCACTTCCACCTCGCTGGCGGAGGCTCTCAAAGGACAGCTCTCCCCCGGCGGGGAGCCGTTCGTCTACCTCTGGGGCGGCGAGCAGAGTGGTCGCAGTCATTTGCTGCAGGCGGCGTGCCATCTGGCGGGGGAGCAGGGCAAGCGTGCCTTCTACCTGCCACTCAATGAGATAGGTCACTTTCCGCCGCACATGCTGGAAGGACTGGATGAGATGGATCTGGTCGCCATTGATGACCTTGATGGCGTCATCGGGCGCAAGCGCTGGGAAGAGGCGCTGTTCCACCTCTACAACCGTCTGCGCGATGGTGGCCGTCATCTGTTGGTCAGTGCCAGCTGCGCACCGCGCCTGCTGCCCGCGACCCTGCCGGACCTCGCCTCGC
>NZ_JEMF01000029.1 GCF_000591415.1 Cobetia crustatorum | reverse complement strand
TTGTTTGTTTGTTTGTTTGTCGAAGCTTAGCGATTCGTGTCTCACTACCACGAGACAGCGATCAGGAAGTCCCAATACATGGATGAACGTAAGGCTTGCGGTTCAACCACTCGATCAACTCTGGAAGCCGCTTGGGCCGTGCATAGCGGAAGCCCTGCACCAGATGACACCCCATTTCGATCAATAGGCGTTCCTGCTCGGCGGTTTCGACGCCTTCTGCCAACACCTCCATTCCCAAGCTATCTGCCAGAGAAATGGCGTGAGACACGATGGCCCGATCGCGTGAGTCATGATCAAGGCAACGCACGAATTGTTGATCAATCTTGAGGCGACACGCACGCAAGTCACGTACATAGAGTAATGATGCAAAGCCGGTCCCAAAATCATCGATAGCCAAGCGCACACCACGGTCAATCAGGCCAGTCAGTCGCTCTACGACACGATCGAGATCCGGCACGCGTGAGGATTCGGTAATTTCGAGCTCTAGGCGCTCCGGGGCAAAATCATGCCGCGCCAGTGCCTCTGACACCCGCGCCGGGAAACCGGGATCACGGAACTCCTGCGCTGAGACGTTGATGGCCACCGATAGCGGTTTGCCATCTGGCGTGACCAAATCTCGCGTCGCCAGGAATGCTGTATCCATGACCCGCGCCCCGACCGTACCGATCAGCCCATACTGCTCGGCCAGTGGGATAAAGCGTCCCGGGCCGATGGTGCCAAGCTCCGGGTGATCCCAACGTACCAGCACCTCAACGCCGACTGCCTGCCCACTGACAAGGTCAAACTGCGGCTGGAAGGCGAGATCGAGCTCTTCAAGGTGCTCACGCAGATCACTGGTCAGACGGTAATCATTGAGATGACGCATATGAGCTCCCGGCGAGAACACATGCCACGGACCACACACATCGATATCGTCGTGCTCGCCGTGCAGCATGGCCAGTTCTGCCAGATGCATGAGTCGGTAGGCGCGTCGCGCATGTAGCGGCGCAAGACTGATACCCACCCGCGCTGTCACCGGCAGCATCTTGCCATCCAGGCGCATCAGCGTGACCAACCGCTCGCATAGCTCACTGGCGCGAGCGATCAACGCCGCTTCATCGCCCTTGAGGAACAATGCAAAGGCATTACCCAACGGACGACAGACCAATGCATCGCGATACTGCAGTGACATGGACTCTGCCATGCGCTCCAACAGCGGGTCTATTCGTTCAGCACCATGGGCGGAGTTGATGATTTCCAGGTGCGTCAGAGATAGATAGATGATGCCACCATCGGTAGCCTCCTCAATCAGCAACTCATCTACCTGGGCATTGAAACGGTCACGTGACAAAAGGTTGATCGGCTGCAAACGACGCAATGCAATCAGTGCCTTGTCGTCGAGACCGGACGCTCTTGCTTCTGCCAATCCCGAGAAAGGAGCCTTGAGACGCACACGGCGCTCGCTCACCGGCTCCAGGCGCGGACGAGCCAGCCCGAAGAGTTCTTGCCAGCCGCAGGTATTAGCGATCAGTTGCTCATCATCGAACACCGCTATCCTCCACGGAAGATTGGTCTGCTGTACTAACAACCAATCACCAAGTCTTCCGGTAATGCCGACAAGCCAGAAATTCGGCTGACCACTCAAGCCACAGGGCTCTGGCATGCGAGGCACAGGAGATGGCAGCTCTGGCTGGTTATCCACTTGACGGGCGCGCGGAGAACTCCAGGCTAGCTGGCCGAAACGATCATAGATCCACAAGGGTTCTTCAATGGAAGACAGCAGTTTGATCAGGATATCGAGAGGCACGTTTACCCCGCCTATAGTGACAAAGAAAAATCCTTTCGGCCCTGTTCGACAGCGCCTTCAGCAGCACGCTGTTTTCACCACCAAGAATGAGACAAGACAACTCGGGTTACGGTGAATCCATCAACAGATACACGGTGTCGCCATACAAAAGCACACACAAGAATTCTATACACGAATAATAGTCACTTGAGTCTATGCCAAGCCATAGGAAAGGTACCAAGGCTATTTTCTCGACAACTCAACGCTTGGATCTCGACCATGGCATTCCGAGTCGCGTAAAGCCATGTATAACTTGTGTTGCGGCATCTCGCGTCAGTAGCATCAGGCGGTGCGGAAGAGTAGGATAGGCGCCCGTTTCGCCCGGACCGGATCCCGGGCGCGAATCCATCGGTCAAAGAAATTCTCCGTCATGACTCAACACGTCCCGAATTCCGCTACACCCTCTAGCACTCCTGCCACTGACATGGTGTCTGCGCCACGCGCGGTCGTCATCTATTCCGGTGGCATGGACTCCTACACTGTACTGCATCAGGCATTGAAGGAAGGCTTCGAGGTACATGCTCTTTCCTTCCATTACGGCCAACGTCATTCACGTGAACTCGATGTCGCTCGCGCGGTATGTGAATCACTGGGTGTGGCACATGAAATCGTCGATATTCGTGCGATTCATGGCCTGATCAGTAACTCTGCGCTGACCAATGCCGATCAGGCGATGCCGAAGGCTGACTACGACGAAGCCTCGATGACCTCGACCGTGGTGCCTAACCGCAACATGATCCTGCTGTCATTGGCCATCGCCAAGGCGGTCAATATTGACGCCGATGTCTGCTTCTACGGTGCTCATGGTGGGGATCATGTGCTTTATCCGGACTGTCGCCCTGAATTCGTCGACAAGATGAATGCAGTCGCCGCGATCGCCAATTTCTCGCCAATCGAGATCCGTGCGCCCTTCTTGCACTCGCGCAAGGATGAAGTCCTGGCCGCTGGCATCGCCATGCAACTCGACTACAGCCAGACCTGGACTTGCTATGAGGGTCGCGAACTTGCCTGTGGCGAATGTGGTAGCTGCCGTGAGCGCTTAGAGGCATTTGCCAGCCACGGCCTGAGCGACCCACTTGGCTATGAAATGCCTGCGACAGCCAAGGGCACGGACACTCTCTGATGTATACGGTAAAGGAAGCTTTCTACACCCTGCAGGGCGAAGGTGCTCGCGCAGGGCGCGCCAGCGTGTTCTGCCGCTTTGCCGGCTGCAATCTGTGGAGTGGTCGCGAGCGCGACCGTGACACGTCTGTCTGTCGCTTCTGCGATACCGACTTTATCGGCACTGATGGCCAGAATGGCGGCAAGTTTCGCGAGGCGCAGTCGCTCGCGGATTTCCTCGCAAGCCTATGGCCGGAGCACTCAGGCATTGCGACACCCTATGTCGTCTTCACCGGCGGGGAGCCACTGCTGCAACTGGATAGCGTCTTGATAGACGCCATGCATGCTCACGAATTCGAGATTGCGGTAGAAACCAATGGCACGGTTATCCCGCCAGCAGGTATCGACTGGCTGTGTGTCAGCCCCAAGGGCGCTAGCACTCTGATCGTCAGTGCCGGCGATGAGCTCAAACTCGTCTATCCGCAGCCCGAGGCATTGCCAGAGCGCTTCGCTAGCCTGGATTTCACCCACTTCTATCTGCAGCCGCTGGACACCTCCGCACTGGAAGCACTGCCAGCGCCCGCTGCCGCGCTGGCGCATTACCATGAAGTGCTGGCCCGCGAGACGCCCATGACGCAGTGCGTCAACTACTGCATGGCCAATCCTCAGTGGCAGCTGTCGCTACAGACTCACAAAATCAGTGGTATCGATTGATGAAAGCAATGATCACCAAGACCCTGTTCGTCAGGGCACTGACAGCGTTGGATGCCTCCACCTGGAGCAACACGCGCGGCCTGTACGGCCTCAGTCAGCATCTTGATATCGAACTGGACGGCGAAGTTGGCCACGATGGCATGCTGTTCGACTTCGGCAATGTGAAGCCATGGGCCAAGGGGCTTATCGATCAGGATGCGGACCATACCTTGATCGTGCCAACACTAGCGGAAGGTGTCAGTGTCACCGATTGCCCCGAAGGGCTGTCACTGCGCTTCACCCAGCCCTACGCCATGGAAGTCCGTGGCCCACGTCAGGCTTTCTGCCTGCTACCCGTCGCCGAGATTACCGACGAGGTGATGACTCAGCACTTCGAGAAGCTGCTGATGCTCAGGCTTCCGCCACGCGTTGATGCCATTCGCGTCAAGTTGCGCAACGAAGTCATCGACGGCGCGACCTACACCTATAGCCATGGCCTGCGTCATCATACGGGCAACTGCCAGCGTATTGCGCACGGCCATCGCTCACCGCTGATCATCGAGCGCAACGGCGAACGCGATACGACACTGGAAGCAGAGTGGGCCGAGAAGCTGCATGACAGCTATCTGGCGGAAGAGGCGGACCTGTTCGACCGCCCAGGCCGTGACATGGTGTTCAGCTACGAAGCACCGCAGGGCAAGTTCCGCATTCGCCTGCCGCGTCAGCGTGTCTGGCTGCTGCCAACGCCGACCACCATCGAATGGATCGCCGACTGGTTGGCTCGCCAGATCGCACTCGAGAGCGGTGATACGATCCGTGTCGAGGCCTACGAAGGCATCAACAAGGGCGCCATCGCCCTGCACACGCCTGAAAGCGCTCGCCAACCCCTGGTCATGCCTACGCTGGATACATCCAGAGAAGAGGTAGCAGGCAATGAAGCCTCATGAACCACAACACGGCCACTGATCCCGCACCCGGCTGTCGTGCCGGGTGCGGTGCCTGCTGCATTGCGCCTTCGATCTCGAGCGCCATTCCCGGCATGCCCGATGGCAAGCCGGCAGGCGTACGCTGCATTCAGCTCGACACTGACAACCTGTGCAAGCTCTTCGGCCAGCCGGAGCGTCCGGCGGTGTGTGGCAACTTCGGCTTTGACCGTGAGCTGTGTGGTGATGGCCGCGATGAAGCACTGCGCCTGATCGGTGAGTGGGAACGCCTGACCTGACCCTCCTGCGCCCCCATCAGGCCACCTCACCGGATGCTCTCAACAAACAACACGGCTGCTGTCCAGATGAAGAGATCTAGCGGAAAAAGCTGAAAGGCTCCGCTGCCCCGTCACTGCGACATGCCAACAGTGCCTGAGTCAGCATCGCTGTCTCGCCAAAGGGCGAGGCCACGCTGCTATCCATGGGTGACTGGCCATCCGAGTGCGAGGCAATCAGCTCCAGACGCGAATCCTGTCGCCAACTTGAAGGCGATAACTCAGCTCGCCCATTGGCACGGTTGTAACTACGCCAGCCCTCCTGCACATGAAAGACTCCTTTCACTCGCCATTCGCGCGGCAAGCCATCCAGCCACTGGGTCAGACGGTCGAGATCAAATACCTCAGCGGGAGCCAGTCGCCAGCCGATGCTGGCATGCCCAAGGCGCTCTGCCTGCTCGATCACCGGCGCACCAGGCAAGGGGATTACGGAAGATGAGGCATCAGAAGGCGGCGAGGAACGCGATGCATCAACCGCGTCACCGTCCTGCGGTAGAGTCGATGCTAGACGAGCACTGGCATGCGCCACGCGATGCTCGGCAGGCATTGCAAGTCCTGCAAACGCCTGAATATCTTCCTCTGTCTCGATACCGTTTATCAGCCATTCGATCAGCGTGGCATCATCCCCTTCTCTCATCGCCTGCGGAGCACCTTCTGCATCGCGACCCAGCTCTGCGATCCAGCGTTTGCGTGGCCATAGCCCTTCCAGATAATCATGGGCTGCCGTCAGCTGCTGAGGAGTCGACAGATCACGCTTGCTCAGCACAACGCCACCGGCCAGGCTCAACTGATCCTGGAAGGTGCCATGTTCGAACGTGCGTGCATCCTCCAGAGCCCGAGGGTCAAGCAGCGTAATCACCTCCTGCAGCACTAATGCTGAGGCCAGCCCTTCCCCACGCAACACATCGATCAAGCCTGCCGGATGGCCCAGCCCCGATGGCTCGATGATCAGTCGATCAGGGCGCGCCTGATGGATCAAGCTGACCAGACCCGCTTGCAGCACGAACGCCAGCTGACAACACATGCAACCGCCGGGCAATCCTTTGACGGTGATGTCATCGCGCTCAGCGAACAGCGCCTGATCGATCCCCACCTGCCCGAACTCATTGACCAGGATTGCCCAATGTTCGTCCGCAGGCTTGGCAGCGACCAATGCCTGTATGAAGCTGCTCTTGCCGGTGCCGAGAAAACCGGTAATCAGATGGACAGGAATGGGCCTGAGCGGCGCACGTGAATCCAAGGGCATGGAAGAATCTCCGCAGCAGGAAAAGCAATTGGTACGCATCAATTGTTACATAATAACAAAACTTACCTGACAGTCACCCACAAACTGAGCTTCCTGAACGCACAATCCCCCCGCCACCGGAGTGACGAGGGGATTGAGTATCGACGAGCGCCTGGTATGCCGCCAAGCAGCGCGCGTCAGGCAGCGCGCGTCAAAATGCGGCGAGCAACGTCAGGGGTGATATCACCGTGCTCACCGATGGCAGTAAAGCCGTGACGGGTCAGATTCTCGACCAGTTTGTCGATGCTATCAGCCGAGATGCTGGCCTCACTCAACGACACTGGGGCACCCATGCGTGTGAAGAACTCACGCGTCTTGACGATGGCAGCCCGTGCAACGCTCTCGTCATCGCCTTCCAATGCCCAGACACGGCGGCCGTACTGGGCCAGCTTGGCGCGCTTGGCCTCGAACAGCTCCTCCCACAGCGCCGGCATCACGATGGTGAGAGTGCGACCGTGATCAACGCCATGCAGTGCAGTGATCTCGTGTCCGATCATGTGCGTAGCCCAATCCTGCGGCACACCACGACCAATCAAGCCGTTGAGACCCAGATTGGCGGCCCACATGATATTGGCACGTACCGCCAGGTCATCCGGCTGACTCAGCACCTTGGGGCCTTCCTCGATCAAGGTCATCAGCAGCCCTTCCGAAAAGCGGTCCTGCACTGGTGCATTGACGGGATAGGTCAGGTACTGCTCGCTGACATGAATGAAGGCATCGACCACGCCATTGACACTCTGGCGCTCCGGCAAGGTCAGAGTCGTTGCGGGGTCAAGCACCGCGAAGCGCGGATATGCCAGCTCGCTGAACATCGGCAGCTTGTCGTGAGTCTCATAGTTGGTCACGACGGCATTGCCGTTGGATTCGGAACCGGTAGCCGGCAGCGTCAGTACGACACCCAGTGGCAGCGCCGTCTGCGGATGCTTGCCTTCAGCAAGGATTTCCCACGGGTCGCCTGCATGGCACGCCGCCAGTGCCAGAAACTTGCTACCGTCAGCCACGCTGCCACCGCCAACGGCTAGCAGAAAATCGATCTTCTCGCGCTTGATGACGTCCAGCGCCTCCAGCAGGGTATGGTAGCTCGGATTGGGCTCGATGCCACCGAAGCTCCACCATTCACGCCCCTCAAGAGCGCTCTCGATCTGGTCCATCACGCCATTACGCTTGATGGAACCACCACCATAGGTGACCAGCACGCGGGCATCTGCGGGAATCTCATCGCGCACCTTGGCAATCTGGCCAGCACCGAAGTGGACACGGGTCGGGTTCTGATAGGTAAAGTCTTGCATGTTGCGCTCCTCGCGACGTCAGCGACAGTGCAGGGTTCCATTACGGACTCAATGCCAGCAGGTGTCGTCTGACGCGATATATCGTTTTCGGGGTAAGAGCGATGGGTGGCAAGACAGGTAACATCGCCGCCTATCGCTACAGATGCTGAGGAGCATTCTACCGACAGAACTACGACTAAAGGAGAGGGTGATGCTCACGTCTTTGATTCCATACCGGCATCAATAGAGTTATCACCACTTTCTGAAATACCCTCTCAAGTCTTTCATGGCCGTACTGATGACATAAAAATGGCCCGCCGAGGCGAGCCATTTTCATCAGCTAGAACGATCAAGCAACCGCTTACAGACGCACTAGCATCTTGCCTTTGTTGGCACCGGTGAAGAGCTTCAGGAACGCATCTGGCGTCTGCTCGAGCCCTTCTTCGACGGTCTCTTCATACTCGATCTCACCCTTGGCGACGAGCGGCCCTACTTCTTCGAGGAAACGAGCATAGTTATCCCAATGCTCGAAGACGATGAAGCCCTGCATGCGAGCACGGCGTACCAGGATCATCGCGAGGTTCGCAGGGCCTTCCACCGGCTGAGTGTCGTTGTAACGCGAGATCATGCCGCAGACAGCGATACGTGCACCGACGCGCAGGTTATTCAACGCCGCCACCAGACAATCACCGCCGACGTTCTCGTAATAGACATCGAAGCCGTCTGGGCAAGCATCATGCAATTCTGCTGTCAGTTGCTCAGCGTTCTTGCCTTTGTAGCTGACCGCCTTGACGCCACGTGCCTCAAGCCAATCAAGTTTCTCCTGACTACCGGCGATGCCGACGACGGTGCCGCCCTTGGCCTTGGCCAGCTGTACAGCAAGAGAACCCACCGCGCCAGAGGCGGCACTGACCAGCACATTATCACCTTCTTTCATTTCAGCGATGATATTGAGACCTGTCCAGGCGGTCATGCCTGGCATGCCCAACACGCCCAGATAGGCCTGATCCGGCACTTCGATGCTCGGCAGCGCCTCAACCTGATCAGCCGACAGCTGAGCAATATCACGCCAGCCATCCATATGACGCACCTTGTCACCGACTGCGAAGCGGGAATCACGTGATTCGATCACTTCCCCGACGGCAGCGCCCTGCAGCGGAGCATTCAGCTCAAAGGGGTCAATGTAGGTTTTTACACCACTCATACGGCCCCGCATGTAGGGGTCGACAGATAACCAGGCATTACGAACACGAACCTCGCCTTCAGCCAGTTCAGCCAGTGCCTCTTCACGCAGCTTGAATAGCTCGCGCTCCGGAGTGCCTGTCGGATAATCGGTAATGGTGAAATAACGTGTCTGCATGGGATGCTCCTTGCGAGTAGGTCTGTCGAATCATCACGTTGATCTGCTCAATGTGACGATAGCCGCTGGTAATCGTTCCACCAGCGGGAAGATGCCGCCAGATTACTCGCGATCGAGTTATCACACCAATGCCAAAAACTGAATTCCGGTATGCGCAAGGCTGATATCATTGGTGGTTGAAAATCACTGCCGATTCCCCAAGCGAGCATTCCGCTCGCCTCTCGGATTGGCTTTCTTCACGTTGGTCTTTTCTACACTTGGAGACTGTCATGCACTTGGCCGAATTGGCACGCCATGATCTCAATACACTCGTGGCACTGCATGCCCTGCTGGAGACGCGAAGTGTCTCGCGGGCCGCAGAGCGCCTGAACCTGAGCCAGCCTGCCGTCTCACGCACACTCGGACGCTTGCGTGAAGCCTTTGATGATCCACTCTTTGTACGCGCTCAGCGCGGCCTGCGCCCTACCGCGCGCGCTGAGGCACTACAACAGCCTCTAGCGCGTCTACTACAGGCGCTAGGCGCGCTATTGGCACCGCCGGAGTTTTTCCCGGCGGATAGCCAGCGACGCTTTCAGCTGGCGACCACAGACTATGGAATGCATGCATTCGTCGCGCCACAGATTGCGCCTCTGCATCGTGAAGCTCCAAACGTGCGTCTCGATATTCAAGCCTACGGTGGCAATGTCGAACAGCAGCTGGATGAAGGAGGACCTGAACTTGCGATGTGCGTGCCGACTGCCAAAGTTCCGGCAGGAGTGCACGGGCGAGAAATTGGAGCGGATCACTTTGTCTGTGTCATGCGCAAGGACCATCCGCTGGCTACCAAGCCCACGTTGAGTCTTGACGATTTTCTGGTGGCGGGTCATCAATTGATCAGCATGGGCGGCGATGAACGTGGCGCGGTAGACCTGGCACTCGCTGAGCAAGGCTTGAGTCGCCAAGTCGTCCTGCGCCAGCCTCACTTCCTCGCTGCTTTCAGCGTCACCTGCCACAGTGACTTGCTGCTCTGTGTGCCTGGCTGTCTAGCCGCCAGCATGCTGGAACAACTACCTTTGACCATCAGACCACTGCCGATCGATATCAATAGCTTTTCCTACTGGCTGGTATGGCATGAACGTCTGCATCACGACGCTGGGCACAGCTGGCTACGGCAACGGCTATCTGCAGGCATCCAGGTTCGTCATCGTGAGCTGACACAGCGACTCCGCCATCTCCTTAACGTCTGACAATAAAGGCAGGCGAGGTCGCATTAATTACGCATGGACTTCTACAGACATAAAAAACCGCCACCCAAAAAAGGTGGCGGTTTTTTATACTCTCGAACAACTAATGTTTACTTACGTTCGATGTCAGCCCGCTCACGCAAGGATTCCTGTAGTCCCTGCACCGCTGCCTGCGCTTGCAGGCGACTGGCGAGGCGCGACAGGAACTGATCCATCTCGCCTGGCTCGGATTCACCAACATCCGTCAGTTCAATCAGCGCAATACCGTTCTTGAGCACTGCATGACCGTATACCGACTTGCCACCCTGCGGATGAGCCAGCGCAAAGGCCTGCTTGACAAGGCTTTGTGGAAGCTGGGAGTCGGCCTGGCGGCTAACATCCTTGGCCTCGCGCCAATCAATACCATCAACCTGCTGTCCATCACTCAGGGTTTTCAGGTCTGACTCGGCCAGGGCCTTGAGCGCATTGGTGGTCTTGTCGGCAGTTGCTTCACGCTGCACCTGCTGCTTGACCTCATCAAAAGCCAGTGTGGTAGCAGGGCGCTGCTCAGCCACACGCAGTACCAGACGACGACTGTCATCCAGCTCGATCACATCGCTGTTGTAGCCTTCCTTGAGCACTTCATCATCGAAGGCAGCAGACATCACGCCAGGCTCTGATAGCAACGCATCATCAGTATCCTGTGCGACCCAATCCGTCTGCTGCAGCGGTAGGTCGAGATCCTTGGCAACACTCTTGAGGTCATCTGCCGCGAAGCTCTCATCCTTCAGCTGCTGCGCTTTCTCGTTGAAGGCATCGCGTGAGGCCGACTGGCGAGCATCCGTCAGCAGCTCGTCACGCATGTCATCAAACGAGGCGATATCCAATCCCGTCACCTTGATCAGGTGCAGGCTGTCGCCGGTATCGACGATATCGGAAACCTGGCCTTCATCCAACGCGAAAGCAGCATCATCAAACTCTTCACCGAAGATGCCTCGCGTGATGACGCCCAGCTCTCCGCCTTTATCAGCCGTGGAGCTATCTTCAGAAACGCTTTCAGCCACCTTGGCGAAGTCTTCACCAGCAGCCAGCTGCTCACGCGCTGCTTCAAGCTTGCTTCGCGAAGCCGCCACGTCATCGCCCTTCTCGACCATGATGTGCGCGATCTCACGCGGCGCTTCAGCACGTTTTGCAGCGTACTCGGCCTGCAAGGTCTCGTCAGTGACTTCACCACCTTCCGCAAGCTCTGTCTGATCGAGCAGCACGTAGGCCAGCTTGACCTGCGCGGGGCGGCGATAGTTCTCCTGGTGGCCGTCGTACCAGGCCGTCAGCTCGTCATCGCTGAGCGTGACCGGCGTTTCCAGATCTGCACTGCTCAGTGTGGCGTAGCGGAAGCTACGGGTCTGGCGCTGAAGCTTGCTCAGCGCTTCTGTTTCGCTCGGCAACACGAAAGCGCTACTAGCAAAGCCTTGACGCAGCTGCTCACGCAGAGTGTCGCTGCTCAGTTGCTGACGGAAGGACGTCGGCGAATAGCCAGCGCTGGCCAGGCGGTTACGGAAGACATCGGCATCGAAGCGCCCCTTGTCATCCTGAAACTCAGGAAGGCTCACGATCAGTTGATCGAGCTGGGCATCCGAAAGATGCAGACCACCCTCTTCTGCATACTGATCCAACAGGCGTGAGTCGATCATCTGATTGATGATTTGAGTGCGCGCTTCACGCTCCTGCTCCGGCGCCACCTGGCCAGAACGAATAGCACGCTGTACTTCAGTTTCTACCGACTGACGGCTGATCTTGTCACCGTTGACGGTCGCCACCTCATCGCTGCTGCCAGTAAAGGCACCAATGATGGACTCGACGCCAAAGAAGGCAAAGGTGACAACAATAAAGCCAACGATCGTCTTGGCCACCCAGCCATGCGACCGGTCTCGAATTCGTTGCAGCATGCAAGCCTCGAACTACAGGGATAGGAATGGCCACAAGGGCCGCGACTCAGTGACTGATGATTATACGCATGCCGCCAGCAGATGCAGGTGCCTTTCAGCTACCGAATGATAATGGCTGGGCATCAGTCATGAAAACAGTCACAAAAAAAGCGCATCGCCAGGCGATGCGCTTCGGTATCTTGGTTCCGACCCGGCAGACAATGAAGCACCTGACGAATCGGAACCGCGTCACCGGGAGCCTGCAACGCAGGCAGACCTCAGTTGACGGCGTCTTTCAGTGCCTTGCCTGCTTTGAAGCTCGGCACCTTGGCAGCACTGATTTCGATCGGAGCGCCAGTCTGCGGGTTACGGCCAGTACGAGCAGCACGATCCTTGACAGTAAAGGTGCCGAATCCGACCAATGCCACGGTCTCACCTTTTTTCAGGCTATCAGTGACGGTGTCGACCATCGCATCGAGTGCACGGCTAGCTGCTGCTTTCGGAATATCGGCAGATGCAGCAATGGCTTCGATCAGCTCGGATTTGTTCACTATTCACCCCTTGAATTTGCAAAAATTACCAGAAATCAGCGCGAGAAATACGGATACCAAACACGATCGCGACGATGCGGAGTTTATAGCAACGCCCTCAAACGACTGTCAAGCAACCTCACGCGCAAAACCGCACCATACCGCCGTTTCGACAGCGGCATGGCCGAAAAAATCCGTCAATGTGTACTGATCATTGTCTGACGACCACTTGCATCGTCTGACCGAGTTTCATCCTTCTCAGCAGAAGGCTTTTCTGCTAGAGCGACCTCAAGAACCTCATCAATCCAGCGCACCGGCCGAATATCGAGTGCATCCTTGATAGTATCCGGGATCTCTTTGAGATCACGGCGATTTTCCTCGGGAATCAGTACCAGCTTTATACCACCACGTCGGGCTGCCAGCAATTTCTCCTTGAGCCCACCGATCGGCATGACTTCGCCACGCAGGTTGACCTCACCGGTCATGGCCACATCACAGCGCACGGGTCGTCCGCAGTAAGCGGACACCATCGCAGTGACCATTGCAGCGCCCGCACTGGGGCCGTCCTTAGGCGTAGCGCCTTCCGGCACGTGAATATGCAGATCTTCCTTCTCGAAGCGCTCAGGCGCGATACCGAAGGCTTCTGCACGTGCACGTACGACGGTGTGTGCCGCGCTCACGGACTCTTTCATGACATCGCCCAATGAGCCGGTCTTGCTGATCCGCCCCTTGCCAGGCGTCACGACGGATTCGATGGTTAATAATTCGCCACCCACCGACGTCCAGGCCAAGCCAGTGACACGACCAATCTGATCTTCTGCATCAGCCAAACCGAAGCTGTACTTGCGCACGCCAGCATAATGCTCAACCTGCTCAGCTTCGAGGTGCATTGAGGCCAGTGCACCTTCCTTCGCTTCCGCTACGACACGCTCACGCACGATCTTGCGACATACCTTGGCAATCTGACGCTCCAGCTCACGGACACCCGCTTCACGGGAATAGTAACGAATCAATTCCAGCACGGAGGCTTCACTGAACGTCAATTCACCTGGCTTGAGGCCATTTGCCTTGAGCTGCTTAGACACCAGATAGCGCATCGCGATGGCGAGCTTCTCGTCTTCGGTGTAACCCGGCAGACGGATGATCTCCATGCGGTCACGCAGCGGGCCCGGAATATTCATCGAATTGGAGGTACAGATGAACATAGCTTCGGACAAATCATAGTCAAGCTCGAGGTAATGATCTGCGAACTTGTCGTTCTGCTCCGGATCCAACACTTCGAGTAGCGCCGACGCCGGGTCGCCACGATGGTCCATGCCCAGCTTATCGACCTCATCGAGCAGTACCAACGGATTCTTCACACCCGTCTTGGCCATGCGCTGGATGATCTTGCCCGGCAATGCGCCAATATAGGTACGCCGATGGCCACGAATCTCGGATTCGTCACGCACGCCGCCCAACGCCATACGCGTGTACTGACGATTGGTCGCACGGGCGATGGACTTGCCCAACGAGGTCTTGCCGACCCCGGGAGGGCCTACCAGACACAACACCGGCCCCTTGAGCTTCTTGACGCGCTTTTGCACGGCGAGATACTCAAGAATGCGTTCCTTGACCTCATCAAGTCCGTAATGGTCTTCGTCGAGCACGCGAGAGGCGTGATCGAGATCATGGCGGACGCGAGTGCGTTTTTTCCACGGCACGTCGCACAACCAGTCAAGGTAGGTGCGCACGACAGTCGCTTCAGCAGAGGTCGGGCCCATCATCTTGAGCTTGTTGAGCTCTTGATTGGCCTTGTCCTCTGCCTCTTTCGGCATGCCAGCGTCCTTGATACGACGCTCGTACTGCTCAACCTCATTGGGTACGTCATCCAGCTCACCCATTTCTTTCTGGATGGCCTTCATCTGCTCGTTGAGATAGTACTCGCGCTGTGACTTCTCCATCTGCTCCTTGACGCGCGTACGAATGCGCTTCTCGACCTGCAGCAGGTCGATTTCCGCTTCGATCAACGTCATCAAGTGCTCGATGCGGTCGCGCACCTTGTCCATCTCGAGCAGCGCCTGCTTGTCATTGATACCCAACGACAAGTGCGCACTGATGGTATCCACCAGTCGGCTCGGGTCTTCGATACCCTGCAGGCTGCCCAGTACCTCGTTAGGCACTTTCTTGGACAACTTGACGTACTGCTCGAACTGATTGAGCAGCACACGCACCAGCGTCTCCTGCTCACGCTCGCTGAGCGGCTGGCTTTCACGCAGGACGACATCAGCAATGCTGTGGCCGTCTTCGTGCAGACGAATATCCTTGATATCAGCGCGCGAATTGCCTTCGATCAGCACCTTGACGGTGCCGTCCGGCAGTTTGAGCAGCTGCATGATGTCAGCAACGGTACCGATGGCGAACAAGTCTTCCGACGTCGGATCGTCCTGACCGGCTTCACGCTGCGCAGCCAGCAGGATTTTCTTGTCACCTTCCATGGCCACTTCGAGGGCCTGGATCGACTTCTCTCGGCCGACGAACAGCGGAATCACCATCTGGGGATAGACCACCACATCCCGCAACGGTAGCAGCGGAAGTGTCAGGGTCTGATCATCGTTCTGCTCCATGGCAGACGTTCCTCGGTATTCGGTGGGTGGGCCGCGTCACGCGGCTCTCGGATTCAGAGACCATGGGGGCAAGGTCATGATTTTGCAATGATCCCGACACCTGTAGCGGTAACTCAACGCTAATTGAAGCCACAGGACGATGATCAATCACATTGTCAGAGGTCACGATGAGTATCCGCATACGCAACGGGGGGCCTTGCGGCCCCCCGTTGGTGATACTCAGGCCTGGACGCGTTAGCCGTCCTTGCCGGCCACCTTGTCCTGACTTTCTTCACTCTTGGAGTAGATCAGCAATGGCTTACTGTCACCGAGGATGACCGACTCATCGACCACCACCTTGCTGACGCTCTCTTCAGAGGGAATGTCATACATGGTATCGAGCAGCACAGACTCAAGAATCGAACGCAGGCCACGTGCACCGGTACGACGCTCGATCGCCTTGCGTGCCACAGCACGCAGCGCATCTTCACGCAGGTCCAGCTCGACATCTTCCATCTCGAACAGACGCGAGTACTGCTTGACCAGCGAGTTCTTCGGTTCCGTCAGAATCTGCACCAGCGCATCTTCATCCAGCTCGGTCAGTGTCGCGATGACCGGCAGACGACCGACGAACTCAGGGATAAGACCAAACTTGACTAGATCACTCGGCTCGACGTCTGCCAGCACACGCCCAACGGTTTTCTCATCCTGCTTGCTCTTGACCTCAGCATTGAAGCCGATGCCACCCTTCTCGGCGCGCTCACGGATGACCTTGTCGAGACCCGCGAAAGCTCCCCCTACGATGAACAGGATATTCGCCGTGTTCACCTGCAGGAACTCCTGCTGAGGATGCTTGCGGCCACCTTGCGGCGGCACCGAGGCAGTAGTGCCCTCAATCAGCTTCAACAGCGCTTGCTGCACGCCTTCACCGGAAACATCCCGCGTGATGGACGGGTTATCAGATTTGCGTGAGATCTTGTCGATCTCATCGATGTAGACAATGCCACGTTCGGCCTTCTCAACATCGTAATCGCACTTCTGAAGCAGCTTCTGGATGATGTTCTCGACATCCTCACCGACATAACCTGCTTCGGTCAGGGTGGTCGCATCCGCGATGGTGAAGGGCACATTCAACAGACGTGCCAGCGTCTCGGCCAGCAGCGTCTTACCGCTACCTGTCGGGCCGATGAGCAGAATGTTGGACTTACCCAGCTCCACCTCGTCCCCAGTCTTCTGACCGGCACGCAGACGCTTGTAGTGGTTGTACACTGCCACGGACAGCACACGCTTGGCGCGGTCCTGACCGATCACGTAATCGTCGAGAGTCGAACGAATCTCACGCGGCGCCGGCAGGCGATCATCATCACCTTCGGCGTCGGCTTCAAGGACCTCTTCGCGAATGATGTCATTGCACAGATCGACACATTCGTCGCAGATGTAGACGGAAGGTCCCGCGATCAGCTTGCGCACTTCATTCTGGTTCTTGCCACAGAAGGAGCAGTACAGCAGTTTGCCGTTCTCGTCCTTACCTTTGCCGTCAGCCATTCGCGTACCTCTCAATGGCGGCGACTCCCCCGGGGAGTCGCCGGAAATGCATGTTTGCCGACGTCAGGTCAGCCGTGTACGAGGAAGATTATTCCACGTCAGGACGGCGTTCCAGCACGGCGTCGATCAGGCCGTACTCCATTGCCTGATTGGCGGCCATGAAGTTGTCACGGTCGGTATCACTGGCAATGGTATCGAAATCCTGGCCAGTGTGATGCGCAAGAATACGATTCAGCTTCTCGCGGATGGTCAGGATTTCCTTGGTATGGATCTCGATATCCGTCGCCTGACCCTGATAGCCGCCTAGCGGCTGGTGGATCATGACGCGTGAATTCGGCAGAGCGTAACGCTTCTCAGCCGCACCGCCGGCCAACAGCAGTGCACCCATACTTGCAGCCTGACCAATACACACGGTCGACACGTCGGGCTTGATGAACTGCATGGTGTCGTAAATCGCCATCCCTGCAGTCACCGATCCACCCGGCGAGTTGATATACAGATGAATGTCCTTGTCAGGATTTTCAGACTCGAGGAACAACAGCTGAGCCACCACGAGGTTGGCCATGTAGTCCTCAACCGGACCGACAAGGAAGATCACCCGTTCCTTTAGCAGGCGGGAATAGATGTCGTAGGCCCGTTCGCCGCGAGCATTCTGCTCGACAACCATCGGAACCAGACCGCCAGCATTCTTGATGTCGAAGTCGTTCATGGGGGCTTCCTTCATCCGATGACGTTGATATCCATTGAGCATGCCACTTTACCCCGCCCACTGACCAGAGACCCGGCCGTAGCCGGGTCCTGATCTAGCAAGCAAAAGGGGTAGACAGGATTTAGGCCTGCTCGCCTTCTGCTTCAGCAGTCTCTTCTTCTGCTTCTTCCTGCTGCTGAGCGGCTTGCAGGGCTTCCTGGTAGGACATGGTAACGTCCTTAACCTGAGCCTGTGTCAGCAGCTTGTCAACGGCCTTCTCTTCCAGCAGAACAGACTTGAGCTGGTTACGCGCCTGTTCGTTAGACGTGTAGTACTCAGTGACCTGGGTCGGGTCCTGATACTGCTGAGCCATTTCGGCAACACGCGCTTTCAGCTCGTCTTCGCTGACATCCATTTCGCTACTGCTGACGACTTCGCTGAGCAGCAAGCCAGTCTTGACACGCTGAACCGCTTGATCCTGGAACAGCTCAGCTGGCAGCTGGGAGACATCGAAGTCTTCGCCCAGACCAAACTGCTGTGCAGCTTGACGCTTCAGGCCGTCGATTTCCTGATCAGCCAATGTCTGCGGCACCAGGATATCGTTAGCTTTGGTCAGTTCGGCCAGCACTTGCTGCTTGACGCGATTCTCGATCGCGTTCTTCAGCTCACGCTGCATGTTCTTCTTCACTTCGACCTTGAAGCTTTCGACGTCAGTCGCTTCCAGACCGAACTGAGTGATGAACTCCGCATTCACTTCCGGCAGTTCCTGAGCCTTGATGGCGTGGACCTTGACCTTGAAGGTCGCTTCCTGACCGGCGAGGTGCTCAGCCTGGTAGTCAGCCGGGAAGGAAACCTTGATTTCCTTTTCGTCGCCAGCAGCGGCGCCGACCAGCTGCTCTTCAAAGCCCGGGATGAAGCTGTTGGAGCCCAGCACCAGCTCGTGACCTTCAGCCTTGCCGCCTTCGAATGCTTCTTCACCGAGGAAGCCTTCGAAATCGAGGTTGACCTGGTCGCCATCGGCAGCAACGCGCTCGACGTCAGTCCAGGTAGCATTCTGCTTGCGCAGAGTCTCGATCATTTCTTCAACATCAGCATCGTTCACTTCAGCCTGCGGACGCTCGATTTCAGCGCCGTCGATCGGCTTCAGGTCGATTTCCGGATAGATTTCCAGAGTTGCAACAAACTCCAGGTCCTTGCCAGCTTCATCGACAGTCGCGTCGATTTTCGGCCAGCCAGCCGGGTTGAGTTCGTTTTCAGTGACGGCGGTCACGTAGTGCTGGCGCATGATTTCGCCAACAATCTCGTTACGCACATCTTTACCGTAACGCTGGTGCACCACTGCCATCGGCACGTGGCCCTTGCGGAAGCCGTTCAGACGAACGGTCTTGGCGGTTTCCAGAAGACGGGCGTTGACGGCCTGGTCGACTTCAGAAGCCGGCACCGTAATGGTGACCGTGCGCTCGATCGGAGAAGTCGTTGCGACAGAAGCTTGCATGAAATTTCCTCTACCCACTGGTGGCGTTCGAATCATAAAGGCGAAGATTGTAGAAACCCCGCCACGCGCTGGCAAGCGCGGATATGACATGCCATATGGTGCCTTGGTCCAAGATTTTCAAGGAACCAGGCCATTTTCTGCTCTACTCAGCCGTTCTGCGGACGCATCGTGTGCGTACCCGCTCGAAATTTGCGTGAGTGGAACAGTGCGAAAAACACGAAAAAAGGGGGAGAAAGCCATTGGCCTTCTCCCCCTTTTGCGGCATGCCGCCCGCCCAAGCGGGCCAGGCAGCATCCTGATATTCATCGAGAAATGGGGTGGATGATGGGGT
>NZ_JEMF01000028.1 GCF_000591415.1 Cobetia crustatorum | reverse complement strand
AGATTCACTGTGCCACTACACCTGAGCTGAATCAGGTGCTGGACGTGGGTGATTTTGCAACGCCCGTGACCCGTATCGATCCGCAGCGCACCCGTGATGGTGTTCGTCTTGTGGTTGATGCCAGTGGCTACTACACCCAGATCGCGACGCAGGCGGGTAATGAACTGGTCCTTGAGGTCAAGCCACTGACGCGTGAAGAGCAGGCCGAGCGGATCAAGGACAAGTTCCCGTATACCGGCAAGAAGATCTCGCTCAACTTCCAGAACATTGAAGTGCGCTCTGTGCTGCAGATCATTGCTGACTTCACTGGGCTCAACCTCGTCGCCAGTGACAACGTGACGGGCAACGTGACCTTGAACCTCAAGGAAGTGCCGTGGGATCAGGCGCTGGACCTGGTGCTCAAGTCCAATGGCTTGGCCAGTCGTCGTATGGGTAATGTGCTGATGGTGGCGCCAGCAGAAGAACTGGCTGCGCTTGAGCGCAAAGAGCTTGAGGCGAATCAGCAGGTCAAGGAATTGGCGCCGATGACGACCGAATATGTTCAGGTACGTTATGCCAAGGCAGCTGATCTGGCGGCGCTGTTGCGCGGGGAGGGCGGCATTGGCCTGCTCTCGGAACGTGGTCGCGTGATGGTTGATGAGCGGACCAATACCATGCTGATCCAGGATACCCGCGACACGCTCGAAGAAATCCGCGGCACGCTTGAGTACCTGGATATCCCGGTACGTCAGGTACAGATCGAGGCGCGTATCGTGATTGCACGTAGCAGCGTTTCAAGCGAGATTGGGGTCAACTGGGGAATATCTGCCAACAATACTGGGAAGTTGGATCTTGGTGGTGCATCGTCCGGGACTTCTGATGGTGGCGGTTTAAGTGTTGACCTGGGGGATGACAGCAATCCGGGCAGTACTTTCAGCTTTGGATACTTATCCGGCGATATCCTGCTGGATCTTGAATTGTCGGCGCTGGAAAGTGAAGGTAAGAGCCAGACCATCTCTCAGCCCAAGATCATTACTGCCAATCAGAAGAAGGCAGTGATCAAGCAGGGCCAGGAAATTCCCTATGAGGAAGCGACGTCCAGCGGTGCGACCAATATCGAATTCAAGGAAGCAGTATTGGCACTCGAGGTGACTCCGCAGATCACGCCGGATAACCGCATCATCATGGATCTGTTGATCAACAATGATGATGTCTCGGATGATAGTTTCAATGGTGAACCGGCAATCGATACCAACGAGATTGAGACTCAGGTACTGGTCAATGATGGCGAAACGGTCGTGCTGGGGGGTATTCTGACCTCTGAGCAGATCCGTAGCGTGTTCAAGACTCCCTTCCTGGGCGACCTCCCAGTGATTGGAAACCTCTTCCGCTATACCGAAGAGTCCAATGAGAAGGTAGAATTGCTGGTATTCATTACTCCTAAGATCATCGAGGACGGCCTGACGGTGCGCTGATGCTTGTGATTCCCAATGTATTCCTTGTCGGCCCTATGGGGGCCGGCAAGAGCACTATCGGCCGCCTGCTGGCGGCCGACTTGCATCGTGAATTTTGCGATAGCGACCATGTGATTGAAGACCGCTGCGGTGCCAATATTCCGTGGATTTTTGATGTCGAGGGCGAGTCGGGCTTTCGCGAGCGTGAGCAGTCAGTGATTGACGAGCTGACGGCACTGAATGGCGTGGTCATGGCGACGGGGGGCGGTGCCATCATGGCGGAGGCTAACCGTCGGGTGTTACGCGAACGCGGAACCGTCGTGTATCTCTACGCGCCCGTCGAGCAGCAGCTCAAGCGTGCGGGGCGTGATCGCAATCGACCATTGCTGCAGCAAGATGACCCCGGCCGTGTGCTCAAAAGGCTGTTCGAGGTGCGAGATCCGCTCTATCGCGATACCGCCGATATTATCGTGCGTACTGATCGACGTAGCCCTCGGGCCGTCACCAATGAGATTCGGCGGCGTATCAAAGCGCTGGCCGACCCGCTGCACGTGCCGGGTTGACGCCGGCCGCAAGGAGAATTTTGATGTCCCAAGCTCCTGCTCATCGACTTGATGTCGCGCTCGGAGAGCGTAGTTACCCGATTCATATTGGCCCTGGTCTCACGGCGCGTGGCGACCTGATTCGCGAGCATCTTGCGGGGCGTCAGGTGATGATCGTCACCAATACTGTCGTTGCGCCGCTGTATCTGGAGGCGCTCAAGGCATCGCTGGGCGAGGGGCTTGATGTCCGAGAGGTGATTCTCGAGGATGGTGAACAGACCAAGCACATGGCCAGCATCGGGCTTATCTGGGATGCACTGCTGGAAGCTGGTTTCAATCGCCGCTGTACCCTGATTGCGTTGGGCGGTGGTGTGATTGGTGACATGACTGGCTTTGCGGCGGCCTGCTATCAGCGCGGGGCCGCCTTTATCCAAGTGCCGACGACGTTGTTATCACAGGTGGACTCCTCGGTGGGTGGTAAAACGGGTGTCAATCATCCGCGTGGCAAGAACATGCTGGGTGCCTTCTGGCAGCCGCGTCTGGTCCTGATTGATACCTCAAGCCTTAAGACGCTTCCTGTGCGTGAACTGTCGGCTGGCATGGCTGAGGTCATCAAGTACGGTCTGCTGTGGGATGAGAGCTTCCTGTGCTGGCTTGAAGACAACATGGACGCCTTGATGGGTCTCAATGAGACGCTATTGGGTGAAGCCATTCGCCGTAGCTGTGCCATCAAGGCTGAGGTGGTTGCCGAGGATGAAACCGAGCAAGGCGTAAGAGCCTTGCTTAACCTCGGTCACACCTTCGGGCATGCCATCGAGACTGATCAGGGCTATGGCGTCTGGTTGCATGGTGAGGCAGTAGGCACCGGCATGTTGATGGCGGCTGAGCTATCGGCGCACATGGGCTGGCTTTCCAGTACTGATGTCGAGCGTGTGACACGCATCATCGATCGGGCTGGCTTGCCAGTTGCCGTGCCAGAAAATATGGGGGGCGAGGATTTTCTGCGCCACATGCAGTTGGACAAGAAGAATGTCGACGGCCGCTTGCGCCTGATTTTGCTTGAGCATGTCGGTCGTGCGGTAATTACCGAGAAAGTGCCTGCGAGCATGCTCAACGAGATGCTGGAGCACTGGCCGCGAAGTGCTGCCACGCCTGCTTGAACATGCATGCTCTTGCTGCATCATGAGGAAGGCCGTCACCTAAGGGTGGCGGCCTTTTTGCTATCTAGGGGGGGGGCTGATAGAGGGAGGAGGGATCGCACAATATTCCTGTATTGGTATGCCGTATGCGTAATCGGTATGGGGTGAGGCGATAAAAAACGCTGTTTTTTATTATTCCGAGACTAAAGTTGCAAGGCGAAAGTCGTGCGGCATGACTACTAGCTAAGCACTTGAGCTTGCAGGGTTTTTTTGACGAGTACGCTTATAACTTGCGGTTTTGTCAGGTTTTTTCCGAGATGGACGACTTGTGGAGAATTGCGCAGGCGGGAAGCTGAGGGATATGCTCGAGGGAAATCTGGCGTCGCAGAGCGACACTGATGGCGCCAATATCGGCAGGTATAAAAATAAAGATAACCGATAAATATAACCTGGAAAATGCTTTCTGAAAAGCATCTGGACATACGATTTCTCCGTGAGGCACGCCCATGAACAAAGGTCTCCACCAACCGGGAGAGTTCCGCGATAACTGCGGCTTCGGTCTGATTGCCCATATGGAAGGGCAGCCCAGCCATGAACTCCTGCAGACCGCAATAGAATCCCTGACCTGCATGACACACCGTGGTGGCATTGCTGCGGATGGCAAGACCGGCGATGGCTGTGGTTTGTTGCTCAAGATGCCGGATGGTTTCATGCGCCAGATCGCCCAAGAGAGCCTTGGGCTTGAGCTGGGTGAGCGCTATGCCGTAGGTACGCTGTTCCTGCCGGATGATGATGCTCGTGAGCAGGCTGCTCGCCAGGCATTCGAAGCAGCACTGAGTGCGCGTAATCTTGAAGTGTTGGGTTGGCGTGACATGCCGGTGGATGACAGCGTCTGCGGCCCGATGGCGCGTGAATGTTTGCCGCGTATCCGCCAGGTCTTCGTGGGAGCTTCTGATGAGCGTTCCGATCAGGCGTTCAATGTTGATCTGTTCATGGCGCGTCGCCGTGCCGAGCAGGCCTTGAAGGGTGAAGAAGATTTCTACGTCTGTTCACTGTCTGGCAAGGTCATCTCGTTCAAGGGCTTGGTGATGCCGGTCGATCTGCCGCGCTTCTACAAGGATCTCGGTGACCCGCGCCTTGAGACGGCGATCTGTGTCTTCCACCAGCGCTTTTCGACCAATACTGCGCCCCGTTGGCCGTTGGCTCAGCCGTTCCGCTTCCTGGCGCATAACGGCGAGATCAATACCATCGAGGCGAACCGCGGTTGGGCCAATGCGCGCAAGGAGAACTTTGTCTCCCCGCAGCTACCCGAAATCGCTGAGCTGGATGAAATCGTCAACACGGTCGGTTCCGACTCCTCCAGCATGGACAACATGCTGGAAGTGCTGCTGACGGGTGGCATGGATATCTATCGTGCCATTCGCATGATGGTGCCGCCGGCGTGGCAGAACGTCGAGCAGATGGATTCCGATCTGCGTGCCTTTTATGAATACAACTCCATGCATATGGAAGCTTGGGACGGCCCGGCAGGTATCGTGCTGACTGATGGCCGTCACGCGGTGTGCATGCTGGACCGCAATGGCTTGCGGCCTGCGCGCTGGGTTATCACGCGCAATGGTTTCATCACTCTGGCCTCCGAGATCGGCACCTACGATTACAAGCCGGAAGATGTCGTGGCCAAGGGCCGTGTCGGGCCAGGGCAGGTGCTTGGGATTGATACCGAAACTGGCGAAGTACTGCATACCGATCAGGTCAGTGAGCGGCTGAAGGTCGCGCATCCTTACAAGCGCTGGCTGCGTGAGAACGCGAACTATCTCGAATCTGCACTGACCGAACTGGCGCGCTTTCAGCCCATGGAAGCCGATACCCTCGACGTCTATCAGAAGATGTTCCAGGTCAGTTTCGAGGAGCGCGATCAGTTGCTGCGCCCGCTGGCTGAAAGTGGTCAGGAAGCTGTCGGCTCAATGGGCGATGACACACCAATGGCTGTGCTGTCGCGCCAGAATCGTGTGCTGACCGATTTCTTCCGCCAGAAATTCGCACAGGTCACCAATCCACCGATTGATCCGCTACGCGAAGCGATAGTGATGTCGTTGGAAACCTGTTGTGGTGCCGAGCTCAATATCTTCGAGGCAACTCCAGAGCACGCACATCGCCTGATTCTGACCACGCCGGTGCTGTCACCGCGCAAGTTCAATGCGCTGGTCACTCAAGAAGACGCGGCCTTCGCGTCGCAGACGATCAAGCTGCACTACGACCCGCTCAAGGATTCTCTCAAGCAGGCGTTGATGGGTATCTGCCGGCAGGCAGAAGATGCTGCGCGTGCCGGCAAGGTCATTCTCGTGCTCAGCGATTGCGGACTGAAGCAAGGTCAGCTGCCAGTTCATGCAGCGCTGGCGACAGGGGCCATCCATCACCACCTTGGCGCCTTGGCGTTGCGCCCGCGTGTCAATCTAGTGATCGAAACAGGCTACGCCCGTGATGCTCATCAGATGGCAGTGCTATTCGGTGTGGGTGCTACCGCCGTCTATCCGTATCTTGCCTATCAGGTGATGGCAGATATGCATCGCACCGGCGAGCTGTCAGGCAACCCGGCGGATGCCCGCGAGAACTATCGCAAGGGTATGCAGAAGGGGCTGTACAAGATCCTGTCCAAGATGGGTATTTCGCACATTGGCTCTTATCGCGGCTCACAGCTGTTCGAGGCAGTTGGCCTCAATAGTGAAGTCATGGACATGTGCTTCGTCGGGATGGCCTCGCGTATTCAAGGTGCCGGCTTTGCCGAGCTGCAGTTCCAGCAGGAGCTATTGGCCCGTGAAGCCTGGTTGCCGCGCAAGCGCATCAAGCAAGGCGGGTTGATCAAGTATGTCCACGGCGGTGAGTACCACGCCTACAACCCTGACGTCGTCATGAAGCTGCAGGAAGCCGTGCAGCAAGGCGACTATGGCAAGTGGAAAGAATTCGCGCGACTGGTCAATGAGCGCCCTGTAACGACCATTCGTGACTTGTTACGCCTCAAGCCGGTCGCTGAGCCGCTACCGCTGAGTGATGTTGAGCCCGTCGAGTCACTATTGCTGCGCTTTGATAGCGCAGGCATGTCGCTGGGGGCATTGTCGCCAGAAGCCCATGAGGCGCTGGCACAGGCAATGAACGAAGCGGGTGGCCGCTCCAACTCCGGTGAGGGCGGTGAAGATCCGGCGCGCTACGGCACGATTCGTTCGTCCAAGATCAAGCAGATCGCCTCTGGTCGCTTTGGCGTGACGCCTGCATATCTGGTCAATGCCGAAGTGCTGCAGATCAAGGTTGCGCAGGGTGCCAAGCCTGGCGAGGGCGGTCAGCTGCCGGGCGGCAAGGTCAATGATCTGATTGCACGCTTGCGCTATGCGGTGCCGGGGGTGACGTTGATCTCGCCACCGCCGCACCACGATATCTATCTATCGAGGATTTAGCGCAGCTGATCTTTGATCTCAAGCAGGTCAATCCGACGGCGCAGGTGTCGGTCAAGCTGGTCTCCGAACCGGGTATCGGCACCATCGCGACAGGTGTGGCCAAGGCCTACGCGGATCTGATCACCGTCTCCGGCTACGACGGTGGCACCGCAGCCAGCCCGATCACCTCGATCAAGCATGCCGGTTCTCCGTGGGAGCTGGGCCTGCCCGAGGTGCATCAGGCGCTGCGCATCAATCAGCTGCGTCACAAGATTCGTCTGCAGACGGATGGCGGCCTCAAGACCGGGCTCGATGTCGTCAAGGCGGCAATTCTGGGTGCCGAGAGTTTCGGTTTCGGTACCGCGCCGATGGTTGCGCTGGGCTGCAAATACCTGCGTATCTGTCACCTGAACAACTGTGCGACCGGCGTCGCGACTCAGCACCAGGCGCTGCGTGATGAGCACTTCCGTGGCACCGTCGAGATGGTCAAGCACTACTTCCGCTTTATCGCCGAGGAAGTGCGCGAACTGATGGCGTTGCTGGGCGTACGCCAGATCACTGACCTGATCGGCCGTACCGATCTGCTCGAAGTGCTGGAAGGTGAGACCAACGCACAGCGTCGCCTTGACCTGACTCCGCTCTTGGGTAACGACTCGGTGCCGAGCGATGCGCCGCAGTTCTGTCAGGTCAGCCGCAATGAGCCGCATGATCCAGGTGCCAAGAACCTCGAAATGCTGGCGGCGATGGAATCGGCGATTGAGAGCCGTAGCGGAGGCGATTTCAGTTTCCGCGTCACAAACTGTGATCGTTCGGTCGGAGCGCGCATCTCTGGTGAAATCGCCAAGCGTTACGGTGAGGCGGGTCTGGCTGAGTCACCGTTGAAGGTGAGCCTGACTGGCGTGGCAGGGCAGAGCTTTGGTGTCTGGAATGCCCACGGCCTCGATATGTATCTGGAAGGCGATGCCAACGACTATGTCGGCAAGGGCATGAACGGCGGAAAGCTGACCATCGTTCCGCCGCGTGGTTCGCGCTTTGAAAGCCACAAGACTGCAATTATCGGTAATACCTGTCTGTATGGCGCTACCGGCGGCAAGCTATACGCCGCGGGCACCGCGGGTGAGCGCTTCGGTGTGCGTAACTCTGGCGCGCATGCGGTTATCGAAGGGGCGGGTGATCACTGCTGTGAGTACATGACGGGTGGGTTGGTCTGTGTGCTGGGCGAAACGGGTATTAACTTCGGTGCCGGCATGACGGGCGGCTTTGCCTACGTGCTGGATGAAGGTCGCGACTTCGTCGACAAGTACAACCACGAGCTGGTGGAAATCCACCGCATCAATACCGAAGCCATGGAGGCCTATCGTCGCCACCTGCGCGAAGTCATCGAGGAGTACGTGGCTGAAACCGGCTCCGAGCGCGGGCGTAACATCCTGCGCGACTTCCCTGACTTCGTGCGTCACTTCTGGCTGGTCAAGCCCAAGGCAGCAAGCCTCAATGGCCTGCTCGACCAGTCTCGGCGTCAGCGGAGTGATCGCGCCCCTCGCCTGTGCTCCTTGCAGGTGAGGGCCTGCACCGCGACGGTGCCCGGATTATGAAAGAGGATTCATCATGGCCAATCAGCTTGCCAACGACTTTCAGTTCATCGATGTGGGTCGTCAGGACCCGCAGAAGAAAGATGCCCGCGTGCGTGCACGCGAGTTCAATGAGATCTATACCGAATTCAAGCCGGTAGAGGCTGCCAGTCAGGCGCATCGCTGCCTCGAGTGTGGCAACCCTTACTGCGAGTGGAAATGCCCGGTTCATAACTACATTCCCAACTGGCTGAAATTGGTCTCTGAGGGCAACATCCTCGAGCTGCTGAGTTGTCACACCAGACCAACTCATTGCCGGAAGTCTGTGGTCGTGTCTGCCCGCAGGACCGTCTGTGCGAAGGCGACTGCACTCTGAATGACGGCTTCGGTGCTGTCACTATCGGCTCGGTCGAGAAGTACATCACCGACACCGCCTTTGCGATGGGTTGGCGTCCCGACATGTCCAAGGTCAGTTGGACTGACAAGCGTGTCGCCATCATTGGTGCGGGCCCAGCTGGACTCGGGGCGGCAGACATTCTGGTCCGCAATGGCGTGCGTCCAGTGATCTATGATCGTCACCCTGAAATTGGTGGTTTGCTGACCTTCGGTATTCCGGAGTTCAAGCTTGAGAAGGGCGTAATGACTCAGCGTCGCGCAATCTTCGAAGAAATGGGCATGGAATTCCGCCTCAATACCGAGATTGGACGTGATATCAGCTTTGATGCCCTGCTCGAAGAGTACGATGCCGTCTTCCTTGGCATGGGGACTTACAGTGCCATGAGTGGGGGATTTCCGGGCGAAGATTTGCCGGGTGTCCACAAGGCACTCGACTACCTGATTGCCAACGTCAATCACTGCCTGGGCTTCGAGAAAGACCCAGCGGATTATGTGTCGATGGCGGGCAAGAAAGTCGTGGTGCTCGGCGGTGGCGATACCGCCATGGACTGCAACCGTACCGCCATTCGGCAGGATGCTGCGTCGGTCACCTGTGCTTATCGTCGCGATGAAGCGAACATGCCTGGCTCGCGTCGTGAAGTGACCAATGCTCGTGAGGAAGGCGTCGACTTTCTGTTCAATCGCCAGCCAGTGGCAGTGGTCGGCGAGGGTAAGGTCGAAGGCGTCAAGGTCGTGCGTACCCGCATGGGTGAGCCGGACGCCAACGGGCGTCAACGCCCGGAGGTCGTGCCGGGCTCCGAGGAGATCCTGCCGGCTGATGCCGTCATCGTGGCCTTCGGTTTTCAGGCCAGCCCCGCGCCATGGTTCGCCGATTTCGACATCGGTGTCGATGAGCGCGGTCGTATCGCGACCAGTGCTGATCGTCTTGCGTTCCAGACCACCAATGCCAAGGTGTTCGCCGGTGGCGATATGGTGCGTGGCTCTGATCTTGTCGTCACTGCCATCGATGAAGGACGTCGTGCTGCGGAAGGGATTCTCGATTTCCTCGAAGTCTGAGTCGACCAGAGGCTGAAAGCGTTCAGGCCCGCCATGGCGGGCTGATGCGTCTTGATGGGGAGAGGGCGATGTCACGATGTGGCGGTCACAATGGGCAATCAAATTGAGCCGGCGGCACCTTTCCGCTAGACTGGCGACCCATCCTGATCCGTTCCCCCGGGTCTCTCCTACAGCTCACGTTTTCGGCAGGTTTCCATGACACGATTTATCTTCGTGACGGGCGGCGTTGTGTCCTCGCTTGGCAAGGGCATCGCATCCGCTTCGCTGGCGGCTATCCTCGAGGCCCGCGGCCTCAAAGTCACCATTCTCAAGCTGGATCCGTACATCAACGTCGATCCGGGCACCATGAGTCCGTTCCAGCACGGCGAAGTCTTTGTCACCGAAGATGGCGCGGAAACAGATCTGGATCTCGGTCACTATGAGCGTTTTATCCGCTCGCGGATGACCCAGAGTAACAACTTCACTGCGGGCCGTGTCTACGAGCACGTGCTGCGCAAGGAACGTCGTGGCGACTATCTCGGTGGAACCGTGCAGGTCATTCCGCACATCACCGATGAGATCAAGCGGCGTGTCATCGCCGGTGGCGAAGGCTACGACGTGGCGCTGGTCGAGATCGGTGGCACCGTCGGTGATATCGAATCCCTGCCGTTCCTGGAAGCCATTCGCCAGATGCGTGCTCAGTTGGGTGCTGAACGTGCCATCTTCATGCACCTGACGTTGGTGCCGTACATCAAGACGGCCGGTGAAACCAAGACCAAGCCGACCCAGCACAGCGTCAAGGAGCTGCGTTCCATCGGTATCCAGCCGGATATCCTGATCTGCCGCAGCGAAGTCGAGATCGAAGAGAGTGAGCGTCGCAAGATCTCGCTGTTCACCAACGTCGAAGAGCGCGCAGTGGTTTCGTTGCAGGATGCCGACACCATTTATCGTATTCCATTGATGCTGCACGAAGCGCGTCTCGACGAGATCGTGTGTGACAAGCTGCGTCTGGAAGCCGGTGAAGCCGACATGTCCGAGTGGGTCGCGGTGCTCGACGCCAAACTCAATCCGCTCAAAACCATCAATATCGCGATGGTCGGCAAGTACATGGAGCTACTCGACGCTTACAAGTCATTGAATGAGGCGCTGATTCATGCCGGCATTCAGGGGCGGGTGAAGGTCAACGTCGACTTCATCGATTCCGAGGAGATCGAGCGCAACGGTACCGATCGTCTGGTTGGTAAAGATGCCGTTCTGGTGCCGGGCGGCTTCGGTGAGCGTGGTGTGGAAGGCAAGATAGCCACTGCGCGTTTCGCACGTGAAAACAAGGTGCCGTATCTGGGTATCTGTCTGGGTATGCAGGTCGCGGTCATCGAATTTGCGCGTAACGTGGCAGGTTGGGCAGACGCCAACTCGACCGAATTCACGCACGATACCCAGCATCCGGTAGTGGGTCTGATTACTGAATGGCTGACACCGGAAGGCAAGATCGAGACTCGCGATGCGGCGTCCGATATGGGCGGCACCATGCGTCTGGGTGGTCAGGCCTGTCGTCTGCTCAATGGCTCTAAAGCACATCAGGCTTATGGCAGTGATGAGATCATCGAACGTCATCGTCATCGCTATGAAGTCAACGATCAGTTCGTGCCTGCACTGGAAGAAAAGGGGCTGATCTTCTCTGGTCGTAGCGTCGATAACTCGCTGGTCGAGATGGTCGAATTGCCGGATCACCCGTGGTTTGTGGCCTGTCAGTTCCACCCGGAGTTCACCTCCACGCCACGTGATGGTCACCCGTTGTTTACTGGTTTCGTGAACGCGGCTCTGAACCACAAGGCCGCGCGTACTCGCGGCGAGTAATCGATTCATCAGGATGCGCGGGCCACTGCCTGCGCGCCCTGGGGTAACTTCAGGAAGGAAGGTCGATGAGCAGTGAGTTGATGCACAACGAACAGCGCGTGATCGAATTTGCTGGCCTCAAGGTCGCCAATGATCGTCCGATGACGCTTTTTGGCGGCATGAATGTACTGGAGTCCCGCGAGTTGGCGCTTGAGGTGGCAGAGCAGTATGTCGAGGTGACGACTCGCCTTGGCATGCCGTATGTCTTCAAGGCGAGCTTCGACAAGGCCAATCGTAGCTCCATGCATTCCTATCGCGGTCCGGGGATGGAGAAGGGGCTCGAGATTCTGGCTGAGATCAAGTCGCGCTTTGGCGTGCCGATCATCACCGATGTGCATGAACCGGAGCAGGCAGCGGCCGTGGCAGAAGTCGCCGATGTCATTCAGCTGCCGGCCTTCCTGGCGCGCCAGACAGATCTGGTCGTCGCGATGGCACGCACCGGTGCAGTGATCAATATCAAGAAGCCGCAGTTTCTCGCACCGCATGAAATGCGCCATATCGTCGCCAAGTGCGGTGAAGCGGGCAATGATAAAATCCTGCTGTGTGAGCGTGGCTCCAGTTTCGGCTACAACAATCTGGTGGTCGACATGCTCGGCATGGCCGAGATGAAGGACACTGGGTTGCCGGTGCTGTTCGATGTCACCCACTCGTTGCAGCGCCCAGGTGGGCGCGCTGATTCTGCTGGCGGCCGTCGCGAACAGGTCTTTGATCTGGCACGCTCTGGTGTTGCACTGGGTCTGGCAGGCCTGTTCCTCGAGGCGCACCCTGATCCGGACAATGCCAAGTGTGACGGGCCCTGTGCTCTGCCGCTCGATCAGCTCGAGCCCTTCCTGCGCCAGCTGCAATCGTTGGATGCGCTGGTCAAGGGCTTTGCGCCGCTGGCTATTCGCTAAGGATGACTACGGGCCGTTCACACTGTGTGAACGGCCTTTTTGCACAATGGGCAAGATGCCCGTCGTGGTGTTTCAATCCCCCCGTGTAGAGGACGACACAAGATGGCCAATATCGTCGAAATCCGCGCCCTTGAGGTGCTCGATTCCCGTGGTAACCCGACCGTGCAGGCCGAGGTTGTGCTTGAAGGCGGCCAGCGTGCCAGCGCCTGCGCGCCCTCTGGTGCCTCCACTGGTTCGCGTGAAGCGCTGGAATTGCGTGATGGCGACAAAAGCCGTTATCTGGGCAAGGGCGTTCTGAAGGCAGTCGAGGCTGTCAATGGCGCGATTCGTGAGCGTCTGATCGGCATGGACGCACTGGACCAGCGTGCGCTGGACGATGCCATGCTGGCGCTGGATGGTACCGAGAACAAGGAGTCGCTGGGTGCCAATGCCATCCTCGCGGTCTCTCTGGCGGCTGCCAAGGCAGCGGCGCAGGCCAAGGGAATCGAGCTTTACGCCCACATCGCTGAGCTTTACGGCCAGCCGGGCAAATACTCCATGCCGGTACCGATGATGAATATCATCAATGGCGGTGAGCATGCCGACAACAATGTCGACATCCAGGAATTCATGGTTCAGCCGGTTGGCGCGCCGAACTTCCGTGAAGCACTGCGCACCGGTGCCGAGATATTCCACGCGCTTAAGAAAGTGCTGCAAACCCGTGGCCTGAGCACGGCGGTGGGTGATGAAGGTGGCTTTGCACCCAACCTGGCATCCAACGCTGAGGCGCTGGCGGTTATCAAGCAGGCCGTCAGCGATGCCGGCTATGCACTGGGCACTGACGTGACCTTGGCGTTGGACTGTGCGTCTTCCGAGTTCTACAAGGACGGTCAGTACAATCTGTCTGGCGAAGGCAAGTCCTTCGACGCGCAGGGCTTTGTCGACTATCTGGCAGGCTTGGCAGCAGAGTATCCGATCGTCTCCATTGAAGATGGCATGGACGAGTCCGACTGGGCTGGCTGGAAGGCGCTGACCGACAAGCTGGGCGACAAGGTTCAGCTGGTCGGCGACGATCTGTTCGTCACCAATACTCGCATCCTCAAGCGCGGCATCGATGAAGGTATCGGTAACTCCATCCTGATCAAGTTCAACCAGATTGGCTCGTTGTCCGAGACGCTGGATGCTATCAAGATGGCGCAGGACGCAGGCTTTACGGCCGTCATCTCTCACCGTAGTGGCGAGACCGAAGACACCACCATTGCCGATCTGGCAGTCGGTACCTGTGCAGGCCAGATCAAGACTGGCTCACTGTGCCGCTCTGATCGTGTTGCCAAGTACAACCGCTTGCTAGTAATCGAGCAGCAGTTGGGCGACGTGGCTTACAACGGCCTGAAAGAGATCAAGGGCCAGTAAGTCGACGCCGTAAGCCAGTGTGATTGCTGGCGAGGATAGTGCAGGTCTGGCTATCGCTCCATGACGGGGCCGTACCTTCGGGTACGGCCCCGTCATGCATCTCATGCACTGCCTATGCTGGCATGATCCCCAGTCGAGAAAGAAGTTCACTACTTCATTGGTCATGTCGTGTAAGCCTTTTCCTACAAGTGTCGAAGGATAATCAGTACAGTTGCTACCAGAAGCTTACGAATGCGAACGTATGTTTCTATTCAATCTATTGATTTTAAATGTATTTTTAGTAACTAATTTTTTTATTAGCATTAAGCGTTTTAGCTATTGGGAGTAGTTGCCACGCGGCCCATAGCTGACCAAAATAGCGTCATGGATTTGAGGGTGCGGCGGGACACCGCAGTCTCGGCAGGATGCAAACGGGATTAGTAGCACGTGCAGAGTCATCAGTCGGACAGGAAGTCTGGCGTCACTGAACAGGATGTTCAGTGTAAAAGGAACCGGCAAGGATGTCGGTGGCAGAATCTGTATGTCCGCCGTGTCTTGGGAGTTGACAGGGTAGGGTCAGGGATCATGGATGGTAGAGCAGGCGCCGGAGAAGGCGTCAGGACCAGGAAGGTCCATTACGACAGGGAAGGTCGAGAGCGAATCATTTGAACCGAATCGCTCGGACATGCAAGTAGGACGCTCGCCTTCACAGGAGTGACGGATGACGGGACATCATCCGCGTCAGGGTAGACGAGGCAGACAGCTACAGCATCTCACCGGCAGGATGCCGCGACAGGGGTTTGTTAGATCATGGAGCGTCATGAGGCTGTAAGCTGAAGCAAGACAGGGAGCAGTATTGGCAGGATGCCAGGCAATGCATGAGCACGACAGCAGGGCAGGCAAAATAGTGGAATCGGGTATTGCGGTGGGACAGCTGCGCAAGCAGTGCCGCAATACCCACCATGCGTGACAGTGCGCTCCGAGCGACAGGATGTTGTGAAGGGCAGGGACAGCACTCAGGAATACGATCCAGGAGGGATCGACAGGGACACGCTTGGAGCGGGCGACCTTACGGGGTCGCCCTTTTTTGTGTCTATGATCTCGAAGGCAGATATAAAAACGGCAGCCAAAGGGCTGCGTTTTTAGTGGAACCTCCTGCCAGCACCTGATCAGGACAGGTACTGGTCTTACTGCTCCAGATATTCCAGCTTACCGTCGACACCGTCCCACTTCTCGGCTTCAGGCATGGCATCCTTCTTCTCGCTGATATTCGGCCACACCTCAGCCAAGTCAGCATTCAGCTCGATGAATTCTTTCTGATTCTCCGGTACTTCGTCTTCAGAGAAGATGGCTTCAGCTGGGCATTCTGGCTCGCACAGTGCACAGTCGATGCACTCATCCGGGTTGATCACCAGAAAATTTGGGCCTTCGTAAAAGCAATCCACTGGGCAAACTTCCACACAATCAGTGTATTTGCAGCGAATGCAGTTCTCGGTGACGATGAATGCCATGCAGATCTCCTGACGCGGGTCGGCGTCTCTATCGTAGGTCGTGGTCCTGGCGCCGACCATGTGCCGTCTGAGCGGAATCATGGTTTCAGGTTATAAGCGGCGCGTATGTTATAAGGCGCCATTCTAGTAGCGCTCTGCCGCCCTCGCAATCTGCTCAGGCGGATCGTTTTGGAATGGTGCTATGCCCAGTGGGCACTGTCGAGTCTTTACACTGCCTGGCAAGGCTTATTTGGCTCGTCGCCATTCATAGATAAGCTCCAGTGCTCGCTTGGGGCTCAGGTCATCTGGGTCGAGGTTTTCCAGTGCTTCAACGACCGGATGCGGTGGGGCGGCAAACAGGTCGTTCTGTTGGGGTACCGGCTGGCCTTGTGCATCGGCCCGTGCGACTGGCGGACGATCGACCTCCTGCTGCTCCAGGCTCGTGAGCTTCTCGCGCGCTCGGTGGATCACGCTCTGCGGGACGCCCGCCAGCTGGGCAACCTGCAGACCGTAGCTCTGGCTGGCAGGGCCTTCCTCGACACGGTGCATAAAGACGATGCCATCACCGTGCTCGGCGGCGGTCAGGTGAACGTTGGCGACCCCATCAGCATGTTCGGGTAGTGCCGTCATCTCGAAGTAGTGTGTCGCGAACAGCGTGAAGGCGCGCGCGCGCGCAAGATGCTCAGCGCTGGCCCAAGCGAGTGACAGACCATCAAACGTCGAGGTACCACGACCGATCTCATCCATCAGTACCAGGCTCTCGTCGGTCGCGTTGTGCAGGATGCTGGCGGTCTCGGTCATCTCGACCATGAAGGTGGAGCGACCACCGGCTAGATCATCCGAGGAGCCGATGCGTGTAAAGATGCGATCCAGCGGGCCGATGGAGGCACGTGTGGCTGGCACGAAGCTTCCGGTATAGGCCAGCAGCGCGATCAATGCTGTTTGGCGCATGTAGGTCGACTTACCCCCCATGTTGGGGCCGGTGATCACCAGCATGCGGCGTGCCTCATCAAAGCGCACATCGTTGGGCACGAAGGGATGATCGCTGACATGCTCGACGACGGGATGGCGTCCGCTCTCGATATCGATACCTGGCGTGGCAGTAAGCTGTGGGCGCACGAAATCCAACGCCGTCGCGCGGTCGGCGAAGGCGTTGAGGACATCCAGTGAGGCAAGCGCTCGGGCGGTCTGTTGCAGGCCGTCCAGTTCGGTATTCAGGTCATCGAGCAGGTGCTCATAGAGCAGCTTTTCACGCGCCAATGACTTGGACTTGGCAGACAGGGCCTTATCCTCGAATTCCTTGAGCTCCGGGATGATGAAGCGCTCGGCATTCTTGAGTGTCTGGCGACGGATATAGTCGATTGGTGCCTGCGCTGACTGGGAGCGTGGCAGCTCGATGAAATAGCCATGCACGCGGTTGTAGCCGACCTTGAGGCTGCTGATACCAGTGCGTTCGCGCTCGCGGGTTTCCATGGCGATCAGGTATTGGCCAGCGTTCTCGGAGAGGCCACGGTATTCGTCCAGCTCGTCATCATAACCATCGGCGATCACACCGCCGTCGCGCAGGACGACTGGTGGATTCTCGACCAGCGCCTCGCTGAGCATGGCAGACAGCGCCGGGAACAGGCGAATCGCATCGCGTAGCTCATCGATGGCACTACCCTTGTCGATGCTGGCCAGCACGGCGCGCAGCTCTGGTAGCGCATTGAGGCCGTCGCGTAGACGCGCCATGTCACGTGGGCGGGCGCTGCGCAGAGCGACACGCGCGAGAATGCGCTCCACATCACCGATCCGCTTGAGCAAGCCGTGCAGCTCCTGTGGATAATCACCATCCATCAGTCGTTGCACGGCTGCCTGGCGCAAACCGACCTGCAGCTGATCGCGCAACGGGCGGTTCAGCCAGCGCTTGAGTAGTCGCGAACCCATTGCTGTCGATGTCACGTCCAGTACGCTGGCGAGCGTGTTTTCGCTACTGCCGCCGAGATTGGTGTCGATCTCGAGATTCCGACGGCTGGCGGCATCGATCACGACCGAGTCGTCACGACTTTCGACGCTCAGCGCAGTGACGTGAGGCAGGCCCGTACGCTGGGTATCGCGAGCGTAATCCAGCAGGGCGCCGGCAGCGGTGACGGCGCGTGTCAGATGGCTGCAGCCGAATCCATTGAGATCCTGAACGCCGAATTGATCACAGAGCAGGCGCAGCGCGGTCTCATGATCAAAATGCCAGTCACTCTGACGCGTTAGACCGGGACGTGAAGAGAGGCTCGCAGGGAGTGTGCGGTTCTCGCCGACCATGATCTCGGCAGGCGACATGCGCTGGATTTCTGTCAGCAACTCTTCATCGCCTTCGACTTCCAGTACGCTGAAGCGGCCAGAGGAGAGCTCCAGAGCGGCTACCCCCCAGGTCTCGCCATCACGATGCAGCGCGACCAGAAGATTATCGCGGCTGGCGTCCAGCAGCGCCTCGTCATGTAAAGTACCGGGCGTGACGATACGTACAACCTTGCGCTCGACCGGGCCTTTGCTGGTGGCGGGATCACCGATCTGTTCGCAGATGGCGACTGATTCACCCATTTTTACCAACCGTGCTAGGTAGCCTTCAGCGCTGTGATAGGGCACACCCGCCATCGGGATCGGTGCGCCGTTGGAACTGCCACGTGCGGTCAGCGTGATGTCCAACAATTGAGAGGCACGCTTGGCATCGTCATGAAACAGTTCATAAAAATCGCCCATGCGATAGAACAGCAGCACGCCGGGGTGCTCGCGCTTGATCTTCATGTACTGCGTCATCATCGGCGTCATTTGCGGGGCGCTGTTCTTGGCCATGACCATGGACTTCCTTGACTGCACTGCAATGGTGAAAAAGGCACACTGCTCAAAAGGGCATGTTGAAAATGACATGCGAGAGCGAGGCATACTGGATGCCGAGATATTCTACGGACTGGCGTGGCTGGCTCCAATGCCTGTGATGCGCCGTCCACTATTCTCTGTTTACTGACCAGTCAATACGGGAGCTTATCGTGCGCGAGCCATCTACCGTCATATCCGAGGCGTCCATCATCAGTGCTTCTATCAATGAGCTGGCTGAGCGGCTGCAGACGTTGGCGTTGTCTCAAGGCCTATATGTCACCACTGCCGAGTCCTGTACCGGCGGTGGAGTAAGTACCGCGATTACCGCTATTGCGGGTAGCTCCGGTTATTTTGAGAGCGGCTACGTGACGTACTCCAACGCCGCCAAGCAGCGCCTGTTGGGCGTTAGCAACGCTTCACTGCTGAGCCATGGGGCTGTCTCTGAGGTGGTCGTGTGCGAAATGGTTAGCGGTGCGTGTCGCGATAGTGGCGCAGGGCTTGGTGTCGCCATCAGCGGTGTGGCAGGGCCGGAGGGAGGTAGCGAGGAGAAGCCGGTAGGCACTGTATGGTTGGCATGGGGCAGTGAAACACAGCAACAAGCTGAGCATTATCGCTTCTCTGGCGATCGTGAGGCGGTACGAAAGGCGGCCGTACGCGTAGCTCTGCAAGGCTTGATTCGGCGGGTGCAGGCAATGCAAGGCTAAGTGTTGAGACTCTTGCCTGAAAAAGCGCATCACTGGACTGGCAGAGTGAGGCAACTTGCGGCATTATACTGTCCATGTATACAGGGTTTTGCCACAATGCTTGATCCACTAGGCTTGCAGCGGCGATAGAGCTCTTATGCTGCAGTGCTGTCATTTCAGCGCCGTAAGCTCAGTATTTTCAGCTTTCATATTTTCAGCTTCAGTATTTCCTCATTCCAGGTGGCTGCCCGTGTGGCACCGCCGTCCGACAGGAGGCCACATGGCACAGGACGACAATCGCACCAAGGCGCTGAACGCGGCGCTGTCCCAGATCGAGCGCCAGTTCGGCAAGGGCGCCGTCATGCGCATGGGCGATGCCCCACGTGTGGCCATGCCGTCGATCTCCACCGGCTCGCTCGGGTTGGATGTTGCACTCGGTATCGGTGGTCTGCCGCTTGGCCGTGTAGTGGAAATCTATGGTCCGGAATCTTCAGGCAAGACGACTCTGACACTGTCCGTCATCGCTCAGGCGCAGAAGCAGGGCAAGGTATGTGCCTTTATCGATGCTGAGCACGCACTGGATCCGTCCTATGCCGAGAAGCTGGGCGTCAATCTGGACGAGATGCTGGTCTCTCAGCCGGATACTGGTGAACAGGCGCTAGAAATTGTCGACATGCTGGTGCGCTCTGGCGGTGTTGACGTCATCATCGTCGATTCGGTCGCAGCTCTGACGCCGCGCGCCGAAATCGAAGGCGAGATGGGCGATTCTCACGTTGGTCTGCAGGCACGTTTGATGTCTCAGGCGCTGCGTAAGGTCACCGGCCACATCAAGAATGCCAACTGCATGGTGGTGTTCATCAATCAGATCCGCATGAAGATCGGTGTGATGTTCGGTAGCCCGGAAACCACGACTGGCGGTAATGCACTGAAGTTCTACGCCAGTGTGCGTCTGGATATCCGCCGCACGGGTTCCGTGAAGTCGGGCGACGAAGTGACGGGTAATGAGACCCGCGTCAAGGTCGTCAAGAACAAGGTTGCTCCTCCGTTCCGGCAGGCCGAGTTCCAGATTCTTTATGGCAAGGGTATCTATCATGCCGGTGAGGTGATTGACCTGGGCGTGCAGTGTGGCCTGGTCGGCAAGGCTGGTGCCTGGTATAGCTATCAGGGCAGCAAAATTGGCCAGGGCAAGGCCAACTCTGCGCAGTACCTGGAAGACAACCCCGCGATCATGGAAGAGATTGAAACCCAGATCCGCGCCCAGTTGCTTGCAGCGCCAGAGACCAAGGAAGACCCGAAAGAGGCTGCGGCTGCCGTCGCCGAGAGCGAAGACGACCTCGATCTCGACTAAGCACTTTTGGTGAGCGCTTGAAGTGCTCCAGCACGGAGGTACGGTACTCACGATGCCTTCTGTGCTATATCAGCGCCTGCCCCGATTTTCGGAGGCGGGCGCTGTGCGTTTGAATGCATCAGATTTCCCCCTCGCTCAGGACTGAATAGGTGCGATCATGCACGACGACAATGAAGACATGGCAGGGCCCGAGTACCAGTCGCTGGATTCGGGCGAGGCAAGCCCTTACCGGCGTGCACGCAGTGATGCCATCGCTCGGTTGGCGCGCCGGGAACACAGTCGTCGTGAGTTATACGACTACCTGAAAGGCCGTGACTATCTCAAGCCCGCCAGCGTAGCGACGGAGATTGCTGATGACGGCGAAGAAACGCCGGAGCTGGATGTAGAGCTTTTGATCGATGAAGTGCTCGAGCGCATGGCGGAAGAGGGATTGCAGTCAGATGCCCGCTTTGCGGCCAGTTTCCTACGTACGCGTGTGCTCAGAGGGCAAGGGCCGCGGCGTATCCAGCAGGAACTTCGTCAGCGTGGTGTCGATAATGACACCCTGAACGCCGTGATGCGTGAAGCCTGTGACCCTGCGCCGGATGTCTTTGGACATGTTGATGTGGTGGATTTCTTTGAACTGGCCAGCGAGACGCTCGCGCGTCGCTTCTCTTCTGCGGGCGAAGGACAGAAAGAACGCGCACGACGCGAGCGCTTTCTTCTCCAGCGTGGCTTCGATTATGAGCAGTTGCGTTATGCCATGTCTTCAGCCTGGAGCGACGAAGGAGAGGAGTAATGCTGCTTCTGCCAAGGGTTGTTCGCCAATGGCTATCTCCAGGAGAGTACCCATCAGTCGCTACCCAGAACGAGGAAAGCAGGCCTTCAAGCGATTTACCCCCCTTTAGCTTGCGCGAACAGGCGTTATACTAGGTCGTCTTGCGACGGCACGGGGCAGGCGCCTTCTTTCATGCTTTTCATTGCACCTCCATGCATACCCACATGGATGAACATGCTGAAACCATGCGGAAGTCATGCAGAAGACCCCCGAAGCGTCTTTACGCACATCGCTACGGAACCTCTATGAAAAGCGCAGAAATCAGAAACGCCTTCCTGACCTATTACGCGAACCATGGTCATACCATTGTGCCCTCCAGCTCGCTGGTGCCGCACAACGATGCGACTCTGCTGTTTACCAACGCAGGCATGGTGCCCTTCAAGGACGTCTTTCTTGGACGTGATCCGCGTGGTTATACGCGCGCCACCTCGGCGCAGCGCTGCGTGCGCGCCGGTGGCAAGCACAATGATCTGGATAATGTCGGTTATACCGCCCGTCACCACACCTTCTTCGAAATGTTAGGCAACTTCAGCTTCGGCGACTATTTCAAGCGTGAAGCCATTCAGTTTGCCTGGAAGTTCTTGACCGAAGAGCTCGGCCTGCCGAAAGAGAAGCTGTGGGTTACCGTGCATGTCAGTGATGACGAAGCACGTGATATCTGGTTCAACGAGATGGGTATTGATCAGGCGCGTTTCTCGCGTCTCGACGAAGATAACTTCTGGCAGATGGGCGATACCGGTCCGTGTGGCCCGTCTTCCGAGATCTTCTTTGATCACGGTGAAGACGTCGCAGGTGGCCCGCCGGGCAGCCCCGATGAAGACGGTGATCGCTACATCGAGATCTGGAATCTGGTCTTCATGCAGTTTGATCGTGATGCTGAGGGCAATCTCAATCCGTTGCCCAAACCGTCCATCGACACTGGCATGGGTCTGGAGCGCGTAGCGGCTGTAATGCAAGGCGTGCACTCCAATTACGAGATCGATCTGTTCCAGAACTTGCTGGCCGCCGCCGCTGAAATCATCGGGCACGACAATACTGCTACGCCGTCATTGCGCGTGGTCGCTGATCACATTCGCTCGTGCGCCTTCCTGGTTACTGATGGGGTGTTGCCGTCCAATGAAGGGCGTGGCTATGTGCTGCGTCGTATCATTCGCCGCGCCGTGCGCCACGGCCACAAGCTGGGTGCGCGTGGTAGCTTCTTCCATAAGCTGGTGGCTGCGCTGGATGCTGAGATGGGGGAAGCCTATCCGGAGTTGCGCGCCGCCCGTGCCCAGATCGAGCGTGTCTTGCTCAAGGAAGAAGAGCAGTTCGCACGCACGCTGGAACACGGTATGAAGCTGCTTGAAGAGGCTATCGCGAGTCTTGAGAGTAATACACTCGACGGCGATACCATCTTCAAGCTCTATGATACCTACGGCTTCCCGTACGATCTGACGGCAGACATCTGCCGTGAGCGAGAACTGGTGCTCGACGAGGCTGGCTTCCATGCTGCGCTCGACGCGCAACGTGTCCGTGCGCGGGCCGCGAGTAATTTCGGTGGTGACTACTCTGCCAAGCTGGAGCTGGACGGCGAGACTGCCTTCACTGGCTATGATCAGCTGGACGGTGAAGCCTCCGTCACGGCGCTGTTTGATGCGGAAGGCAATGCCGTTGAGCAGCTCGATGCCGACGCCAAGGGCATCGTGGTACTCGACACCACGCCGTTCTATGGCGAGTCGGGCGGCCAGGCTGGCGATACCGGCTATCTGCATCTGGACAGCGGCCGTTTCCAGGTCAGCGACACTCAGAAGCAGACGGGCCATCACCTGCATCATGGTGTGTTGGTCGAAGGCTCGCTCAAGGTTGGCGATCATGTGCGTCCGCAGGTGGACGCTGAATTGCGTGCCGCTTCCGTGCGTAACCACTCTGCGACTCACCTGCTGCACGAAGCCCTGCGTCAGGTGTTGGGCGAGCATGTTCAGCAAAAGGGTTCGCTTGTGACGGCAGAGCGTCTGCGCTTCGATTTCAGTCACTCCGAAGCGGTGACGACTAAGCAGCTGGCCGAGATTGAGCGTATCGTCAATGCACAGATTCTGGTCAATGCCGCGACGCAGATCGAGTTCATGACACTGGATGAGGCCAAGGCGCGTGGCGCTGCGGCGTTGTTCGATGCCAAGTATGGTGAAGAAGTTCGTGTGCTGACTATCGGTGCGGATGCCTTCTCGATTGAGCTGTGCGGTGGTACTCACGTTCAGCGCACGGGTGATATCGGTCAGATGCATATCGTCGCTGAAACTGGTATCGCTGCTGGCGTACGTCGTATCGAAGCCATCACTGGCCGCGCTGCGCGCAATTTCCTCCTTGAGCAGGAAGCGACGCTGACGCGTCTTGGCGAGCGCCTCAAAGCCAAGCCGGAGCAGGTCGAAGAGCGCGTTACTAGCCTGCTGGAGCGCAATCGCGGTCTCGAGAAAGAGCTTGAGCGCCTCAAGGCCAAGCTAGCCTCTGCCTCTGCCAGCGATATGCTTGGCGATATCGCTGAAGTTCAGGGGCTCAAGGTGTTGGCCAAGCAGGTCGAAGGCGTCTCCGGTAAGGAGCTGCGCGGCTTGATGGATGATCTGAAGTCAAAGCTGGGCTCCGGCATTCTCGTGCTCGGTGTGGCTGATGGCGATAAGGTCAGCCTGATCGCAGGTGTTACCGATGATCTGACATCACGCGTCAAAGCCGGTGATCTGGTACGCCACGTTGCCGAGCAAGTGGGTGGCAAAGGTGGCGGTCGTGCTGACATGGCGCAGGCCGGTGGTAGTGATGCAGTCTCATTGCCCGGTGCACTGGCAGGTGTGCCAGCCTGGGTAGACGCTCAGCTGGGCTAACGTAACAAGATGAAGGCCGGGCTTCTTGCGAGGAGACCCGGCCTCTTTTTGGGCTCGCATGCAGGTCATGCGAGGCAACGCAAACGGACACGGAAAACGGAAACGCACATGGCGCTATACGTTCAAAAGTTCGGAGGCACCTCGGTCGGCTCAGTCGAGCGGATCAAGGCCGTCGCCGAGAAGGTCAAGCGGTTCCGCGATGAAGGACATCAGATAGTCGTGGTTGTCTCTGCCATGAGCGGCGAGACCAATCGACTGATCGGTCTCGCCAGCGAGATCAATGATGATCCGACGCCGCGCGAAATGGATATGTTGGTCTCTACCGGCGAGCAGGTGACAATTTCCCTGTTGGCCATGGCGCTGCAGAAAATCGGGGTCGCCGCGACCTCCTATACTGGTGCCCAGGTTGGCATTCGCACGGACAGTGCCCATACAAAGGCGCGTATCCAGCACATCGATACCGATGATCTGCGTGCCGACCTCGACGGTGGCAAGGTTGTCGTGGTGGCAGGCTTCCAAGGTGTTGATGATGACGGCAATATCACGACACTCGGTCGTGGCGGCTCTGATACCACGGGTGTTGCGCTGGCCGCCGCACTCAAGGCTGATGAGTGCCAGATCTACACTGATGTGGACGGTGTCTACACGACCGACCCACGTGTGTGCTCCAAGGCGCGTCGTCTGGAAACGGTGACGGTCGAGGAAATGCTGGAAATGGCGAGCCTGGGCTCAAAGATTCTGCAGATCCGTGCGGTAGAGTTCGCTGGCAAGTACAACGTCCCCCTGCGTGTCCTGTCCTCCTTCGAGGATGGCCCGGGTACCCTGATCGTCGCTGAGGAAGAAGACAACATGGAAGAACCGCTGATCTCCGGCATCGCCTTCAACGTCAATGAAGCCAAGCTGACCCTACTCAACACACCGGATATTCCGGGGGTGGCCTCCAAGATTCTGGGCCCGATCGCTGATTCCAACATCGAAATCGATATGATCGTCCAGAACGTTTCTCCGGATGGCAATACGACTGATTTCTCCTTCACCGTCGCCAAAAGCGACTTCAAGACGACCCAGCGTATTCTGACCGAGACGGTCATCCCATCGGTTGGCGGTGGAGAGCTACGCGCTGATGACAACATTGCCAAGGTCTCACTGGTCGGTGTTGGCATGCGCTCTCATGCGGGTGTAGCTTCCAAGATGTTCCGAGTATTGGCAGAAGAGGGCATCAATATCCGCATGGTGTCTACTTCCGAAATCAAGATTTCTGTTTTGATTGATGAGAAGTTCATGGAGCTGGCAGTACGCTCTCTGCACACTGCCTTTGGTTTGGATGCAGAGTCTGTCAGCGACGAAACGGCCTAGCCGTTTCGTCCGGTATCTCGTGTGGCGCCCCGGTGGGTTTAGATAAAAGCTATTGTTATCAACATTTTAATTATTATCTGTTGAGATAGTGGTTGCTCGATACTCGGGAAGCTATCGGAGCACTAGGAATCGAATGAATGCCGCCCGATTCATCATTCTTCCCTTCCAAGGGAGATGAGTGGTGGGTCGGGCGCTTTCATTCAACGAGCTTATCGGTTGTGATGAGAGGGTGGCATTGGCCGTCGGAGCACGCATAACGCATAATCCGGACCTCATGCTTAGCGGTGCTCGGCTCGTCCCGTCGTTCGCCGTCCATATCCCGTTGCAGTCCAAGCCGTATGAATTACTGACAAGGAGATCAGTCATGCTCATCCTGACCCGTAGAGTGGGTGAAACGCTGATGATCGGTGATGACATCACCGTTACCGTTCTAGGTGTGAAAGGTAATCAGGTGCGTATCGGTGTGAACGCTCCCAAGGAAGTTGCCGTTCATCGCGAAGAAATCTATCAGCGTATTCAGCGCGAGAAAGAAGATAATGGTGACACCATCGCCTGAAGGCGTGATGCACCTGATAGCTGCACAGGCCAGATGTAGTGCAAACACGAACGCCAGCCATTTTGTCCCCATGGCTGCGTTCGTGTTCTTGTCTTTGAAGGTGCGGATGTGTCGAGTACGATGCCATGCGTGTCTTTTGGATGACGCCTGATCTCAAGTCAGTGTTCCGTAAGGGAAAAAGATGGAATTTTTCGTGTCAGAGGGGGAGACAGTCGGCTTCTGGTCGGGTAATATGCTCGCTCCCTCGAACGAGACACGACGACAGGCATGCCATCGTCTTGATTTGGTTCATGCGGGGAGATTGCTCAGGCTAGCGCAGCCCTGAGCCTGTGGTTGATTAGGTATGAGATGCTTGGCATCGAAGCTAAAAAATTGACGCAGAGGCTAGACAAAGCCTAATCAAATGAGTAAGATATGCGCCGTACCTGATGAGGAGAGGTGGCCGAGTGGCTGAAGGCGCTCCCCTGCTAAGGGAGTATAGGGTTTATAGCCCTATCGAGGGTTCGAATCCCTCTCTCTCCACCATTAGGTACAAATGCAGTAAGATGCGCCCTTAGCTCAGCTGGATAGAGTACCTGACTACGAATCAGGCGGTCGGAGGTTCGAATCCTCCAGGGCGCACCATTGCACTAGGCAAGAGAAAGTCCTGTTGAATCTCATTGAGAGACTCAGGCCACAAGTTTAAAGGTTTAAGCGCCCTTAGCTCAGCTGGATAGAGTACCTGACTACGAATCAGGCGGTCGGAGGTTCGAATCCTCCAGGGCGCACCAATTGAAAAACCCGTCTCATCGAGACGGGTTTTTCTTTGTCTGCCAGAAAAGTCTATTCACTTCTACATCCTGCCTATTCATCGGTGGGTGATTGCTATGGGCGCCCTTTTCACAAGGGCGCCTTTTTTGTGATTGCACCAACCAGTGCTGAATATCTTCAGTAAAAGAGAGGGTAGAGCGTCGTATCCATCACGCGAATGTGATTTCGGATTCTGGCTCAGGCATCCGCGTGACAGATGTCAGTAAACTAGGTGCTAGTGTCAGCGCTGTACCAGCGACAAGGCCTGAGAAGAATTCTGCGCGTCCTTTATGGCGCTTGATGGCCTGGAAGCGGGCTTCTGCCTCAGAGTTGCCACTCTGGCGCATCATGTTCATCCACTGTTTGAGCAATGGCACCATGACCTTGTCCGGCAGATGCGCGCAGCGTTCGGCGTGTGCCAGCAGCACCTGGGCTCGTTGTGTCCAGTTCGTCTCAGGTAGCCGTTCGCCTGTGGCCTGCCAGTGTTTGATACGCGCGGCGAGAAAGGGGTCTGCCAATGCAGCACGGCCTAGCATCACATCACGACAACCAGACAGGGAGCGTGCGCGCCAATAACAGTGCATGTCCCAGATATCCCCATTGGCGACGACTGGAATCGATAGCTCTGAGGTGATCTTCCCGATCCACTCCCAGTGTGCTGGAGGACGATAACCTTCCTGTTTGGTACGGCCATGCACGACCAGTTGTGTTGCCCCCCCGGCCTGGGCGGCCTGGGCACAGGCGAGAGCGAGGCGGCGATCATTGAAGCCAAGGCGAATCTTGGCTGTGACCGGTACGCCGGTGTCCTTGAGGGCATCACGAACCCCTTCTACTGCGCGGAATACACGCTCAGGTGAGCGCAACAATGCCGCGCCGCCATCATGGCGGTTGACGGTCTTGGCGGGGCAGCCGAAATTGATATCGACGCTCGGGGCACCCAATCGCGCGGCAACACTGGCATTGATTCCCAGTGCAACCGGATCGGCGCCTAGCAGTTGCAAAGCAACAGGCGTCTCGTGAAGCGTGCGAGCGGTATGCGTTTGCGACGCCTCAAGCAGCTCTGGGCAGATACGCTTGAATACCCGTGGCGGTAACTTGACGTGAGTCACGCGAACGAACTCCGTCACGCACCAGTCATAGCCGCCAATGCCAGTCAGGCATTCGCGCGTGATGTCATCAATTACGCCTTCCATTGGCGCGATACCGATGCGGCCGGCCCGCGCGAAGGCTTGTGAGGTCAACGATGGTGTCATTGCAATTGCCGTGGAATCAGGCACTTTAGAGCGACCAACAAGCGTTTAATGCTACTGCATGAGCGCACCGACAGGGGCTGCCGGCGGATAGCTGTGTCCGTCTTGTATCGCCTATCGATGGCACGTACGACCAGTCAGGTATGTACGGCAAGGCTGTTCAATAACTAGACAGCTCGACAATAAGACAGTATCGAGGGCACTGGCATGCAAGAGAATGATCTGCTCGGTGAAGGCTTGAACCTGATGGTGTTCGGGATGGGGTTCGTATTCGTGTTTCTGAGTCTGCTGGTCGTCGCCATGATGGCGATGTCCAGGCTGGTAGGCCGTTTCGCGCCTGAACCAGCCCCTGCCGCGCCGCGCGCGAGCAAGGCACCTGCAGCAACGATGGAAGCGGATGATGGTGAACTGACCGCTGTCATGACTGCCGCTATCCATCGCTTCCGCCAAGATCGCGCTAGACACTAGCGACCTGGGTGGATTCAGGCAGGTAGGCCCGACGATTCTATCATGGGCTGATCGACGGGGCAGGTGTTCTCCCTTGCCCACCTATTGAGCAGCATGTCCGCCAAGGCTGGCATGCTGCTGTGGTCGAATTTGATATCTACAGTAAAAGAACAAGGGATCACTCATGGATAAGCAACCGCTGGGCATTACGGATGTTGTACTGCGCGACGCGCATCAGTCATTGCTGGCCACACGCATGCGGCTCGATGACATGCTGCCGATTGCCGCCAAACTGGATGACGTCGGTTTCTGGTCTCTTGAAAGCTGGGGAGGCGCCACCTTTGATGCCTGTATTCGCTATCTGGGAGAAGACCCTTGGGCGCGTATTCGCGCGCTGAAAGAGGCAATGCCGAAGACTCAGCAACAAATGCTGCTACGTGCACAGAACCTGCTTGGCTATCGTCACTATGCCGATGATGTGGTGGATACCTTCGTCGCGCGTGCGGCGACCAGTGGTGTTGATGTATTCCGTGTCTTTGATGCGATGAATGATCCGCGTAACCTGGAACGCCCTCTGAAGGCAGTGCTTGATCAAGGCAAGCATGCCCAAGGCACTATTTCTTATACCGTCAGCCCGGTGCATACGTTGGAGATGTGGGTCGAGTTGGCACAGAAGATTGAGTCGATGGGTGCCCAATCGCTGGCGATCAAGGATATGGCTGGCCTGTTGACGCCTTACACCGCTTTTGAGTTGGTCTCGCGCCTCAAGGCGAGTCTGTCGATTCCGATTCATATGCAGTGTCACGCCACGACCGGCCTGTCGACGGCTACCGCGCTCAAGGCGATTGAGGCTGGCATTGATAACGTCGATACCTCGATTTCTTCCATGTCGATGACCTACGGCCACAGTCCGACGGAATCCGTGGTCGCGATGCTGGCAGGTACCGAGCGTGATACCGGACTTGACCTTGAGAAGCTTGAGGACATCGCGGGTTACTTCCGCGAGGTGCGCAAGAAGTACGCCGCCTTTGAAGGCAGTCTCAAGGGCATCGACTCGCGCATTCTGATCGCGCAGGTACCGGGTGGCATGCTCACCAACATGGAAAGCCAGCTTAAGGAGCAGGGCGCTGGTGACAAGATGGATGCCGTTCTCGCCGAAATTCCACGTGTACGCAAGGATCTGGGCTATATCCCATTGGTCACGCCGACTTCACAGATCGTTGGCACCCAGTCGGTGATGAACGTGATGATGGGCGAGCGCTACAAGTCAATCTCCAAGGAGGTTCAGGCGTTGCTCAAGGGGGAGTATGGTGCGGCGCCGGCGGCCTATGACAGTGAGTTGCAGCAACGAGTACTCGACGGCGCTGAGCCGATCACCTGTCGTCCCGCTGATAATCTGACGCCCGAGATGGAGCGCCTGCGTACAGAGCTCAAGGCCAAGGCCACCGAAGAGGGCATTACGCTGGAAGGCGGTGAGCGCGAGACCGATGATGTGTTGACCTATGCACTGTTTCCGCAGATTGGTCTCAAGTTCTTGCGTAATCGTGGTAATCCGGATGCTTTTGAACCCGCTCCGCAGGCACCGGGTGAGGTCGCGGTTCCGGCAGTGGCATCTGCCCCGACTCCTGGCGCAGCGGTCAGTGGTCCGCAGACCTACACCTTGAACGTCAACGGCAAGCAGTACGTGGTCGAAGTTGCTGAGGGAGGGGATATCACTCAGGTACAGGCGAGTGGCGCGGCAACGACTCCTGCGACAGCACCGACTATACCGACATCCTCGGGTGAGCCGGTCAATGCACCGTTGGCGGGTAATATCTTCAAGGTCAATGTCAGTGTCGGAGACAGCGTAGCCGAGGGTGATGTGGTCATCATTCTTGAGGCAATGAAGATGGAAACCGAAATTCGCGCTCACCAGGCCGGCACCGTCTCCAAGGTGCAGGTCAAGGAAGGCGACAGTGTCAGTGTCGGCGACGCCCTGATCACCCTGTAAGCCGGTGTGTCCGGCCCGCAGGTAATATGCGGGCCGGATCGTGATGTTCATCTGCAAGGCGACACGACATGGACAAGATACTTAACCTCTGGCATGGATCGGGGCTCTATAACATGAGCTTCGGCCAGCTGGCGATGATCGTCATTGGGCTGCTATTGCTGTTCCTGGCGATTCGCAAGAACTTCGAGCCATTGCTGTTGGTACCGATCGGTTTCGGCGGCATCCTGGCCAATATTCCTGAGGCAGGGCTGGCGCTATCGGCTGCTGAGCAGGCGGCGCATCTGGGCAAGCCTGAACTGCTCAGCGCGATGGCTCAGGCGCTTAATGTCAATATCTCAAGCCTACCGATGGATGAGGCGCGTCACGTAGTTGAGAAGGCACTGCATGGCGAAGTGCCGATGGTACTCAAGCAGCTGGCCAGTAACATGGCGCTGGATGCCGGTTTCAATAATGGCATGCTCTATAGTTTCTATAACGTCTCGATCGCTTCCGGCATCGCACCGCTGGTGATCTTCATGGGGGTTGGCGCGATGACGGACTTCGGCCCGTTGCTCGCCAATCCCAAAACGCTGTTTCTCGGTGCGGCAGCGCAGTTCGGCATTTTTGCGACGCTGTTAGGTGCTGTCGCGCTGACGTCGGTGGGCGTGATGGATTTCAGCCTGCAGCAATCGGCTGCCATTGGCATCATCGGTGGGGCAGACGGCCCGACATCCATCTATGTGGCGAGCCTGTTGGCGCCCGAGCTGCTGGGAGCGATTGCCGTCGCGTCCTACTCCTACATGGCACTGGTGCCGATGATTCAGCCACCGATCATGCGTGCGCTGACCACGGCCAAGGAACGCAGCCTGGTCATGACGCAGCTGCGGCCGGTCTCAAAGGTCGAGAAGATCCTGTTCCCGCTGGTGCTGCTGATTCTGGTTGCGATGCTATTGCCGGATGCCGCGCCGCTGCTGGGCATGTTCTGCTTCGGCAACCTGATGCGTGAGTGTGGAGTGGTGGAGCGTCTGTCGGATACCGCACAGAATGCCTTGATCAACATCACCACTATCTTCCTCGGGCTATCGGTCGGCTCCAAGTTGCAGGCTGACAAGTTTCTCGCGGTCGAGACGCTGGGGATCCTGGCACTGGGCGTCGTCGCCTTCGGGATCGGCACTGCCTGTGGTGTCTTGATGGCCAAGCTGATGAACAAGGTCTCGAAGACCCCGATCAATCCATTGATCGGCTCGGCAGGTGTCTCGGCAGTGCCGATGGCGGCGCGAGTCTCGAACAAGGTGGGTCTTGAGTACAATCCGCATAACTTCCTGCTGATGCATGCGATGGGGCCGAATGTGGCGGGTGTCATCGGCTCAGCGGTCGCGGCAGGGGTGATGATCAAGTATCTAGGCTGATCGGCACGCCTTGCTTCATCTCGCGGTAGCAATAGAAACGCCCGTCATGGGGAACCATGGCGGGCGTTTTGCTTTGTTGCGTTCGGGCAAACACTACAACAGAAGTCAGCCAGCGTCGTGACGCGGCGTTGCAGGATGTGCTGCCTGATGCTGGCGGGTATCAGGGTCGCGAATGGCTTGCCATAGGGCAAGAAATGCCGCGCGATCGACGCGTGGGCTAGGTAAGCGTTGGCTGGCGTCTAGCGACACCCATTCTCCGGCTGACGTCTCACGCGCCAATGCGAAGCTGAACGGGTGGTAGCCAGGTGAGCCGAGTCGGGTATCAGTAACGGCTAGCATCACGCCTCCAGTGTCAGTTGTCTCACGCGACGCACGCAGGAATGGAGCCGCAAACCAGCGCAGGCGTTGGCCATCATCTATGCCTGCAACAGCGGCATCCAGCGCTGGCTGGCGTGGGAAGTCACGGCGTGCCAAGCGATTCAGCCGAGCGTCGGAGTCAAATACACTGACTAACCATTCGTGGTCTGCTTGCGGAGTGACAATACTGACACGCCATAGCAGGCTATTGAACGGTGTCGGTTGGATCATGCGTGGCGCATCACTGAAACCTTGCCGCGCAAGCACCGGTGTCATGCGAATATCTACCAGTTCTTGGCGGTCAGTCCCCAGCCCAGATAGAGGCTCGACAGCACCAGACCCACGCTCAACAGGTGCCCTGCTCGACCACGGATGGCAACCCACACACCGGTAATCAGCAGCGGCAGGGTATAGAGCGGATCGATGATGAATACGCTAGCGAGACTGATCGGTCGACTGGGCCATGGCCACAGCAACTGGGTGCCATAGGTCGTGAAGGCATCCAGTAGCGGATGCGTGATGAGGCACAGGACGCAATAGACGATAAGTCGACTACGCCCCAATACCAACAATCGTGGTCGTCGCGAAAGCCCCCAGCCGAGGACCAGTCCTACTAGGCTCAAGATGAGCAATGAGTGGCTGAAACCACGATGATGAGTGTAGTTGGCCACGGCGTCGCCGTAGTTGATAAATACATCGAGGTCGGGAACGGTGCCGAGTACTGCGCCGCCGAGTAGGGCGTAACGCAGCGCAGTCCCACAGCGCTCCTTGGGCAGGCGGCGAATGGCGGGTGCCATGACGGCGCCGCCGACGACAGCTCCGAGGCAGACCTGAGTAAGGGAGTCCATGCTCGTCTACCTATGCAGCGTGAGAGAGAGGTGTGAGGTACTGCGTAATGGATGGTTCAACAGCGTCAGGCATCGCCGTGGATGATCTCAAGAGCGCCGGTATCGGCCCAGCGTGGTTTCGCGGCCAGCACACGCGACTGCACCGGACAGTCATCGCGGTGACAGCCGGGCAGGTAGCCACAACTCATCAAGAGTTCATTGACGATCTCGGGGCCTGTGAAGCGGAAGGTGCGCTTGAACAGCTTGACCCAGGCAGGCAATGGCTGCGGGTGATGAGCATCCAGCCATTTTATGAAACTGCCATGTGTTTCCTTGAGGCCCATCACAACACCGGCGTTATGAATGACGGCGTTGACCTTGAGGCGATTACGGATAATGCCGGCATTGGCTAGCAGGCGTGCGCGATTTTCATCGTCATAGGCTGCGATACGCGCGATGTCGTAATCCTCAAACGCTTTGCGGAAGGCCTCGCGCTTCTTGAGTACTGTCAGCCATGACAGCCCCGCCTGATTGATTTCCAGCACGAAGCGCTCGAACAGTACCTGGTCATCACTGACCGGAAAGCCGTACTCGTGATCGTGGTACGGCCCGTGAAACGGATGTTCCGGAGCGTTCTCACAATAAGTGCTGGCGGTAACGGGCGCTGCCATCAGTCCTCCTGTACCGCAAAGCGGCCGCTGCCAAGGAAGACGACGGCCAGGCCTGTCGCGAGATAGAAGCCCTGCAACTCCAGTGCCCATCCGCCGGATGACGACAGACTGATCAGCTGGCTCATGTGTGCAATGGCAAAGGCGAACAGCATGTTGCCTACCACGATGAGTCCTGCCACGCGTGATTGATAGCCGAGTATCAGCATGATGGGCGCGATTATCTCACCAATATAGACGCCATACGCCACCACGCCGGGGATGCCCATGCCTTCCAGCTGCTGAGCAATCCAGCTCAAGGTGCCCCCATCGCCCAATAGCTTCGATAGGCCATGAAACAGCAGTAGTACGCCTAGTGTCAGGCGCAGGATCAGCTTGCCAAGATCATCGTTTTCAAGAAATTGCACGTCAGAGCTCCTTGCTCGGTAATTATCAGAAAAGAAAGCCTGCCTCAGGCATTGGGGTCATCTACCAGCAGGCGCGAAAAGCGTACGATTTCCGCATTACGATTGGACCAGCCCAGCCGCTCCCAAAAGCGGTGTGCCTGATGATTATCGTGCAGGGTATCGAGATGTACCTTATCGATTCCTTCGCGAGACAGTGCCTCAAGGCAGCGGTCCACCAGCGTTCGTGCGATGCCCTGACCTTGCGCCTGTGGCGCTGTCATGACGTGTTGCAGATACCCACGCTTACCATCATGACCTGACATTGCGCAGCCGACCAGTTGATCGCCGTCAAAGGCCAGGTGGCTCATGCCGGGATTACGGTTCAAATAGCGCGCGACGGCGGCGTACTCGTCTGCCTTGCGGATCACCACCCCCGTGGTGGCCTTCATCATGTTCATGAAAGCCGGATGATCGGCGGGTGTCATGGCGCGAAAGGTGACGGAGAGCATCGGTAGACCTGTTGAGAAGGGTGAGCTTTAAAGGGTAAGTGTTCGTTGGTCAGCAAGGGAGGTGACTTCAGTCGCGGGGAATATCGAAATGCTTCGGCTGAGCCGCCACACGTCCGAGCCACGCGCGTACGGCAGGATAGTCTTCAAGCGCGAAGCCTCCCTCGTCCGCCACATGGGTATAAGCATAAAGTGAAATATCAGCGATCGTGAACTGGTCGGCTGCCAGCCAGTCATGGTCTTTCAGGTGATGTTCCATCACGCGAAGGGCACGATTGCCGCCTTCCTGCTTGGCTTCATATTCTGTGCGACGTTCTTCCGGCAAGCCAAGATAGCGGTTGATGAAGCGTGCGGTGGCGATGAAGGGTTCGTGGCTGTACTGCTCGAAGAACTGCCACTGCAGCACCTTGGCACGCAAGAAGGGGTCTTCAGGGAGATAGTCGCTGCCATCAGCAAGGTAATGAAGGATGGCATTGGATTCGGAAAGCGTTTCACCACGATGCAGTTCCAGCAGCGGAATCTTGCCGTTGACGTTACGGGTCAAGAATTCCGGCGTGCGCGTATCGCCGGCGAGGATGTCGACTTCGATGTAGTGGTGGTGGCGTTCGAGGAGATGCAGCAGTAGCTCGACCTTGTAGCAGTTTCCGGAGCGGCGATCGCCGTAGAGGGTCAGCATGAGGGAAGGCGTCCTGTGCGAGCGTGGAATAGGCGTCTCGACAGTCTAGCGAACATCGCACGTGAAACCAGTGGTAATGCGAACAGTGTTCGACACGTACGATGTATGGATTAGCCTGAGTGTTATCTCATGCCTGCTCGAAAGTGCGCTTGCACATGGCCACTAACGGAGAATGAAAACGACGCAGGAAGCAGTCAGCACGCCCATCATGCGATTGAATATCTTCCAGGAACGCTCGGTACGCAGTAGGCGGCCAATGGCAGTACCAAAGCCAGCCCATAGCGAGATGCATGGCAGGGCGACCAGCTCGGCGAAACCCGCCAACAGCACGGCATTGAGCAATACCGGGCCATCTTCCGGCAGGATCCCGCCATCAGTGCGATACCCATCACCCAGGCTTTGGGATTGGCGAACTGAAACAGTGCTGCCGCCATGAAGGTCATCGGTCGCGCATCCTGCTGGCTGTTGAAGTCAGGTGGTGGTGCGGTGGCAATCTTCCAGGCCAGATATAACAGGTAAAGGCTACCGAGCACCTTGAGCAGTGTCTGGACAATCGGGTAGCGCTCGAAGATCAGTCCCAGCCCCAGCGCGATGCCAACGAATAACACCAGGCAGCCAATCATGATGCCGAAAATATGTGGCAGGGTACGCCAGTAGCCGTAATTGGCCCCCGATGCCGTCAACATCACGTTATTTGGGCCTGGCGTCAGTGTCATCGACAACATGTACAGCGTAGCGGGTGCCAAAAAGGCGAGGGATTCCATGAGTGTCCTTGGTAGCAAGAGCTGGGTGAGGGAGGGTTGGGCGATATTATTTCTAGGTGGCGTCTTTGAATATTATTTGTATGGGTTCAATTTATGGTCTTGATCAACGCCTCACGTAGATTCACGCTTGATGCTGCCACTTTTTGAGCATAATCTGATGACAATTATCGTCAACAGGTTTTTTGTCACCATGACAATCTGGGTGCCCACGCTTGATCCCACCATGCCGCGTTATCGCGCGCTGGCGGATGCCATTCGTCTGGATATCGTGTCTGGCCAGTTGCAGGCAGGCACACGATTGCCACCTCAACGACGACTGGCTGATGCACTGGGTGTGACAGTCGGTACGGTGACACGTGGCTATGCTGAGGCTGAGCGTCATGGGTTGGTGACAGCGCGTATCGGTAGTGGCACCTACATCAACGGAGGCATCAGTGCACAACGTGTCTCTACCGAAAGCTTTGGCCATGTCTTCTGCGCAGGTGCTGCCACTGGCATGTCTGCAGATGTGAAGGGTGCTATCGAGGCGTCGCTCGACACGATTGACCTCACCATGAGTCTGCCGCCACCGCATCCCGCGCGACAGCAAGGCATGGCAGATGCACTGACATCGATCAGCCAGTCACAGGAAGCACTCCTGCATTGCGTCGACTATCAGAATGCCTTTGGGCGCGACAGTCAGCGGCGTCTGCTGGCGAATTGGATGGGGGAGCTGGGCATGCCGGTTGCCGCCGAGGAGTTGATGCTGACGCAAGGCGGCCAGAATGGCATTACCTTGGCGCTGTCTGCATTGCTGGCCCCGGGTGAAGCTTTGGTCGCAGGTGCGCTGACCTACCCCGGACTGATTTCCGCCAGCACCGAGCGTGGCCTGAAGCTATTGCGAGTACCGCTGGATGAAGAGGGTATGGACATCGAGGCATTGGCACGTCTATGCCGTCAGCAGGTGCCGAGAATGGTCTATGTGATGGCCGAGCAGAACAATCCGGGCGGTGCGCAGTTGTCGCACGCGCGGCGTGAGGCGCTGGTGGCGCTCGCACGACAGTACGATTTCTGGATTCTGGAAGATGGTGTGCAGTATCTACCCCCCGAGGAATGTGGCACGCAGCTCTATCAGCTAGCACCAGAACGGACGCTATATGTCTTCAGTACTTCGAAGATTCTGGCAGGCGGTTTGCGGTTGGGGGTTCTACGTATTCCGCCGGCATTGCTTCCACGTCTTGGAGCAACTCTTCGCAGCCATAGCTGGATGGTGGCACCGTTATTGGTTGAGACGGTTTGCGCTTGGCTGACCAGCGGCAACGCTGCGCCTTTGATTACTTGGCAGGTGGAAGAGGTGCGGGCGCGGCAGCGGCTGGCGCGCTCCGTGCTGGATGAGTGGTCGTTGTCGTCACGTCCTTCTTCGTTCGATCTGTGGCTAGCACTGCCAGAAGGGCAGCGCAGTCAGGCAATGGTCGAGTCGTTGGCTGCGCGTGGTGTGCACGTCACTAGTGCTGAACCTTTCTGTGTCGGCAATGAGCCGCCACCACAGGCACTTCGCCTATGCCTGAGTGCCGCCGCGAGCCGCGAGGCACTCGCCAATGCGCTAGAGATCGTACGGGAGGTACTGCTGGCGCCACCGGCACTGCGTTGCATGACGCTATGAGAAGAGAGGGTTTAGCGCTCAGGCTTCAGCTCTGGTTCAGGTAATAGAGTGGTTTCAGCTTCCTGTGCCAGGCGAGCCTGCTTGAGCTCAACGCCCCAACGATAACCGCCCAACCCGCCATCGCCGCGTACTACACGGTGGCAAGGTGTCAGTAGCGCTAGTGGGTTGGCGCCACAGGCATTCGCCACTGCGCGGCTGGCAGTCGGGCGTCCGAGCGCTTCGGCCAGCTGACGATAGGTCAGTGTATTGCCGCTCAAGGTGGCATTCAGTTGCTGCCAGACCGTGAGTTGAAAGGTTGTTCCGCGAATATCCAGTGGAAGCTCAAGGAACAAGGCGTGACTGATCTCCGGTTGCTCACACAGCGCCAGCAGGCGCGCACCGAGTACCGCATGCAGTGATTGTCCATTCTCATCCTGAGGATCGATATGCTGCCAACGGGCTTTTGGCAGACGGGCTTCCAATGCCTGCTGTCCGGCCTCGCGGCTGTCTGTCAGCTGGATGACCACGACGCCGCGTTCACTGATCCCTGCACTCAGCCAGCAGTGCTGCTCGGGAACGCCGAAGCTGCAGGGCCAGTGGAGTCCCAGTAGCGTTTCACCTTTGCCCCCTTGCTGACGCACGCTTGGCGATATGCCATCCGCGCGGGCATAGGCGCGGCTGGTCGAGCGATATCCCGCCGCGAGTATGGCGTCAGTGACACTGCTACCCTGTTCAAGCAGATCGTGGAAGCGCAGCTGTCGTAGCCCGCTGGCGTACTCGGCCGGTGACAGGCCCAGCAGTGTCTTGAAGCGACGCTGGAGATGGCTGGTGCTGAGCCCGGCACGTGTCGCAAGCGTGGCCAATGATGGCGCGGTCTCACCAGCAGCGATGGCGGCTTCCAGTTGACGACAGGTAGCAAGCAGCCAGTGATTGGATTCGATAGCACCGACCTCGCGTTCTGACTCCGGATGACAGCGTCGGCAGGCACGCAAGCCAGCGGCACGCGCAGTCTGGTTATCCGGATAGATACGCACGTTGTCACGCAGAGGAGAGGGCGACGGGCAGCCAACACGACAGAAGATGCCAGTAGTGATGACTCCGTAGCGTATGGTCTCGCCGGGATTCCCCTGGCGCGATAGCACGCGTTGCCATAGTGCCTCATCAGCGGCTGTCTTGTTCGCCTGTACGCTGTCGGTCTCGGAATATGCTGCCGTCATCGCTCATCTCGCTATGCCAAGTTCGTGGTCATGTAGGTTTCTGGCAAGTATCGCCGTGCCGCTGACCATCTGCACTCCGCATCTTGCGCTGACTATTGAGATAGTTTCTCAGAACTCCATCGATTCCTGACGCTTCTCTTCTTCTTCGGCCTGCTTGCGCAGCTTCTTGCGGATTCCTGCCTTGTGGAAGCGCAGTTTCTGCTCCTGGGTTTCCAGGTTCAGTGGCGGTACCGGTACGGGGTGGCCATCCGGGTCCACTGCGACCATGGTCAGATAGCAGCTATTGGTGTGGCGAATCAGGCGGCCCTGAATGGATTCGGCAACCACCTTGATGCCGATCTCCATGGAAGAGCGGCCGACATGATTGACGGAGGCGAGAAACGTCACCAGTTCGCCGACGTGGATGGGCTGCTTGAAACGAACCTGGTCTACCGACAGGGTGACCACATAGTTGCCGCTGTAGCGACTCGCACAGGCGAATGCCACTTCATCCAGCTTCTTGAGAATCGCGCCACCATGAACCTTGCCACTGAAGTTGGCCATGTCAGGAGTCATCAGCTCCGTCATGATCAGCTGGTGTTGGCCTGGCAGTGCGTCATGCTGGTCGGGGTGCTGGTCGGGGTGCTGGTCGCTCATCGATAAGTCCTTGGGTGGGGCAGGAGTCAGGAGGCATCAAGTCGCCGTCGGGGAACGGCCTCGAGTGTCGTTGTATGCCCTAGTTTGAGGGAATCAGAGCGGCTTGGCACCTCGTTTGCGGCATATAAGCAGCCCATGAACGACGTTGCCCCGCAAATAGGGCGGGGGCAACGTGCGGGCTTGCGTGGTGTGTGAAGCGCGCTGCTGGACTACAGCAGAGTCAGGCCCAGTGAAATGATGACGCCGGTGACCAGCAGCTGGACGAGGCAGAAGCCCATGATGTCCTTGGCTTTCAGGCCAGCGATTGCCAGAACCGGCAGTGCCCAGAATGGCTGTAGCATGTTGGTCCAGGCATCACCCCAGGCGACCGCCATGGCGACGCGCGGTAGGTCTGCGCCCAATGCCTGTGCGGCGGGGATCATGACCGGCGCTTGCACTGCCCATTGACCACCACCGGACGGCACGAACAGATTGACGATACCGGCGCTGATGAAGGACCAGAACGGTAGGCTGTCAGCGGTAGCTATCGAGACGAAGCCTTCGGACAGCGTTGCCGCCAGGCCGGACTGGACCATGATGGCCATGATGCCGGCGTAGAAGGGGAATTGGATGACGATACCTGCACCGCCCTTGATGGCCTCATTCAGGCTGTCCAGCAGTTTGCGCGGTGTGCCGTGCAGTACGATGGCAAGGAACAGGAAGCTGAAGTTGATCACGTTCAGGTTGAGGCCGCCGCCACGGAATACAAAATGGTCCACCAGCCAGGCAATCCCGAATAGCCCGATAACCCAAGCCAGGATGGGCGAGTTTTCAAGGCGCTCTGCCGGACGCGGTTGATCACTGATCTTGGTCGGCTTCTCTTCCAGCAGAGCAGGGTCGACGTACACGCTTTCATTCTCGAACGGCATCATGGCGCGATTGACCAGCGGCATGATGATAAGCAACGCGATCACGATGGCCACGTTGAAGAAGGCAAAGATGGTTTCGGATGTCGGCACGATGCCGATGGTGTCTTCGGTGAAGTGTCCAGCAGTCGCGATGGTCAGTGGGATGGAGCCAGAGAGGCCGGCATGCCAGATCACGAAGCCTGAATAGGCGCTGGCAATCAGCAGGCGATAATCAACTCTGACTACCTTGGCCAATTGCTTGGCGAACAATGCCCCGATGACGAGCCCGAAGCCCCAGTTGATCCAGCTGGCGGCCAATGAGACGAGAGTGACGAGAATGATGGCGCTGCCTGGTGATTTTGCCAGCGCGGCCAGCCTTGAAAGCCCTTTCTTGACTGGTGGAGTGTTGGCCAGCATGAAGCCAGAGACCAGTACCAGCAGCATCTGCATGGAGAAGGTCAGCAGGCTCCAGAAGCCATCGCCCCAATAGCGCATCACTTCGACGGGCGAGCGCTGCTCGATCAGCATGGCGGCGACGGCTGCGATGAAGGTCAGGAGCAATACAAAAATGTAAGGGTCTGGCAGATAGCGCTCGACCAGCTTGACGGCTGGACGGGATAGAAATTGCAGCATGTCATACTCCCTGAGTCTTTTTTAATAGGTATGGGAGAGGGTTGGCATGGCTACATTAATCTATCCAGCAAGAGACGAGTATCGCGCGATAGTCGAGTAGCCCACGGGTCTTTCAAGGTGTTGAAGCGGAGTCTGCGTTGTATCAACCCTTCATCAGCACCAGCGATGACGGCGATGATGAAAATAATAGCCGGCGAGTACTGCCGAACGGACGCCAGTGAATAGCAGGAAGGCCAGCCATAAGCCGTGGTTGCCGTAGTGTTCAAGCCATGGCCACAGGCCCACAAAGGCGATTAGTGAGATGACCAATGTATTACGCATCTCGCGCGTGGCGGTGGCACCAATGAAGATGCCATCCAGCAGGTAGCTCCACACCGCGACCAATGGCATGGCGACCATCCAGGGCAGGTAGGTGATCGCAAGGGCGCGGACCTCCGGAAGGTCAGTCAGCAGTCCGATCAGGAGTGGGCCGCATAGCCAGAGTAGTACACTGGCGCCCGTCGCAGTCATCAGTGAAAAACGGGTTGCTGCACCGACGCTACGAGCGAAGCGCTGCCAGTCATTCTGGCCCACCGCGCGACCAACCTCTGACTCCGCGGCTTGGGCGAAGCCATCAAGGCCATACGAGGTGATCATCACGAACTGCAGCAGCACAGCGTTGGCCGCCAGTATATTGTCACCGAAGCTCGCGCCTTGTGAGGTGAAGTAAGCAGTAGCGCCAAGCAGGCACAGGGTACGTACGAAAAGGTGTTGATTGACGCGGATCAACTCCCCCCATGCAGCAAGCGAGAGAAGTGCGGCACGCTCGCTGTGACCCGGCATGCGGGCAAGTTGGCGGACGACTAGCCATAAGCCGGCACCTGATGCGCAGTAGTCGGCGATAACGCTGGCCAGTGCCACGCCATCGCTTGTCATGCCCAGCCCCGGCACAAAGGCCAGATCCAGCAGGATGTTGATGGCGTTGGTCAGTACAAGAATGCCGAGCGTGACACGAGAATTCCCCAGCCCCAGAAACCAGCCCAATATCACATAGTTCATCAGCACCGCTGGAGCAGACCACAAGCGAATGCTCGCGTAGCCATGTGCGAGTTCACGTGTTGCCTCGTTAGCCTCCATCAGGCTCAAGCCTAGTGATATCAGCGGTGACCCTAGTAACAGCAACAAGCCGCCGATCACCAGTGCGAGCATGATGCCTTGCCCGAGCAAGGTGCGCAGCGTGTCGTAGTCTCCACGGCCATGGGCCTGAGCCGTCATGCCAGTCGTGCCCATGCGCAGAAATCCAAAGCCCCAATAGAGGAAGCTGAACAGCACAGCACCCAATGTGACGGCACCCAGATAGACAGCATCTTCCAGATGACCTACTACTGCGGTGTCCACCAGCCCGAGCAGCGGTACCGAGATATTGGACAGGATAATCGGCCATGCCAGTTGCCATAGATGACGATCAGCAGGGCGGAATAATCGCGATGTCAAAGTGGTACGTGGTAATGAGTCAGTCATTGGGCGTCCGAAAGATCGATGGCTCGCGCATGGCAAGGGCATCAAGGCTTGAGCGTTAAAACAGCTCGCGAGACAGGTGTTGATAGAAGCGTGGTCTGCAAGAGCTGGGCGTATTGTCGCTAGAGCGCTAATCTAGTTTCAATGCCCCTGGTTGCACGGCTCGCTATGTGTTGGTTGGCGAGGTAGTTATCTGTCGTTATTCATGGCAGATATTGCACTTGGAGTGATGATCCATAACAGGGACGCATGGAGCGTCCGGACGCAAGGGACCTGAGTATGAAACACATGATTCTTCAGCGAAGCGCGCGCCTGCGCAAGGGAATTGCAGCTGCTGGTATGACTCTGGTGCTGGCAACACCGGCATACGCCATCGAGCTACCCAGCGAGCAGGGCGATGATACGCCTAGTGCTGGCATGATGGTGGCGGATGCCTTGATCGGACGGCCATTGTTGTTGGCGACAACCGTGGTGGGGGCTGCACTGTTTGTTGTCTCGGCACCCTTTGCGGCGATGGGGCAGAACATTGATGAAACTGCGCGTGTGCTGGTCGCTACTCCGGCTCAGGCAACTTTTGCGCGCTGTCTAGGCTGCAAGACCACGCGTGTGGATTGGGACTGACAAGTACTCGATGGACTCCACGTTGCGGCAGGATAGAGGGGAGGTCGCAACCCATGAGAGGGCCAGAGTAAAAAACGACTACGTCGGCCATGATGGCCGGCGTAGTCGTTGCAAGCGCTAGAATAAATGGGTCAGCTGTCCGCAGATGCCAGACTATCCTGTGATGGTGGCAGGCTGCTGTAGCAAATGACGCGCTTTCGCCCGGCGCGCTTGGCTTGATAAAGCGCCTTGTCGGCCATCTTGAATAACGTATCGGTTGTCTGGCTATCATGAGGTGCATTGGCCACACCGGCAGAGAAGCCCAATCCTGTCAGTGGTGGTTGAGTCTCGCTCTCAAAGACTTCTTCCCCGAAGGCTGCGAGAATGGCTTCGACTCTGGCGCGTGAGACGGCGGCACTGGCACCGGGAATCAGAATAACGAATTCCTCACCTCCATAACGACAAGCTTCATCTGAACTGCGCAGAGATTCACGAATCAGCGTGGCCAGCCTTGTCAGCACCTGATCGCCCATCTCGTGTCCGTAGGTGTCGTTGACCTGTTTGAAGTGGTCCAGATCCAGCACTACCAGCGACAGTGGATTGCCGATACTCGCTTCGGCAAGCTTCTGTGGCAGGATTTCATCGAGATAGCGGCGGTTATACAGACGAGTGAGCGTATCCTTGCGTGCCTCGTGCGATAGCCCCTGCTTCAGCTGTAAATCTGCCAGTGCCAGCATGATTAGATGGCAGACATCTTCCGCTAGTGGGCGTAAACGCTCCTGGCTTTCTGCATCGATAGGAATCTGCAGAGTGAACTTGCCGGCTTCGGTGTCGCCTACGCTCAATGAATGGCTGACCAGGCACGCCTCGGTGGGTGGCGTGCCCCAGTTAATGTGCATTGTCTGGTATGCATCATCAGGAACAGACAACGTCACGCTACCCTCACTGCCTGCGAATAGACTTGGGAGTCGTACGTTAAGCTGTGTGATGATGTCATCGAGCTGAGAGCATGTCAGCAGGCATTCTGCCAGATGGTGAATCTGGTTACGGCTCTCCGACAGGCGTGACAGCTTGAGGTTGGCAGTCTGCAGGTCGCGTTGAGCTCGCTTGCGATCGGTAATGTCGTGCACGATGGAAAATAGTAGAGTGCGGCCGTTCAAATCCACTGGGCCGGTGAATATCTCGACATCACGCAACTCGCCATTAGCCAGCTGATGGCTGGCTTCAAAGTGGTTGTCGGTACGGTTGACCACTGCACGGATGCGCTTGGATATTGCTTGGCTCGCCAGCACATTGATGCGGCTCAGCGGCATGCCGCACATTTCGCCAATACTGTAACCATAGAATTCCGCGGCAACGGGGTTGGCATCAATGATTTCCGCAAGTTCCGGATCGATCAGTAGCTTGATGGCGTTGCCGGTGCTGAAGACTTCCTGATAGAGGGTGGCGTTTTCTTCCAGCAGCTCGATGGCGCGGCGACGGTCTTCGATATTGTTGATCAGTACCAGGGTGCGGTCTTCGCCTTCGAGTGGGGTGAGGGTCACTTCAGCCCAGAACATATGTCCGCGCTCGACCTGCATATGGTATTCATCCTGGAAGCTGCCGCCTTCACGCTGTAGCTGACCCCATGCCCGCTTCATGCGACTTACTTCTTCGAGCGAGAACAACCCCCATAGCGACTGCTGGAATAGCTCAGTACCATCCTTTCCGAGCATGTTGTGCATGGCGGAGTTGGCATCTGCGATGATGCCATTGCAATCTGCAACGATGATGCCGATCGGGGCTGAATGATAAATGGAGCGCAGTCGGGCGCGACTGGTAATCAGTCGCTGTTGCTGCTCTTTGATCCAGTCGATATCGCTATGAGTGCCGATCATGCGAAGCGGACGGCCATCTTCAGTGCGCTCTACGACGCGTCCCTGGTCAAGAATCCACTTCCATTCGCCACTGCGAGTCAGCATACGATGCTCGTTGCGATACTCTGCGCTATGTCCTGCGAAGTGCTGCTTCAAATCATCAAGCGTTCGCGGCATATCGTCGGGATGAATGCGCGATTTCCACTCATCGAAACTGCTGCCAATTTCATCTTCCTTGAAGCCTAGCGTCGCTTTCCACTGTGTGGAATAGAAAACATGATCGCTGTCCTGCTTCCAATCCCAGACCCCTGCGCCAGAGCCTTCCAATGCAAATTGCCAGCGTTGCTCAGCTTCTGACAACGCGGTGCTCATTTCCTTCAGCTGCTGATAGGGGTAGGTCATGCGTGATGAATAGATGGCGTGATAGATCATGGCGTAAGCCGCCATCTTATAAAGATGACCTAGCAGATTGAAAACATCATACGCGCTGGCATACAGGGTAAAGCATAACTCTGAGAGGCCGGTGGCCATTGCCGCGGCGGCCAGCCAGCCCGCATTGGTGCCTTCGGGTAAGCTATTTGCGCCAAGTAGCAGAGCTGCAGCGGCAAGTGCGGTGAGCGCCAAGGCCCACTCATAGCCTATTTTCCAGTCACTCAAGCCGCTACCGGCGACAAAGGTTGCCGGTAGATACTCGAGGTGATAAAGGCCGGCCCAACTGATTAGCAGCCCCACGATGAATGTCGCTAATAGTGGCAATGGCAAGTAGCGGCGTGTCACGGGGCGCGAGGTGATGATGCAGGGTGCCAGAAGCGCAAAGACAAAGGCCGTGCGCCCAGCCAACCAGAAGTGAATCGCTTTCTGGACTGAGGCGTCGCTGATGAAGTTCGGCATGCCTGCGTAGCTGAAGATATGCACCAGATCACAGAAGGCAGAGAGCACGAAAGCACACCCCATCACCATGAAACTGGTCGGCAGTGTGCTGCGGTGACCTTGGAAGATAGAGGCGGCAGCATGAGTGCTACCAGTACCGAGCCAATCTCCAGTAACGAGTGCGGCACCAGATAGCTATCGACTGAGGTAAAGATCTCGGGGCGTGGTAAAAATATCAGTGCCAGCATGATGGCCAGCATGCCAGCCAGCCCCATTAGCCCTTTGGAAGGTAGCTGTGAATGAGCACGCAAGAGAGGAGCTTTGAGGACTGATGACAGGTGGCGTGATGACATTGGCTATCCGTGCGCACCCAGAGTGCGATCCGTGACTGATGACTACAGGATAGAATATATTGGTTACATTTTACTAACAGAAAATTACCTTTTAAGGTAATGATATCAAGAGGCCATGTCTCGACTCGGCCGTTTTTCGGGAAGTCATGGCAGACTGCCGCCGCACTCCAGAAGAGACAGGAGTGCGGCGGCAGCGTTTTCGTATATAGCGGAGTCACCGAGAGTCATGGTCTCGGTAAGGAATCAGTTACCCAGCGCCTCGGTAATGATGTGGTACTTGTCCATCAACTCGTCTTGGCTTTCCTTGTGCGCGGGATCGAGCGGAATGCAGTCGACAGGGCAAACCTGCTGGCATTGCGGCTCGTCAAAATGGCCGACACATTCGGTACACAGGTCCGGGTCGATGATATAGATTTCTTCACCTGGCGAGATGGCGCCGTTAGGACATTCCGGCTCGCAGACGTCGCAGTTGATGCATTCATCAGTGATGATCAGGGCCATGATGATGTCCTCAGCTTGTGGCTGTGTCGTCGCTTGGATTGAAGTGGCGGGCAAGTGCTTCGGCCACCATCGGATGCACCAGGCGTGACACATCACCGCCATGTCGTGAGATTTCGCGCACGATAGTCGATGAAATATAGGAGTTCTCTAATTCCGGGGTCAGGAACAGGCTCTCGACATGCGGCGCCTGGACCCGGTTCATGTTGGCTAGCTGCAGCTCGTACTCAAAATCGGAGACGGCACGCAGCCCGCGCAGAATAATACGCGCATTTTGCTGCTCAAGCAGCTCTGTCAGCAGGCAGCTGAAGCCGATGACTTCGACATTGTCGAGATGTGCAAGAATCTGGCGCGTCAGCTCGATACGCATGTCCAGCGGCAAAGCTGGCTGTTTGCCGGGGCTGCACGCCACTGCCACCACTACCTTGTCGAAGAGACGTGCGCCACGTTCGATCAGGTCGGTATGACCGTTGGTGATCGGGTCGAAGGTGCCTGGGTAGACGGCAATATTCTTGGGCATGACGAACTCGTGTTCTGTCAGCAGCTGGGCAGTCAAACCCCATGCTGCAGTGGACGACAAAGGGTGAGGAGTCGGAGAGGATAGGCACGGTGAACTTACGATCGTGCCTATTACTGCCGAGTGTAGATCCCCTCAGGCGGCTGTGGCCAGCAGCGCGAGGGGAGATAGGCATCGATTGCCCATTGCTACAGTGAGCCGAAGGGATTGTCAGCCTTGAGTGAGACCGCGCGAGCATAGCCCGGAATACGGATCTCGCTGTCACTGATTTCAAGCTCGGGCCCTTCCAGCACCCCTTCACCGAAGCGATAGGTGGGTTTGAACTCACCGCGCTGGGCTTTGGAAAGATAGTCAGCACGCCGCGCTTCACAGGTCTCGCTGCGCGCGCGCCAGGCCGTCAGTGCCGGCTTGCCGTGACGTGCTTCCAACAGACGGAGGGTCACGTCAGCGGACAGCACGACACCACTGGCATTATTGCCACCGAAGCCCTTGGCATTGATGAATGCGACGTCGGCGGTGAATTCACGCTGCTCGCGACGCAGGTCGAGGCGTTCGTGATGCACATCATCGGCGATGGCATCCAGCGTCGGAATGCCCGGTAGGACACCATTGGCGAAGCTACCAAGGGCTGAAGCGGTCTGATCACCGGCTGCGCTGCCTTGGCTATGCCCGACGAAAGCTTTGACGGCCACCACCGGCCACGCCTCGATACCATGTGCGCGCGCCACTTCATCCAGCACATGAGACTCGGTGGTACGGTTTTTCGGCGTAGAGGTCGCGTGGGCATGCACGAAGCTACGCAGGCGCACCCCTTCATCACCGACAATACTGCGAGCCAAGGAAACTGCCTTGCTCAGAGTGATGTAGTTACCCACGCCGGGGGCGGAGATGGAACGCTTCCAGCCATCGGCATTGATGAAGACATCTGGCACGCTGCCGAGAATGCGCGCGCCCATCTCAAGCGCTAGATCATCCGCCATCAGGATCACGAACTGGGTCGCTTCAGCGATGGTGAATCCACAGTTGCGCGCGAAGGGACGGCACGCTTTCTGATAATCGCTGTCGGTCAGTACTTCCAGCGCATCGAGTGCCTTGAGGCTCTCATCATCCGCCAGTGCGCCCATGCTGCGAAAGCCTTCAATGACTTCAGGCGTGATCGGCGCATCTGCAGTGCCGACCATCACCACGCGACGTCGGCCGCTGCGGATGTCGTTGAGGCCCAGCTTCAAGTTATAGAGGAAGCTGGCACAGGCACCGAGTGCTGCACCCGCGCCACCGACGTTGCCCAATACATAGGCATTGAGGAAGTCGGCGGGCATCTGGGCGTAACCCAGCGGCATCTGCTTGGAAGTCGCACGCTCACCGGAGATGAATGACTTCATCAATCCACCCCAGCCTTCAGCATCCATCTGGCCGATTGAGTTACCGGCGTAGACGGCAATCTCATCTGGATCGAGGCTATCGCGCAGGGCATCCCAGTCCAGGCCGCTATCACCCAGGCAGTCGCTAGCCCCAAAGATAGTCATCGATAGACCGCGAGGGTGGTGCACGCTGCGATAAAGCTGTTCAGGTGCAAAGCCACTGGGTAGCTGGCCAGCAGCTCGCACCAATGCTCGACGGCGATCAGGCAGCAGTACATCGAATTCGCCGGCCGGTACCGTGACTTCGACGTGACGGCTATCCAGCTCGCGAACCTTCCAGTCAGCTGGCGGCTGCTCAGGTAACTGGCGGCTACGCAGAGTGAAGGTAAGGTCTTGCTCGAGTGTTAGACGCGACTGGCGGCTGGCAGGAATGCCGGCCTCGTTGAAGCGTTCATCTTCAATACGGCGGATCAGCGTGTGCGCCAGAACCTGGTCTGTCAGACGCGAGGCAAGCGCCTCGGCATTTGCAGGCTGTCCCTCAGCATCGAACCACTGACCCTGATCGTCACAACGGGCAAGGTTCATGAGCGATGCGAGGCCCAACAGAGTCTCCTGACGATCTGTCTCCGGCAGGGAGTCGAGCACCGTGCGCCGAAAGGCTTGATGACCCGAAGTTCTGCCGGCGGCATTGATGCCGCCCATGCCGACGATCACCGGTAAGTGTGACAAGCCGCTTTCCTCATGAAAAATACTGTGAGTCGTTGGTCTGGGCGATACCTCTACGGGTATTCGTCCAAATGATGGCGAGATGATAACACCCCCTTAATACAGGCGTCATGCACGCCCTGTGTCTGTGCTGTGACGGTAGCAAGAGCCTGTTGCGAACACTGTGCGATATCCCCGTGATCTTGCATGTTTTTTCATGATGGAATGAGTGGCCAAATAAAAAATGATTAAACGTATGTTTGATTTATTCAAAGGCGACTGCCATGCTGTATTTGCTGTTTGAGTCGCTAGAGTTGGTGTCGGCGCATGCCTTTTGGCATGCGCCTTTTTTACATCTCGACAACGGCATCTAATGGCGCGCATGAGGCTCACGAGATAGCGGAGCGGATGACGTCGCAAGGCATCTGGTAGAATCCTTTCGCGACCTTCCCGCCCGTTTGCCACCGGAATTCCTGATGTACGCCAACTCCCGCCAGATCGACTCTCCACAGACCGGACCTCACGACGACCTCGAGAGGCGAGTGCAGCGCGCCATGTCGCATCCACTGCGCAAGCCCGTTGCGGAGCACACTCGGGAGGCCTTCATGCAGGCTGACCAATGGCTGTCGGATCAACACAAGCCTTTATGGCTGGATAGCGGCTGTGGTGTTGGGCGTTCCACGCGCCAGCTGGCGCTGGCTTATCCGGATCATGCCGTGATTGGCGTGGATCGCAGTGAGGACCGTCTGAGCCGCAAGCACGGCGAACTCCCCGACAATGCGCTGTTGGTACGGGCTGATCTCGTGGATTTCTGGCGATTGGCATTAGCAGCTGGCTGGGCGCCAGCGCATCACACGCTGCTGTATCCCAACCCGTATCCCAAGGCGCGGCACGTAAAGATGCGTTGGCAGGGGCATCCCGTGTTCCCGATCATCATGGCGCTTGGGGGCAGACTTGAGCTGCGCACCAACTGGGATATCTATGCACAGGAATTCGCGTTGGCCATTGGCCATGCGACTGCCATCAAGGTCACCGCGGCGCCTTTTGTACCTGAAGGCGATTACCTGACGCATTTTGAGCGCAAGTACCATGAGTCCGGCCAGACGCTGTGGCGGCTCGAGTGTCAGCTTGAGCACACGCCTGAGCGTTATCCGTTGCAGGTTTGATCTGTGTCACTCCTTCATCGTCATTACCTTCATCTTTTTTGCCTCACTTTCGTGCTGACGGCCTATTCCGTCGGCGCGTTCTGTTTGGCGATGGCCGCATGGCTATCTCTGAAGGCGCTGCGTAGTGACTGGCGGAGCCAGCTGGCGGCAGGGCCACGTGGGCTATCGCGGCGCGAGATCAACTCGATATCGATATCGGCAATGGCACCGAGATGACTCGCGTCCAGCATCGTCAAGCGCTGCCGGAATGGCGGGTAATGGGCAATGTGATGTGGCACCTGCGCCCAGCCCAGCCCTCGGGTGGTGAGCTCTGCCATCGCATAGAAGCTGTTGAGTTGCCAGAAACGCTGCGACTGAGGGCACGTATTGCCCAGCTCGCCCCCCAGCAGCTGGCGCTGCGCGATCATCAATTGCCGATAGCTGGCCAGATCACTGTGGGTTGGGGTACCAATCTGAGCCAATGGGTGGTCCTTCGACACGATCAGCACCTGCTCCAGCCGACCGAGTGGCTCGCGTTCCAGCAACATGGAGTTCAATGGCTGGCGGAACAGAATGCCGAGGTTGGCGCGATGCTGCTCGACCCAGAGTGCAACCTCATCCTGAGCACCGTTGAGTAATGTCAGCGTCAGGGTCGGGTAGTGCACCGCCATCTGCTCGAGTACTGCCATTACCGGTGGCATTTCCACCAGCGCTTCATCTATTGCGAGCGTCAGGCTAGCTTCCTGGCCCTGACTCAGGGTGCGTGCGCGTGCTTCCAGGCGTTGGCATTGTGCCAGCACACTATCCGCTTCATGCAGCAGTGCCTCGCCAGCAGGCGTCAGGCAGGGTGTGCGTGGGCCACGATCAAACAGCTCACACCCCAGATCCAGTTCCAGATTGGCGATGGCAGTACTGACGGCAGATTGGGCGCGCCCTAGCCGCCGTGCCGCGGCTGAGAAAGACCCTGTTTCGACGACGCAGCGAAACGTCATCAGCTGTTCCAGTGTCCAGTGCATTGAGTCGTTCTCCCCTAGTATCATCTGATAATCAGATGGATACTAACTTTTATCTATCTTTTTACGCTTTAGAATACCTCCCATATCAGCGCGACGTTGCCATCAAGTAGCGTGGGGCGCGAGTCGTCGAGAGGAGTACTGATAATGCGTTCCAAGAAAGAGCGTTTGATACAGGCAGGTCTACTGGAGTTGGGGGGCATTCTGATTGTGGCGCCGCTATCCAGTCTGGTCACCGGGCATGACCTTGCCAGCATGGGATCACTGGTGGTGGTCATGTCCACTCTGGCAGTGTTCTGGAGCACACTGTGGAACTGGATGTTTGATCGTTGGGTGCCGACGCGCAAGCGGAGCATCGCTCAACGGATAGCGCAGGCATTGGGCTTTGAGTTCGGATTGGTGCTGGCGACGGTCTTCATCGTGGCAGCGTGGCTCGACATGGGTCTGTGGCAGGCATTATTGCTGGACCTGGGCTTCGTCGCCTTCTTCCTGGTCTGGGCGATGATCTTCAATCCGATATTCGATGCCGTCATGGAGCGCCTGTTGGCGCGCAATGCCGCACGCGAAGCGCATCAACATGGCGATGCTGAACATGAGGCTAATCAATGAGCTACGTATTTCTGGCATTGGCGATTCTTGCCGAGGTCATTGCGACCAGCGCGCTAAAGGCCTCCGAATCTTTTTCGCGACTCGGGCCCAGCGTGATCGTGATCGTGGGCTACGGGATCGCGTTCTATCTGTTGACGCTGGTGCTGCGTGATTTACCGCTGGGCGTCACCTATGCGGTGTGGTCTGGCTTGGGCATCGTGCTAGTGACACTCTTCGGTGCAGTGGTCTATCGAGAGATGCCGGACCTGCCTGCCATCCTGGGTTTGGCGATGATTGTGGGCGGTGTCGCTGTCCTGCATCTGTTTTCTAGCGCCACTCCTCATTAAGCTAGGGGCATCACGGCGCCATCACGGCTGTGACATGGATGCTCACCGACGACGTCACTGGATGCCTCATGCCCTTACTCCCCTCTGTACTTTCCTCTGCGCTGCCTCGTGCAATGCTGCCGGTATTTGTCGCACCGGCACGCACTCTGTCCCGCCGTCTCGCGCGCCCGTTGCGCTGGCTAACTCTGACGTTGGGCACGGGGGCCGCGTTGTTTGCGGCAGGCCAGACGTACGCGGCAGGCTTTGATAACTTGGCTCGCCTCGCTGACAAGGGCTTCATCGTGAGTGCTCAAGCGCGCATGCTGGATACCGGTGAGACATTGGCATCGATCAGCCCTGCACTGCAGCTCACACCGGCATCACTCTCCAAACTCTATATTGCCGGCGCAGCCCTTGATCGCTTCGGGCCGCAGTATCGTTTTTCCACGCGCCTACGCAGCACCGGCACCATCAGTGACGGCGTGCTGAACGGCGACCTGGTGTTGGAAGGTAGTGGTGATCCCGCGCTGACCAGTGAGGAATTATGGCGTCTGACAGAAGAGCTGCGCTTCCGCGGCATCCGTCGTGTCAATGGCCGCCTGCTGGTCAGCCAGTGGCGCTTTGGTCCGGTGCCTTGCATCAGTACGGACCGTTGCAACGCGTCGCGTCGCTCCAGCAATGCCTATGATGCGTTGTTGTCATCTGCCGCCAGCAACTATGCCAGCTGGTGTGTGAAGGTGTTGCCCGGTGTGGGTAGTCAGGCACCTGCACGCTTGGCCAGCTGCGATATGACGCAGCCGTCCGAGACGTTCGACAATCAGGTCACTACCGTGGCGGCTGGCGGCAAGAACGCCATCAATGCGCGTCGCACGACCACTAACGGCCGCGATACCCTGGTCGTCAGCGGTACGATTGCTGCCGATAGCCAGCCGCGCAGCATCTATCGTGCGGTCTCGAATCCTGCGCTTTATACCGGGTACCTGATGCGCGACATGCTGACGCGTGCCGGCATCAGCGTGACGGGCGGAGTCGATCTGACCTCTACCGCACCGCCGTCCAGTGCTGTACAGCTGGGCAGTGTCGAAGGCAAGCCGATGCAGGAGCTGCTGACGCGCATGCTCAACTACTCCAACAACTTCATGGCGGACCAGCTGACGCTGGCGCTGGTCGGCGGTAGTCAGGCGACCCTGCGCCAGGGTGGCGCCAAGCTGGAGACTTTCGCCAGTGCGATCCCGAATCATGGTCCGCTGACCATGTACTCCGGCAGCGGACTGACATCCCAGAACCGCACCAGCGTGAATGGCCTCATTGCACTGCTCGACAGCATGTATCACCGTCCGGCGCTATTCCCCACGTTCGTGGCGGGTATGCAGGCGCCGACCAACGGCCCGATGCGCTTTATTCGTCGTGGCAGCGAGACTTTCCGTAATCATGTGATGGTCAAGACAGGGACTTTGAACCAGCCGGTGCCAGTGCGTGCGATCTCGGGGTATTTCCGGACCCAGAATGGTCGTTGGGGTGCCTTTGCGGTGATGGTCAATGGCCGCGCTGCCGTGCCGTATCTCTCCTGGCCGCAGGTGCTGGATCCGGTCGCTGAGGACCTGACTGCGATGATCGAGCGCAACTGATCAGCACATCACGCCCATTCAGGTAAGCGATAGACACAGAAACCCCGCCAATTGGCGGGGTTTCTGTGTCTATCAGGCTCGCAAGTCTGAGGCCTCTGAATCGCGCTGATGTCTTCTGACACTCTCTGATGCGACAGGTCATGTGGAAGCAGACGCACGTGACAGACAGGCACAAAAAACCCCGCCCAAAGGCGGGGTGGTCCTCCACACGCCCGGCATGGCTGAGGGGAGGGCACTCGGGACGCTCGACAGGGCGCAACGAGATGTCTAGAGCATAGCGTTGTGTGACCGCGATGGCTAACGGCAAAACCCGTATTGCACCGCAACAATCAATGACTTGGATCA